>JBJMLA010000033.1:0-2853 GCA_045805505.1 Solirubrobacteraceae bacterium
ATGCGGCGCGCGAACGGCTCAAGCGCGCGTACTCGCCGAGCGTGACAGTGCTAACCGACCGGGTGATGGGGTCGCAAACGGGTAGCGGTCAGTGATGTTCGCGCCGCAGCGTCGGGCTTTTTCGCACGAACCTCACCAATCGTCTCCATCCCTTCCGAAAAGCCGCTCAGCCGAGCGGCTTTTCGCGTTTTGGGGCGGGGCTCCGGACACGTTGACTCCGAGCAAGTTTCGCTTTAGTCTAAGACAAGCGAAATGTCCTCCGCCGCTTCAGACAAGCGCCAGTACCGGATGGTCGCACGAGCGGAGGCGGCGTCGGCAACACGCGAGCGGCTGCTTGCGTCGGCGTGGCGGCACTTCTCAGAACTGCCCTTCGACGACGTGCGTCTGTCGAAGGTGGCCGGGGACGCGAAGGTGTCGGCGCAGACGCTTCACGCTCACTTCAAGACCAAGGACGCGCTGTTCGTCGCGGCCTGGGGCAGGCGGATGACGCCGGAGGGCACGCGCCGTGACCACGCTCCCGTCGGCGACGTCCGCGCGGCCGTGCGGGTGCTCTACGACTCTTACGACGCCGACGGTGATGCCGTGCTGCGTCTGCTTGCCCAGGAGGAGCGCATCCCCGCTGTCCATGAGATGGCGGAGGCCGGGCGCCTCTGGCACCGCGGGTGGGTGGAGCGCACGCTGGGCCCGTTGCTCGACGGCCTGTCCGGTGCACAGCGAGAGCGAAGGCTCGTCGCTTTGGTGGTCGCCACCGACCTCCTCGTCTGGAAGCTGCTTCGACGGGAAATGGGACTCGGTCGCCGCGAGGCCGAGCAGATCGTGGCCGAGATGGTCACTAGCTCGAGAGGAACGGACTGATGGCACGGATCCTGGCCTACAACTCCCCGACCCCGGGACACGTCTTCCCGGCTGCGGGGATGCTCCTCGAACTCCAGCGCCGCGGACACGAGGTGCACCTGCGGACGTCGGCAGCGGACGTGGAGACGCTCGGCCGGCTCGGTCTGCGCACGGCGGCGGTCGACCCTGCCATCGAGGCGATCGAGCTGCACGATTGGCAGGCCCGCTCGCAGGCCGAGGCCCAGCGACGGGTTGTCGAGTTCTACCGACAGCGAGCCGAGCTCGAGATCCCCGACCTTGGCCGCGCCATGAAAGAGGTCGAGCCCGACGCGCTGGTCATCGACATCCAGACCGAGGGCGCGGCCTACGCCGCCGAGGCCTCCGGCCTGCCATGGGCGTCGTACTGCCCCTACCCACCTGCGTTCCGCTCCAAGGATGTGCCGCCGTTCGGCCCCGGCCTGGCGCCCGCCCGCGGACGGCCTGGGCGCCTCCGCGACCGGATGCTGATGTGGTACGTGGACCGTCTCCTGGCGTCGCAGGTCGGGGCCCGCAACGAGATCCGGGCCACCCTCGGGCTCACCCCCATCGCTGTGTACGACGAGCAGTGGCTGAAGGCCGACCGTCTGATCCTCTTCACCGCGGAGCCTTACGAGTACCCCCGCAGCGATTGGCCCGCTTCCGTCCGGCTCGTCGGGCCGGGCACCTGGGAACCTCCGGCCGACGCGCCGTCGTGGCTCGCCTCGGAGTCGCGCCCGATCGTGCTGGTCACGGCATCGACGGCCTATCAGGCCGACGAGCGGCTGATCGCCACAGCACTCGAGGCATTCGCCCGGGAGGACGTGGCGCTGGTGGCCACGACCGCGGCGACCGATCCCCGGCAGTTCTCGGTTCCGCCCAACGCGCGTGTCGAGCAATTCCTGCCCCATGGGCCGATCATCGCCCGCGCCGCGTGCGTGATTTCCCATGGCGGCCAAGGCACCACGCAGCGGACGCTTGCCGCCGGCGTTCCGGTGTGCGTCGTCCCCTTCTGCCGCGATCAATTCGACGTCGCGCGCCGGGTCGTGCTGGCGGATGCCGGCACCAGGCTGCACCACAAGCGGCTCAATCCCGAACGCCTGCGCTCTGCCGTGCGCGGGGCGATGGCTAAGCGACCCGGCGCCGCGCGCGTTGCGCGCGGCTTCACCGCGGCGGGCGGAGCCGCGGCGGCCGCGGACGCGGTCGAGGAACTGCTGCCTACCACTGCGGGTAGGACTCCTGCCCGGCTCACCGCTTGATCTCGGCGCCGACCTGAGACGCAACGTCGTCTGGGAGATCGAGGAGGCCATCGTCGCGCTGTGGTCACAGTTCGTCGGACAATGGCCGAGGGGCGAGGTACACGAGCAGGACGGCCTGGTCTGGTTCGAATCGGCGATCAATCACCTGCCGTACAACGGCGTGGTCCGAACACGTCTCCCGGACGGGGCGCAGGCGGACGCGGGCATAGCCGCCCTCGTCGATCGGATCCGCGAGCGGGACGCTCAGTGTTTCTGGGCGGTGGGCCCCAGCGCAACGCCCGCCGATCTTTCGCAGCGGCTGCGCGAGCACGGCCTTGGGGTCGTCGAGCAGATGACCTGCATGTCGCTGGAGCTGAGCGATTGGACGGCATCAGGGCCTGCCCTCCCGGACGGGGTGACCGTCGAGGCGGTCGTGGATGGCACCGGGCTGGAGGACTACATCGCCCTCGCGATGGACTACTGGGAGATCCCGGAGGACGAGCAGGCTCTTGTGGCGGAGCTCCATCGATACTGGGCCCCGGGGCTCGCGCCCGGTCAGCGTTATCTCGCGCGCGCCGATGGCGCACCGATCGGCAAGGCGTATCTCTCCGTGGCCGCTCGCGGACGCGGGATCGCCCAGGCGCTGACCACGACCGCCTCGCTCTGGGCCGGCGAGCACTGACAACGCAACGACCCCAGGGTTCGAAAGTCGTCCCATGATGTCCATCTGAACGTCCATTTCCATGAACCATGGGTCATGGATTGG
>JBJMLA010000034.1:0-20492 GCA_045805505.1 Solirubrobacteraceae bacterium
CGATCGATTGAGCTCGATGACCTTGCACTGGATGTTCTGGCCCAGGTACTCGTCGAGGTTCGGCACGCGGCGGATGTCGACCAGCGACGCGGGCAGGAAGCCGCGCACGCCGAGGTCGATGATCAGGCCGCCCTTGACCACTTCGATGACCGTGCCCTCGACGGGCTCGCCGCTCTCGGCCGCCGCCTCGATGCGCCGCCATGCCTTCTCGAAGCGGGCGCGCTTCTTGGACATGATGAGCCGGCCGTCCTGGTCCTCCTTGGTGAGGACCAGCGCGTCGACCTCCTCGCCCATCTCGACCTCGTCATGCGGGTCGACCGACTTCCGGATGGAAAGCTCGTTGGAGGGGATGACCCCCTCGCTCTTGTAACCGATGTCGACGAGGACCTCGTCGTTGTCGATCCGGACGACGCGGCCGGTGACGACCTCGCCCTCCTCGAAATCCGTGAAGGTGGCGTCGTAGTTGGGGACGATCTGGCCGTTGATCTCGAGCAGCAGGCCGTCGCTGCCTTCGACGATCTTGGCTTCAGGGGCGTCAGTCGTAGGTTCAGTGGTCAATGTCATAGGAACCGATCAGCCTAGTGGTTCTAGGCTTGCCGCATGCCCGTCCGCGCGACGAAGAGAGGCGCCGAGCGGACCCCGCTGACGGGCCGCTACGACGTGCTGATCTGCGGCGCGAGCTTCGCCGGCCTGGCCGCCGCGCGGGAGCTGTCCGGCAGCGGCGCCGCCGTGCTCGTCATCGACCGCTACGAGATCGGCGAGCGCCAGACGAGCGCCTGCGCCGCCCCCACCGCGTGGCTCGAGAACCTGGGCCTCGGCGACGCGATCCTGCAGACCTTCGGCGAGCTCGTGGTGCACGCGCCGCGCCGCAGCGTCACGTGGCCCATGCCGTACACCTTCAGCACGTTCGACTACCGCCGGCTGTGCGAGCTGCTGGCCGCTCAGGGCGACTTCACGTTCGAGACCGCCAAGGTCGAGGGCATCCGCCGCGGCGAGGGGCCCGACCACGTCGTGGTCACCGACCGCGGCGAGCTCACCGCGCCGCTGGTCGTCGACGCGCTCGGTTGGCGCCGCGAGCTGGGCACCCTCGGCGGCGCCCGCGTGCAGCCGCCCGAGGCGACGCTCTCGCGCGGCCTTGAGGTCCACCCCGGCGGCACGAGCCCCGACCTCGCGCTCTATCTCGACCAGCGCTACGTCCCCGCGGGCTACGGCTGGAGCTTCCCCGCCCGCGACGAGGTCCGAGTCGGCGTGGGCTCGTTCGACCCGCGCTACCACGTCAAGGACCCGACGGTCGCGCTCAGCGCCGACCTCGGCGTGGCCCCGGAGGGCTTTCAGGGCAACTGGATCCCCCACGCCCTGCGCCCCGCCGTCGAGGACGGCGTGTTCTTCGCCGGCGACAGCGCCGGGCACTGCCTCCCGGCGACCGCCGAGGGCATCCGCACCGCGCTGTACTTCGGGCTGGCCTGCGGCCGCGAGCTGCGGGCCGTCGTCGAGGGCCGCCACACGCGCGAGGAGGCGCTGGCGCGCTACGCCGCCTTCTCCGACGCGCACGAGCGGGCCTTCCGGCTGCTCAAGCGCTCGCAGGACCTCGTCGGCAGCATCGTGCCGCGCGAGCGGCTGCTGCGCGTGATCATCCGCGCGCTGTGCAACCGCCGGCTGCTCGACCGCTTCTTCGCGCGCTACATGGCGGTCGCGCCGCCGGAGTTCGCGCTCGCCACGAGCGCGCACCCCCGCGCCGAGCGCGCCGCCGTCCTGGCCTGATCAGATCCGGCGGCTCGCGAAGCTCGTCGTGACCGTGCCCTTGCCGCTGCCGACGCGCAGCGTCGCGACGTAGAGGCCCTTGGGCAGGCTCTTGGCCTTGATCCGGATCCGGTAGGTGTGATTGCCCTTGCGACCGTGCGTGCCGTAGGAGCGGACGACCTTGTTGCCGCGCCGGAAGACCAGCCGCACCCTGGCCGCGCTCTTGAGCCGGTAGCTGAAGCGCAGCGGGTAGACCTGGCGGCCGCCGAACACCGGCCGCTGGTACTTGGCCGAGACGAGCGGCCCGCAGCTGCCGCGCAGGTAGAAGTCCTGGCGTGGATGCCACTTGCCCTTGCGCCGCTCGAGCACCAGCCGCGCGAGGTACGCGCCGCTCGGGCCCTTGACCCGGGCGAAGTAGTAGCCGTCGGTGACCTTGCGGCTCTTGTTGGTCGCCTTGCCGTTCCAGGTGAACGGCGCCTTGCGGCCCGTGAACCGGGCGATCAGCCGCTCGCGGAAGATCCGCCGGCCCTTCGACACCTGGAAGACGTCGACCGACGAGCCCTTCGCGGACTTCGGCACGGTGAGGCGCAGGCGGCCCTTCGAACGGCCCACCGCACGCGCGCGGCGCTGGCGGATCGCCGCGAAGCAGCTCGACGCGCTCGAACCGCTGGAGCTCTTGTTGATCCCCGTGCCGCCCGTGCTCGCCCCGGTGATGGTCCCGCACGTGCCGTCGCTGCCGCCGAAGCGGTAGGTGTAGGCGCCGCGGCCGAACGAGGCGGCGACGAGGCAGTCCGGGTTGTCGGGCTTGAAGCGCAGCGTGAACACCGGCGAGGACGGCAGGTTCCTGCCGAGGCGCTTGTACTCGCCGCCCGCGGCGTCGGAGGACTCGAAGACGCCGAGGTCCGTCGCGACGAGCAGGTGCCCGTCGTGCAGCGCGCTCCAGTTGGCCGGGACGTCGGGAAGGTTGGCCGAGACGTCGCGGAACGTCGCGCCCGCGTCGTCGGAGCGGAACACGTGGCCCGTGCCGACCTTGCTCGTGTCGTCGCCCAGCGCACCCGGCTGCGCCCAGCGGCGGCCGTAGCCGCCCAGGGTCACGAACACCGTCCTGGTGTTCGCCGGGTCCATGCGGACCGACGTGATGTAGCGCGAGGGCAGCCCCTTGGCGGCGGCGATGTGCCAGCCGTCGCCGGAGTTGACCTTGCCCGGCTTGTCGCCGCCCACGTTGGTGGCGATGCCGTTGGCGAACGGCAGGCCCTGGGTGATGACGTCGCAGTAGCCGCAGAAGCCGACGTAGGCGGCCGACGGGTAGTCGCCGCCGGCCCCGGAGGACTCGCCGCCGGCGAACGTGATCTTGGCGTCGTAGGTCCCGAACGCGGTGTAGTTGTAGACGCGCAGCACGTAGTCGCCCGACTCGGGGTTCGAGAGCGTGATGGTCTCCGGGTTCGCGCTGCCCGCGCCCGTCCCGACCTTGGTCAGCGTGCCGTCGGCGGCCTTGCGGAACAGGTAGGTGTCCCAGTCGGCGCCGGGCGTCGACCAGCTCACGCTCGTCTTCAGGCTCGCGTCGCCGTCGTCGGGCCCGATGGTGAACGGGTGGTCCTCGTAGGAGACCGGGATGTCCTGGCCGGTGATGTCGTTGCCCGGTCCGGGGACCGTGGTGGCGCCGCCGGTGTAGGCGATGTCCTTGGTCGGCGGACCCGTGCGCGGATCCTTGGGCGCCGGTGCGCCCTGCACGTCGACGGCCGAGAGCTGGTTGTCGGGGTCGTCGTCGGCGGCGGCTGCCGCGGCGTCGCCGGGGTGCTTCTGGGTGCCGAGGTCATAGACCTTGGCCCAGGTCCCGCCGTTGGTCGTCTCCTGGATGTCGCGGCCGCCGATGAGCAGGTGGCCGGCATCGCGGTCGTCCATCTCGAACGGCGTGCCGAACTGCGCGGAGGTCAGTCCCGGATCGATGTCGGTCCAGGTCTTGCCGCCGTCGGTGGTCTTCGACATCACGCCGCCCACGTACTCCTCGTAGGCGACGTTGGAGTCCTTCGGGTCGACGGCGGTGAAGAAGCCGTCGCCGCCGAAGATCGTGTAGCTCTTGCCGCTCGGCTCGATCTTGGCCTCGCCGTTGTCCTGCAGGCCCATGTAGGCCGTGCCGTCGTTGGCCATCGCGACGTCGTAGGGCTGCAGCGTGTGCAGGCCCGTGTTGTTCCCGTTGCCCCACTTAAGCTGGCCGAACGACTCGCCGGCACCGGCGTGCTGGCTGAAGACGCCGCCGTCGTTGCCCACGTAGAGGGTCGAGCCCTTGCCGTCGGCGTCGGGGACGAACAGCGAGGTGTGCTGATCGGGGTGCGTCGTGGTCTTGGACGGCTGTCCGCCGGTGGTGGCGACGGTCGTCGGGCAGATCGGCAGCCCGTTGGTCGCGTTGAGCAGCGTGCACGACTCGTCCGCGTAGTAGCGGCCGATGACCTCGAACTGGGTCGAGACCGTCCCGTCGAGCCCGGTCGGCGGCGTCAGGGCGGACCGGTTGGCCCAGATCTCCTCGAGGCCGAACAGGACACGCGTCGGGACGCCCGCAGCGGTCTGCTGCGTCGGATCCGGCTGGACCCACTCGTTGTACCAGGCCTGCACGCCGGGGCAGTAGGCCACGACCGCGGGGGTCTTGCACGTCGGCGGGGCGAGCGCCGAGCCGCTGGTCGTGTCGGTGTCGAGGGCGGTCGAGCCCTCGAGCTGGCGCCAGCTGGCGCCGAAGTCGCTGGAGACCCAGATCCCGTTGAGCACGTCGCTCTGCACGGCGCTGGTCAGGCCGTTCTCGTTGGCGTCGATGCCCACCACGCCGCCGTTGAACTTCACGGCGTCCTGGACGATCGCGTAGACGATGTTGTGGTCCTGGGCCGCGCCGTTGGCGATGCCCAGCTCGATCCGGCCGATGCGCGCCTGCGTCAGCGCGTCGACACCGAACGGCGGCACCGGGACGGCGTGGCCGGCGAAGTCCGCGTTCTTGAACGAGCCCGGCTCGCCCGTCGCCGAGGTGTAGATGCCGTTGCCCGGCGACTGGACCGAGCCGTCCGGGTTCTCCTTGGTGCCGGCGCGCCAGCCGACCGCGGCCATGACGGCGCCGCCCTTGGTGCTCGCCGGGCCGCCCGCGGGCTGGACGACGACGTCGGTGACCATGTTGGCCAGGAAGCAGCCCTTGACCGACGGCGCCTTGCCCGCGCAGTCACCGACGGGGAGGCTGACGTTGGCGAACGTCTCGCCGCCGTCGGTCGAGCGGAACAGGCCCGCGCCCGTTGCCGCGTAGACGCGGCTGGGGTTGGCCGGATCGACCGCGAGCTTGAAGCCCAGCACGCCGTCGGGCACCCCGGACGCGTGCTTCCATGTGGTTCCGCCGTCACGGGTGTAGTAGACGCCCAGGCCGGGGTTCGAGTTGCCGCCGAACGCATCGTCGCCGGTCAGCGCCAGCAGGGTGCCGCCGTTGGCCGAGGACCAGGCCAGGCCGCCGACGACCTGCGTGGGCATCGCGTCGCTGACCGAGGTCCAGGTCGCCGCCTTGTCGGTGGACTTCCAGACGCCGCCGTTGGACGCGCCGGCGTAGAGGTCGCCGCCCGCGCCCGCGACCAGCGAGGTGGTGCGGCCGGCGAGGCCGGGCAGGCCCTGGCGCGTCGAGCCGTTCGTCGTGTCGTAGTCGGTCAGGTTGCCCTGCAGCGGGGTGCCGCCGTAGGCCGCCCAGCTTCCACCCGTCGAGCCGATCTCTCCGGCGGCGCGCACGGCGCTGCGGAAGGCTCCGGGCTTGAGGCTCGTGCCGGGAGCCAGCGACCGGGTGGCCAGCGAGCTGTTGGCCCGGGCGAGGTCGGCGAAGTTCTCGGGACCGCCGAACTTCTCGCACCTGCCCTCCTGCTCGGGCGGGCCCTGGTAGCGGGGGTCGGTGGTGCGCCCGGCCTGCTCGCGCTCACGTTCGCGCTCGGCGTCCTCGCCGCCCTCGGACTCCTCACCGTTCTCGCGCTCGCGCTCGGCCTCGGACTCGCCGGCCTCGCGGCCGCCACAGGCCGCGGCCCGAGCGCCCTCGTGCTCCGGTTCGTTCTCGCTCGTGAGGACCACCGCCGCGGCGGCACCGGCGATGATCAGGACCAGCAGCGGGATGAGCACCCGCAGGCGCAGAAGACGTGACACGTGAGAACCCTTGTTCGACCGAAGTGCGCGCAATCTAGCCATCGAGTGACCGGTTCACCACCGGCAACCGTCAGGGTGCGACGGGCAGCAGGAGCCGCGATGCCCCGTTTTCCAGCGTGATGGTCGACCCTGGCCGGTCCGGAACCGCCCAGACGACGTTGGAGCCGGCGACGATCAGCCCCAGCCGGTGGCCGGCGGGGATCGTCTGATCCTGGGGCGCGAGGCGCACCTGCGCGCGGACCGGACCCGCCGGCACGGGCACCGCCTGAGCCAGGCCGTCGCGGTACTGGAGGTTGAGGTGCCCGCGCGTGATCGGCACGGCGCTGCCGTCGGGAGCCACGTCGACGAGCGTCGGCGAGAGCTGCCCGGTCGTTGCCGAATCGGTCACCGATGCGTCGAGCACCGGGCTCCCGGCGATCCGCAGCGGGGCGTCGAGCACACCGAACTCGTAGTAGCGCCAGCTCGTCTCCTGATCGAGGCCGAGCGCGAGCGCCACCTCCTCCGAGGACGTCGCGGTGTCGGTGAAGCTCTCGCTCCCGGTGCCGAGCGGCAGGGCCAGCTGCGTCGTGCCGGCCGGCGGCCAGGCGTCCTCCTCGTGGGCGACCTTGTCGGCCGTCTCCCCCGTTCGCCCGAACGTCCGGACGGGCGGCTCGAGCTCGACCCCGCTGTCCTGGCCCTTGAGCGTCTTGGCGAAGAACCGCTCGAGCAGCGCGTTGTAGGGCCCGCCCGGGATGCCGTGCGGTCCCTGCCACATGTACAGCAGCTTGAACGGCGTGTTGGTCAGCGCCGTGTAGAAGTCCAGGCCTTCGGACTGCTTGACGTTGTAGTCCTGCCAGCCGTGCGTGACGAGCGCGGGCACCCGCACGTTCGCGGCGTGAGCGAGGTAGTCGCGCTGATGCCAGAACTCGTCGTAGTCGGGCGTCGTGTCATAGCCGTGCAGCGTGTGCTCGACCGAGTCGCACAGCGCGTAGCGCTCGGTCGGCAGGTCCAGCAGGTTGCCCTCGTCGGGCTTGGTCGGCGGCGTGCGGGTCAGGCCGAAGTCGAACGCCAGCGGCGTGTCGAAGCCCTCGTCGGTCGGCTCGGCGGAGTTGCCCAGGTACCGGACGCCGTCCTGGTAGGCGTAGCCGTACCAGCGGCTGATCGCCGCCTGCGGCACGATGGCGGCCAGCCCCGGCACGTCGGCCCCGCGCACGGCCACCATGTTCGCCGTCGTGCCGTCGTAGGACGCGCCGATCATCGCCACCCTGCCGTTGGACCACGGCTGCGCCGCGAGCGCGTTGACGAGATCGACACCCGACTGCTGCTCCTTCGGCCCGCCGTAGTCCCAGCAGCCCGTCGAGTTGCGGGTGCCGATGACGTCGGCGACGGCGCGGGCGTAGCCCTTCGGCACGAACGTGTCGGCCAGCGCGTCGGCGGCGACCGTCCCGCCCGGCTGCTCGCTCAGCGTGTTGTACGGCGAGTAGGTGAGGATGATCGGCACCTTCTCGGCGCCGTCGGGGCGGCGCACCTCGACCGAGATCCGGCCGTTGGGCGTGTCGACCTCGACCACCTCGTCGACCACGGCCGACGCCGCGGAGGGCAGGCCCAGCAGGACGGCGGTGGAGAGCGCGGCGATGACGAGCCGACGAGCGTGCATGACGGCTGGAACGCAGCCGCCGGCCAGAACTGGCGCTACTCGCGGACGATCAGGTAGACGCCGACCGCCAGCAGCGCGACGCCGAGCACCCGCAGCGCGGTGATCGGCTGCCTGGGGATGTTGAACAGGCCGAACTGGTCGACGATCACCGCCATCGTCAGCTGCCCGGTGATCGTCGCCGCCGTCGCGCCGCCGGCACCGAGCGTGCGCACGGTGACGAGCACCACGCTGACGTAGGCCGCGCCCAGGACCCCGCCGAGCAGGTAGTACCAGGCGACATGTCGGGCCTCGCCGATCTTGGCGACCCCACCGCCCGCCACCAGGACGATCGCGGTCAGCAGCACGGTGCCCACGGTGAACGAGACGAGCGCGCCCTGGTAGGTGCCGACCTTCTTGCCCAGCTGTGAGTTGATCGGCGCCTGGATGGCTACCAGCCCGCCGACGCCGGCGGTCAGCAGCACGGCCAGGCTCCGGCTCACTTCGCGTCCATCCAGGTCCTGCCGCTGCCGACATCGACGGCCAGCGGCGGCTCCCGGTCGTCCCACGGCGCGATCATCTCGCGCTCGACCAGCGCGCGGACCGCGTCGGTCTCCTCGGGCGGGCCCTCGAACAGCAGCTCGTCGTGGATCGTGAGGATCTGGCGCGTCGCGAGGCCCTCGGCGTGCAGCGCGTGGTGCGAGCGGATCATCGCCAGCTTCATGATGTCCGCCGCGGTGCCCTGGATGACCGTGTTGACCGCCAGCCGCTCGCCCAGCGTGCGCACCTGGTAGTTGCGCGCCTTGAGCTCGGGGATCTGCCGGCGCCGGCCGTAGAGCGTGGTGACGTGGCCGGCCTCGGTGGCCTGCTCGATCGTCCCCGTCATGAACGCGTGCACGCGCGGGAAGCGCTCGAGGTAGGCGTCGATGAAGGCCTTGGCCTCCTCGCGCGGGATGTTCAGGCGATCGGCCAGGCCGTAGTCCGAGAGCCCGTAGACGATCCCGTAGTTGATCATCTTGGCCTTCGAGCGATCCATCGGCGTGAGGTCGGCGGCCTCTTTGCCGAAGACCTGCGAGGCCGTCGCGGTGTGCACGTCCTCGCCGCGCAGGAAGATCTCCTTGAGCACGGGCTCGTCGGCGACGTGGGCGAGGATCCGCAGCTCGACCTGCGAGTAGTCGGCACTCGTGAGGATGCGCCCCTCCTCGGCCTCGAAGCAACCGCGGATCTCACGGCCGAGCTCGGTGCGCACCGGGACGTTCTGCATGTTCGGGTTGGTCGAGGCCAGGCGGCCGGTCTGCGCCCCGGCCTGCAGGAACGTGGTGTGGATGCGGCCGCGCTCGTCGACGAGCTGGGGCAGCACGTCGAGGTAGGTCTTGGTCAGCTGGTTGAGCTCGCGCCAGCGCTCGATCTTGGGGATGATCGGATGCTCGTCGCGGATGGCCTGCAGCACGCGGGCGTCCGTGGAGAACCCGGTCTTGCCGCGGCGCTTCTTCGAGAGCCCGAGCTTGGTGAACAGGATCTCGCCGAGCTGCTGCGGGGAGCCGATCGTGAACTCGGTGTCCGCGAGCGCCCAGATCTCGCGCTCGAGCGTGGCCACCTCGTCGCGCACGCGCCGGCCGACCTCGTCGAGGCGCTCGACGTTGAGCCGCACGCCCTCGGCCTCCATCGCCCGCAGGACGTAGACGAGCGGCAGCTCGACCTCGTCCATGATCCGCTGCAGGCCGCGATCCTCGATCTGCGCGCGCTGCCACGTGGCCAGCTCGCGGACCAGCAGCGCCTCGTCGGCGGCGGGGTTGCCGGTGTCGGCGGCGAAGCCGCGCTCCTCGACGAGCTCGCGGAACGGGAAGCCCCGGCGCGCGGGCTCGAGGATGAACGCGCCGATCAGCGTGTCGTGGGCGAGGTTGGCCGGGACCGCCCCGAGCGACTTGGCGTCGTGGGCGCTGACGGGCCGGTCGCCGAGCGCAAGGACCGCGGCCTCGGGCGTCTCGGCGTCGCCGACGAGCACCTCCTTGCCGGTCGCCACCCCGAACCCGGGCATCGCCTCGCGTGCGAACAGCTCGCCCTCGACGGTCTCGGGGGCGATGACCGCGAGCGACACCTCGGCGCCGGCGGGCAGGCGCTCGAGGTCACCGACGGTGACCTCGCGGACCTTGGCCTTGACGGTCTTCTCGGCGGGCGGCGCGGGCGCGGCGGCGTCGCCCTCCCCCATGAACTCCTCGAGCCGGCGCAGCGGGTCGCGCAGCTCGAACTCGCGGAAGACGTCGCGCAGCCGCGACCGGTCGGGCTCGCGGGCGATCGCCGCCCAGTCGGGTGTCTCGACGCCCGGGACGTCGGTGATGATCGTCGCCAGCTGCTTGGAGACGCGCGCGGCGTCGGCGAAGTTGACGAGGTTCTCCTTGCGCTTGGCGCCCGAGATCTCGTCGACCGAGGCCAGCACCGTCTCGAGGTCACCGAAGCGCTGGAGGAGGTCGGCGGCCGTCTTGTCGCCGATGCCCGGGACTCCCGGGATGTTGTCGGACGTGTCGCCCTTGAGGCCGTTGAAGTCGGGAATCGACTCGGGCGGGATCCCGTAGCGATCGATGACCGCCTGGTGGTCGTAGAGCTTGGTGTCGGTGATCCCGCGCGCGGTCGCCATGACCTTGATCCGCGAGTCCGGGTCGATGAGCTGGAACGCGTCGCGGTCGCCGGTGACGATCGTCACCGGGATCCCCTCGTCGCGCGCCTTGACCGCCAGCGTGGCGATCACGTCGTCGGCCTCGAAGCCCTGGACCGACGAGTTCGTGTAGCCGAAGGCCTCGACGAGCGGCTCGAGGTGCGGCCACTGCTGCTTGAGCAGGTCGGGCCGGCTGGTCCGCGTCGCCTTGTAGTCGGCGCTGATCTCCTTGCGCCCCGACGATCCGGCATCCCACACCACGATCGTCGGCTTGGTGCCGTGCTCGGTGAGCATCTTGACCAGCATCGATGCGAACCCGAAGATCGTGTTCGTCGGAAAGCCGGTGCTCGTGGCGATCGACTCGGGCAGCGCGAAGAACGCCCGATAGGCCAGCGAGTTGCCGTCGATCAGGAAGAGCTCGTCGGGCTTCTCGGGCACGAGCCGTGAGCCTAGAGGACCCTCGGGAGCCATCGCCCGACGGCCGCGGAAACGGCCGCAAGGTCCGCCTTCAGGCCGTGGTCGCCCTTCACCCGGACCACTTCGCGGCGTCCCGCGGCCGAGCGTGGAACGCCGAAGGGGTCGCCGCGGCCCTGGACGACGAGGACCGGGCAGTCCGGTGCGTCGAGCTCCGGTTGCCGGCTCGGCCGGTCGGGCCGGCCGGGCGTGCGCAGCGGGAAGGCGAGGCACAGGACGCCGGCGGCGCCGAGATCGTTGGCGGTGCGACAGGCGACGCGGGCCCCGCTGGACCGCCCGCCGACGACCAGCGGGCCGTCGCCGCGCAACGCCTCGGCCACCGCGACCCACGCCGCATCGAGCTGGTGGGCGGGCGCCGGCGACCGGCGGCCGGCCACGCGGTAGGGCTGAAGGACCGACCCGACGTCGAACCCGAGCGCGAGCGCGGCCTCGGCGACGACCCGCAGGTCGGGCGCGTCGATGCCGCCGCCCGCGCCGTGGCCGAGCAGCAGCAGCGCGCGGCCGCCGCCGCGCTCGAGGCGGACGGCGGCGGGGCCGTGGGGTGTGGCGATCTTCCGGGTCAGCGCACGCGAACGGTACGCCGCGTGACCGTCCGGCGGCCCTTGCGGTCGATGCCGAAGACCGTGACGCGATAGCGCCCGGCCTTCAGGTCGCGGCCGCCGAGGCGACCGAGGCGGACCTCCGTGAGCACGGTCGACGCCCCACCGGGGAAGGCCACCTGGCAGATGACCCGGCGGCCGCGGAAGACGCAGTTGACGCGGCCGTCGCGGCCCGCGGGCCCGGCGGGACCGGGCTTGCCGTCCTTGCCGTCCTTGCCGTCGGCGCCGTCCTTGCCGTCCGCTCCGGCGGGGCCCGTAGCCCCGGTGGCGCCCGCTGCGCCGGCGGGTCCTGCGGCGCCGTTGGTGCCGTTCGTCCCGTTGGTGCCCGCCTGCCCTTGCGGCAGCGGCCCGCCGGTGCCCGTGAGGGAGATGGTGGTCCCTGACGAGGGACTGCCCACCGCGAGGATGCCGGACCGCGCCCCGGTGGCCGTGGGACCGAAGCGCAGCTTGACCAGGCAGCCCACGCCGACCGCGATCGTCTCGCCCGTGCAGCCGTCGCTGCTGACCACGAAGTCGTCGGCCGAGAGCGTCGAGCTGCGCACGTAGGACACCTTCAGCGGCGCCGCGCCCACGTTCTGGACGGTCAGCCCCACCGCCGGCCCGAGCGTGCCGAGCGGCTGTGTCCCGAAGTCGATCGGGCCGCCCGGGACCAGGTTGATCGCCGGAAGGCTGGTGTTGCGGGCGAAGCCGACCAGGACGTCAGCCGCCCAGGCGACATCGTTGCGGCCATCGCCGTCGAAGTCGGCCACCGCGATCCCGCTGGGCGAGTCGGTGCCGGCCCCGGTCGTTGCTGCCGTGTCCGTCAGGAGCCCGGACGACGACCCCTCGAGAATCGACATCACCGACGACGGCCCGGCCGTGCCGACGACGATCTCGTCCCGATCGTCGCCGTTGACATCGCCTGCGGCGAGCGCGGCGGGCTTGGTCATGGCCGTGATCTGCGGGCTGGCGCCGAACCCGGACCCCGCCCGGTAGACGACCACTCGGTCACCGACGGTGTCCCCGACGACGAGATCAGGGCGCCCGTCACCGCTGACGTCGGCCGCCAGCATCTCCTGCCGGGACGACGGGGAGCCCGCCGGGTCAGTCGGCTGAAGCGTGGTGACCGATGCGAAGGTCAGCGTGGATCCCGGGTCATAGACCTCGACGGCCCCGCTGTCGTAAAGCACCGCGAGCTCGTCGGCCGATGCCCCCTCGAAATCGCCGGCGACCATGGCGTAGGCCGCCGCAGTGCCGACGTCGTAGGGGACGGTCGCGGCGTAGGCGGGGTGGTTCGTCACCCAGTCGTCACTCGACCCCGCATAGACGTAGAAGCTGGCGTTGGCATCGTCGGTGACCACGAGATCCTCGAAGCCGTCACCGTTGAGGTCCCCGACCCCCACGCGCACACCGCTGAGCGACGTCGCGTTGGCCTCCGTCGGCTCGGAGAGGTCGGCGACCGTCGTCAGCCCGCTGCAGCCGCAGCCGCCGAAGTAGCCGAAGCCGTCCGCCGGGGCGAGCAGCACCTCGTTCGTCGACTCGTCCACCGACAGGACGTCGGCGAAGCCGTCGCCGGTCAGGTCGGCGAAGACCTCGTTGTTGGACAGCGTGCTGCCCTGGAGCGCGGGGATCAGGCTCAGCGGGTTGTTGAGAAAGCCCGTGCCCGCGGTGCCGTCGAGCACGCCGATGCTCTGGCCGTCGCCGAGGCCGAGATCGGCACGCCCGTCCCCGTTCGTGTCGGCCGTCGTGACGGACGGGTCGGCCAGGAGCGGCGGCCCGCTCAGGAGACCCAGCGGCTCGAACGTATGCGACGTGCCGAACGTCGGCGTCGCGGCGGACGCGGGGGCGGCCGGCGCCCCCACGACGAGCAGGCAGGCGAAAGCAAGCGGAAGGGGACGCACGACGCCACCCTCCCAGCGCTCGCGCAACCGAGCCATCGCACATGCGTCCAGGCTCGCGCGTGGCCGCGTCAGCCCTTCTTCTTCAACCGCTTCAGCGTGACCGTGCGGCTGGCCGCCTTGGCGGGACCGGTGCCGGCGCGGGCCGAGATCCGGCGTACGGTGCGGACGCTGCGCTTGCGCAGCAGGCGCCTGCCCGCCTTGGTCACCACGGCGCGGGCCACGGCGGTCTTGCCCGCCGGGATCGTCGCCGACCAGCGGGCCATCACGACCTTGCGCTTCTTGGCCGCCGACGTGAACGCCTTGGCGCTCGTCCAGATCGCGCCGGCCGTGCAGTCGGCACCGCCGGCGGGGCAGCTGACCAGGCCGCTCTTGCCGACCGACGGCACGAGGACCGCAGGAGGCACGACGACCGGCTTGGTGTAGGTCACGGTGCGGGTGGCGGTCGTGGCGTTGCCGGCGCCGTCGCTCGCCACGACGGTGATGGTGTTCGGGCCCTCGGCCAGCGTGATGCCCGCGCTGAACGATCCGCTCGTGAGCGGGGTCGCGACGCCGTTCACCTTCACCGTCACGGACTTGTTGTCCGAGGCGCTGCCGGTGACGGTCGCCGCCGGCGTGGCCACCGTGCTGCCGTCCGCCGGCCCGGTCAGCGACAGCGTCGGCTTGACCAGAAGGTCCTCGGCCTCGGTCTGCAGGGCGGCGGCCTGTGCGGCGCGCCAGTCGTGGGTGTAGACCCGCTCGAGGACCAGGTTGCCGCTCGCCGGGACGGTCTGCGAGTAGTTCAGGTAGCCCGACGAGCTGTCGGTCCCCCAGACCCGGAACGAGTCGCCCGCGGGCCACATGGTCACCGCGCTGCGCGGGTTGCTGAGGCTGTCGCCGGGCTGTGACGGGTCGTGCTGGATCGCGATGCTCGACGGCGCGGACTGCGCGGCGATCGGCAGGACCTCGAGGGCGACCGTGTGCTTGGCCGGCGTGGTCTCGCCCGGGAACAGCCACGTCTGCGTCCCGGTGTACGCGCGCCAGGACTCGTAGTCGACGAGATCGAGCGCGTGGGCGCCGGTCGTGCTGGCGAAGACGTCGGTCTGGCGCAGCATCCGCCCGTCGTGCGAGATCACGCTCGTGCGCGTCAGGGTCACGCCTGTGTCGACGAAGCTCGGGCAGTTCCCCGGGGTGGTCTGGGCGTTGGTGGTATCCGACGGGCAGCGCACGATGCCGCTGGTCTCGTGGAGCGTCAGGTTCCCGCTCGGCGCGTCGTACTCGCGCGACCAGGTCAGGAACGGAAGCCCGGGGTAGTCCTCGGTGATCGCCTTGGCTGAATCCGCGACGTAGGCGTTGTGGCCGTCGACGAGGATGCCCGACCGGTAGGTGCTGGCGAACTGGTTGTTCGTGAAGAACCCGCCGTTGCAGTAGAAGTCGGTGAGCCCGACCTGATCCCCGGTGACGACGTTGGCCTCGTTTATGCCACACGATCCCGCCGAGAGCACGTCGAAGTAGCCCTGCGACCCCTGCGTGCTGGCGAAGAAATCGTACGAGCGCCCGTTGTTGGCCGGGGTCGCCGAGCCGCTGACCTTGTAGTCCTTGGCGAGCGCGTAGCGCGCCGGCGGTCCGGTGAACGGCGTGAGCTGGTCCTGCATGGTGATCGCCAGAGCCGAGGGCACCGCGCGCAGCGTCCCGGGGCAACCGGTGAGGTTCTCGGCCTGCACCGTTCCCGAGAACGTGCCGTTGGCGGCGACGTTCATGAGACCGCCGCTCTGCTTCTGCGGGACACCGGCCGGATCGCGGTACCAGCAGGACACCCGGACCTGCCCGCTCGTCCCGTTCGAGGTGCCGGTGACGGCGATGTCAGATGACGTGACGCCGTTGACGAAGTCGAAGATGTCGCCGGCCTGCGCGGCGGTCGGCGTGACGATGTTGGAGACGGTCGGCTCGGCGGCCTGCGCCGGGGCGGTCAGGACCACGAGGGCGACGGCCGTCGCGCAGAGCATCCGGGGTGCGGTGAAGGGCATGCTGCGCACACTGCGGGAGGCGGGCCTCCTCGTCAGTGTCGTCTTGGTCTCAGGTCGGCGTCCATAGACTGCGCGCTCCCATGGCCACGCCCTCTGCGCAGTACTCCCTCACCGTCCGTGTCGAGATCCCGCACCGTCTGGGGATGCTCGGGCACGTAGCGGTGGCGATCGGCGAGGCGGGCGGTCTGATCCAGACCGTGGACGTCGTCGAGATCCACCCGGACATCGTGGTGCGCGACATCACGTTCGACGCGTCGGGCCGCGATGCGTGGGACCGGATCCTGGCGGCGATCAAGACGGTCGAGGGCGTCGAGATCGTCGAGACGGTCGACCGGACGTTCCGGATGCACGTCGGCGGCAAGATCGAGATGCGCAACAAGTCCAAGCTGGAGACGCGCGACGACCTGTCGATGGCCTACACACCGTGCGTGGCCCGCGTGTGCAAGTCGATCCACGACAAGCCCGAGAACGCGTTCCGCTACACGATCAAGCGCAACACGGTGGCCGTGGTCTCCGACGGCACGGCCGTGCTGGGTCTCGGCGACATCGGCCCGGCCGCGGCGATGCCGGTCATGGAGGGCAAGGCGATGCTCTTCAAGGAGTTCGCCGGCATCGACGCCTTCCCGATCTGCCTGGACACCAAGGATCCCGAGCAGATCATCGAGACGGTCGCGGCCATCGCGCCGGGCTTCGGTGGCATCAACCTCGAGGACATCTCGGCCCCGCGCTGCTTCGAGATCGAAGACGCGCTGAAGGAGCGCCTCGACATCCCCGTCTTCCACGACGACCAGCACGGCACCGCGGTGGTGGTGCTCGCCGCGCTCTACAACGCGCTCAAGCTCGTCGACAAGAAGATGGAGGACCTGCACGTCGCGGTCATCGGCCTCGGCGCCGCCGGGGTCGCGGTCACCAAGATCCTGCAGTCGGCCGGTGTCACCAGCCTCGTCGGCTGCGACTCGCGCGGCGCGTTGTCGACCGACCGCGGCGACTACCAGGACGGCTCGATGCCGGCGATCAAGCGCTGGTACGCCGAGCACTCCAACCCGGACAAGCTCAAGGGCGGCCCCAACGACATCCTCGAGGGCGCCGACCTGCTGATCGGCCTGTCGGGCCCGGGCGTCATCGCGCCCGAGGCGCTGGACAAGATGAACCCCAACGCGATGGTCTTCGCGATGGCCAACCCCGACCCGGAGATCGCGCCGGAGGAGGCCGGGCCGAAGGTCAAGATCATGGCCACGGGCCGCTCGGACTACCCCAACCAGATCAACAACGTCCTGTGCTTCCCGGGCATCTTCCGCGGCGCACTCGACGTGCGCGCCCGGCAGATCACCGACGAGATGAAGCTCGCCGCCGCCCGCGGCATCGCCTCGCTGGTCCACGATCACGAGCTCCGCGAGGACTACATCATCCCCTCGGTCTTCAACCGCGAGGTCGCGCCGATCGTCGCCGCCGCGGTCGCCGACGAGGCCCGCAACGCGGGCGTCGCCGAGGCCGGCGGCCACGAGCTCGGCTACGCCCCGACCGACCAGGGCCAGATCACCGGCGTGCACGTCGCGGTCCCCCGCGGCGGTGATCCAGGCGGTCCGGACCCCGCGTAGCCTCTCGTCATGAGGATCACCATCACCGGCGCGTCCGGCCGCATCGGCACCCACCTCGTCGAGCGGCTCGAGGCTCGTGGGGACGACGTGACGATCCTCTCCCGCAGCGCCGATCGCGGCGTGCGCTGGGATCCGATGAGCGAGCGCGCCCCCGCCGACGCGCTGCGCGGCCGCGACGCGGTCGTCCACCTGGCCGGCGAGGACGTCGCCCAGCGCTGGAACGCCGAGACCAAGCAGCGGATCGCCGCCAGCCGCGAGACCGGCACCCGCAACCTCGTCGCCGGCCTGGCCGCGCTCGACGAGGCCGAGCGCCCGAAGGTCCTCGTCTCCGGCTCGGCCAGCGGCTACTACGGCGCGCACCGCGACGAGGAGGTCGACGAGAGCGCTCCCCCCGGCACCGGCTTCCTGCCCGAGGTCTGCGTGGCCTGGGAGCGCGAGGCGCAGGAGGCGACGACGCTGGGCCTGCGCGTCGCGTGCATCCGCACGGGCATCGTGCTGGACAAGGAGGGCGGCGCGCTGGCCACCATGCTGACCCCGTTCAAGCTGGGCGTCGGCGGCCCGGTGGCGGGCGGGCGGCAGTGGATGCCCTGGATCCACGCAGACGACGAGGTGGGCATCCTGCTCGCCGCCGTCGACGGGGAGCACTGGGCCGGGCCGATCAACGCCTCCGCCCCCCACCCCGTCACCAACAAGGACTTCTCCAAGGCCCTGGGCCGCGCCCTGCGCCGTCCGGCGTTCGCCCCCGTTCCCGCCCTCGCCATCAAGGCGCTCTACGGCGAGATGGCCGAGATCGTCACGACGGGCGTGCGGATGGTGCCCCGCCGCGCCACCGAGCTCGGCTACGTCTTCGCACATCCGGATCTCGACGAGGCGCTGCGCTCCGCGCTGGCCTGACCGCTCTTTCGACCGGGTGGCGGGGCGAGCACGCCGCATCCTCGACCGGATGTCGAACAAGCGCGCGGGGGCGCGCGCGTTGGAGCCCCCATGCACCGCCTCCTCGCCGTCCCGCTGTCCATCCTGCTGCTGGCCCTCCCGGTCTGCGGCGCCCAGGCTGCGCCCAAGCACCGGCCCACCGCGGCCAAGAAGCACAAGGCCAAGCCCAAGAAGGTCGCCGCGCGGCCGAAGGACCGCCCCGCCCCCACCGCCGCCGACGCGCCGCTGGCGCCGGGCCGGTTCCGCTTCTGGAACGGGGCGACCGTGGCGAGCGGCAACGTCCGCGACGAGAGCCTGTGCGACGTCGCCGGTCCCTGCTTCGCCTGGCCGCTGAACGTCGCGGCCGGCGGCAAGCGGCTACGCGTCGCCATCGACATCCCGATGCGCGACGACACCTTCGCGCTGACCCTGATCGACCCTGCCGGCGCGGTGGCGGGCAGCGCGTCGACCGACAACGCCTTCGACGGCGAGGTCTTCGCCGACGACCCGGCCGCCGGCCTGTGGACGGTCAAGGTCGTGCCCGAGAGCGCGAGCGACGCCGCGTTCCGGATGCGGGCCAAGCTCGAGAAGGCCCCGGCCGACGCGCCGTCCGGCAAGACCATGCTGCTGCCCGATCTCAAGGCCGTCCCGCCGCTCGAGCTCTCGTTCGTCGCGCCGCTGAACCCGGCCAACGGGCTCTACCCGCCCGACACGGTCAACCCGCCGGCCGAGGCCGCGGGCTACCGCCCGTTCAGCTGCACGGTCGACGAGATGGGTCCGGTCGAGCTCCAGGGCGGCGCCGCGCGCCGCTGCCTGCGCTTCACGTCGGGTCCGATCAACGCCGGCGCCGGCCCGTATGAGATGCACTGGAGCTACACGGGCGACCTGAGCAGCGGGGCGATCGACTCGCCCATCGCCCACGGCCCGATGACCCAGGTCATCCAGCTCGCCGACGGCACGAGCACCACCCGTCCCGGCGGGACCTACTCCTTCCACGTCATCCACGGCCACTTCCACGACGACGGCGTGCTCGACATGGAGCTGTTCAAGGTCGGCGGCGACGCGACCCTCGAGAAGGTCGGGGTCGGCGTGAAGTCCGGCTTCTGCCCGGCCAACCAGCTGCTGGGCGACTGGCGCACGTTCCGCAACAGCGCCCCGGACGGGGCCATCGGCTCCGGAGACACCGGCACGGGCAACTGCCAGAACCCCGCCGACGGCGTCCTCGGGCTCTCGCCGGGCTGGGGCGACGTCTACCGCTGGCAGCGGCCGGGCATGTACGTCGAGTTCGGCACCCAGCCCGACGGGATCTACGTCGTGCGCATCACCATCGACAAGGGCAACGACGTGCTGGAGTCCGACGAGACCAACAACTCGGCCTACGCGCTGGTCAAGGTGGTCGGCGATCAGGCCATCCCGCTCGAGCGCGGCCAGGGCCAGAGCCCGTTCGACCCGGCCAAGGTCGTCTTCACGGGCTCCGGGCCCGCATCCCGCGACTGATCGCCGGGTATACGAGTGGCAGGGCGCCACAACGAGGGGCGGCCTCGCCCCAGCACGGAATGCCCGGATCGCTCCAACTCACGTCCCAGTCCCTGCGCGGCCGTACGGTCGTGCGGGCCGTGGGCGAGGTCGACATGGTGACCTGCGACGACCTGGTCGCCGCGGTGGCTCAGGGCATGGAGGAGACGGGCCGGGTGGAGCTCGACCTCAGCGGCATCACGTTCATGGACGCCTCGGGCGTCCACGCGCTGCTGGCCTGCTCGGAGAGCGCCGCGGCCCAGCACTGGGACTTCTGGCTGGGCAGCACGTCGGAGGCGGTGCTGCGCGTGCTGTCGGCGACGGAGACGCGGCAGCTCTTCCGAGTCCTGCCGCGCGCCGTCTGAGCGCTACTGGTCCTTGCGCTCCTTGCCGAACGGCCCCTTGAGCTTCCAGTCGGAGTTCGCGCGCGGCGGGATGACCAGCCACACGACGGCTCCGGCGATGCTCAGGCACAGCCCGGTGACCAGGCCCGGCTTGTCGCCGTAGCCCTTGCGCTCCGAGAGGTAGCCCGCGATCGCCGCCCCGGCCAGCCAGGCCAGGAGGAACAGCAGGTACTTCGGCTCGTTGCCGGTGGCGCCGAGAAGGAACATCACTCGCCTCCCAGGTACGCGGCCTGGACCTCGGGGTTGGTGCGCAGGTTCTCCGAGCTGTCGCTCAGCGCGACCGTGCCCGTCTCGAGCACATAGCCGCGGGTCGAGACGCTCAGCGCGTAGTTGGCGTTCTGCTCGACGAGCAGGATCGTCGTGCCGCGCTTGTTGATCTCCTCGACGGTCTCGTAGATGCGGTCGACGAGGACCGGTGCGATGCCCATCGACGGCTCGTCGAGGAGCAGGAGCTTGGGGCGCGACATCATCGCGCGGCCGATGGCGAGCATCTGCTGCTCGCCGCCCGACATGGTGCCCGCCTTCTGCTTCTCGCGCTCCTGAAGGCGCGGGAAGAGCTCGAAGACCTGCTCGATGTCGGCCGCGATCTCGTTGTCGCGGCGCAGGTAGGCGCCGAGGTCGAGGTTCTCGCGGACGGTCATGCGCGGGAAGACGTGCCGGCCCTCGGGCGACTGCACGACGCCGAGCGAGACGATCTCCTGCGGGGGGACCCGCGCGATCTCCTGGCCGCAGAACTTGATCGAGCCGTGGCGCGGAGGCGTCAGGCCCGAGATCGAGCGCAGCGTGGTGGACTTGCCGGCGCCGTTGGAGCCGATCAGCGTGACGCACTCGCCTTCCTCGACGGTCAGCGAGATGCCCTTGAGCGCCTGGATGTTGCCGTAGAAGGTGGCGATGTTTTCGACTTCGAGGAACGCCATGCCTCAGCCCTCCTCGCTCGCCGACTTGCCCAGGTA
>JBJMLA010000035.1:0-1787 GCA_045805505.1 Solirubrobacteraceae bacterium
AAGAGCGCGAGCGTCAGGGTCGACAGCGACGCACCGACGAGCCCCGACACGATCGGCCTCAGCGGCAACGGCATCGCCTCGGCGTTCCTCGCCACCCCCGCCTCGAAGGACTTCGGCTCCGTGCAGCGCGGCGGACTGAGCGCGACGCAGACGTTCACGATCACCAACCCGGGAAGCGCGCCGCTCGACGTCTCGACGGTCACGCTGGGCGGCACGAACGCCGGCGAGTTCAACCTCGTGAGCGACGGCTGCTCCGGTCAGGCGCTCGCGCCCGGCACCGGCTCCTGTCAGCTCGTCGCGCGCTTCGCACCGACCTCGACGACGCTCGGCGCCAAGCAGGCCTCGCTGGCGATCGCCAGCGACGCGCCGAGCACGCCCGACCACCTCGCCCTCAGCGGAACGTCGACCCCGCCTCCCCCGCTCGTCACGACGGGCGCCGCGACGAAGATCTTGCCGACCGGCGCCACCGTGAACGGGACGGTCGACCCGCAAGCCAGCCCCACGACAGCGCACTTCGACTTCGGTACGACCACCGCCTACGGGTCGAGGACGCCGGAGGTGAGTGTCGGCAGCGGCGGGGTCGTCTCGGTCTCGGCGATGCTGAGCAAGCTCAAGAACAAGACGACCTACCACTTCCGGCTCGTCGCCCACAACGCCGGCGGCACGACGAACGGCGCCGACGCGACCTTCTTCACGCCGCCCCCGAAGTCGCCGCACACGCTTCTGCTCGAGGCGAGCGCGGCGGGTGCCTCCCACCTCACCTTCAAGCCCTTCACGATTTCCAGCGGCGGGCTCCTGCTGCTCGGGCACGGCCCGCTCGCGGTCGATGCGAACGGTCGCGCGATGCTGCCGCTGAAGTGCGTCGAGGGCTGCGGCAGGATGGCGATCTCGCTCACCGTCGTCGACCATGGTCGGACTCTCACGATCGCCCATCGCAGGCTGACGCTGCGCGCGAACGGCCACCACCGCGTCGCGCTGCCGCTCACGGCCCGCGGCCGCGCGCTACTCGCGCGCACGCATGCGCTCCACGTGATCGTCCGCGTCCGCACGCTCGACCGGTACTGAAGACCGACGGTCCGAAACTAGTGTCCTGAGCGGGCAGCAGGCAGTGCTCTGGCACTCGCGGCTGCCCGCTGCCAGGTGCCTACTCGAACAGAAACCCGCTCCCGAAGCGGCGATTCCGTTGGCATCTGGCACTCTCCTTGCTAGAGTGCCAGCGGTAATCGTGTCTGGACCAAACGGAGGTTTTCTGCATGAAACTCAAGCCTCTCGGCGATCGTCTGATCGTCCAGGCGGTAGAGGAGGAGGAGACGACCGCGAGCGGCATCGTCCTCCCCGACACCGCCAAGGAGAAGCCGCAGCGGGGCAAGGTGCTCGCTGTGGGGGACGGCAAGCTCAGCGAGGACAACGGGCAGCGGATCCCGCTCGACGTGTCCGAGGGTGACGAGGTCCTGTACTCCAAGTACGGCGGCACGGAGATCAAGATCGACGGCGAGGATCTTCTGGTCCTGCGTGAGTCGGACGTGCTCGCCAAGGTCACCGGCTAAACACGGCAAACGGAGGAATCTGACCCTATGGCTCACAAGGAGCTCAAATACGACAGCGAGGCGCGCGCAGCGCTGCAGGCGGGCGTAGACGCGGTCGCCAACGCGGTCAAGGTCACGCTCGGCCCCAAGGGCCGCTACGTGGTCCTCGACAAGAAGTTCGGCGCGCCCACGATCACCAACGACGGCGTCACGATCGCTCGTGAGATCGAGGTCGAGGACGTCTTCCAGAACCAGGGCGCC
>JBJMLA010000036.1:0-2828 GCA_045805505.1 Solirubrobacteraceae bacterium
AGGACCGGGCCTCGGCGTTCCGGGGCCAGGTCGTCGCCGATGAGGCCGACGCGGTCGAGTACGTCGGCGGTGTCGGTGACGCAGGTGGCCTCCGCCCATTCGCGCAGGATGGTGTGGCAGCCGGCCGACGTCGTCGACCTGCTCGCTGCCGTGGGTGAGGACGCCAGCGAGCCCGAGCGCGCCCCCACCAGGCCGCACGACGAGCTCGACCCGGCGACCCTGCGCGTGCTCGAGGCGCTGCCGCTGCGCCGCCGGGCCGACCCGGACAGTGTGGGCCGGGTCGCCGGCCTCGACCCGCCGACCGTGCTGCGCGCGCTCGGGACGCTCGGTGCGCTCGGGCTGGCCGAGTCGCACGAGGGTCGGTGGCGGCGACGGACAAGAGGAGGTGGGGCCGTGGTGCGCTGACCAGGGAGGGTCGCGCCTCCGCCGCGACCCGCCTCGCGCCCGCAGGGCGGGAATGCGCTCCGGCGCGCCGTGCTTGCATGGCGCACGACCACCGGTCACGGTGTCGCATGTGGCAGGAGGGGGTGGTGCGGCGATGGCCGAGGACGGCGAGACCGCTGGCGACGTCCCGTCCGGATTGCCTCCTGCGCTGGCGGACGCCCTCGACGGCTACGTCCGCCACCTGCGCTCCGAGCGCGGCATGAGCGAGAACTCGGTGCGCGCCTACCGCGGCGACGTGGCCACCCTGCTCGAGCACGCCCGTCGGATGGGACGTACCGTCCCCGCCGCGTTCGACCTGCTGGTGCTGCGGAGCTGGCTGGCCGGGCAGTCGTCCCGCGGGATGTCCCGGTCCACGCTGGCCCGCCGGGCCGCGGCGGCGCGCGGCTTCACGGCCTGGGCGCTGCGCGACGGCCTGGTCGAGAAGGACGTCGGCGCCCTGCTGGCCACGCCGCGCTCCGGCCGCACCCTGCCGGGAGTCCTGCGCCGCGACGAGGCCGACGCCCTGCTGGTCGTCTCCCGGACCGCCGACGCGAAGACGGGAAAGCTCAAGCCGGCGCTGATCGTGGTGCCGACCGACGCCAAGGGTCTGCAGAAGCAGGTCATCCCGATGGACTTCCATGCCCCCGAGAAGCAGTTCACGCTGTTCTTCGACGACGTGCGCGTGCCGGCCGACGCCCTGGTCGGGGACGAGGACGGCGGGATCTGGCAGCTGTTCGCCGGGCTCAACCCGGAGCGGATCATGGGCGCCGCGTTCTCCAACGGGATGGCGCGCTTCGCCCTCGACAAGGCTGTCGAGTACGCCAAGACCCGCAAGGTCTGGAAGGACGTGATCGGTACCCACCAGGGCATCGCGCACCCGCTCGCCAAGGCCAAGATCGAGCTCGAGCAGTCCCGGCTGCTGATGCAGAAGGCAGCTGCCCTGTACGACGCGGGTGACGACGCCGGCGCCGGTGAGTTCGCCAACATGGCCAAGTACGCCGGCGGCGAGGTCGCCTGCAACACCCTGGACGTCGCGGTGCACACCCACGGCGGCAACGGCCTGGCCCAGGAGTACGGTCTGGGCAACATGCTGCTCGCTGCGCGGCTCGGCAGGATCGCACCGGTCAGCCGGGAGATGATCCTGAACTTCGTCGCCATGCACAGCCTCGGCCTGCCGAAGTCCTACTGACGATCCAACGATGGTTGAAGGGCTCCCGAGCGAGGAACGTGCGCAGGGGCCTCGAAACCTGGTGGGAGGAACGCATGACTGAACTGGTCCACTACGGCGCGACCGACGGCGTCGGCACCATCACGCTGGACTCGCCGCACAATCGCAACGCGCTCTCGCGGCAGCTGATCACCGAGCTGTTCGAGAGGCTCGAGGAGGCGGCGGCCGACGACGACGTCCGGGTGGTGGTGCTGCGCTCGGCCGACCGGGTGTTCTGCTCGGGGGCCGACCTCTCCGAGGCCGCCTCGGGTTCGATGACCGAGGGCGCGGGCGCCCTGGTCGAGCTGCAGCGCGGGATCCTCACCTTCCCGAAGCCGATCGTCACCCGCCTGGGCGGGCCGGTTCGTGCCGGCGGTCTGGGCATCGTCGCGTCGAGCGACGTGGTGATCTGCGGCGACGACGTCACCTTCGCGCTGACCGAGTCGCGGCTCGCCCTGGCGCCGGCGGTCATCTCGTTGACCCTGATACCGCGGCTGACCAGCCGGGCGGCGTACGACGTGTTCCTCTCCGGGCGGACCTTCGACGCAGCCGAGGCGGTGGCGATGGGCCTGATCACGCGCAGCGTCCCGGCGGCCGACCTCGACGCCGAGGTGGAGCGGACCTGTGCCGAGCTGCTCAAGGCGCACCCCCAGGGGCTGCGCGAGACCAAGAAGATCCTGTCGCGCGACATGCTCGCCTACCTCGAGGCGCACGCCGACGACATGATCGCGCTCAGCGCCCGGCTGTTCTCCTCCGACGAGGCCAAGGACGCGATGCTCGCGTTCCTGTCCAAGAAGTAGTCGGCCAGCACGAAGCCCGTCCCCGCCGGTGGCAGGGACGGGCTTCGTCGTTCGTCAGCGGAAGACGCCGGGGGAGAGCGCCAGGTCGTCGCCGTTGCCGGCGGTAGTCCGGCTGTCGTCGATCCAGATCTTGTTGCCGGAGATGGCCGCGAAACCGGCGCCGAACTTCACGAACTTCGGGTAGCTCAGGCAGGACCGCGGCACTTTCAGGATGACGCGCTTGTTCGGGTAGTCGATGAAGAACTTGAGCGTCTTGCAGGGGTACTCGTTGCCGTCCATCTTGTACATCGTCGCCACGCCGGCCCAGTGGCCGGTACCGGCCACGATGCTGACGTCGCGCTCGAGCTCGTTGGTCACGAACCGGAACTCGTGGTCGTTGATCGAGCCGGCCTTGGGCA
>JBJMLA010000037.1:0-1606 GCA_045805505.1 Solirubrobacteraceae bacterium
AAGGGGCAGCAGGAGAAGACCTTCGACGCGGCCATCTTCAGCGCCCCGAAGAACAAGGTGCTCGGTCCGATCAAGACTCAGTTCGGCTTCTACGTCTTCAGGGTCACGAAGATCACCCCGGCCAAGCAGCAGTCGCTCACGCAGGTGAAGACGACGATCAAGAACCTGCTCCAGTCGCAGCAGCAGCAGAAGGCGCTGAACGACTTCGTCAAGGACTGGCAGAAGCGCTCGAAGGACATGACGGTCTGCGCCAAGGGCTACGTCGTCCAGCAGTGCAAGAACGCGCCGAAGCCGAAGACCAACACCTCGCCTGCGAGCGGCGCGCCGCCGGTGACCGGCGGCGGGGCCCCGCAGACGGGCACGCCGCAGCAGGTCCCGGTGCCGCCGAGCGGTGCAGGCGGCGCTCCGGGCGGTCCGCCTCCGAGCGGTGCGCCTCCGAGCGGCACGCCGCAGCCGGTTCCGCCGAGCGGTGGCGGCGGGGCCACGCCGCCCTCCGGCCCGTAGCGCTCCGCCGGTGAGCGAGCCGGTCCGGTCGGGGGAAGCGCTGGCGCGCCTCGACGAGATCACGCGCCGCCTCCGCGTCGAGTGTCCGTGGGACCGCGAGCAGGACGAGCGCTCGATCGTCCCGCACACGGTGGAGGAGGCGTACGAGCTCGCCGACGCCGCGCATCGCGGCGACGACCACAAGCTGCTGGACGAGCTCGGCGACGTGCTCTTCCAGGTCGTCTTCCTGTCGCTGCTGCTCGAGGAGCGCGGCGAGGGCGATTTCGCGGCGGTCGCCGAGCACTGCCGGCAGAAGCTCATCCGCCGCCACCCACATGTGTTCGGGGATACAGAGGTGTCCGGGGCGGCCGACGTGCTGCGCAACTGGGACCAGATCAAGGCCGGCGAGGAGGGGCGCGAGCCGGGCATCTTCGGTGAAGTGCCGGAGAACCTGCCAGCGCCGCTGTATGCGCGGAAGCTGCTGCGACGGGCGTCTTCCGCCGGAGCGGAGCTGCCCGCGATGCGCGTCGAGGAGCACGCCGGCGCCGGCGACTTCGAGTCGATCGGCGACCTCATGCTTGCCGTGGTCGCGCGGGCGCGCGAGCTGAGGGTGGACCCGGAGCTCGCGCTACGGTCCGCGGCCGACAGGTTCAGGGACGAGATCGAGAAGGAGGCGGACGCCGCCAGTGAGTGAGATCAAGCAGGTGCACGCCCGGCAGGTGCTCGACAGCCGCGGCAACCCCACAGTCGAGGTCGAGGTGGCGCTAGCGTCCGGCGCGTCCGGGCGGGCGGCCGTTCCGTCGGGAGCGTCGACGGGCGAGTTCGAGGCCGTGGAGCTGCGCGACGGCGGGTCCGCATGGGCCGGCAAGGGCGTCGGCACGGCGGTGGCGAACGTGAACGGCGAGATCGCATCCGCGGTGGCGGGCGTCGACGCCGAGGATCAGGCCGGCCTCGATCGCAAGATGATCGAGCTCGACGGCACCCCGAACAAGGCCCGCCTCGGCGCGAACGCGATCCTGGGCGTGTCGCTGGCGGCCGCCAAGGCAGCCGCCGCCGAGGAGGGGATGACCCTGTGGCGCTATCTCGGCGGCGAAGCGGCGCACGTGCTCCCGGTCCCGATGAT
>JBJMLA010000038.1:0-24826 GCA_045805505.1 Solirubrobacteraceae bacterium
ATCGCGCAGCCGCTGAGACCCGCCGCTATGCGGAACGTGGCGGCACTCCTCGCTCAAACGCGACAGCACGTGGTAGATGTCGCCGATCAGCTCGACCTCGGGGATGAAGTGCTCGTCGATCTCCGCGGGCTGCGAGTCGATCATCACGATCTTCTTGTCCGACTTCGGGTTCCAGTGGACCGGGGCGTGCTCGACGAGGTCATAGCCCACGGCGATCACGACGTCGGCCTCCTCGAAGCCGGCCATCGCGTAGTCGCGCGACTGCAACCCGACCGTGCCCAGCGACTGCTCGCTCATCGCGTCGATGGCGCCCTTGCCCATGAACGTCTCCGCCACCGGGATGCCGGTGGCGCGGGTGAACTCGCGCAGCGCGGGCGAGGCGCCGGCGCGGATGACGCCGTTGCCGGCCAGGACGACGGGGTTGATCGCGCCGCGGATGAGGTTGACCGCCTCGAACAGCTCGCGCGCGGCGGGCTCGGGCATGACCGGCTTGTGGCGCGGGAGGGGCTGCGCGTCGAGCGGCATGCCCATGACGTCCTCGGGCAGCTCGAGGTGCGTCGCGCCGGGCTTCTCGGACTCGGCGACCTTGAAGGCCTTGCGGACCACCTCGGGAACGATCTCGGGCGCGGTGACGCGCGCGTTCCACTTGGTGATCGGCCGCATCATCTCGACGATGTCGATGTACTGATGGGACTCCTTGTGCATCCGCTCGAGGTCGGCCTGGCCGGTCAGCGCGACGAGCGGCGCGCGATCGAGGAACGCGTCGGCGACCGCGGTCAGCAGGTTCGTCGCACCCGGGCCCAACGTCCCCAGGCAGACACCCGCGCGCCCGGTGAGGCGCCCGTACATGTCGGCCATGTAGGCCCCGCCCTGTTCGTGTCGAACAGGAACGAACGACACCGACGACGCGGCCAGGGATTCGTTGAGGTCTAACGTCTCCTCCCCGGGGATGCCGAAGACGTACTTGACGCCCTCGGCCTCGAGGCACTCGACGAAGACGTCGGAAGCGCGACGTTCGCTCACCTGTCGTGTTCCGTCCCTAGCACCGTGATGCAACGTACTACCACCGCTCTCATCGCCTTAGTCGCCGCCGCGTTCGCCGCCGCCCCGGCCGACGGCGCCTCGCGCTTCGTGATCAAGGGAGCGGGCTTCGGCCACGGGGTCGGCATGAGCCAGTACGGCGCCTACGGCTACGCCAAGCACGGCAAGGACTACAAGTTCATCCTGGGCCACTACTTCACCGGGACGGCGCTCTCGAACCTGTCGGAGAACCCGACGATCAGGGTGCTGCTGCAGACCGGCAGCACGTCGTTCAGCGGCGGCTCGAGCGCGTCGGGGCGCAAGATCTCGCCCTCGACGACCTATTACGTCAGCGCGACCGGGATCGGCCGCGTCGCGCTCAAGAGCTCGACCGGCAAGATCCTGAAGACCTCGGAGAGCCCGCTGCGGATCAGCGGCCCTGGCCCCCTGATGCTCAACGGCGCGGCGCAGAACGGGACGAGCGGCGGGCGCTACCGCGGCGTGCTCGAGTTCCAGTCGACCGCGCTGGGCTTTCAGACGGTCAACGCCGTCGGGCTCGAGGACTACGTCCGCGGCGTCGTCGGCGCCGAGAGCCCGACGTCGTGGCCGGCCGACGCGCTGCGCGCCCAGGCCGTCGCGGCCCGCACGTACGCGATCACCACCGGCGGCGGGACGAACTACGACCAGTTCGCCGACACCCGGTCGCAGGTCTACAAGGGCCTCGCCGTCGAGCTCCCCTCCACCGAGGCCGCGGTCGCCGCCACGCGCGCGCAGGTCGTCACCTACGCGGGCAAGCCCGTGGTCACTTACTTCTTCTCCACGTCCGGCGGGCGCACCGAGGACATCGAGAACTCGTTTATCGGCTCGCCGGCCAAGCCGTGGCTCAAGAGCGTGTCGGACCCCTACGACACCGAGTCGCCGCGCCACCGGTGGGGCCCGTACAGCTACACGATGAGCCAGGCCGCCGCGAAGCTGCGCTCCTACCTGAAGGGCACGTTCCGCGGCATCGACGTGACCAAGCGCGGCAAGTCGCCGCGCGTCGTCTACGCCGACGTCGTCGGCTCGGGCGGGCGCACGCGCGTGACCGGCCCGCAGCTCCGTTCGATCTTCGGGCTGTTCGACTCGTGGGCGACCTACAACGTCATCACCGCCTCGGGTCAGATCAAGAACCCGACGAGCGCGGCGACCGCTCCGGATACCTCGTCCGACAGCGGCGGCGCGACGTCCGAGGACACGGGCGGCGTCTCCCCGCGGGCGCTGGCCGCGACAGGGGACGCCTCGCGCTCGATCACCGGCCGCGTCGGCTGGGTCGAGCACGCCACCGCGGTTACGCTCCAGCGCCGCACTCCCGCGGGCTGGACCTCGCTCTATGAGGTCGCGACGAACCGCCGCGGTCACTACGCCGTGCACGACCTCGCCCGCGGCACCTACCGCGTGCGCTGGCGCGGCACCGCGGGCGCCCCGATCCGCCTCTAGCCCTTCATCGAGTGGACAGTTGACGGGCCCTGAGCCCGTCAAGTGTCCACTCGACGCGCTGTTCAGGCGCCGGGCATGGCCTCGACGATGAGGAGGCTGTTGCCGTCGGGGTCGCGGAACCAGAACATGTCGGGCGGCGGGCCCGGGACGCTCATGACCTCGGCGTCGACGTCGACGCCCGCGTCGCGCAGCTGCGCGTGGAGGCCGTGGACGTCGGAGGACGCGATGCTGATGCCGGTGTTGACGCCGGCCTTCCAGTCCTCGCCGCGCTGCGTCATCGGCGCGAGGGTGGTGTCGGCACCCGGCACGCCCACCTCGGCCCAGCGCTCGCCGTCGCCGAACGGCACATCCCGGCGCAGCTCGAAGCCGAGCGTGTCGACGTAGAAGTCGAGCGCCTTCTGCTGGTCGGCCACCGGGATCATCACGGCGGCCAGTCCCTGGAGAGTTGTCATGGCACTACAGACGGCCCGCGAGGGCCGAACTCATCGGTCGCCTAGTGATCGCCCCAGAAGCCGTTGCGCACGATCTCGCCGTCACCCTCGCGCCGCGGCCCGACCGCGAGCAGCTCGAGGCCCTCGTCGCCGGCCTCGAAGGCACGCGTGACGCCGGGGGCGACGCGGATCGCGTCGAGCGGGCCGATCTCGATGACGTCCTCGTCGAGCTTCATCCGTCCGGAGCCGGCGATCACCACGTAGACCTCCTCGGCCTTCTCGTGCTTGTGGGCGAACGCCTGGCGCTTACCCGGCTTGACCCCCATCAGGCTCACGCCGGTGTCCTTGGCCTCGAGCTCGCCGTGAGCGAAGCGCGCGCTCTGCAGCTCGCCGGCGCCGAAACCGGGCGCCCGGTCCTCGACGTCGCGCAGGTTCTTCTTCGTCCAGTCGCTCATCCGCCGTAGGCCCTCGACAGCGACTCCGCGACGCAGACGGGCTTCGTGCCGCCCTCGACCTCGAACGTCTGGGTGATGGTGATCTGCACGCCGCCGGGAACGTCCTCGACCGCGGTCAGCGTCGCGCGCATGCGCAGCTTCGAGCCGACGGGCACCGGCGCCGGGAAGCGGACCTTCCCGTAGCCGTAGTTCAGGCCGAACGCGAAGCCTTCCATGCTGAACAGCGCGTAGGAGAACTTGGGGCCGAGCGAGAGGGTGAAGAGGCCGTGGGCGATGGTGCCGCCGAACGGCGTGTCCTTCGCGCGCTCGGGCTCGACGTGGATCCACTGGAAGTCCTCGGTCGCCTCCGCGAACGCGTTGATGCGCTCCTGGGTGACCTCGTACCAGTCGCTGACGCCGAGCTCCTCGCCGATCTTGGACTTGAGCTCCTCGGGACCGTTGATGGTGAGCATGCGCGAAACCCTACGGCGCGCGCTCGCCCGGTGTGGGCTGCCCCGGCTAGACGATGCGCAGCGCGGGCTCGGGCTCGAGCGCGAGCTGCCGGTGGCGGCCCGACTTGGCCGACCGCTCGGCGCCGTCGGCCGCATCGAGCAGGAGCTCGGGCGTCGGTCCGTCGTCGGGGAACACCGCGGCGCCGACCGTGGCGGTCAGCGGGCTGCCCAGGACCTCGATGGCGGCAAGGGCGTCGTGGATGCGCCCGCCCAGGGCCTCGGCCTCGGCCGCGCCCGTCTCAGGGGCCACGATGCAGAACTCGTCGCCACCGTGGCGCACGACGGTGTCGCCGGTGCGCACCGTGGCCAGCAGCGTGTCGGCGACGCCGCGCAAGAGGCGATCGCCGGCCGGATGGCCCAGCGCGTCGTTGACCTCCTTGAAGCGGTCGAGGTCGAGCAGCAGGACAGCGAGCTCGCGGCCGGTCCGGCGGTGTCGGGCGATCTCGTAGTTGAGGTGCTCGGCGAGCAGCCGGCGGTTGCCGACGCCGGTCAGGGGATCGCGGCGCGCCAGGTCGGCGAGCTCGCGCTGGCCGGCGACGAGCCCCTCGCGCAGGTACATGACCACCGCGGTCGCGACCCACAGCATCGGCATGAGCACGCCGATGCGGGCGACCTGCTCGACGACGTCGTCGCGGTAGAAGAACGGCAGTGCCGCGGCGGCGGTGCACACCAGCATGTGAAAGCCGATGGCCCGGCGCGACTCGAACGCGTAGGCCGCGAAGACGGCAACGAGGACGAAGAACCACTCGTACACGGGGCCGTGCTTGCCGACGGCCCACACGGTCAGGGCGCACTCGGCGCTGGCCAGCAGCGGGACCGCATGGAAGACGCGGTCGGGGATCCGGTCCCATGGCGCGACGAGGCAGCCCAGGCCCGAGACGAGCGCGATGGCCACCATGATGTGGTTGAGGACGCCGACCTCGGGATGGCGGAACAGGAGGTTCGCGGGGATCGACGCCAGCGCGCCGACGATGAACAGGATCCCGGCGAGCCGGCCTGTCTGGGTCCTGCGGGCGATCTGTGCGTGGGACTCCACGACTCTCCTCCCCACCTAGATCGGCATCGCGCCAAAGACCTTGAACCAACTTTGTACGCAACGAGCAGGATCTTCGGCGGTCCGTAGGGTTGTGCGGGTGTCCGGTCCCCTCCTCGTCGTCGACGCGCCCTCGCTGCTGTACCGCGCGTTCTTCGCCCTGCCGTCCTCGATCGAGAACAACGCGCTGCTGGGCTGCGCCAACCAGGTCCTGTGGGCCGTCGAGCGCCACGCCCCGCGCGCGGTGGTCATGTGCTTCGGGGCGGAGGCGGCGGTCTACCGCAAGGAGCTGCTGCCCGCCTACCACGCCGATCGCCCCGAGATGCCCGAGGACCTCGCCCGGCAGTGGCGCGACGCGCGGGCGTTCTTCGAGTCCTTCGGCTGGCTGGTCCTCGACCACGACACGCTCGAGGCCGACGACCTGCTCGGCAGCCTGGCCACCGTCGAGACCGAGGCCGGCGGCACCACCGTCCTGTTCACGGGGGACCGCGACATGTACCAGTGCGTCGGCGAGCAGGTGGTCGTGCTGTTCCCCGGTGGCAAGGAGGGCCCGCAGATCGTCGACGAGGCCGGCGTCCGCGAGCGCTACGGCATCGAGCCCGCGCAGGTCCCGGACTTCATCGCGCTGCGGGGCGACCCGTCCGACGGCATCCCCGGCGCCAAGGGCATCGGGGAGAAGACCGCGCGCGAGATCCTGCGGGTCCACGGCTCGCTGGAGGAGGCGATCGCCAACGCGGCGAAGGAACGACCGAAGGTCGCGATGACGCTGCGCGACCAGGGCCCGCAGCTGCGGGAGTTCAAGGCCATGGCCACCCTCGTCCACGTCCCCCTCGATCGCCCGGCCGACCGGCCAATCACGTTCGGCGCCGCCGCCGAGGCCGCGGAGGCCCGCGGCATGAACCGCCTGGCCGAGCGGCTGCGGGGGCTAGATTCGGCGACGTGATGCGGCGCCTGGCCCTTGCGCTGACGCTCCTGTTCGCGGCGCCCGCACTCGCGGCCGCCGCTCCACCGGCGGCGGTCCCGCTCGACCAGGGCTGGGAGCTGAGCTTCGACCACTCCGACTGGCAGCCGACCACGGTGCCCGGCGTCTTCGACGCGAGCACGGCGCCCGAGACGTTCGGCGGGCGCGTCGGCTGGTACCGCCTGACCTTCCGGGCGCCCGAGGCCGCAGACGGCTACTCCTGGGCGCTGCGCTTCGACACGGTCCGCCGCGTCGCCGACGTGACCCTCAACGGCGAGCACCTGGGCACCAACACCGAGCCGTACCTGCCGTTCGAGTTCGACGCCACCTCGCTGCGGCCGGGCGAGGACAACGTGCTCGAGGTGCGGGTCGACAACCGCAAGGACCCCGACATCCCGCGCGAGGGCTGGTGGAACTGGGGCGGCATCATCCGGCCGGTCACGCTGATCCCGAAGGGCAGCGTCGAGCTCGAGGACGGCGCGGTGATGACGCGCGACATCGACGGCGGGCGGGCCACCATGCTCTTCGACGGCTGGGTGCGCAACCGCAGCGGCGAGACGCTCTCGCCGCAGGTCGCCGTCGCCCTCGACGGCGGCGGCGGCGGTCGCGGTCGCGCGACCGTCGCGGACCTCGCGCCGGGCGAGCGGCGCCAGGTGAGCTTCGAGTTCTCCGTCGATCACCCGCGGCTGTGGGCGCCCGACCACCCCGAGCTCTACGACACCCGTTTCGACACCACCGTCGGCGGCGTGCTCCAGCAGCGCGACGAGCGCCACACCGGCATCCGCACGATCCGCGTGGTCGACGGCATGCTCGAGCTCAACGGCCACCCGGTCGAGCTGCGCGGGGCGTCGATCCACGAGGACGTCAAGGGCCACGGCCCGGCGCTGACCGAGACCGACATGGACGACATCGTCGCCAAGCTCAAGGCGCTGCACGCCAACGTCACGCGCTCGCACTACCTGCTCAACGACCGGCTCCTCGACCGCTTCGACAAGGCGGGCATCCTCGTCTGGAGCCAGGCCCCCGTCTATCACCGCGACACGCTGCTCGAGACCGCGCCGGAGCGCCAGGCGGCGCTCTCGACGCTGGCCGGCACGGTGCTCGGCGCCCGCGGCCACGCCGCCGTGATGACCCACTCGGTGGCCAACGAGCTCTCCACCGTGCCCGACACCGTGCCCGGCGTGCGCACCTACGTCGACGCCGCGCGGCGCCTGGACCGCCGGCTCGATCCGACGCTGCCGCCGTCGATCGACATGCTCAGCTACCCCGGCTACCCCCGCGCCGAGACCTACGCGCGGTTCCCGCTGCTGGGCATCAACTCCTACTTCGGCTGGTATCACGGCAAGGAGAACCACCCGGTCGGCGACATCAACGGGTTCGCCCCGTACCTGCGCCGGATGCAGCGCCAGTACCCGGAGGCCGCGAAGGTGGTCACCGAGTTCGGGGCCGAGGCAACGCTCGACGGTCCCGCCGACCGCAAGCAGACCTACGCGTTCCAGTCGGCCTACGTGCAGCGGGCGCTCTCGGACATCGAGGACGCGCCCGGCATCAGCGGCGCCATCTACTGGACGCTGCAGGAGTTCGCGGTCAAGCCGTTCTGGGACGGCGGCGCCGAGCTCGAGTCGATCCAGACCGACTCGATCCACAACAAGGGCCTGATCAGCTACGACGGCACGCGCAAGCCGGCGTGGGACGTCGCCGAGCGCGAGTTCGCCGCGACGCCGCTGTACCGCGACGCGCCGCAGCGGCCCGCCACCGGCAGCGACCCCGCCGGCTGGTTCCTGGTCGTGGTCACGCCCCTGTCGATCCTGGCGCTCCTGCTGCTCGCGGGCTGGGCCCTGCGCGACATCTGGCGCTTCACGCGGCCGCCCGAGGGCGAGGTCCTGCGCCTGCCCGCGCGCCGCGCGGCCTGAGCTCAGCCCTCGGCCGCGGAGCGGATCGCCTCGATGCCGAACCGCCAGATCTCGTCGAGGTCGGAGTCGGGCTGCAACAGGCGCTCGTCGAGCTCGAGCAGGATCAGGCCGTGGATGAACGCGAAGATCGCGCGTGAGTAGCGGCGGTCGCCCTTGGTGTAGGCGATCAGCGCCTCGCCAGAGCGCAGGGCCGCGGCCTCGGTCTGCCGATCGTGCATGTCCAGCGTGCCGCCCCAGGCGAGCCGGTAGGCGTGGGGATGCCGGCGGGCCCACGCGCGATGCTCGTCGCACATCGCCATCAGCGGATCGGCCGCGCCGGCGGCCACCGTGTCCATCCGCGTGCCGCAGTCGAGCAGGATCTCGACGGTCAGCGCGCGCTCGATGGCCCGCTTGTCGGCGAAGTGCTCATAGAGGGACTGACCGCGGATGCCGAGCCTCTCGCCGAGGCGGCGCATGGTCAGGCCCTGATAGCCCTCCTCCTCGAGCAGCTCTCGCGCCGCGACCAGGACTTCCCTGGCGCGGGGCGAGAGGGTCTCGAAGGTCTCGGGTCCACCGGTCATCGCTGACCGCGGACGCTACACCGGGGTCAGTCGTCCTTGGGGTTGACGACGTCCTTGACCTTGTCGGCGGCGCCGCCGACGGCGTCCTTGACGGTGCCCGTGGCCTGGTCGACCTTGCCCTCGTTCTTGAGGGAATCGTCGCCCGTCAGCGCACCGGCAGCTTCCTTCAGGCGGCCCTTGGCGTCGTCTGCGTCTCCGTCACTCATGGTGGGTCCTCCTTCGTGGGTGTGCGAAGGACGTACCCGGCGATGTCAGGGAGTGAACTTGACGGTGATCACGTCACCGTCGCGCATCTCGTAGTCGCGGCCCTCGAGGCGCAGCGTTCCCTTGTCGCGCGCCCCCGCGTAACCGTCGGCCTCGACGAGCGCGTCCCAGCCGATGACCTCGGCCCGGACGAAGCCCTTCTGGATGTCGGAGTGGATCGCGCCGGCGGCGTGCCAGGCGGTCAGCCCGCGGCGGATGTGCCAGGACTGGGCGGGCTTGGCCTCGCCGGCGGTGAAGAACGCGTTGAGCTGGAGCAGCTCGAAGGCGCCGCGCACGACCCGCCGCAGCCCCGACTCCGAGCCGCCCATGTCGCTGCGCATGGCCTGGGCGTCCTCGTCGTCGAGCTCGGACAGCTCGGCCTCCAGGCGCGAGGACACCGCGACAGCGACGGCGCCGTGGGTGGCGGCGTGCTCGGCGACGGCCTCGGGGACGTCCTCCTGGCCCTCGTCGACGTTGGCGACGAAGAGCACCGGCTTGGCGGTCAGCGACCCGAGGTCGCGCGCGGCGTGCGGCGCGGCGTCGGGGACCGGCACGGTGCGGACGGCGCGGCCCGCCTGCAGCGCCTCGATGACGTCGCGCAGCCAGGCCTCCTCGGCCACCGCGGTCTTGTCGCCGCCGCGGGCGTCGCGCACGACGCGGGCGTGGCGCCGCTCGGCCTGCTCGAGGTCGGCGTAGATCAGCTCGGTCTCGATCGTGTCGATGTCGCGCAGCGGATCGACGTTGCCCTCGGGATGGATGACGCCGTCGTCGTGGTGCGCGCGGACGACATGGACCAGCGCGTCGGTCTCGCGGATGTTCCCCAGGAACTTGTTGCCGAGCCCCTCGCCCTCGGACGCGCCGCGGACGAGGCCTGCGATGTCGTGGAAGTCGATGGTGTCCCAGACGATGTTCGAGGCGCCGACGGTGGCGGCGACCTGCTCGAGGCGCTCGTCGACGACGGGCACGACGGCGATGTTCGGCTCGATCGTGGTGAACGGGTAGTTGGCCGCCTCCGCGCCCGCCTTGGTGAGCGCGTTGAACAGCGACGACTTGCCTGCGTTGGGGAGCCCGACGATGCCGACCTTCATCGGGCGATCACGGTACCCAGGGCCGCGCCGGCCACCACGTCGGACGTGTGGTGGACGCGCAGGAGCAGCCGGGAGGCGGCGATCGCCGCGGCCAGCGGATAGAGCCCGAGGCCCATGCGGGCGTACATCCGCGCGCCGCAGAACGAGGTGGTCGTGTGCGCGCTGGGAAAGGACAGGTTCGAGTGCGTCGCCGCCCGGCGGTCGACCGGGCGCGGCCGGCGCACGACGACCTTGATGACCTGGTTGACGGCGTAGGAGAGCAGGACGCGCCTGCTGCAGCCCAGCCACTGCTCGCGGCGCGCCGGGTCCACGCGTGCCCCGACGAGGCCGATGATCATCCAGATCGCCCCGTGCTCGCCCAGCTTGGAGAAACGCTCGACCACGCGGCGGAGCGTAGGGTCCGCGCATGGAGACGATCGCGCTCGGCCCGCATCAGACGCTGACCATCGTCAGCTCGTCGCCCGAGGCACTCGAGATCGACGCGCGCTGGGATCCCGGGGCGCACCCGCCGCCGGCCCATCTCCATCCCCGGCAGGAGGAGCACTTCGAGGTGCTCGAAGGCGAGCTGACGGTGACGCTCGATGGCGAGACGCGGGTTCTGCGGGCCGGCGACAGCCTCGACGTGCCCAGCGGGGCCGCGCACGCCATGTGGAACGCGAGCGAGGCGCCGGCGCGCGCGACGTGGCGGGTGACCCCCGCGCTCAACACGCACGAGATGTTCCGGACGATCGGCTCCGGCGGTGCCGCGGACTTCCTCGAGCGGTTCGCCGGCGAGTTCCGGCTGGCGACCTAGCCCAGGCCGAAGCCGAGCCGGTTCTTGGACCGGTCGGTCTGCACGTACACGACGACGGCGAGGTTGACGCGGACGGTGCCGTCCTCGGCCTCGATGTCGTGCCAGCCGCCGTCGGGCAGCGCCTTGAGCAGCTTGTCGAGCTCCTTGGACTCCAGGCGCAGCGACAGACCGCCTCCGAAGAACCCCAGCGTGACCTTCTCGGTTTCAGCCATCAGTGTGACCTCGGCTCAACTATCTCGGTGAGGACGCCGCCAGTGGCGGCCGGGTGCAGGAACGCGACGCGCGAGCCACGGATGCCGATCCGGGGCTGCTCGTCGATGAGGCGCAGGCCGGCGGCCTTGAGCCGCTCGAGCTCGGCGTCGATGTCGGGCGTCTGGTAGGCCACGTGGTGGATTCCGGGGCCCTTCTTGGCCAGGAACTTGCCGACGGGCGTGTCCGGGCCGAGCGGCGCGAGCAGCTCGACGTGGTTCTCGCCGACGTCGAGCAGGACGGCCTCGACCCCCTGCTCGGTCACGGTCTCGCGGTGGACGAGCTCGATGGCGAAGTCGCGCTCGTAGAGCGCGAGCGCCGCGTCGAGGTCCTCGACGGCGACGCCGATGTGGTCGATCCGGGCCAGCACGGCGTCGGAGGTTAGCCATACGCTCAGCCGCATGGACGGCACCGTCGAGCTGTCGCGCGAGGAGCAGCGCGCGGCGCGTTCGACGTTGCGCGACGTCGGGCGCTTCCTGCTCGTCCTCGCGGTGCTCGCGTGCGTGAGCCTGGCCATCGTCTCGCAGCTCGGCGACCTGCCCGAGATCGACTGGCGCTTCCAGCCCGTGTGGCTCATCGGCGCCATCGCCGCGATCGCGGTGCTGCAGTTCCTGCACGCGGCGATCTGGCGGCGGCTGGTGCTGTGGCTGCACGGCGACCTCGAGCCCGCGCGCAGCCGCGCGATCTGGTCGGCGTCGAACATGGGCAAGTACGTGCCGACGAGCCTGCTGGCGTGGGTCATGCGCATCTCGATGGCCGAGCGCGCCGGAGTCCCGCGGCGGGTGACGAGCGCGAGCGTGGTCTACGAGCTGGCGCTGATCGTGGCCGCGTCGACCGCGGTAGGTGCCTACGGGGTCGTGGTCATGCCCGACCTGCAGGGCCACGCCGTCCGCTGGCTCGTTCTGGCCGTCCCGCTGCTGGCGCTGGTGGCCGTTCACCCGCGCGTGTTCCGCAGCCTGGGCGACGCGATCCTGCGGCGGGCGGGAAGCGAGCCCCTGCCCGAGACCCTGTCGGAGGCTCGTGTCCTGCTCGTCGCGGCCTGGTATGCCGGCAGCCTGGTCGTCGCCGGACTGGGCACCTACGCGTTCGCGCGCTCGCTGCACCCGGTCGACGCCGGCGACGTGCCGACGGTCATCGCCGCGTTCTCGCTGGCTCTCGCGCTGTCCTTCGTGGCCTTCGTCCTGCCCGCGGGGCTCGGCGCGCGGGAGGCGGGCTTTGCCGCCGCGCTCGCGCCGGCGCTGCCGCCGGCGGTCGCCGTCGCGGTGGCCATCGGCCTGCGGCTCGTGCAGATCTCCGTCGAGGTCGCTTACGCGCTGATCACGCCGTGGTTCGCTCGGCGGCGAGCCTGACGGCGGGCTGCTCGAGCAGGGCGATGCGCTCGCGCAGGTGGCGCTCCTGCTCGCGCAGCAGCTGCGGCAGGCGCAGCCCGGCGTAGGCGGCCAGCGGCTCCGACGCGGTCATCACGCGCTCGAGCCGCGGCAGCAGCACCGGGATGATGCGCAGCGCGGTCCACGGGCCGACGGCCAGGCGGATCGAGCGGCGCAGCCGCTGCTTGGTCCACGAGACGGTGCGGTTGGCGATGTCGATCGTCGCCAGGTTGGCCAGGCGGACCTCGAGCGGTCCGCTGGGCAGCATCAGGACGCCATGCGCGCTGAGCAGCACCAGGTCGCCGGTGAGGTCGCCACCGATGTCGAGGCGCAGCGGGCCGACCGGCGTGGCGACGCGCAGCAGGCGCGGGCCGTCGACCGGTTCGGGGCTCTGGGCGACGAGGCGCAGGTCGGGCGCGCTCATGAGCGCGACTCCGCGAGCTTGCGGAACAGCGGGCGCGGCAGGTGGCGCAGGATCGCCATCATCGGCCGCAGCTTGGCCGGGGCCCACACCGTGCGGGTGCCGCCGGCGGCCACCGCGGCGGCGATCGCGGCCCCGACGACGTCGGGACCCACGGACATCGGCGCGGCCGCCATGCCGGCGGTCATGCGCGTGTGGACGAAGCCGGGGCGGATCACGAGGACGTCGACCCCGCTGCCGTGCAGGCGGTCGCCGAGGCCGGTGAAGAACGCGTCGAGACCGGCCTTGCTCGCTCCATAGATGTAGTTGTCGGCACGCGCGCGCTCCGCTGCAACCGTGGAGATGACGGCCAGCGTGCCGTGGCCCTGCTCGCGCAGGCGCGCGGCGAGCCGCAGGCCCAGCGCAGCGGGGCCGGTGAAGTTGGCCTGGGCGACCGCGGCGAAGCCCGCCGGGTCCGCCTCGACGGCGGCCTGGTCGGGCAGGACGCCCACGGCGACGAGCACGAGGTCGACGTCGCCGCCGGCCCACAGGTCGGCGACGAGCGCCGTGTTGTCGGCGTCGCTCGCGTCGGCGTTCCAGGCCAGCGTGGCGGTGGCGACGCCGGGGTCGAAGGCCTCGAGCGCCTGCGGGTCGCGCGCGGTCAGGACGACGTCGCGGACGCCACCGGCGGCGACGAGCGCGCGGACGGCGTGCTGGGCGATCTCGCTCGTGCCGCCGATGACGGCGACGCGCTGCGGGCGTCCCGTGGCGTCCTTCATGCCGCGTCCTCGGAGACGAGGCGCAGCCGGGCGGCGGCGGTGTCGGCGGTCAGGCCGAGCCGCCGGGAGAGGTCGGAGGTCAGCACGGCGTGGGGGTCGGCCTGGGCGCGCACGGCCCGCCACTCTGCCAGGCGCGGGTAGCCGGCCCGCAGCAGCTCGGGGCGCGCGCGAGAGTCCTTGGCCAGGTACAGGCGGCCGCCGGCGGCCAGGACGCGCTCGTCGAAGCCGTCGAGCAGCGCGCCGAGCCCGGGCGTCGCGGCCGGCAGGTCGATGGCCAGCGTCCAGCCGGGCATCGGGAAGGAGAGGTGGCCGGGGCCCTCGGCGCCGAAGCGCTTGAGCACCGCGAGGAAGCCCGGCGCGGGATGCGCGGCGAGCGACTCGACGATGCCGCGCAGGACGTCCTCGGCGCCGAACGGCACCACGAACTGGTACTGCAGGAAGCCGCGCGGGCCGTAGAGGCGGTTCCAGTCGCGCACGCCGTCGAGCGGGTGGAAGAACTGCGGGATCGACTGGACCTCGCCACGCCGCTCGCGCGGGGCCTTGCGGAACCACGCCTCGTTGAAGGCGCGCACGGTGGCGGTGCCCAGCAGGCCACCCGGGACCAGCGGCGGCACGCGCAGGCGCACGTTCGGGTCGTAGTCGAAGCGGCCGTCGTCGGCGAAGCGGCCGCGGGTCAGGACGCTGCGGCCGAGCCGCGCGCCGCGGGCCAGGCAGTCGATCCACGCGACGGAGTAGTCGTAGGCGTGATCGCCGCCGTCCATCAGCGCGAGCACGTGGTCGAGGTCGCGGGCGCGGTCGGTGTCCACCACGACGCGCGAGCTGTGGACGCGCTTCATGCGGATCGTCGCCTCGACGATGACGCCGGTCAGGCCCATGCCGCCGGTGGTCGCGTGGAAGAGCTCGTCGGCCGGGGTCAGCCGCCGCTCGCCCAGCGGGGTGGCCAGCACGATCTCGGCGACGTGCGCGCCGAGCGCGCCGTCGACGTGGTGGTTCTTGCCGTGCACGTCGGCGGCGATCGCCCCACCGACCGTCACGTAGCGCGTGCCCGGGCTGACGGGCAGGAACCAGCCGCGTGGGACGCTCTCGCGCAGGATCGCGTCGAAGCCGGCGCCGCCGCCGGCGCGCAGGAGCCCGTCGTCGGAGAGCGTGAAGTGGTCGAGGCCGCGCACGTCGAGCACGGTGCCGCCGCCGTTCTGGGCGGCATCGCCGTAGGCGCGGCCGAGGCCGCGCGGCAGGACGCCGCGGGCGGAGGGCTCGCCCAGAAGGCGGGCGACGTCGGCGGCGCTGTCGGGATGGAGGACGGTCGCCGCGGAGGGCGCGGTGCGCCCCCAGCCGGTGAGCGTCTCAGCCAATGGTGGTCCCGGCGAGGAAGAGGAGCACCCAGAGGGCACCCATCACCTGCAGGGCGCGATGCGCGAGCACGACCTCCTCCGGCTCGCCACCGTCGCCCTTGTCGGCGATGAGGACGAAGCGCAGGACGGCGGTGAGGAACGGGACGGTGGAGAGCTGCAGCAGCAGGGTCTGCGCGCCGCTGGCGGACGCGAAGCCCTGGACTCCGCCGAAGGCCCAGAGGGCGTAGCCGAGGATGACGATCGTGCCGCAGATGCCGACGAGCATCCGCAGGAAGGGCTCGCCGTACTCGGCGAGGACCGCGCGGTGTGAACCGGCGTCGGTGCCCATGTTCTTGAGCTCGGCGAGCCGCTTGCTGGTGACCACCAGCAGCGCGCCGCCCGCGGCGACGGTGAGGAACCAGGCCGACAGCGGGACGCCGACCGCGAGGCCACCGGCGATCATCCGCAGGACGAAGCCGGAAGCGACGATGACGAGCTCGACGACGGGCTCGGCCTTGGCGCCGAAGGAGTAGGCGACCTGGGCGGCCACGTAGAGCGCGAGGACGGCGCCGCAGAGCGGAGCGAGCGCGGTGCCCATGGCCAGTCCGGCGACGAGCAGGACGGCGCCGAGGGCCCAGGCCTGGCGCACGCTGACGAGGCCGGCCGCGATGGGCCGCTTGCTCTTCTTGGGATGCAGGCGGTCCTCCGCGACGTCGCGGGCGTCGTTCATGCAGTAGACGGCGGAGGAGACGAGGGCGAAGGCGACCGCTGCCACCAGGCAGGAGATCATGGCCCCGGCGGTGAAGATGATCCCGGCGGCCGCGGGCGCACCGAAGACGAGCACGCTCTTGGTCCATTGCCGCGGGCGCATGAGCATGAACAGCGCACGCACCGACACGCCCGACGGCTCGACGATCGGCGGCTCGACCGGCTTGAGCGTCGCGCGGCGGCGATCGGCGTGCGTCGACGGGACGCGGATGCGTCCGTCATGAGGGACTGCGATGGCGCCAACAGGCGGCATGACGATGATCATCGGCATCGACTTGAGCTTTGTGAAGGCAAAACGCGCCAACCCCACGTGTTCCACCACCGGCTCCACACCGTTCTCATACCGGTGCTCGCGGTTTTGGCCCATTTCTGGGTACTTGGCGGGGTTCCGGCGTCCGCGCAGAACGCGTCCGGGCGTGCAACATTCGCCGAGATGGGGCTCGGCGCGGCACGCACGCTGCTCGCCGGAGACCGTCAGACGCTCGTCCTGCCGGCCGACGGCGGCGTGGTGCCGACACGCGTCGCCGGGCGCGTCACGCGCACCGACGGGACCGCACGCGCCGAGCTGGCGCTGACCGCCGGCGGCCGGACCCTCGGCCGGGTGGTGCTCGGCGCCGGGCAGCGCTCGGGGACCTTCGACGTCGCGCTGCCGGCGGCGACCAGACGCGAGCCGTTCGTGGAGCTGGGCCTGGTCGCGGCGAGCCCGGACCCCGCGCGCTGCGACGCCCGCTCAGGCGTGGAGATCACCGGCGCGGCCGTGACGTTCGTGCGCCGCGCGCGGCCGCGCGGGATCGCCAACGCGCTGCCGGGGGTGCTGCGGCGGCTGCGGATCGTGATCTCCGGGGTCCCGTCGGCCGCGCGGGCCACCGCCGCGGTGCGGCTCGCGGCGGCGCTCGTGGCGCGCTACCCGGGCCAGCGGATCGCCCTGGACGTCCTCGGTGACGGCCAGACCCCGGCGGCCGACCCCGACCCGTTCGGCGCCACGCTCGTGATCGCCGGCGGCGACGACGGCCTGGGCCTCGAGCGTCTCGCCGGCACCCCGGTCGTCACGATCAGCGGCAGCGACGCGACCATCGAGGCGCAGGCCGACCGCGCCATCGAGCAGCTGCGGCTGTTCTCGCGCGTCGAGCAGGCCGCCGGGCTTCCGCTCGCCGCCCCGGCCGAGCTCCCGGCCACCGTCAAGACGCTCGCCGACCTCGGCGCGCGCGTCCTGCGCGCTCGCGGACTCGGCGAGCTGACGCTCACCGTGCCGTTCAGCCAGAGCGACCTCGGCGGCCCCGTGCGCGACGTCGGCCTGCGGGTGCGGGGCAGCATCTCGGCGCTCGCCGAGGAGGCCAGGGCTTCGCTGGCCATCGCGCTCGACGACCGTGAGCTCGGCAGCTGGCCGCTGCGCGACGCCGGCCCGTTCGAGCACGTCGTCGACGTCCCCGGCGGGGTGCTCGCGCGCGACAACGCGCTGCGGGTGACCGCGACCTACACCCTGCCCGACGGCGGCTGCGGCGCCGTCCCGCTGACGCTGACCGTCGATCCGCAGTCGACCGTCACCTCGGACTTCGGGCTCGGCCCCGTGGCCGGTCTGGGCGACGTCCCGCAGTCGCTGCTGCCGATCACCGGGCTGGCGCTCACCCGTTACGACCTGGCGAGCGTCGGCGCCGCGGTCCGGGTCGGCGCCCTGCTGCAGCGCCTGACCCGCCGGCCGCTCGCGTTCCGCACCGTGTCCCAGGACGCGGCGCTGCACGGCGAGGAGCCCGCGATCCTCGTCGGGCCGGGTGCGCCGATGCCCGCCCTCGACGCCGGGCCGGCCGCGTCGCTGCAGGCGCTGCGGGTGGGCGACCGCACGCTGGTCAGCGCCGGCTACCGCGGCACGCCCGCCCTGCTGACCCGGATGCTCGACCTGCTGGCCGCGCGGCCGACCGGGCTCACGTCGGCCGGGACGAGCTCGGCCGTCGTCGACACGCCCGACAGCGGGCTGCGGCTGATCGCGGCGCGCGTCGCCGCGCCGCCCGCCGCGACCGAGGACGACGGCGGGCTGCCGGGCGCCCTCATCGCCGGCGCCGTGCTGGTGCTCGTGCTGCTCGCCGCGGGCGGCGCGTTCGCGTTTCACCGGAGGTACTGGTGAGCGGCCTGGCCCTGCCACTGCGGCGCGCCGGCGAGCTGACCGAGCGCGGGCGCACCGCGATCCGGCTCACCGCGCTGGCGGTTGCGGTGATCGCGGTCCACGCGCCTCCGCTGCTCATCACGCTGCGCGAGCTGCACCGGCCGCTGGTCGTGGCGCCGGTGCTCGTGCCGCTCCTGCTCGCCGTCGCCTACGCGGTCGTCGTCCACGTCACCCGCGGCCACGAGCTGGCGATCCACGACCGCCACGTCGACCTGATGGTCGCGGTGACCTGCGGCGGGCTCGGGGTCGTCACCGCCAACATCCTCCACAGCCGGCTCGGGACGCTGGACTGGAGCCTGCGCCTGGACCTGCTCGGCCTGCCCGTCTTCGTCCTCGGCGCCGCCTCGCTGCTGTTCGGCGCGCGCGCCACGTGGCGCTTCCGCTGGCCGATCGTCACGGCCGCGGCGACGGGGCCGCTGCTCGGGCTGCTCGTCGTGCTCGGACCGCGCGGCGTGACGGCGGGCTGCGCCGCGCTGACGCTCGCCGTCGCCGGCGCTTCGGTACGTCGCGTGCTGCGCCGGCGGCCCAACCGCACCACGTTCGGCGTCCAGCGCATCGGGCGCTCGTGGGGCCTGCTGGCGGCGCTCGTCGCGCTCGGCCTCGCGCTCGCTGTCTCCCGCGACGCGCTGCCGGAGGCCCCGGACTCCGGCGTCGTGCGGGTGACCGACCTGCCGGCCGGCTGGACCGTCCGTGCGAGCGCGCCCGTCGCGCTGCCGACGTCCGCCGGCGACATCGCGTGGCGCCGGACGCTCGTCGCCGGGCCGCTGCCGCCGCCGGCCGCGAACCGCCCGCGCCAGGCGGTCATCGACGTGCTCAGCGACCCCAGCCGCCTGCGGCTCGCCGGGCTCTCGCTGGCCGCGGTCTACGCCTTCGACGGCGACCCCGCGCCGGGCGCGCGCGCGATCACGCTCGACGGCGGCGTACCGGCGCAGGTCGGGGTCTGGCAGAACGAGAAGAGCCGTCTGACGTGGACGACGGTCGACTTCATGCTGCACGCCGGCGACCGCTACGAGCGCGTGGTGGTCATCGTCACCGACGAGCGCAAGCTGTCGGCGCGGATCTTCCCGGCGCCCGCCGACGAGGGCGCGGGCGCGCTGCTCGACGGGCTCGTCGCGCTGGTGCGCGGCACGCCCAACGAGCTCGTCGCGGGCCGGCGGCTCGAGCCCAAGAACCTCGACCAGGCCGTCGACCTGGCCAACCGCACCGTGCGCGAGGCGCGCTCGTGAGCACCGCGAGCTTCGCCTTGCGCCGGCGCATGTCGGCCGAGGCCGCCGAGGAGTACCGCGGCCACGTCGACGAGGCGCTGCCGGTCGTGCGCGCCAGCCGCGGCTTCGAGCACGCCGGCGACGCGGACATCCTCGAGGCCGCCGACGACCTGATCGACGCGGTGCACGGCATGCGGCTCGGCGACCCGGACCGCTCCGCGGCGCGCGTCCTGATCCCGCGCCAGAAGCACGTGCTCGTGGGACTGCTCGCGGTCGTCGCCGTGGGGCTCGTGCTCGCGCCCGGGCTCGTCCTGCAGATCCTCACGGGCCTTGTCACGCTGACCTACCTGCTGGCCATGGCCTTCCGCGTCTGGATCTTCCGGCGGGGCATCGGCCAGAGCGCGATGATGCGCGTCAGCGACGAGGAGGCGCGCGCGCTGGGCGACGACGAACTGCCGGTCTACACCGTGCTCGTCCCGGCCTACGGCGAGCCCGAGGTGGTCGGCGAGCTCGTCGAGAACCTCGCCGCGATCGAGTACCCGGCCGGCAAGCTCGACATCAAGCTGCTGCTCGAGTCCGACGACGACCCGACGATCGAGGCGGCGCTCGCGTCGGGCGCCGACGACGCGGTGCAGGTGATCCTCGTGCCGCCGATGGAGCCGCGCACCAAGCCCAAGGCGTGCAACTACGGGCTGCTGCGGGCGCGCGGCGAGATCACGACGATCTACGACGCCGAGGACGTGCCCGATCCACTGCAGCTGCGCCGCGTCGTCGTGGCGTTCTCGCGGCTCGACGAGCGCTACGCCTGCATCCAGGCGCGGCTCGTCTACCACAACGCCGGCCAGAACATGATCACCCGCTGGTTCACGAGCGAGTACGGCATGTGGTTCTCGATCCTGCTGCCGGGGCTGGTCACGCTCGACGCTCCGATCCCGCTCGGCGGCACCTCCAACCACATCCGCACGCGCGAGCTCGTGCGCTCGGGCGGATGGGATCCCTACAACGTCACCGAGGACGCCGACCTGGGCATCCGCCTGTACCGCGAGGGCTACCGCAGCGCCGTGCTGGACTCCGCCACGCTGGAGGAGGCCAACAGCGACATGATCAACTGGGTCAAGCAGCGGTCGCGGTGGCTGAAGGGCTACCTGCAGACGTGGCTGGTCCATCTGCGCCACCCGGTCGCGCTGTGGCGCGAGCTCGGCACCGCCGGGTTCATCGGCTTCAACCTGACCGTGGGCGGCACGCCGCTGCTCGCCGCGGCCAACCCGATCTTCTGGGCGCTGGCGCTGCTGTGGCTCGCCGGCCATCCCGCCTTCGTCGAGAACCTGTTCCCGGTGTGGACGTACTTCGGGGCGACCGCGTCGCTGCTGATCGGCAACTTCTGCACGGTCTACATGAACGTCGTCGGCGCGCGGCTGCTGGGCCTCAACCGGCTGCTCGTCTCGTGCCTGCTGACCCCCGTCTACTGGGTGATGATGAGCATGGCCGCCGTCAAGGCGCTCATCCAGCTCGTCACGAACCCCAGCTACTGGGAGAAGACCGCCCACGGGCTGGACAAGGGATGACGCGCTTCGACGACATGTCGCGCGCGGCCGGCCTCATGGAGGCCGGGCGCATCGAGGCCGACCCGGGCTCGGTCGACCTCGAGGGCGTGCTCGGCGCGCCGGGAACCGACCACGGCGCCGGCGGCGCCACGCCGGCCTGGCCGATCCGGCTGGTGCGCCGCACCAGCCTGGCCATGCTCACCGGCGTCTCGCGCCGCGAGGCGGTGCTGTGGGCGCTCGTGCTGATCCCCGCGTACGTGGCGTTCGGCTGGTGGATGGCGTCGAGCGCGAACCTCTACGTCGGCGACGCGGTCTCGCGCGTCGCGGCCGCGACGTTCACCGTCGACAGCCGCGATCCGCACCTCTCGGCCATCGGCTTCATCTTCCCGCCGCTCATGACGCTGCTCGAGGTGCCGCTGGTCAGCCTGCGCGGGCTCTGGGGCGGGCTCGTCACCGAGAGCATGGCCGGGACGATCGTCAGCGCCGTGTTCATGGCCGGCGCGGCCATCGAGGTCATGCGCATCGTGCGCGCCCAGACCGGCCGGCGCGTCCTCTCGCGGCTGGCGGCGCTGGCCTTCGCGCTCAACCCGCTGATCGTCTTCTACGCCGCCAACGGCATGAGCGAGGCGGCCTACGTCTACCTCGTGCTGCGCGGCTGCCGCTCGCTGATGGGCTGGATCCGCACCGACGACGTCGGCGGGCTGGTGGCGGGCGGCGGCGCGTTCGCGCTGGCCTACCTCGTGCGCTACGAGGCGGTCGTCGTCGCGGCGGGCGCCGCCGCTGTCGTGATCGGCGTCAACCTGCTGCGTCGCCGGCACGCGCCGCGCCGCGCGCTGCTCAACCAGATCGTCATCGACGTGATGACGATGCTGCTGCCGGTCATCCTCGCCTTCGCCGGCTGGACGATCGCGTCCTGGCTGCTGACGGGTGAGCCGTTCGCGCAGTTCACCAGCGCGTACGGCAACAGCACGATCATCGCCCAGGAGAGCGGCGGCGCGACCCCGCCGGGCGGCATCGGCAAGTTCTTCCACCCGCTGGTCACGACGCTGCTGCTGTGCCCGTTCCTGCCGTTCGCGGTGGCGTGGGTCGGGCGCACGATGCGCCGGCGCAGCGACCTGCCGCTCGTCGGCCTCGCGCTCCCTGCCGGGCTCGGGCTGGCCTTCTCGATCTACAGCACCGCGAGCGGCAGCACGTTCGAGTTCCTGCGGTACTTCATCCTCGCGGTGCCGATCGGGATCATCGGCGGCGCGCTGCTGCACCGGCGCGTCGGGGTCGCGCTGTGCGCGCTGTCGCTGACGGTGCCCCTGGCCACGACGTGGGTCGTCATGCAGGACCGCGGCCGCGGCGTGCAGGAGCGCTATCTCGGCGCCGCGCTGTTCCCGTCGACGGCCGACGACGACGAGCGCCGGATGCTGCGCCAATTCGACAACGAGCGGCGCATCGCGGCGACGCTCGACCGCCTGCATCTGCCCGAGGGCGCGGTGCTCGTCGACGCGCTGTTCGGCTTCCCGGTCGTCCTGGCCAGCGACAACCCCAAGCAGTTCGTCATCACCACCGACCGCGACTTCGCCCAGGCGCTGGACCGCCCGGCCGAGTCCGGCGTCCGCTACCTGCTCACGGTCCCCGACGAGGACCGCGGCGAGAGCGACGCGGTCAACCGCCGCTATCCCGGCATCTACGAGACCGGCGCCCGCGTCGGTGAGCTCGTCCTGCAGGCCGACAGCGACGGGCCCGACCCGTCCTTCCGCCTCTATCGCGTCCTGCGCTGATCGGGTACGTTCGCGTCGCGGTCCAGCCCCCACGGAAGGGAGCAGACATGTGGCTCATCACGCGACCGTTCGTCTACGCGGTCAAGCTCGTCAGGTCGATTCTCGGCGCACCGCGCAAGGCGGTCCGCGGCAAGCAGCGCCGCAGCGACCACAAGGCCATCCGCGACCTCAAGCGCCAGGCCTGACCCTCTTTAGGTTCGGGGTCAGACCCCTTCGTCTTCAGGTTTCGTCGAGCGCGGTGGCGGCCGCGATCCGCAGGCGCGGGGTCGCGGCGGTGTCGCCCATGATGCGGTCGATGTCCTTGCGCTCGAGGACCTCGTGCTCGAGCAGCTGGCCGGCCAGGGCGTCGAGGTGCGAGCGGTGCTCGGCGATGAGCTCCTCCGCGCGTCGCTGGGCCTCGAAGGTCAGCTGGCGCTGCTCCTCGTCGAGCTGGCGGCGGTTGTGCTCGGAGATCGCGCGGGGGTCCACGGCCCGCGTCGGGTCCGAGCCCATCGCGTACTCGTGGATCATCGCGAAGGCGATCTCGGCGACGCGCTTGACGTCGTCGGAGGCGCCCGTGGTGATCGAGCCGAAGACGAGGTGCTCGGCGACCCGCCCGCCGAGCAGCATCGTCATGAAGTCGATGAGCTCCTCGCGCGTCTTGAGGTAGCGGTCCTCGGCCGGGAGGTTGAGCGTGTAGCCCAGCGCCCGGCCGCGCGGGACGATCGAGATCTTGTGCAGCGTGTCGACGTTGGGCAGCAGCTCGCTGCACAGCGCGTGCCCCGCCTCGTGGTAGGCGACGACGCGCTTCTCGTGATCGTTGAGGACCCGCCGCGACTGCACGCCGGCGATGACGCGCTCCAGCGCGCTGTCGAAGTCCTGCTGCTCGATCGTCTTTGCCGCACGGCGCGCGGCGAAGATCGCCGCCTCGTTGGCGATGTTGGCCAGGTCCGCGCCCGTCAGGCCGCTGGTCTGCGCGGCCACCAGGCCAAGGTCGCAGTCCTTGACGGGCTTGCCGCTCGTGTGGACCTCGAGGATCTTCTCGCGCCCCTTGACGTCGGGCGGCGAGACGAACACCTGGCGGTCGAAGCGGCCGGGACGCAACAGGGCGGAGTCGAGCTTGTCGAGCAGGTTCGACGCGGCCATCACGACGACGTCGCCGCGGCCGTCGAAGCCGTCCATCTCGACGAGCAGCTGGTTGAGCGTCTGCTCGCGCTCGCCCGAGATGTCGTTGCCGCGCTTGCCGCCGACGGCGTCGAGCTCGTCGATGAAGATGATCGCGGGCGCGGCCTTGCGGGCGACGCGGAACAGGCGCCGGATGCGCGCGGCGCTGAGGCCGGCGAACATCTCGACGAACGAGGCGGCGGACTGCGCGAAGAACTTCGCCTTGGCCTCGTTGGCGGCCGCCTTGGCGAGCAGCGTCTTGCCGGTCCCGGGGGGGCCATGGAGCAGGATGCCCTTCGGCACCTTCGCGCCGAGCTTCTTGAACCGCTTCGGGTCGCGGAGGAACTCCACGACCTCGCGCAGCTCCTCTTTGGCCTCCTCCGCGCCGGCCACGTCGTCCCAGCGGATCGACTGCGAGGTGTCGGGCTTGATCTCCTGCGGCTTGGTGCGCGGCATGACGCGCAGTGTCAGCCCGATCAGCAGGCAGATGATGCCCATGAAGATGATCGGCAGCCAGGTGAGCGCGAAGCTCGAGAGGTCGTCGATGAAGCTCGTCTTCGCCGCGGGCGCCGGCGTGACGGTGGTGACCGGCTTGCCCGCGACCGTGCGCGGCGTGTGCCTGGGCGCGGGCTTCGCGGCGGGCTTCGGCGCCGGCTTGTGGTCCTCGGCGAACGGGCTTGCCGTCGCCGGCGGCTTGCAGTTCGTGGTGCCCTGGACGCACGCGGCCTGCGCGCTCGCGGTCGGAAGCGCCAGCGCCATGCACGTCAGCGCGCCTGCGAGCAGCGCCCGGCGGCGGTCAGACAGAAGCGCGACGACGACGGTCATCCGAGATCGTCATCGGCATTCTCGGCGCGCGGCCTTACACCTTCACAGGACGCGCTCGAGGCGCGGGTTCGGGCGGTATTCGCGCCCCGCCTTGGCGCACGGCTCGCCCTCGAGCAGGACGACGTCGGCCGTGTAGTCGTTCGACCCGCGCAACAGCGACGACCCGACGCCGTAGGAGTCGACCGGCACGCCCTTCGACTCGAACTCGCGGATCCGATCGGCGGTGAAGCCGCCGGACACGAGGATCTTCACGCGCTCGTGGCCGGCCGCGTCGAGCGCCTCGCGCACGCGCCGCACGAGCGTCTCGTTGACGCCGGTCGGCTTGAAGTAGCCCATGTCCGCCCACAGCGAGCGGTCGACGAGCTTGTCCGAGGTGTCGATGCGGACTCCCCACAGCTGGTCGCCGAGGGCGTCGGCGACCGCCAGCGACGTGTTGACCGAGTCGTTGTCGAAGTCGACCAGCACGGTGACGTTCATCTCCTGGCCGTAGCGGTCGGCGAAGGCCTGCGCGGCAGCGACGGTGTCGCCGCCGAACGCCGCGATCAGCGCGTGCGGCACGGTGCCGACGCCACGGCCGCCCCACCACGAGGCGTTGGCGTCGGTGGACACGCCGATCGCGCCCGCGACGTGCGCGGCCCAGCCGTCGCCGGTCTGCACGAGCCAGTGATCGTGCCTCGCCGGGAAGAACAGGATCTCCTTGTCGCCGGCCGCCTGCTTCACCTCGGCCACGTTGCGCATCACGAGTGTGCGGCGCGCGAGGCAGCCGAGGTAGACGGTCTCGAGGTGCGCGAACAGGGCGTAGCTGCCCTCGATCGTCATGACCG
>JBJMLA010000039.1:0-1509 GCA_045805505.1 Solirubrobacteraceae bacterium
AACTGCCGGCGGACGGACGCCATGTCCAAGGTCTCCAGCGCGCCCGACTGCGAGTAGCCGGCGTTGTTGATCAGCACATCGACGTCCACCTGCGAGACGGCCGCGGCCATCGAGTCCTCGTCGGTGACGTCGAGCGCGAGCGTCCTGCAGCCGGCCGACTCGAGGTCAGCGATCGACTCGGTCCGCCGAGCGGTCGCGTAGACGGTCCAGCCCTTGCCCGCGAGGTGCTGCGCGGTCGCGCGGCCGATGCCCGTCGAGCACCCGGTGATCAGGACGGCCTTGGAAGTGGTGTCGCTCATATCGGCCGCAAGTATCCTCGCTCGTCGCATGGCCCAGCGACATCTCGACCGCCTCAGCGCCGTCGACGCCGCGTTCCTGCACCAGGAGGGCGACGCCACGCACATGCACATCGGGGCGATCGCGCGGTTCGCCGGCCCTGCGCCGCCCATCGCCGACGTGATCGAGCACATCCGCGGGCGGCTGCACCTCGTGCCGCGCTACCGCCAGAAGCTCGCCGTCCCGCCAGGCCGTCTCGGCCGCCAGCGCTGGATCGACGACCCGCGCTTCAACCTCGAGTACCACCTGCGGCACACCGCGCTGCCGCGCCCCGGCGACGACGAGCGCCTGCTGCGCCTCGCCGCGCGGATCTTCTCCCAGCGCCTGGATCGCACCAAGCCGCTGTGGGAGATGTGGATGGTCGAGGGCCTCGGCGACGGCCACTGGGTGCTGATCTCGAAGACCCACCACGCGCTCGTCGACGGCGTCAGTGGCGTGGATCTCACGACGATGCTGTTCGACCTGCAGCCCGACCCCGAACCCAGCGACGAGCCCGACGCCTGGGTGCCGCACCCGGAGCCCAGCGGCGCGCAGCTGGCGGCAGCGTCGCTGACGACCGCGGCGCGCCGCGGCTTGGGCCTGCCGGTGCGGGTCGCGGCGCTCGCCGCCCAACCGTCCGCCGCCGTGGCTCAGGCGCGCGAGACGCTCGGCGGCCTGGCCGAGGTCGCACGCGCGGGCATGAGCTCGGCCCCCGACACGCCGCTGAACGTGGCGATCTCCCCGCACCGGCGGATCGCGATCGCGCCCGCCGAACTGGCGGACTTCAAGCTCGTCAAGGACCGCTTCGGCGCAACCGTCAACGACGTCGTGTTGGCGGTCGTCGCCGGCGGACTGCGCGACTGGCTGCACAGCCGCGGCATGCGCACCGAGGGACTCGAGATGAAGGCCTGCGTGCCGGTGTCGACGCGCTCGGTCGACGACAACGGCTCGCTGGGCAACCGCATCACGCAGCTGATCGCGCCGCTGCCGATCCACATCGCCGACCCGGTCGAGCGCCTGCGCCTCGTCTCCGCCGCGATGGCCGGGATCAAGGACTCAAAGCAGGCGCTCGGTGCCGAGATCATCGCCGGGGCCCAGGACTTCGCGCCGCCGACGATCCTCGCCCAGTCCTCGCGGATGAACTTCTCGACGCGCTTCTACAACCTGCTCGTCACGAACATCCCCGGGCCGCAG
>JBJMLA010000040.1:0-33265 GCA_045805505.1 Solirubrobacteraceae bacterium
CCGAGCCGCCGTTCTGGGGCGTGCGCGAGATCCCGGTCGACCTCGACGAGGTCTACCCGCACCTCGACACGCACGTGCTGTTCAAGCTGCACTGGGGCGGGCGCGGCGTCAAGGGCGACGCCTGGGCCAAGCTCATCAACGAGGACTTCAAGCCGCGCCTTGAGCGCATGTGGGCCGAGCAGGACTACCTGCACCCGCGGGCGCTGGTCGGCTACTTCCCGTGCTACTCGGAGGGCAACGACATCGTCGTGCTCGATCCCGAGGACCACTCGCGTGAGCTCGAGCGCTTCGTCAACCCGCGCCAGCCCGGCCACGACCGGATCTGCCTGAGCGACTTCTACCGCCCGAAGGACAGCGGCGAGCTCGACGTCGTCGCGTTCCAGGCCGTGACGGCCGGCGACGAGGTCACCGACCTGATGGCCAAGCTCGAGGCCGACGGCGAGTTCGCCGAGCAGCTCTTCGTCCACGGCCTCGGCACCCAGTGCGCCGAGGGCATGGCCGAGTGGCTGCACGCGCGGATCCGCACCGACCTCGGCATCCCGCTGACGCAGGGCCGCCGCTATTCGTGGGGCTACCCCGCGGTGCCCGAGCAGTCCGAGCACGAGAAGCTCTTCCGCCTGCTCGACGCGACGCAGATCGGCCTGCGCCTGTCCGGCGGCTTCGCGCTCGAGCCCGAGCAGTCTACGGTGGCGGTCGTCGCCCACCACCCCGACGCCAACTACTTCGGCATGAAGTCCGGCTTCCTGCCCAAGAACGACCGCCAGCGCACCGACGACCTGATCGCGGGTTCGCCCCGCGACCCCACGAAGCTCGAGCTCACCGCGCTCGACGCCGACCCCGAGCCGATCGAGGCGTAAGGCGGCGCTGCTCGACGTCCCGTCCTGACTTGTGACCCTATGAGGGCATCAAGTCAGGACGCCTGCCGCTAGTAGCGCGCGCCGGTCAGCCGCTTGGGCAGCGGGACCGGCGAGACGCGCGAGGCCACCCCGCCCGCCAGGCCGCGCAGGTCGATTTTGTCGACCAGCGTGCGGAGCTCCTTGCGCTCGGCGGGCGTCGCGCCCATGCCCTTGCGCAGCAGCGTGTTCAGGCGCCGGCGCTCCGTGGCGTCGAGGTGCTTGTAGTGGCGGCCGGCGAGCCGGGCGACCTGGGCGATCGCCAGGAACTTGAAGAAGGGGATGCGGGAGAGCACGTCCCCGGTGTACCCGGGAAGCTAGATCTCGGATCGCGCCGGCAGCGGCGGCAGCTGCACCGGGGCCGCGTGCATCGTGCGCGTGCGGATGTCCTTCCAGGACAGGCCCTCGGTGAGCAGCGCGGGCGTGCCCAGCGCGATCGCGGTGGCGATCTCGACGGCCTGCAGGACGATGCCGTAGCCGAGCGCGTCGGCGCTGCCGACGCCGTAGGCGCCGTGCAGGACGGCGACGCAGGCGGCCTGGAAGATGCCGAGGTTCGACGGCGTGGCGGGCAGGACGGCGGTGACGTTGACCGCGAACAGGACGGCCGCGGCGGCACCCATGCCGGCGCGATGGTCGAGGCCGAGGGCGACGAGCAGCGCGTAGCAGGCCAGCCACTGGACGCCCCAGGCCGCAAGCTGGAACAGCGCAGCCTGGCTGCCGAGCTTGGGCGAGCGGAAGACGCGCAGGCCCGAGCGCACGCCGCTCAGCGCGGCGCGCAGCTGGCGCAGCCAGCGGGCGATGCGCTTCGAGCGCGTGGGCAGGCCCGAGCGCAGCAGCGCCGGGGCGGCCAGGACGGTGGTCAGCACGAGCAGCGGCAGGACGGCGATGGCCAGCAGCGCCCCGTCGTTGTGGGAGAGCAGATCGACGCTGGAGATCATCACGGTGCCGAGGATCAGCAGCGCGACGATGTTGAGCAGGGTCTGCGAGACGAGCGTGCCGAGCACGGCCGGGAAGCTCTCGCGCGGACGACCGACGCGGCGGGCCACGACGAGCGCACGCGCGGGCTCGCCGAGGCGGGCGGGAAGCGTCGCGCTCATCAACACGCCGATGGCCGTGCCGCGGAAGGCGTCGCGGACGCCGACGCTGGCCCACGGCATCGCCGCGCTGAGGATCGCTCGCCAGGAGACGGCGCGCAGGACCATCGAGAACGACATCAGGCCGAACCCGACCAGCACCCACCCCAGGTCGGAGTCGAGCAGGCTCTGGCCGACCTTGTCGAGCCCGATGCGGGAGATGGCCAGGACGCTCAGCCAGGCCATGAGCGCCACCATGGCGGCGATGCCGAGACGGCGCGCGGCGGCGACGCCACGGCGGCGCGGCTTGAGCGGAGGCGGCTCGATCGACGGTAGCCGGCGGGCGGGCGCGGGCGGCAGCCCGTCGGTCGGCTTGAACCCGGCGGCAAGGGCGGCGCGCGCGGGCGCGGCAGCCGGCCGCGGCAGCGCGACGGCCTCCTCGTAGGCCTCGACGACCTGCGCGGCGACCTTCGGCCAGGCGTAGCGCTCGGCGTGGCGCGCGGCGGCCTCGCCCAGCTTGCGCAGGTAGGCACGGTCCAGGGCGACGTCGCGCAGCACCGACGCCAGCGCGGTCGCGTCGCCGTGCGGGACCAGCAGCCCGTCGATGCCGTGGCGCACGACGTCGCGGTAGCCCGCGATGTCGGAGGCGATGACCGGCGTGCCCTCGGCGAAGGCCTCGGTGAGCACCATGCCGAACGACTCGCCGCCCAGCGACGGCGCGCACAGGACGTCGGCGGCGCGCAGCTCGGCGTGCTTGGCGTCGTCCTCGAGGAACCCGAGCGCGCGGATGCCGCGGCGCTCGTGCAGCAGTGGCTCGACCTCCTCGTCGGTGACCCCGACGAGCGTCAGCGTGGCGTCGACGTGCTCGCGCAGCGCCTCGAAGGCGCGCAGCAGGATCGGCAGCCCCTTGCGCTCGTCGGAGCGACCGATGAAGACGATGTTCAGCGGCCCCGAGCAGGTGCCCGCGTGCAGGACCCGGTCGTCGGGCAGGTGGACGCCGTTGGGGATGATCTTGTAGCGGCCGCCGTAGAACCGGCGGGCGGTCCACTCGGCCGCCTCGCTGACGGCGATGCGCACGCCGAGCCGGTTCATCCGCCGCCGGGCGCCCATGCCGTTGGCGATCAGCTGCGGGCCGGCCTTCGTGCCGTAGGTGTGAAAGGTGCCGACGAGCGGCAGGACCGAGGCGCTGCCCATCGCGTCCCAGCTGATCAGCGGCGTGACGGGCTCGTGCACGTGCACGACGTCGTAGCCGCCGCGCGCGAGCTCCGTGCGCAGCAGCGCGATGCTGCTCGGAAACGACGCCATGTTCGAGATCGAGCCGTTGGACTTGTAGCCCACGGTGCGCCCGAGCGGCACGAACCCCTCAGGCGTTTCGCGATCGACCGGACGGGCCCCCCGGTGCAGGCGAGCAGACAGCTGATCGGGCGGATCGAACGGCGAGAGGACACGAGCATCGTGGCCCTGGCGGATGAGCTCCTCCGACAGCGCTTCGATGTGCCGTGTCACGCCGCCCGGATACGTCCACGAATACGGGGACACGAGCGCGATGCGCACGCCTCCATGGTAACCGGCGCGGAGGCGTTATGTGCAACGAGTCGCCCTATGATCGAACCCATGGCCGAGCGGCACTTCGTCAAGTACACGTTCCTCAAGCTGGAGTCGGCCTGGAAGCGCCTCGACGCCGACGAACGGGCCGAGCACAAGCGCGAGTTCCTGGCCGCCTGCGAGGACTTCTCGGCCGACCATCAGCTGCAGGCCTTCAGCCTCGTCGGCACCCGCGGCGACGCCGACATGCTGCTGATCGCCGAGGCCGAGAACCTCGATCGCATCCACGAGTTCCACGTCGTCCTCGCGCAGTCGGGCCTCATGAAGTGGGCCGACCAGCCCTACTCGTTCCTCGGGATGCGCAAGACGAGCGAGTACTCCGACGAGCAGCGGATGATCCCGCGGCCGATGCGCGGCAAGTACGTCTTCGTCTACCCGTTCGTCAAGACCCGCGCCTGGTACGGCATGCCGGCCGACGAGCGCTGGCGGATCATGCAGGGCCACATCCAGGTCGGCAAGGAGTACCCCGGGGTCGACAACCACACGACCTACAGCTTCGGGCTCGACGACCAGGAGTTCGTCGTCGCCTTCGACACCGACGACGTCGCGACGTTCCTCGACCTCGTCCAGCGCCTGCGCACGACCGAGGCGTCGGCCTACACGCTGCGCGACACGCCGTCGTTCACCTGCATCACCGCCTCCGTCGAGCGCGCGCTCAACGCGCTCGACGGTGAGGCGCTGACGCTCGCAGCGGGCTAGCCGAGCACCTTGTCGATGAAGTACGTCGTGTCCTTGCGCGCGGCGTCGGGCACCGTGGTGTGCGTCGCGCCTTCGTACTTCTTGTAGGTCACCTTGAAGCCGCGGCCCTTGTAGCCCTCGACCGTCTGGTCGGTGTACATCGGGAACACCGTCGTGTCGGCCGTGCCCTGAGCGATGAAGATCGGGCCGGGGATCGACTGGATGTCCTCGGGGTCGTTGGCCGAGATGGTGTCGATGACCGACTGGCGGGTCGTCGACGGGTCGCGGAAGTGCTCCTTGAGCCCGAGGCCGCCGAAGCTGTCGGGCTTGCTGAGCTGATCGAGGCAGACCTTGTCGACCTGCGGGTACAGCGCCATCGCCTTGTCGGAGAAGACCGACTCCGGCGCGATGCCGAGGTTCTCCACCGCTCCGGCGACGATCAGCGCTGGGAGGCCGCCGAAGGGGTTGCTCTCGATCGTCTCGATCAGCGCGCTCTGCTCGCCGATGTGGGTGGCGGGCGCGAGCGGCACGGTGCCGGCGAGCTTGAGGCTCGGCGCGTAGCCCTTGGCGAGCGCCGCGGCCCACAGCGCGGCGTGGCCGCCCTGGCTGTGGCCGATGGCCACCCAGCGCTTGCCGACCGACTTGCTCAGGGCGTGCGCGGCCGTGACGATGTCGACGACGCTGCGCCCCTCGGCCTCGCCGATCAGGTACTGGTGCAGCCCCGGCGTGCCGAGCCCCTGGTAGTCGGTCTGCGCGAAGACGTAGCCGCGCTTGACCCAGTGGGTCGCCTGCTTGCGGAAGCCCTGCAGGTAGCTGTTGGTCGGCGGATCGAGCGCGTGGCGCGACGGCGCGCAGGAGTCGGCGATGCCGGTCGTGCCGTGGGCCCAGGAGACGACCGGGAAGCCGCCCTTGGGCTTCTTGCCGTTGGGGATCGTGATGATCCCGGACGTCGGGACGTCCTGGCCGCTGGGCGACTTCGAGCTGTAGATCACGGCATAGGACTTGCCGCCCTGGGGAAGCGAGCCTCCTGTGATGCGCAGCGAGCGCATGATGCCCCCGTGCGGGGGCGTGCCGAACGTCGGCGTGTAGAAGCTGGTCGGGATCGACGTGGCGGGCGCGGCACCCGCGGCGGCCGGAAGGGCGGCGGCGACAGCGGCGAGCGCGAGCAGGGGCAGACTGCGGCGGGGGGACATGCGACGGATACTCTCCCGTCAGGTCCCGCGAGGCAAGGGGCCATTTGTCCAAGCGCAACCCTCGGCTTACGCTTCGGCAATGCCGATCTTCACGGGAACGGCCACGCCCGCCTGATGCGCTTCGTCCTTGGCAACCGGCACTTCATCGCCGCGGGCGGCACCGAGGTCCACCTCATGACTCTCGGCGAGCAGTTGCAGCGGCTGGGCCACGAGGTCGTCCTCTACGCCCCGCAGCTCGGCCCGTTCGCCGAGCACGCGCGCCGCCGGGGGCTGGACATCACCGACGCGCTCGAAGCGCTCCCGGCCGATTGCGACGTGGTCTTCAGCCAGGACTCGATCGCTGTCTACCCCCTCGTCGAGCGCTATCCCGAGGCGTTCAGCGTCTTCCGCATCTGCGGCGACCTCTACGACTTCCAGCTGCCGCCGCAGGTGAGCGGGATCGTCGACCTGGTGGTGGCGCTGTCGGATCGCTCCGAGCGGCTGGCCCGCGCCTGCGCGGTGCAGCCGCCGGTGGTGCGGCTCACGATCCCGGTCGACGCCGACCGGCTGGTCTCGCTGGGGCCCTTGCGCGACCGGCCCCGGCGAGCGGTCCTCCTGGGCAACTACACGACTCACGACGCGCTCATCCGAGCGGCGTGGGAGCCCCTCGGCATCGACATCCTGCGGGTGGGCGGCGAGCTGCAGTCATATGACGTCGCGGCCGCCGTCGCGGAGGCCGACATCGTCGTGGCCAAGAACCGCGCGGCGCTCGACGCGATGGCCTGCGAGCGGGCGGTCTACATCCTGGACATGTTCGGCGGCGACGGCTGGGTGACGCCTGAGGTCTATCCCGCACTGGAGGCCGACCACTTCGCCGGACAGGCGACGGGCCGCGTGATCGACGCCGACACGCTCGCCGACGACCTCGCTGCGTATCGCCCGGGCATGGGCGCGGTCAACCGCGACCTCGTGCTCCAGCACCACGGCGCCCGCGACCACGCGATCGGTCTGCTCGCCGCGCTGGGCGACCGGTGTCCGCCGGCGCAGGGCCGCGACGGGCTGCAGGAGCTCGGCCGGCTCACCGCCGTCGGATGGTCGTGGGAGCTGGCGGCGCGCGAGCTCGGCGCCCAGCACTGGCCGATGCGCGATCACGCCGCGGAGACCGAGCGCGAGGCGCTCGCCTACGTCGCCGACCTGCAGGCCGCGGTCGCCGCCGCCCAGGAGGCGACGCGCGCGGCGACGGCCTATGCCGAGGGCCTCGCCCATGCGCGTGCGTCCGCCGTCGCCCGCGTCGAGGAGCTCGAGGCCCAGCTGGCGCGTCAGCAGCTCGCGCCGCGCGTGCGCCACGCCTCGTAGGCCGGGTAGAGCCGCGTGAGCCCGATGTCGGCCAGCCCGGTCGGGAAGATCGGGTCGTCGCGCATCGTGTACTGGAACGCGGCCTTGATGCGCGGGTCGGCCCGCCACGCGCGCAGCTGGGCCGCCATCGCCGGGCAGGCAGCGGGGCGGCGGCCACCGGCGCCGGTCTCGGTGATCCACACCGGCACCTCGTGATCGCAGTCGTGTCCGTCGAGCGCGGCCTCGACCCCGCCGACGATCGCCGCGTTGTCGGCCGGCGGCACCGCCTTGTAGTCGCGGCCCTCGTCGAGCGGCGAGGTCACGTAGGCGTGCTGCGCCCAGGCCGCGGCGCCGCAGACGAGGTCGTCGGGGAGCGCGGCGGCCAGCTCGGCGGCGCCGGTCGCGCCCGTGTGCCGTGTGATGCCGACGGCCTCGCCGAGCAGCACGTGGCCGAGGCCCACCTCGTCGGCCATCACGCGAGCGAGCTGCGCGTAGCGCGCCGGGGCGAGCGAGCGCGCGCCGATGTCGCATGCCCGCCGCTGCGGGTTGAAAAAGATCGGCGAGTTCGGCTCGTTCCAGGGACTGAAGTACGGGATGGCGATGCCGTCCTCGCGCGCCATGGCGACGATCGAGCGGACGAGTGCGCGGTAGGCGTCGAGGTCGGGCATCCGCGCCCACGGCGTGACCTCCTCCCCCTCGCAGCCCTCGGGCGCGCGGGCCGCCCAGGCGGGCGTTCCGTAGATGAGGATCACGGGCCGCGCCGGCATCGCGGCGACGGCGCGCAGCGTGTCGCGGATCCCGTCGAACGGCGCACACGGCGGCTGGGCGCGCGCGCAGCCGTCCTTGCGTTCGGTGAACACCGGGGGCGCCGACGCGGACTTCTGCACGGTGGACCAGTCGACGAGCACCCGCACGTAGGTCGGCTTCAGCGCGACCAGCGCGTCGCGGAAGCGGCCGAACGGCGCGGGCTGCTCTCCGGGCGCGAGCAGGTGCGGGTTCTTCTCGTCGATCCCGATCGCGAACGACGGGACCGGCGCGAGGCGCGCCGGCGCAGGCTTCTCAGGCTCGTCGCTCCCGCCGCAGCCGGCGAGCAGCGCGAGGGCGGCTAGACCGCCGAGACACGTCAGAGCCGGCTGGCGTCGTCTGGTGGATGCTGGGCGTCGCACGCCGGAGGCGGACAGTACGGACGTACGGCCGCCTCTCGGCGGGTGATGTCCGGCGCCGCCAGGCGGCGTCAGACGGCGCTGACCTGCTCTTCGTCCGCGACCCTGAACGAGGATCCGCAGCCGCACGCGGCCACGACGTTCGGGTTGACGACCTGGAACCCGGCGCCTTGCAGCGAGTCGACGTAGTCGATCTGCGAGCCGTCGACGTACGGGAGGCTCGGACCGTCGACGAGGAGCTTGAGCCCGTGGGACTCGAAGACGACGTCGCCGTCCTTCTGCTCGTCGAAGGCCAGCTGGTACTGGAAGCCGGAGCAGCCGCCGCCCTTGACGCCGACGCGCAGGCCGGCCTTCTCGGACACCTCGCCCTGGCCCGCCAGGAACTCCTGGACCTTCTGCGCACCGACGTCGGTGAACGCGATTCCCTGTGCCTTGTACGTGACTTCCTGGGTCATAGCTTCAGGAAGTATAGCGAGCGGTAACCTGTCTTCCCGATGGCCACGGCAGCTGAGTTGAAGTCCACGATCGAGGCCGCCCTTCCGGGCGCGCAGGCCGAGGTCGGGAGTCCCGACGACGTCCATTTCACCGCGCGCGTGGTGAGCGATCGCTTCGAAGGAATGAGCCGGCTCCAGCAGCATCAGCTGGTCATGGGCCTCTTCGAAGGCCGCCTCGGCGGCGAGATCCACGCGCTGTCCCTCAAGACGGAGACCCCATGAGCGAGCAGACCCAGAACCCCATCCGCGAAGCGATCGCGGGCGCGATCGCCGAGAACCGCGTGATCCTCTTCATGAAGGGCACGCCCGACCAGCCGATGTGCGGCTTCTCGGCGCGCACCGCGGGCGCGCTGCAGGCGCTCGACGCGCCGTTCGCGGCGGTCGACATCCTCCCCGACCCGCGCATCCGCCAAGAGCTCAGCGCGCTGTCGAACTGGCCGACGATCCCGCAGCTGTTCGTCGACGGTGAACTCGTCGGCGGCGCCGACATCATCGCCGAGATGTACGAGAGCGGCGAGCTGGCCGAGGCCCTCGGGGTCACCGAGCCGGCTCAGGCTCCCGAGGCCGCTCCGGCCGGTGCGGATCCGGCGCCCGCGCCCCTGAGCATCGAGAACCGACTGAGCTGATGGAGGCCACGCTGCCGCCCGGCCCGGGCGGCGGTCCGCTGGTCAGCCTCGGCTGGATGTTCCGGCCGCTGCCGCTGCTCGAGCGTGCTCGCGCGCGCTACGGCAACACGTTCACGCTGCGCATCGCCCAGGAGCCGCCGTGGGTGGTGCTCGGCGATCCCGCCGACGTCAAGGCGGTCTTCCAGGGCGATCCGTCGATCCTGCACGCCGGCGAGGGCAACCAGATCCTGGCGCCGATCCTCGGCCACCACTCGGTGCTGCTGCTCGACGATGACCGGCACCTGCGCCAGCGCAAGCTGATGCTGCCCCCGTTTCACGGCGAGCGCATGCAGCGCCACGTCGAGACCATGGCCGAGGCGGCCCGCGACGAGATCGCGAAGTGGCCGCTGGGCGCGCCCTTCGCGCTGCACCCGCACATGCAGGACGTCACGCTCGAGGTCATCATGCGCGTCGTCTTCGGGGAGACCGACGCGGTGCGCGCCGGCAGCCTGCGCGAGGGCATCAAGCGCTTCCTGGAGTTCGGTGCGGACCCGCGCGTCTTCATGGGCATCGCGATGCTGGGCGGCGACCGGATGAAGCGGCTGCGGTTCTGGCGCGAGGCGATGGATCCTGTCGACGAGGCGATCTTCGGCCTCATCCGCCGCCGCCGCTCCGAGCCCGACCTCGAGGAGCGCGACGACGTGTTGTCCATGCTCGTCCAGGCGCGCCACGAGGACGGGACGGCGATGAGCGACCAGGAGCTGCGCGACGAGCTGATGACGCTGCTGGTCGCGGGGCACGAGACCACGGCGACCGCGCTGGCCTGGGCCCTCGAGCGGCTGGTCCGCAACCCCGCGATGCTCGAGCGGCTCCGCGCCGACGACGACGAGTACCTCGACGCCGTGGTGACCGAGACCCTGCGCCGCCGGCCGGTGCTGCCGCTCGTGCTGCGCAAGCTGACCGAGCCGTGGGAGCTCAACGGCCGCCTGCTGCCCGCGGGGGTGGCGGTCTCGCCCAACATCCACCTGGTCCATCACAACGCCGACGTCTATCCCGACCCGTCCGCGTTCCGTCCCGAGCGCTTCCTCGGGGTCAAGCCCGGGACCTACGAGTGGTTCCCCTTCGGCGGCGGCATCCGCCGCTGCATCGGCGCGAGCTTTGCGCTCATCGAGATGAAGACGGTCCTGCGCGAGGTCGTGCGCGCGGTCGACCTGCGGCCGGCCGATCCCGAGCCCGAGCGCGTCACGCGCCGGGCCATCACCTGGACGCCGAGCCGCGGCGCGACGGTCGTCGCCGCTCCCGCCTAGCGGACGACGACCGGGATCGACACGGCGCCCGAGTAGCGCACGGAGCCGTCGCGGTAGACGGGCCGCTCGCGCAGTGCGCGCCCCGCGGCGCCGCTCGGCAGCGCGTCGGCCGTCGTCGGCCCCGCGAGGGTCTCCTTCTTGCCGTGGCGCGGGCGGAAGCTCGCGGTGACGCCGTCGTAGCGATGGATGGCGCCGACCTGCTTGGACAGCACCGCCAGCGACGGCGGCCCGGCCTCGTCGGTGCTGCCGTCCCCGAGCAGATCGGCGAGCAGGGACGCGAACCCGCCGCCGGCCAGGTCAGACGGCGTGCCCGAGAGCACGAGATCGCGCTTGCCGCGCGTCATCCCGATCGGCGCGTGGACCTTGAAGCTCACCGACTCCTCCTTGGCGCTCCCGGGCCGCCGGAAGAACATCCGCACCGGGTAGTCCTTGCCGCGCGTGACCTTCTCGGGACCGGTCAGGCGGGTCATGTAGGCCTGCGCCAGCCCGCGGCGCAGGTTGAGCGTGACGTTGACGCTCGTCACGGTCAGCGGCCCGGCCCTGTAGGTGTCCAGCAGGGCCGCGGCGCTGCCGAAGTCGCTGACCGGCGCGGAGCCCAGCAGCGCGCCCGCGCCGTCGGAGGCGAGCCCGGTCCCCGCCGCCACGTAGGTGTTGCAGAACCCGAGCGCCTTCGTGCGCTCGGCGACCTTGAAGCTCACGCACATCGAGCCGCTGGTGTTCAGCGGGCTGCCGTGCAGGGCGCTGTAGGCGGCCTGCGCGACCGCGCTGGTGCCGACGAAGCCCAGTGGCGAGAAGCCCGTGGGGTTGCCGACCTCGCGCTCGTCGGCGAGCTGGACGTGCAGGCTCTCCGAGGTCTTGTTGTCGCGGTCATTGGCCTTGACGGTCATCGGGATGCTCGGCGGCAGAGCGCCCACCGTGCCCGTCACCGCGTGGATGCCGTCGCCCGACAGCATGCCGATGTCGTGGCCGGGAGCTGCGAGCTTGTACGTGCCCTCGGCGCCTCCCACGGACGGGCTGCTGATGACGTCGTAGACGTAAGCGTCCTCGAGGAACAGCGAGCGCCGGCCCACCGAGTCGAGCGGGTGGCCGAAGGCCCAGATGTCGTTTCCGTCGACGTAGGTGACCGTGCCGATGCCGCCCAGGGCGATGTCGCCGCTCGAGTAGCCCACCGACACCGCAGAGCCGGGGCGCAGGGTCTGGACCGGGAAGCCCGTGGCCCGCGGGGCGGCCGGCACCGTGGCCAGGGTGCGGCCCGCCCTCGCGGCGCCCCGGCGGAAGGCGTCGGCGACGGGCGGCGACAGCCCGGCGATGCTCAGCGCGGTACCGAGCGGACGGCGCTGGCGGTGCTCGCGCGCCGTCATGCGCCGTGCGCTCGGCGGCGGGACGACGGGCTCGTCGAGCATCTCCTCGATCGGCGTGAGCAGCAGCGTCTTGTTGTCGTACTCGCCGATCCCGAACGCGATCGCCCCGATCACCTTCGAGACGCCGTCGGCCGGATCGGGGCAGTAGACCGGCGAGCCGGAGAATCCCGGGCCGGCGCCGGTCGCGTCGATGGCCGGGCCGGAGAGCCGGACCAGGATGGCGGGGTCGGGTCCGCTGAGGACGTCGAGGACCTCGGCGTTGAACGAGGCGACGTCGGTGCCGCGGATGACGCTGTAGCCCGTGCACTGCATTCCGCGCTGAACCTGGGAGAGCGGCATGATCGGGTCGCCCGCAGCATGGGCGGGTGCGGCGGTGGTCAGGGCGATGAGGGCAGCGATGACCGCCGGGCGCAGGAGGGACACGCCGCGTAGCATCGGCACATGCACCGGACCCGTCAAGAGATCGGTGCGTTGTGCTGGGATGGTGCTTGCTTGAAGGTTCTCGACCAGACAGGGGCGGCATGAGGCGCTGGGCGCTGACCGCACTGGTCGTGCTGGCGGTTCCGTCGGCGGCGCAGGCCTGTTCGCCCACCGCGTCGCCCGACCCGTCGGTTCCCGGCTGGCGCTCGGTCAACGGCTTCGCGCTGGGCTCGAAGGAGGCGACGCCGGCGCAGATCGAGCGGTACCTGCTCGCCGTCGACCGCGCGTCGGGCAGGGTGCGCACGTTCACCGCCGGGCGCTCCGGCGAGGGACGGCCGCTGCGCTACGCCGCCATCGGCACCCCGGCGCACCTCGCGCGGCTCGGCGCCCTGGCCGCCGAGATGCGCGGCCTGCGCGCCGCCCGCTACTCGGCAGAGCGCGCTGCGGCCATCGCCCGGACACGGCCGCTGTTCGCGTGGATCGGCGGCAGCGTCCACGGCAACGAGCCCAGCGGCGGCGACGCCGACATGGCGCTGCTGGCGCGGCTCGCCGGCGGGCGGACCTGCGCCGACGTGGCCCGCGAGAAGCGCCTGGTCGTCTTCCTGCTGCCGGTCCAGAACCCCGACGGCCGGGCCCACGGGGTGCGCTACAACGCCCGGCGCTTTGACCTCAACCGCGACTGGTTCGCCCGGACCCAGCCCGAGACGCAGGCCAAGATCGCGGCGCTCACGCGCTTTCCGCCGGTGATCTTCGCCGACCAGCACGAGGAGGGCGGCACCGGGTTCTTCTTCCCGCCCAACGCCGACCCGATCCACCACGAGATCTCGCGCCAGGCGCTGTCGGCCATCAACCACGTGGTCGCCCCGGCGCTGCGGCGCGGGTTCAAGGCGCGGGGCATCGACTACACGAACTTCGCCACCTACGACATGTTCTTCATGGGCTACGGCGACACGGTGCCGACGACGCTCTACGGCGCGGCGGGGATGACCTTCGAGAAGGGCGCCGAGTCGCCCTACGGCGAGAAGACGGCCGAGCACCTCCTGGCCGCGGACCGCGCGCTGAGCGCCGCGGCGGGCCACCGGCGGGCGCTGTTGCAGGCCTGGGGCGCGCAGTGGCGCGAGGCGCGCGCGCAGGGTGCGCGCGGCGTGCTGCAGCCCAACCGCGTCGTCCAGCCGGGCAACGAGGTGCGCTTCCGGGTCCCCGACGGCAAGGTCTACGGCTACGTGCTGCGCAGCGACGCGCACGCGGCCGACGCGGCTGCGCTCGTCGAGCGGCTGACCAGCGTCGGGGTCGTCGTGCGGCGCCTGGGCGCCGAGACCGCGGTCCCGGCCTACCGCGGCTACGGCGAGCCGGCCGCCGGGCCGGCGACGCTGCCCGCCGGGACCTACCTGGTGTCGATGGCGCAGGCCGGCAAGCACTGGGTCCAGGGCCTGCTCGGCGAGGACCCGTACGTGCCGTTCCCCTACTTCTACGACGTCAGCGGCTGGTCGAACCCGCTGCTGATGGGCCTGCGCGGCGGGCTGCTGACCGCGCCGCTGCCCGCGGGGACGGCGCTCGATCCGATCACCGCCGCGCCCGCGCCCGCCGCCGCCCCCGCGTACGCCTTCGCCGGCGGCGCCGAGGGCGCGACCGAGCTCGCCTTCGCGCTGCTCGACGGCGGCGTCACGGTGACCAGGACGCCGGACGGAGGCTTCGCCGCCACCGGCGACGATGCGGTCATCGCGGCCGCGGCGCATCAGCGCCACGTGGCGCTCGCGCCGCTGTCGGCGATGCCCGGCGGGGCCGCGCTGCGGCGGCCCGCCGTGGCGATGCTGCAGGACGTCTCCGGCGACAGCCCCGCCGGCTGGATGCAGTGGCTGCTCGAGACGCGCTACGGCCTTGGCGTCGGGCTCGTCGGCGGCGAGGACATCGCGGGTGGCGCCCTCGCCGGCAAGGACGTCCTCGTCATCCCGGGCGGCGCGGTCAGCGTCGGCGAGCTGTCCTCCCCCGCCCTGGCGACGCTGCAGGCCTGGGTGCGCGCGGGCGGGACGCTCGTCGGTGCGCGCGGCCGCGGGGTCTCGATCGCGCAGGCGGCGGGCCTGACCGCGGTGACCGTCCCGCCCTCGCCCGCCCTCCTGCAGATCCCCGGGGTCGTCATGCGCGTCGCGCTGGACCCGAGCGATCCGGTGGCCGCCGGCGAGGACACCGAGAGCTACGTCTTCAACGACAGCGATCCGCTGCTCGCCGCCAACGGAACGCACGTGGTGGTGCGCTACCCCCAGGGCGCGCGCTTCTTCACCTCCGGCCACGCCAGCGGGACCACAAGCCTCGAAGGCACCCCCGCCGCCACCGACGAGGTGGCGGGCTCCGGCCGCGTCGTCCTCTTCGCGTTCGATCCGGTGTTCCGCGGCTACGTCGAGGCGACCGATCGGCTGCTGGGCAACGCGCTGCTCGCGCCCCGCCCGCTCGGCGCCGCCACCCGCAGCGCACCGCGGGCCATCGAGCCGGGAGCGCTCGTCCCGCTCTCCGGCCACCGCGACACGACGATCCAGGTCGCGGCCGGCGACGAGGCCGCGCTGCTCGCCGCCACCCGCGCCGCCGGGGTCCCCGCCGGCTTCACGATCGACCGCGATCTCACCACCGTCACGCTGCGCCTGGCCAACCCGCAGGGCCTCGACGCCGAGCAGCGCCCGTGGACGCGGCGCCTACCCGCCGCGCTCGCCGCGGCCGGCGTCGTCCCGCTGCTCGCCGTCTTCTGAGGCGCGCCAGCGCAGGTGCTCGACGATCCGGTGTGAGTCGCAGATCGGCTCGCCGTCGATGATCGCGAGCGGCACGTGGGTCTGGCCCGACAGCGCGCGCACCTCGGGCCGCTCCCGGGCGCGCCACGGGACCCGGACGGTGTCGTGCTCGACGCCGTGGCGGCGCAGCTCGCGCTCGACGCGCCCGCAGGGGCACAGCCAGTTGGTGGGCGTGCGGCAGCGGTAGAGCGTGGCCATCGCTAGGACCGCAGCCTTCCGGCGAGGCCGGCCGCCTGGCGCGTGATGCCACCGGCCAGCCGCAGCGCCGCGGGCTGGCGGGTGCCGGCCGCGGCGAGCCGGTCGGGCTCGCGCTCGCGGTACCAGTCGATCGTCGCCTCGAGCGTGTCCTCGTGGTGGGCGGGCTTCCACCCCAGCTCGCGCTTGGCCTTGGTCGAGCGGTAGGCCCACCACAGGCTGGCCATGCGCGCCTCGACGGCGGTGAACGGCGGGTTGCCCGGGAGCCGTTGCGCGGTCGCGGCCAGCGCCAGCGCGGCGGGCAGCGGGAGCTTGACCGCGGGCGGCTCGACACCCGACAGGCGGCCGAGGTCGGCCAGCAGCCGATCGAAGGTGAAGTTGCGGTTGCCGAGGATGTAGCGCTCGCCGACCCGGCCGCGCTCGTCGGCCAGCAGGTGGCCGATGGCGACGTCGTGGACGTCGACGACGTTGAGCGCGCCGTCGACGTAGGCGGGGATCGAGCGCTGCAGGAAGCGCCGGACGACGTCGGTCGATGAGCGGTAGACGTCGCCGCGGCCCAGGACGTGCCCCGGGTTGACCACCACGACCCCAAGCCCGAGCGCCGCGTGATGCAGCGCCTCGACCTCGGCCTCGCGCTTGCTGTCGACGTAGGGGATCGCGTAGCGGCCGGCGGTGTAGACCTGGGTCTCGTCGGCGGTCGATCCGCGCGGCGCCGGCCCGATGGCCGCGGCCGACGAGGTGTGCACGACACGCTCGACGCCGGCCCGCAGCGCCTCCTCCATGACCACCCGCGTGGCCGTGACGTTGGCCTCGACCATCTGCTCGCGCGGGGCCCGCAGGCTCGTCAGCCCGGCGACGTGGAACACGCGGTCGACACCCTTGAGCGCGCGGCGCAGCGCGCGGCGGTCCAGCACGTCGCAGGTCACCCGCTCGGCGTCGAGCCCCTCGAGGTTCTCGGTGCGCGACTGCGCCCGCACCGTGACCCGCACCCGGTCGCCGCGCCCGACGAGCGCGCGGGCGACATGCGAGCCGATGAGCCCGGTCGCTCCGGTCACGAGCGTGATCCCCACGATCGGATCGTAGTTATGGTCTCCGGCATGCCCCCCGTCGCCGTGGTCTCCGACACCACGCACTACGCCCCGCCCGAGCAGCTCGCCGACCTCGGCATCCACCAGGTCAGCCTGTACGTCAACGAAGGCGACACGCCGGTCCGCGAGTCAGACATCGGCGACTACGGCGAGTTCTACGACCGCCTGCGCAGCTCGACCGAGCTCCCGACGACGTCGCAGCCGTCGATCGGCGACTTCCTCGAGGTCTATGAGCCGCTCGCCGCCGCCGGCAGCGACATCGTCTCGGTCCATCTGGCCGGCGGCATCTCGGGCACGGCCGACTCGGCCCGCCAGGCGGGCGTCGAGCTGATGAAGTCCTTCCCCCAGCGCCGCGTCGAGGTCATCGACTCGCGCAAGGCCTGCGGCGCGCTGGCGCTCGCGGCCTACGCCGGCGTGGCGGCCGCGCGCGCCGGCGGCGACGTCGACGCGGTCGCCGCCCGCGTCCGCGAGGCCTGCGACACCGTCAAGCTCTGGTTCGCCGTCGACACGCTCGAGTTCCTGCGCCGCGGCGGCCGCATCGGGGCGGCGCAGGCGTGGATGGGCGGCGCGCTGAAGATCAAGCCGATCCTCACCGTCGACGGCGAGATCACGCCGATCGAGCGCGTCCGCACCGCGGGCCGCGCGTTCGAACGCATGGTCGAGTTCCTGCGCTCCCAGCAGGCCGACGGCGCCGACGCGTGGATCGTCCAGCACATCCAGGCCCACGAGCAGGCCGAGCGCCTCGCCGAGGCCGGCCGAGAGATCTTCGGCAACGAGCCGCTCCTGGTCTCCGAGATCGGCCCCGTCATCGGCGCCCACGTCGGCCCGGGGCTGCTCGGCGTCGGCGGCGCGCCGGCGTCCCTGCTGCGCTAGGGCTCGCCTACGGCGAGCTGCCGGGGACCTCGACGATCTGGACGTGCGGAGCGCGGTCGCGCGTGGTCCACAGCTCGCGGACGACGATCTGGATGGTGGCGGCGACGGGGATGGCGACGAGCGCGCCGAGGATGCCCAGCAGGGAGCCGCCGATGAGGATCGCCACGATCACCGCGAGCGGCGCGACGTTGACCGTGCGGCGGTAGACGACGGGCTGCAGGACGTTGTTCTCGACCTGCTGGTAGATGATGAAGAAGATCATCCAGGCGATCGTCGACGTCGGGAAGTTGTTGAACAGCGTGACCAGCGCGATGGTGATGCCGCCGAGCGTCGCGCCGACGAGCGGGATCAGGTCGAGGAACGCCATCAGCACCGCGAGCGGGACGGCGAACGGCACGTCGAGGATGAGCAGCACCACGTAGGTCGACAGGCCGGCGCAGACGCTGATCAGCAGGTTGCCGGCGACGTAGCCGGCCACCGACCCGTAGATCTCGCCGGCCACGCGCCGGAAGCGCTCCTCGCGCTCGGGTCCGCGGAGGCGTAGGAGGAAGTCCGCGATCCGGCCGCCGTCGAGCAGCAGGAAGAACGCCATGGTCAGCACCGTCACCAGCTGGACGATCGCGCCGAAGGCGCCGACGGTGATCGACTGCAGCGCCCCTGCGGCGTCTCCGAGGTGGCTCGGGAGCTTGTTGGCCTGCTCGGTGAGCTGCTTGGAGATGTGGTACTTCGCGTCGTACTTGACGAACTGGTCGTTCTTCTGCAGGTCCTGGATGTAGTCCGGGAGCTTCTCGGAGAGGTCGGCGACCTGGTTGACGATCGGCGGCACGATCAGCAGCCCGATGCCGACGACGCTGCCGGCCATCAGGAGGTAGACCAGCAGGATCGACAGCCCGCGCGGGACCCTGCGCCGCTGGAAGAACCCGACCGCAGGACCCAGCGCGACGGCGAGGAACACGGCGATGAACACCAGCAGCAGCGTGTCGCGCACCAGCCACAGCAGGTAGAGCAGCCCGACCGTCGCCGAGATGGTCAGGACGATCCGGACGATCGCGCGCGGGCTGGGGCCGTCTTGCGCCATGCCGGGGGCATCTTGAGGAGCGCCCCGGACGGTGGACGCATGTCCTATCGAAGATTCGTGACGAGACGCACATACTCCCGTCCTCGCCCATGGACGTGCTCATCCTTCTTCTCGCCGTGATCGCCCTCTGGGCCGTCGGCCTCATCCTCGCCGTCAGCCTCTCGATTGCGGCCGGCCGCTCGGACCGCGCCGGTGAGCGCGGGCGCTGGCTCGCCCCCGTTCGCGGCTAGCTAGCGGCGACGACGGCCGAAGGCGGCGAACCCGCCGCCGATGACGAAGCCCGCAACGGCCGCGCCGATCATGACCTCGCGCTGGTGACGGCGGATGTGGCGGCGCCAGTCGGCGGCGACGGTGACCTCGGCGCGCAGCTTGTCGACGGCCCCCACCAGCTCCTGGCGGTTGGCCTCGATCGAACGACGGATCTCCTCGGGGCTGCGTGCGCTCACGACGAGAGCTCCTCTTTGGTCTTCTTCGCTTCGTCGATGGCCATCCGCGGCACGGGCGGCGAGCCCTTCTTGACGAGCTTGGCGGCGAACAGCCCGGCCAGGCCGCCCAGGACGAAGAGGATCGCGGCCACGACGAAGAAGCCCCAGAAGTACTGGGTCTCACCGAACGGCAGCGCCCACCACGCCAGCCACGACAGGCCGTGGAAGAGCTGGACGACGCCGAAGATCGCGAACACCGCGGCGGCGCCGCCGACGACGGCGGCCTTGACGAGGCTCGAGACCTTCTGCGAGACCTCGGCCTTGGCGAGCTCGATCTCCTCGCGGACGAGCAGCGAAGCGCGCTCGGAGATCTCGTTGACGGCCTCGGCGATCGCCTTGGCGGAGTTGTGGTCCTCAGTCGCGGCCACGGAGCCTCTTCAGGATCATGGCGACCACGAGGCCGCCGGCGAATGCTGCGCCGACCTGGATCTCCGGCTTGTCGTTCGGGGCGGCGTCGATGCCGGAGGCACCGGCCGTCGTCCCGAAGTCCGCGGAGGGTTCAGGGCCGGCGTTGGTCGGGGTGTGGACGTCGCCGCTCACTCCGGCGGATCTTCCCCGAACACCCGCGTGTAAATCATCGCGGCGAGTCTGGTGGTGACGATGGAGGCCACGGCACCCACGCCCGCGAGCATCGCGGACCAGGCCAGGCGCTTGACGATGTCGTTGTCCATGCGCGCCGAAACCTAGCGAGCGCGGGCCGCGGCTGCGTCGAGGCCGCCGCAGATCGTGTCGACGACGAACGCCTTGGCCTGCTCGTACTCGGTGTCGCCCTTGGGCAGGAAATCGAAGATCCAGCCGGTCAGGACCTGCTCGATCGCCCCGTAGAAGGCCAGCGCGGCGAACTGCGGGGTGATGTCGTCCTTGAACTCGCCGTCGGCCTGCCCGCGCTCGACGATGGCGCTGATCCCGGCGTAGGCCTTGCGGATGACGTCGAGGTGGGTCTGGCCGAACGAGTTGGCCGCCCGCGTGACCTCGACGATGATCACCTTCATCAGCTCGGGGTCGTGGCGGTAGGAGTCCACGATGAACGAGGCGATCGCGTAGAGCTTCTCGCGCGCCGGCAGCTCCTGCTTGTCGATGTCGCCGATCAGGGCGACCATCACGTCCCAGCGCTCGAGGAACAGCGTGTCGAGCACCTCGTCCTTGGAGCCGAAGTAGTGGTAGACGAGCCCGTAGGCGACGCCCGCCTCCTCGGCGATGTCCGAGACGCGGCACTGCGTGAAGCCCTTGTGGGCGAAGACGCGCACGGCGGCGTCGAGGATCTGCCGGCGCCGGTCGGCCTTCGACACGCCGGCCATCAGGCGTAGACCTCGGACGGCCGGCGGTTGGCCAGCGAGGGAAACCGCTCACGGACGCCGGCGAGGCGATCGAGATCGAGGTCGGCGACGATCGCGCACTCGGTGTCGGTCGCGGTGGCGAGCACGACGCCCCACGGGTCGACGATCATCGAGCGGCCGCCGGACTCCATGCCGTGGCCGTGCTTGCCGATCTGGTTGGCGGCGATCACGAACGCCTGGTTCTCGATCGCCCGCGCGCGCAGCAGGATCTCCCAGTGCTCGCGCGTCGTGGCCAGGGTGAACGCGCTGGGCACCGTGAGCACGAGCGCACCGCGGCCGGCGAGCGCGCGGTACAGCTCGGGGAAGCGCAGGTCGTAGCAGATGCTCAGCCCCACCTTGACGCCCGCCGCGTCGGTGAGGACGACCTCGTCGCCGGGCTCCTCGGCGTCGGACTCGCGGTAGGCCTGGCCGTCGACCTCGACGTCGAACATGTGCAGCTTGCGATACAGCGCGCGGCGCGAGCCGTCGGGCCCGAAGTGGACGCTGGCGTTGACCAGCCGCTCGCGGCCGTCCTCGTGCAGCGACAGCGAGCCCGCAACCAGGTCGATGCCCAGCTCGGCGGCGGTCGCCGCGGCCCACGTCAGCGCCGGCCCGTCGAGGCCCTGGGCGCCGGCCCGCAGCTCGTCGGCGGACCCGAGCAGCGCCCACTTCTCGGGCAGCAGGACGAGCTCGGCGCCCCGCGACACCGCGTCGCGCACGAGCCGATCGGCGGTCGCCAGGTTGCGGTCTGAGTCCGTCGTGGCGTTCAGCTGGATGGCCGCGGCGCGCAGGTGCTTGTCTCCTTGATCGACCGGTCAGTCAACGATTGCGGAAAGATACCCGGGATGCGCCTTCCCCTGATGAAGCGATGGCGCTACGTCGGCGTCTACGGCCCGGACCTCATGTGCTGCTTCGGGCGGGTATCGATCGGCGGCCGGCCCCAGACGTTCTGGGCGCTGTGGGACCGCGAGGCGCGGGAGCTGCGCGAGCGGACGCGCTTTCGCGACGCGGCCGTGCAGCTCGAGCCGGGGATGGTCCGCGTCCGCGACCGCGGCGTCGCGGTCGACCTGTTCTTCGACGAACACGCCCACCCGGCGTGGGAGGTCACGACGGGCCCGATCTGGACGCGCAAGCGGATCATCGCGGTGAGCGGCAGCGTCGTGATCGACGGGCGCGAGCGCACGCTGCTCGCTCGCGGGATCGTCGACGACTCGGCGGGCCGCCACGACCGCGACACGGCCTGGTCGTGGAGCGCGGGCGTCGGCACGGCGGTAGGGGGCGAGCTCGTGGCCTGGAACCTCGTCGACGGGATCCACGACGGCGCGACCGGCAGCGAGCGCGCCGTCTGGGTCGACGGCGCACCCACCGAGGCGCCGCCGGCGCTCTTCGACGCCGCGCTGACCGAGGTCCGCAGCGCCGACGGCGCCGTCGCCCTGCGCTGCGCGCACGAGGCCGTGCGCCGGCGCGACGACAACTTCGGGCTGGTGCGCTCGCGCTACGAGCAGCCGTTCGGGACGTTCACCGGGACCCTGCCCGGCGGGCTCGTGCTCGCCGACGGCTTCGGCGTGATGGAACGCCACGACGTCCGCTGGTGACAGAACACCCCAGAAGTGGGTACGTTCTGGTCTGAACGGAATCCTTCGGCAGGGGGTAGAAGCACCATGAAGTCACACCGGCCGAGCCCAGCGCTCGTCGTCTCCATCGTTGCCTTGATCGTCGCCCTCGGCGGTACCGCCGTCGCGGCCAAGGTCCTGATCACCAGCTCCGCGCAGATCAAGAACCGCACCATCAGCGGCCTCGATCTCAAGGACGGCGCGATCACCAAGCGCCAGATCTCCAAGAGCACGCTCTCGTCGCTCAAGGCGGCCCCCTCCAGCGGCGGCTCGAGCGATACGCAGGCGCTCGAGAGCCATCGCCAGACCGGCCCCGACGTCGCCGCAGGCGGCTCGCAGCAGGTCGCCAGCCTCGCGCTGCAGCCCGGCGTCTACGCGGTCTTCGCCAAGACGACCATCACCCCGTTCATCACCGACGACGGCCTGCTCGACACGCTGTTCAAGGACGAGAAGACCCGCGCCGCCGAGTGCAACCTCGACGTGAGCGGAACCGGCGACTTCGCCACCGCCCCGATCGTCGGCCCCGGTTCCACGAACCCGGCGACGCTCAACGTCCAGGCCACGCGCACGCTCGACGGGCCGGGCTCGGCGACCCTGACCTGCAAGACCGCCGCCCAGGCGCATTGGCAGGCCAGCAACACGTCGATCATCGCCCTGAAGGTCGGCGGCTCGACGCGCACCGAGGCCGCGAAGTAGCTAGAACACGTTCGCGCTCAGCCAGTCCTGGGCGTAGAAGGCGATGAACAGCGGGACGAGCGCCCACATGATGGGGTGCACGTCCCGCGCTCGCCCCTTGGCGAGCATCACGGTGACGAAGCCGAACACGCCGAGGCCGATGCCGGCCGCGATGTCGAACGTCAGCGGGATGCCGACGATCACCAGGAACGCGGGCAGCGCGCTCTCGGGCTCGGACCAGTCGATGCCGCCGACCAGCTGCATCATCAGGTAGCCGACCATCACCAGCGCCGGCGCGATCGCCGGTGAGCCGAAGACGCCCTCGCTGATCTGGACCTGCTGGCCGACGAGCGCGAGGATCGGCACGAAGAAGATGGCCAGCGCGAAGAGCAGGCCGGTGACCACCGAGGCCAGCCCGGTCCGCGCGCCCTCGGCGACGCCGGCGCCGCTCTCGACGTAGGTCGTCACGCTCGAGACGCCCATCGTCCCGCCGAGCGCCGCGGCCGCCGAGTCGACGAGCAGCACCTGCTTGATGTTGGTGACCTCGCCCTTGTCGTTGACGAGCCCGGCGGGCGTGCCGACCGCCACCGCCGTGCCGATCGTGTCGAAGAAGTCGGTCATGAACAGCGCGAAGATCACCGGGATCAGCGCGACGGTGAGCGCGTCGTCGAGGTGGCCCCACGCGTCGCCGATCGTCGAGAAGTCCCCGGAGCCCGGCCAGTCCGCCACGGCATCGGGACCCTCGAGGACGCCGAAGATCCAGCCGAGCAGGTACGTGGCGAGGATGCCGATGAGCAGCGCGCCGCGGATGTTGCGCGCCGCCAGCGCGATGCTGACGACGATGCCGCCGAGCGCGACCATCGCCGGCCCGCTCGTCAGCTCTCCGAGCCCGACGCCGGTAGCCGGGTTGTTGACGACGATGCCGGCCTGGCGCAGGCCGACGAACGCGATGAACACGCCGATGCCGACGCCGATGGCCAGCTTCATCGAGGTCGGGACGGCGCGCATGACCGCCTCGCGCACCCCGGCCACGACGAGCACGAGCGCCAGCAGGCCCTCGATGACCACGCAGGCCATGCCGGTCTCCCAGCCGAGCTTGCGGCCGATGATGATGTTGAACGCCACGACCGCGTTGAGCCCGAGGCCCGAGGCGAGCGCGAACGGCACGTTGGCGAAGACGCCCATGGCGATCGAGGCCAGCGCCGCGGCGAGCGCGGTGGCCACGGCCACGGCGGCGAACGGCATGCCCGCCTGGCTGAGGATCACGGGGTTGACGATGAGGATGTAGCTCATCGTCAGGAACGTCGTGAGGCCGCCGAGGACCTCGGTGCGGGCGGTGGTGCTGCGCTCCGCCAGGGCGAAGCGGCGTTCCAGGAAGGCGCTCATGGCGCGGCAATCTATCCGGCTATGCGGCGGCGAGGCGGCGCGCTTCGCCACGCGCGACGACCTCGTAATCGCGCGCGCTGGAGCCCGTCCACAGAGCCCGGGGCACGACGATCGACCCGGCGCGCAGGGCGGCGGTGAAGGCGGTCAGGCGGGCGGCGTCGATCGCGCTCCACGACAGGCCGTACTCGCGGCGGGCGCGGGCCGGCAGCGTCCCGACGATCGCGTGGTTGAGGATCGACAGCACGGGCCGGCGATGGGCCGGGACCGGCAGGTCGAACGCCACCATCGTCGCGATCTCCCGCGCTCGAGGGGTGACGTGCATCTCCTCGCTGGCGACGCGCTCGCGCATGTAGGCGCGGAAGGCGGCGAAGTCGGCCGGGGCGCCGGCGCGGTCGACGCCGAAGATGTCGCCCAGCACGAGGTAGTCGCGCCAGAACGCCTCGCGGTCGGCCGCCGACAGGCGCCCGACGAAGCGCTGGTGGATCGCCAGGGCCGAGTCGGCCAGGCAGGCGAGGATCCACAGGAGGTGCTCCTGCTGGGTCGCGGCCGGGACGCGGGCGTGCATCGCGCCGACGGCGCGCCCGACCGCATCGGCCTCCTCGCGCGTGCCGAAGAAGATGCGCTCCATGACCTTGGCGGTGCGGACCAGACGCCGGAACGGGGCATCGAGGCCCTTCGTCGTCCCCACCAGGCCCTCGAACGCGACCGGGTGCATCGCCTGCATCAGCAGCGCCCGCTGGCCGTAGAGGACCCCCACGATGCGCTCCTCGTGGACGGTGCGCAGAACCGACGCGCCTCGGGGGAAGTACCCGCGATCGCTCACGATGCGCGAGATTACCGGCATGTCCACAGGCGTGCCGTTCGGCAACTACCAGTACGAGATCTACCTGGGCGGGATGGCCGACCAGCTCCCGCAGCTCCCGATGTCGTGGGCCGACTGGGAGAACGCGGCCGCCGAGAAGCTCGCCGACGGCCCGCGCGGCTACCTCTTCGGCGGCGCCGGGACCGAGGACTCCATGCGCGCGAACCTCGAGGCGTTCCGCCGCTGGCGGATCGTGCCGCGGATGCTGCGCGACGTCTCCGAGCGCTCGCTCGCCACGGAGGTGCTCGGCACGGCCATGCCGGCTCCGGTGCTCATGGCGCCCGTCGGGGTCCAGTCGATCCTCGACGACGAGGGCGAGCTGGCCAGCGCCCGCGCCGGCGCGTCGCAGGGCGTGCCGGTGATCGCGTCGACCGCGGGCTCCTACACGCTCGAGGACATCGCCGAGGCGTGCGGCGACGGCAAGCGCTGGTATCAGCTCTACTGGCCGCGCGGCGAGGAGCTGGCGGCGAGCTTCGTCCGCCGTGCCGAGGCCGCGGGCTACGAGGCGATCGTCGTGACGCTCGACACGTCGCTGCTGGGCTGGCGCCCACGCGACCTGATCGGCGCCTACCTCCCGTTCCTCAAGAGCGTGGGCATCGCCAACTACCTCGCCGACCCGGTGTTCCGCTCGACGCTGCCCGCGCCGCCCGAGGAGGATCCGCAGGCGGCGGTCGGCCAGTTCGTCGGTGTCTTCTCGAACCCGACGGTGACGTGGGACGACCTCGCCTGGCTGCGCGAGCAGACGTCGCTGCCGATCGTGCTGAAGGGCGTGCTGCATCCCGACGACGCGCGCGAGGCCGCGGCCCGGGGCGTCGACGGCGTGATCGTCTCCAACCACGGCGGGCGCCAGGTCGACGGCGCGATCGCCACGCTCGACGCGCTGCCCGCGGTCGTCGAGGCCGTCGGCGAGCAGATCGCCGTGCTGATGGACAGCGGCATCCGCGGCGGCTCCGACGCCTTCAAGGCGCTGGCCCTCGGCGCGCAGGCGGTGCTGCTCGGCCGGCCGGCGATGTGGGGCCTGGCCGTGGCGGGCGAGGAGGGCGTGCGGACGGTACTGCGCAGCTTCCTGGCGGAGCTCGACCTGACGCTGGCGCTCAGCGGCCACACGTCGATCGAGACGGTGGGGCCGGACACGCTGGTCCGCGCCTGAGGGCGCGGGTCAGCCGACCAGGGAGTCGGTCGCCGCGCCCTTCAGCGGCGCCAGCTCGACGATCGCGCGGCCGCCGCGGACCTCGACGCTGGCCACCATGCGGGTGCCGTCGGGAGCGGCGGCGAGCGCGTCGCCGGCCTCCTCGGCGTCCTCGAGAGGCAGACCGCAGTCGCGCAGGAAGCGCACCAGGACGGTCGGGTCGCCGCCCTCGACGATGGCCTCTTCGATGCGCGGCAGGTTGGGCGCGGTGGGCGTCAGCGCCCGCAGCATGCAGACGGTGACGTCGTCGGTCGGATCGGCATCGGCGCGCAGCCGGGCGACGACGTCGGAGGACATGGCGCCGGGGCCGAGTGCGGAGAGCCACTTGATGACGCGCGAGACGCCGATCCGCTCGCCGTCCGAGCGCGCCTCGGTGACGCCGTCGGTCAGCAGGCACACCGACGTGCCCTCGGGCAACGGGATCGAGGTCTGCCGGCGACCGGTCTCGAGGCCGGCGCCCAGCGGCGGCGACCAGCCCGTGACGGGCGGCAGCCCGGCGCCCTGCTCGCTGACCAAGACGGGCGGCTCGTGGCCGGCCGACGCGTAGGTCAGCGTGCCGGTACGGCGATCGTGGACGGCGACCACGACGGTGGCGAAGAGCGGCTCGTCGCGGTCGTCGACGACGGCACCGGTCATGGCGATGGCCGAGCGCGGGTCGAGCCCCGCCTCCAGGTAGGCGCGGACGGCGTGGCGGACGAGCTGGGCGTCGGCCAGCGCCTGGCGCCCCTCCCCCGCGACGTCGCCGACCAGCACCGCCACGCGGTCGCCCGACAGCGGGAACGCGTCGTGGAAGTCGCCACCGGACACCGGGCCGGTGGCGGGGCTGCTGGTGACGCTGAGCGCGAGCCCGCCGAGCGCCTCGGGCAGCGCCGGCATGACCGCGCCCTCGAGCGCCTCGAGGTCGGCGAGCAGCGCGGTGCGCTCGCGACCGAGGGCGCGCGCGTGACGGTCGCGCACGATGGCCAGCGCGAGGAGGGCGAGCGCCGCGAAGGCGAGCCCGCCGAGCGCGCCCCAGACGAACCCGGGGACGAACGCGACGCTGTCGGCCAGCGCATCGAAGACGACGGTGGGCACGGCGAGGATGCCGCCGTCGTCCTTGGCCTTGGGCCTGGACTTGCGGGGAGCCTCGGTGCGGGGTGTGGTCTCGGCGGCGGGGGTCGCGTTCGCGGCGGGCGTGGTGGGCGTAGTCGTCGGCGCCGGCGTGGCGGGCGCCGGCGGCCGGGCTGCGGGCGTGGTGGCGGAACGCGGCGTCGGGCTGGGGTCGGCGACGGCCACGAGCGTGCCGGTGCGGCGGACGGCGCGGGGTTGGAGGGCGGGCAGCGTGGCTGCCCGCCGGGCCGCGGTGCGGGTCAGCACCTCCGGCTCGGGGATGGCCACGTCCTCCGAACCGCCGTATGTCCCCAGCACGCTGTCCTGCGACGGGACGAACTCGCGCGGGGCCTCGGACTCGGCGGGCGCGGACTCGGCCTGCTCGACGGCCTTGACCAGGCTGGTGGCGACCTGCTCGTTCGCCGCCGCCGGCGTGCCCCTGAACGACTTGAAGGTCGGGGCGGGGCGGTTCTCGGTGACGGCCGCGGGCTCCTCCGCGGGCGGGGCCTCCTCGGCGGGCGGGGTCGACGGCGGCTCGTCGACCGCAGGCGGGGCCTCGGCCGGCGGCTCCTCGACCGCGGGCGGCTGTTCGACCGCGGGCGGCTCCTCGACCACCGGCGGCGTCTCGGCGACGGGCGCGGGTGGCTCCTCGGCCGGGATGCCGGCCTCGGGCGCGGGTTCGGGCGTCAGCACCGGGACCGTGGTCTGCGGCGCCACCGGGTCCGTGCCATCGCCGAGCGCGGCGGGCAGTGCCGGAGCAAGGGCGACCAGGACCGCGGCGATGACGCCGGCCCCCGTACCGCGAAGCGTCCCGCTCGCCGGCCCCATGCCCTCTACATTCTGGCGCGTCGCCGAAATGCTGTCCAGCGGCTACTGCGCGCCGTGTTGGCGGCGCAACGCGGCGAGCAGGAGCTTGGAGTGCATCGCGCCGATCAGCTCGCGCAACGGCTCGGCCCCCGACGCGATGATCTCGGCCGCGCGCTCGGGCTCGACCTCGCCCGCGAGCCGATCGAGGAGCGCACGGACCTCCTCGGCGACGAGTGGCTCGAGCGCCTCGCGATAGCGCAGCGTGTCGTAGACCGTGAAGCCCAGCTGCTCGTCGTAGCCCCCCGCCCGGAAGCGGCTGATCGCCGCCACGATGGCGACGTCGTCGGGGTCATAGCCGCGGCTGCCCGGGGTCAGGACGCCCAGCTCGGCCAGGCGCTCGAGCACGTTGCGGGGCACGTCGTAGCGGCGGCCGATCTCGGCGGCGGAGATGCGCTCGTCGTCGCGGGCGTTGATGGCGCGCTCGATGATCCGGTCCTCGAGCTCGACGAGCCGGGCGGCGCGCTCCGGGTCGTCCTCGAGCACGTCGCGGATCGCGCGCAGCGGCATGAACCGCTCCTCCTGCAGGCGCTTGATCAGCTTGACCCGCTCGACGAACTCCGGCGGATACCAGGCCATGTTGCGCGACGTCTTGACGACGTCGCCCTCCAGCAGGCCCTCGCGCAGGTAGTGCTTGATCGTCCCCGCGCTGACGCCCGACTGCTCGGCCAGCTGGGAGATCTTCAGCAGGCCGTCACGGGGTGACAGGGTCGCGCTCCCCACCGACCGCGCCGGACTCCAGCAGGCCGGCGATCTCGTCCGCCGAGAACCCTGCCTCGTGCAGGACGTCCTCGGTGTGCTCGCCCAGTCCCGGGCCGGGCAGGCGGTGCGGATCGCCCGGCGTGACGCTCATCTTCACCGGCACACCGAGCAGCGGCACGGGCTTCTGCGCGCCGGGCTGCTCGATCTCGACAACCATCTCGCGCGCCCGGACCAGCTCGGAGTCCAGCGCCTCGGCCATGTCGAGCACGGGCTCCAGGCAGCAGTCGACCTCGGAGGCGAACGCCTGCCACTCGTCGCGCGTGCGCGCGAGGAAGACCGCCTCGATCTGTGCGTGTGCCTCGGAACCCGGGGCCTCGAACTGCTGCTCGACGAGGTCCTCGCGGCCGACGCCGTGGCACCAGGCCTGGAAGAACTTCGGCTCGAGCGCGCCGAACGTGACCCAGCCGTCGGCGCACCGGTACGGCCGATAGCAGACGTAGAGCCCGGTCAGCGTGTCGCGGCCGCGCTCCGGCGGCGCCTCGCCCATCAGCACGCGCGGAGCGACCATGGCCATCCAGCTCAGGGCGCCGTCGGCCATCGAGACGTCGACGACCTGCCCCTCCCCGGTCCGGTCGCGGTGGTGCAGCGCAGCGAGCACGCCGAACGCCGCCATCAGCCCGCCGCCGCCGAGGTCGGCCATCTGCCCGGCGCCCTGCACCGGCGTGCGGTCGGGCCCCTCGCCCTGCATGCCGAGCACGCCGATCAGCCCGAGGTAGTTCATGTCGTGGCCGCTGCGGTCGCGGTACGGGCCGTCCTGGCCGTAGCCGGTGATCGGGCAGATGACCAGGCCGGGGTTCGCCTCGAGCAGGACGTCGTAGCCGACGCCGAGCCGGTCGAGCACGCCGGGCCGGAAGCCCTCGAGCAGGACGTCGGCGTCCTTGACGAGCCGCAGCAGCGTGGCCTGGCCGCCGGGGTTCTTCAGGTCGATGCGGATCGAGCGCTTGTTGCGGTTGAGCGCGAGGAACAGCGCCCCCTTCGCGCTGTCGGCGGCGCCTTCGACGAACGGCAGCGACCAGCGGATGTAGTCGCCCATCCCGGTGTCCTCGACCTTGATGACGTCGGCGCCGAAGTCGGCCAGCAGCAGCGAGCAGTAGCCGCCGGGCAGCAGCCGCGTGAGGTCGAGGACCTTGACGCCCTCCAGCGGCAGGCTCACGCTGCCACTCCGGTGAGCCCCAGCATCGCGCGCGCCTCGTCGACGGTGGCGGGCCTTCGGCCGGCGTCCTCGCACATCTGCCGGGCCTTGGCGATCAGCTCGCCGTTGGACTTCGCGACCTCGCCGTTGGGCAGGTAGAAGTTGTCCTCGAGGCCGACGCGGATGCTGCCGCCGAGCGTCAGCGCCGCGGCGACCAGCGTCCACTGCACGCGGCTGATGCCGATCACGCCCCAGTGGCAGTCGACGTCCGGCAGGTTGTCGGCCATCGCCGCGAGGTTGCGGGCGGTCGGCGGGATGCCACCGGTCACGCCCATCACGAAGTCGACGTGCAGCGGCGCCTCCAGCACGCCCATGTCGATAAGCGGCGCCAGGGACCCGACGTGCCCGACGTCGAAGCACTCGTGCTCGGGCTTGATGCCGAGCTCGCGGAACGCGTTGAGGAACTCGATGATCTCGCTGAACGGGTTGGCGAAGACGGTGGCGAAGACGAAGTCCTTGCGGCGGCTCGAGTACTTCGCGTAGTTCATCGAGCCCATGTTCAGCGCTGCCACCTCCGGGGTGACCTCGCGCAGGTAGGTCAGGCGCTTCTCGACGGTCACGCCCATCGCGCCCGTGGAGAAGTTGAGGATCGCGTCCTGGCCGATCTCCGCGCGGATCGCGTCGTGGATGTTGCGGAAGTCCTCGACCTCGTAGCTCGGCGTGCCGTCGGGCTTGCGGGCGTGGATGTGGATGTGCACGCCCCCCTCGTCGACCACCCGCCGCGCCTCGGCCGCGTACTCCTCCGGCGTGTACGGGATCGCCGGGCACTGCTCGCGATTGGCCAGCGCGCCCGAGATCGAGTTGGTGATGACGACGGGGTCCGAGAGTGACACGTGAGCTCCGCAGGAAGTAGGACGTTCCACTGTCCACTCTTGCAGGTCGCGTGTCATCGGGTCCGTTTCGTGAAAAGATGCACCGCATGGAGCCCGTCTTCTTCTACGACTTCAACTCGCCGTACGCCTACCTCGCGGCGCAGCGGATCGACGCGCTCGTGCCGGGCGCGCGGTGGCAGCCGATCGGCTTTGCGTTCCTGCTGATCGCGCAGCAGCGCGAGCCGTGGTCGTTCGGAGAACAGCGCGACGAGGGGAAGGCCGAGTGCGAGCGGCGGGCTGCGGAGCGCGGGCTTCCTGCGCTGGTCTGGCCGCCCGAGTGGCCGAAGGGCAGCTACACGCTCGACCCGATGCGCGCGGCGCTGTACGCGGAGGAGCAGGGCCTGCTGCGCGAGTACACCGACGCGGCGTTCGCCCGCAACTTCGTCGCCGGCAGCGGGCTGACGGGCAACGCGCCGTACGAGGTCGCCGCGGAGATCGGCCTGGATCCCGACGCCACGCGCGCCGCGGTCGCCGGCCCCGCCCGCGCGCGCCTCAAGGAGGTCACCGAGGCGGCGATCGCCGCCGGCGTCCCGGGAGTCCCGACCGTCACGATCGGCGGCGAGCACTTCTGGGGCGACGACCGACTCGAGGCGGCGGCGGGGCGACTCTGAGGGGCGAATCGCCACGCCCGGATGCCTTGTGGTTGCTGTGCAACCACAAGACACCCCGGCGGACCAGATCGTCGCTCGCGTGGCGGGCGGCCAGCATGGCGTCATCACCTACGAGCAGCTGCTGCGCGCCGGGCTCTCGCATCAGGCCGTCCGGACCCGGGTGGGACGTGGACAGCTGCACCGCGTGTACCGCGGTGTCTACCGGGTCGGGCATTGCGCGCCGAGCGTCCAAGCCACCTACCTCGCCGCCGTCCTCGCGTGCGGCCCCCGAGCCTTCCTCGGAGGGCCGGCGGCCGCGCACGCCTACGGGCTGAGACGCGACGCTCCGCCCCGGCCCGAGGTCGTTGCGCCGGTTGTGCATCACCACCCTGGCGTCGTCACCCGGCGCCGCGCCCTGCACCGCCTCGACACCACCGAGCACCGCGCGATCCCGATCCTCACCATCCCCGCGCTCCTCGTCGATCTCGCCGGCGTGCTCTCGCTCGAAGACCTCGCCGCCATCACCCATGAGGCCGACGTGCGCTTCAACGTCCGCGGCGACGCGATCGAGGCGGCGATGCCCCGCCGGCCCACCGCTCGCGGCATCGCCAGTCTCCGGGCGATCGCCCGTGGCGACCACGCGCTGCTCCTCAGCCGGCTCGAGCGCCGCTTCCGCCGCCTGCTGCGGGACGCGCGCCTGCCATTGCCGGTCACCAACCGTCGCGAGGGCGCGCACTACGTGGACTGCCGCTGCCCGGACCGGCGGCTGACCGTCGAGCTCGACAGCTACCGGTGGCACAACTCGCGGCACGCGTGGGAAGCCGACCACGAGCGCCGGCGCGCGGCACGGGCTCGCGGGGACCAGTTCCGCGCCTACACCTGGCGTGATGTCACGGAGCAGCCGGGCCCGATGCTCGCCGAGCTGCGTGAGCTGCTCGTGCCGTGATGGGTTGTGGTGCCACAGCAACCACAACCCATCGGATCAAGCGACCGTCGGGCGCCCGCGCCCGTACCCGTCCGCACCCGCGATCAGGCGGATGAGGATCCCGGCGACGATCGCGTAGACGAGCGCCGCAAGGCCCCAGTTGACCGCGAGGCGGAGCTTGGCGTCGTCGATGTCGATCAGGCCCTTGAACGGCCCGGCGAGCCACTTGCCCGCATCGTGGAGGGCGTTGAAGTCGACGTTGAGGACGAAGAGGACGATGGCCACGACGAGGATCGTGCAGACGACCATGGCGACGAGGCGGATCAGGCGGGCGAGCAGCAGCATGCCCGCCGTATACCCCGAACGCGCCAGGATCAGACCGGCACGACCCCGTGGCGCTTCCAGGGCCGCTCGACGACCTTGCCCTCGGCCATCTCGAGCGCCTTGCAGACGATCGGGCGCGTCTCGCGCGGGTCGATGATGTCGTCGATCATCGCGTTGCGCGCCGGGATCGAGATGTCGATGACCTTGCGGTAGGCCTCGACCAGCTCGGCCTTCTTCGCCACCGGATCGTCGGCTTCCTCGACCTGCTTGCGCATGACGATCTCGACGGCGCCCTCGGCCCCCATGACGCTGATCTCCGCGCTCGGCCAGGCGACGATCAGGTCGGGCTCGTAGGCGCGGCCGTTCATCACGTAGTAGCCGGCGCCGTAGGCCTTGCGGGTGATCACGGTGATCTTCGGCACGGTCGCGTTGGCGACGGCGTGGAGCATCTTCGCGCCGTGGCGGATGATGCCCGCCTCCTCGACCTTCGTGCCGACCATGAAGCCTGGGACATCCATCAGGAACAGCAGCGGGATCCCGAAGGCGTTGCAGAGGTTGACGAACCGCGCGGCTTTGTCGGCGGAGTCGTTGTCGAGGATCCCTCCGAGGTGCTTGGGCTGGTTGGCGACGATGCCGCACGGCCGGCCTCCGAAGCGCGCGAAGCAGGTGATCAGCGTCTTGGCGAACTGCGGCTTCATGTCGAAGTAGAAGCCGTCGTCGACGATCCGCTTGATGACCTCGTACATGTCGTAGGGCTTGCGGTTGGACTCGGGCAGGACGTCGAGCAGCTCGTCGTCCATGCGGTCGATGGGATCGCTGCACTCGACGATCGGCGGCGGGGTCTGGTTGTGGGTCGGCATGAACGCCAGGTACTGCTTGATGCGCTCGATGCACTCCTCGTCCGACGCGACCTCGAGGTCCCCCACGCCGCTCTTGCGGCAGTGCACGCGCGAGCCGCCGAGCTCCTCCTGCGTGACGTCCTCGCCGACCGCCGCGCGCACGAG
>JBJMLA010000041.1:0-1867 GCA_045805505.1 Solirubrobacteraceae bacterium
GATGATCGGCGCCGAGAAGGTGATGACGATGACGTCGACCTACGACCATCGCGTCATCCAGGGCGCCGAGTCGGGGCGCTTCCTGCAGACCGTCGAGGCCTTCCTCCAGGGCGAGCACGGCTTCTACGAGGGCGTCTTCAGCTCGCTGGGCGTCGAGCTCGGCCCGGCCCCCGCTCCGCCGGCGCCCGCCGCTGCCGCCGCCGCTGCCGCCGCCGCACCCGCCGCGAGCACGGGCGGCGCCGTCGACGAGGACCTGCTGCAGGCCGTCCAGGCGGCGACCTCGCTGCTGAAGGCCCACCGGACCCACGGCCACCTGGCCGCCAAGCTCGACCCGCTCGGCACGCCGGTCGAGGGCGACCCGGCGCTCGACCCCGAGCCGCTCGGCCTCACCCCCGAGCTGATGGCCCGCATCCCGGCCAAGATCCTGCGCATGTACGTGCCGGGCGCGACGCTGGCCGACGCGCTGCCGCACCTGCGCGAGACCTACTGCGGCACGATCGCCTACGAGATCGAGCACGTCGGCAGCCACCGCCAGCGCGTCTGGCTGCGCGAGAAGATCGAGTCGGGCGCGTTCCGCAAGCCGCTGACCACCGACGAGCAGAAGGCGCTGCTCAAGCGCCTCGTCGAGGTCGACGCGTTCGAGCGCTTCATGCACAAGGCCTACCTCGGCCAGAAGCAGTTCTCGGTCGAGGGTCTGGACATGACCGTGCCGATGGTCGACGAGCTCATCCAGCTGTCGGCCGCGCACGGCGCGCGGGAAGTGGTCGTCGGCATGGCCCACCGCGGCCGGCTCAACGTGCTGGCCCACAACCTCGGCCGCCCGTACGAGACGATCTTCGCCGAGTTCGAGGGCGCGTCCACGCTCGAGGCCGTCACCACGATCCCGCAGGGCGGCACGGGCGACGTCAAGTACCACCACGGCGCCCAGGGCTCCTACCAGCTGCCCAACGGCGAGTCGGTGCTCGTCAACCTCGAGTCCAACCCGTCGCACCTCGAGTACGTCCACCCCGTCGTCGTCGGCGCCACCCGCGCCGCGCAGACCACGCGCCAGGGCCCGCACGCCCACCGCGACACGTCCAGCGCCGTGCCGATCGTGCTGCACGGCGACGCGGCGTTCCCCGGCCAGGGCGTCGTCGCCGAGTCGCTGAACCTCCAGGGCCTCGACGGCTACAAGGTCGGCGGCACCGTCCACCTGCTGCAGAACAACCAGGTCGGCTTCACCACGGATCCCGAAGACTCGCGCTCGACCCGGTGGGCCTCGGACGTCGCCAAGGGCTACGACACGCCGATCATCCACGTCAACGCCGACGACGTCGCCGCCTGCATCTCGGCCGTCCGGCTGGCCTTCGCGTTCCGCCAGGAGTTCGGCCACGACGTCGTCATCGACCTGATCGGCTACCGCCGCTTCGGCCACAACGAGGCCGACGAGCCCGCGTACACCCAGCCCGAGATGTACGCGACGATCAAGAACAAGAAGCGCGTCACCGAGCTCTTCTCCGCCCAGCTCGTCGAGGGCGGCGTGATCTCCACCGAGGAGGTCGAGGCCCAGCAGCAGGAGATCTGGGATGGGCTGGGCAGCCTGCACGCGCAGCTCAAGCAGCGCATCAAGGCGGCGCAGGAGGCCGGGACCGTCGAGCAGCCGACCGGCGAGTACCAGCTCGACCGCTCCCCGTCGCCCGAGGTCAAGACCGCGGTCTCCTCCGAGCGGCTGCGGATCCTCAACGAGGAGCTGCTCGCGGTGCCCGACGGCTTCACCGTGCACCCCAAGCTCGTCAAGCAGCTCGAGCGCCGGCGCGACGCGCTCGGCCCCGACGGCGGCATCGACTGGGCCCACGCCGAGTCGCTGGCCTTCGCCTCGCTGCTGACC
>JBJMLA010000042.1:0-9415 GCA_045805505.1 Solirubrobacteraceae bacterium
CGAGGAGGTCGACGCGCTGGTCCTCACCAAGGAGGACCAGGACGGCCGCCTCATCATGTCCAAGAAGCGCGCCCGCTTCGAGAAGGCGTGGCGGCGCATCGAGGCGGCGGCCGAGAGCGGCACTCCGGTCGAGGGAACGGTCATCGAGGTGGTCAAGGGCGGCCTGATCATCGACCTCGGCGTGCGCGGCTTCCTGCCCGCGTCGCTGGTCGACATCCGCCGCGTGCCCGATCTCGACCAGTACATGAGCACGAAGATCGAGTGCAAGGTCATCGAGCTCAACCGGTCGCGCAACAACGTCGTGCTGTCACGCCGCGCGGTCCTCGAGGAGGAGCGCAAGGAGCAGCGTCAGGAGATCCTCGACGCGCTGCAGCCCGGCCTCGTCGTCGCCGGCATCATCTCGAACATCGTCGACTTCGGCGCGTTCGTGGACCTCAACGGCATCGACGGCCTCATCCACATCTCCGAGCTGTCGTGGTCGCACGTCAACCACCCGAGCGAGATCCTCAACATCGGCGACGAGGTCGAGGTCAAGGTCCTCGACATCGATCGCGACCGCCAGCGCATCAGCCTGGGTCTCAAGCAGACCCAGGAGGATCCGTGGCAGCGGGTCGTCGACACCTACCGGGTGGGCGACGAGCTCGAGGGTGCGGTCACCAAGGTCGTCACGTTCGGCGCGTTCGTCGAGATCCTCGACGGCGTCGAGGGCCTCGTCCACATCTCCGAGCTGGCCAACCATCACGTCGAGAACCCGCGCGAGGTCGTCCAGCCGGGCGACGTCGTCCGCGTCAAGGTGCTCGAGATCGACTCCGAGCGCCGGCGCCTGTCGCTGTCGGTCAAGCGCGTCGAGGGCCAGACCCTGCCGTCCGAGCTGCGTGCCGCGGCCGGCGAGGTCTTCGATCCGGGTCCCGTCGAGGACGGTGGCCTGGATCCGGCCGAGTACGCCGTCCCGGTGCCCGACGCCGAGCTGAACGCCGACGCCGCGCTCGCCGATCCGGCGGCCGAGGCGGCCGAGGTCGCGGAGTCCACGGACGAGGTCGCGGCCGAGCCCGCGCCGGAGGCCGAGGGCACCGTCGACGAGGAGCCCGCCGCTGAGGAGGCTCCGGCCGCTGAGGAGGAGCCCGCCGCTGAGGAGGAGCCCGCCGCTGAGGAGGAGCCCGCCGCCGAGGAGGAGCCCGCCGCCGAGGAGGAGCCGGTCGCCGAGGCCGATCCGGCCACGGAGATCGCTGAGCCCGAGATCGCCGAGACGGTCGAGGACGTGCCGGTCGACGAGCCCGCTGCCGACCTCCCCGAGGAGTCGGCCGCCGAGGCCGGGATCGACGGGGACACCCCGCCGGCCGACCAGCAGCCGTAGCCGTGCCCGCCCGCGTCCCGTTCGTCGGCTTGACCGGCGGCATGGGCGCGGGCAAGTCGACCGCCCTGGCCGCGCTCGAGCGGCTGGGAGCGGTGACGCTCTCCACCGACGCGGTGGTCCACGAGCTCTACGAGGACCCGGAGGTCGTCGGCCTCGTCGTCGAGCGCTGGGGTCCGGACGTGGCGCCCGGCGGCGTCGTCGACCGGTCCAGGATCGCGGCCGCCGCGTTCGCCTCGCCGGAGGAGCGCGAGTGGCTCGAGCAGCTGCTCTGGCCGCGCGTCGGTCAGCGCGTCGTCGAGTTCCGCGAGCGGGCGATGGCCATGGAACCTCCGCCACGCGCCGCGGTGGTGGAGACCCCGCTGCTGTTCGAGGCCGGGATGGACCAGGCCTACGACGCGACGATCGCCGTCGTCGCCGACGAGGCGATTCGGGCCGACCGCGCGGCGGCCCGCGGCCATCACTCCGTCGACGAGCGGTCCGCGCGCCAGCTGCCTCAGGACGAGAAGGCGCGCCGGGCGACGTACGCGGTGCAGAACTCCGGGACGGTTGCCGCGTTGGAAGGAGTGTTGTCGGACGTCCTTGACAAGCTTGAGCGCTCGTGATCGTGCGCCGTCGCATCGCCCTCCTGCTCGGCGTGGCCTCCATCGCGGCCGTCCTCACGGCCCTGACGCTGCCCATGCTCAAGGAGGGCGTCAAGGAGTTCACCCTCCCGCTGCGCCACGAGGACATCATCCGCCAGCAGGCCGCCGAGAAGGACCTCGATCCGGCGCTGATCGCCGGCGTCATCTACGCCGAGTCGAAGTTCACCGACGCCACATCACACGCCGGAGCCCTCGGCCTGATGCAGATCACGCCCGACACCGCGAAGTACATCGCGCAGATCTCCGGGGCCACGAACTTCCAGCTCGACGACCTCTCCAACCCCGATATCAACATCCGCTACGGGGCCTACTACCTCCAGTACCTGCTCGACCGCTACGACGACAACATCGTCCTGGCGCTCGCCGCGTACAACGCGGGCGGCGGCAACGTCGACAAGTGGCTCGAGGAGGGGCGCACCCGGGTGCGCGACATCCCGTTCCCGGAGACGCGCGAGTACGTCAAGCGCGTCATCGACGCCCGCGGCGCCTACAGTCGCGAGTACCGCGACGAGCTCGGGCTCTAGCCGGCGACGGCGACGGCGGCCCGCGCGCCCGCGAGGCACGCGGTCACTGCCGCGACGACACCGGGATCGAACTGGCTGCCGGCATGGCGGCGGAGCTCCGCGATGGCATCCGCCTCGTTCATCGCCGCTCGGTAGGGGCGATCGGAGGTCATCGCGTGGTAGGCGTCGCAGACCGCGACGATCCGGGCCCCCAGTGGCGTTGCGTCGCCGAACCGCCCATCCGGGTATCCGCCTCCGTCCCAGCGCTCGTGGACCCCGCGGACCAGCAGCGCCGCGTGTTCGAAGCCGGGGATGTCGTGCAGCAACTGCTCGCCGACCTCCGAGTGGCGCTTCATCAGCTCGTACTCGCCGGGATCCAGCGGGCCGGGCTTGCCCAGGATCTCGCTGGGGATGGCGATCTTGCCGATGTCGTGAAGCATCGCGGCGTAGTGCAGCGCCCGCAGGTCGCTCGGCTCGAGCGCGAGCCGCTTGCCGGCCGCCAGTGCCAGATCGGCCACCGCCCGCCCGTGCTCGGCCGTGTAGCGGTCGCTGGCCTCCAGCGCGTCGGACAGCACACCGAGCGTGCGCGCGACCGCCTGCTCGAGCTCTCCGATGAGCGCGCTGCGGTGCAGCGCGGCGCCGACCAGGGACGCGACGGTGTCGGCCAGCAGCACGTCGGCCTCGTCGAAGGCGTGCGTCGCGACCTCCTCCAGGTTGAGCACGCCCCAGATCTCGCCGCCGACCCGGATCGGGAACGACAGCTCGGAGCCCGGATCGGTGCGCGGGTCGCGGCGCAGGTAGTCGGGGTCGTCGCGCGTGTCGGGCACGACGGCGGGCTCGCCGGTGCGCGCGACGCGCCCGTTGACGCCCTCGTCGAGGTGCTGCTCGAGTGCGAGGTAGGAGCGATCGTCGGTCAGCGGGCCGGCGGCGGAGACGACGCGCAGGACGCCGTCGGGATCCAGGCGCTGGACGACCGCGAGGTAGTAGTGGAAGGACCGGTGCAGCTCGCCGACGGTCACGCGCGCGATCTCCCCGTCGTCGAGCAACGGCGACAGAGCGCCGGCCAGCGTGCTCGCCACGCGCAGCCGCACGGCGTGGCGAGCGGTCCGCTCCTGCGGCGACGGTTCGGGCCGCGGCCGCGAACCGCTGCGCTTCATCGCGTAGAGCCGCTCGTCGGCCAGCGCCAGCAGCCCCTCGCGGGTGGGACCGTCCTCGGGCCACGACGCGATGCCGAACGACACGTCGAGCTCGTCGTGCAGGGAGGCGATCGCCGAGCGAACCCGCTCGGCGACCTGACCGGCCTGCTCGGGCCGTGCGTCGGGAAGCAGCAGCGCGAACTCGTCCCCGCCGACGCGAAAAGCGTGATCGCTCGTGCGGCAGGCCCCGGCCAGGGCGCCGGCGGCCGAGCGCAGGAGACGGTCGCCGGCGGCATGCCCGGCGGTGTCGTTGATGAGCTTGAAGCGGTCGAGGTCGAAGGCCACCACGCTGACGGCCGCCGCGCCGCCGCGGCGCCGGCAGCGCTCGAGCTCGGCGGCTAGCGTCTCGTGGAACTCGCGGTGGTTGAGCAGGCCGGTCAGCGGGTCACGCCGGGCCAGCGCCTCCTGGCGGGCGAGCAGGTGCCCGTTGGCCAGCGCCATCCCGGCGTGGCCGGCGACGATGCCGACGAGCTCGCGGTCCTGTGGTCGCATCCGGGCGTGGCCGCCGAGGGCCAGGAGCAGCCCGTGGCGTTCACCGCGGGCGGTCATCTCGGCGCTGTGACGCAGGTCCGGGTGCGCTCCGCGCTCGAGCTCGCGGCGCTCGACGACACCGAGCTCCTCTCGCCCGGCGGCGCCGTGGACGGTTCCGTCCCCGGTCAGCCCGAGGAACCGGCGGCCGGGAAGCGCCTGTTCGGCGGCCGCGCAGGCCTTGCGCAGGATCGCCGGCGAATCGAGCTCGCCCGCCAGGTCGAGCACGCTCGAGAGCCGTGTGAGATCCGCACGCTGCGCGTGTCGATGCCTGATCCGGAGCATGCCTTGTTCATTCGGCCGCTCCGGTGCCGGTCCGTATGGACACTCGGGCCAAACCGGCTTGGCCCGCCGGTCGAAAGCCGGCGATGGATGAGGAGAGATGGTGCGCATCGGCGGCGAGGAAGCGCTCGAGCTCGATGTCGTCCTCGGCGGCGTCGATCGTCTCCCGCGTGGTGCCCGGGAGGATGCGCCCGTCGGCGCGCGGGGTGATCAGCACGCCGCCCTCCTCGATGTAGACGTTGGCGCGGTCGGTCTCCAGCACGGTGCCGTCGGCGTCGACGAGCAGCGGGGCGCGGTCGCCGGCGGCTTCGGCCAGCGCCATCGGCAGGCGGCGGTCGGCCCACTTGTGAGCTCCCAGCCCGCCGGGGAGGAGGAAGGGCGCGAAGCCCGCCTTGGGCGCCGGGGCGACGAGCGGGTGAGGCTCGATCGTGAGCACCCCCTGGGGGCTGAGGGTCACGCGCAGGCGTGCGTCACCCGCCGGGAGGACGATCTCGCCGGGCCCGTCGCTGCCGTAGACCTCGCGCGCGCTGCGGCGCAGCCGCGCCAGATGGCGCTCCAGCGCCGGCGCCCGTCCGCCGACCACCAGGATCGTCTCGAGCAGCCCCAGCGCCGGGTCGGGCCGCGGCGCTCCGGTGACCTCCAGCGCCCGAGGGATCCGTCGAGTGGACACTTCGCGGGCTCTGGGCCCGCCAACTGTCCACTCGACGGTGGTGGAGGCGGCGGCGGCGGGGCCGGCCGCCTTGGTCAGCGCCTCGGCGAGCTCGGCCTCCGGGTCTGAGTCGGCGACGATCCCGCCGCCGGCTCCGAGCCACAGGCGGTCGCCGGCGATCTCGAAGGTGCGGATGGCGACGCTGAGCTCGAGGCCGGCGATGGGGGAGACGAAGCCGATCGCGCCCGTGTAGGCCTCGCGGCGGGTCGCCTCGAGCTCGGCGATCACCTTCATCGCCTGGACCTTGGGCGCGCCGGTCACCGAGCCCGGGGGGAAGGTCGCGCGCAGCAGGTCGGCGTCATCGGCCCCGTCGCGCAGCTCGCCCGAGACGGTCGAGACGAGGTGCCAGACATTGGCGTGGGGTTCGAGCCGCGGCGCCTCGGCGCGGATCGTCCCGTACTCGCACACGCGCCCGAGGTCGTTGCGCATGAGGTCGACGATCATCACGTGCTCGGCCGCGTCCTTGGCCGAGGCCATCAGGGGCTCGGGCGCCTCGGCGGTGCCCTTGATCGGGTCGCTGGAGACGTGGCGGCCGGTGCGCCGCAGGAAGCGCTCAGGCGAGAGGCTGACGACGCCGTCGAAGTAGGCCCCGAACCGCGGCCGGGCACGGGGCAGCGCGTGGGCGAAGAGGTCGAGCGGGTCGCCGGCAAGCGAGCCCTCGAGGCGCAGCGTCAGGTTGGCCTGGAAGAGCTCGCCCTCGGCGATCCGGCGCACGCAGTCCTCCACCGCCGCCACGTGGCCGGCCGCGCCGGGCGCCCGCGGCGCCAGCGCGCCGACGGAGAAGGGGAGCGCCGGCGCAGGTCCAGCGAGCCGCTCGCGCCATGCTGCCAGCGCCGGGTGCTCGTCGGCCAGCGACTCGAACCACCAGCCCTGCTCGTCGCAGACGACGACGTGGTCGTAGAAGGCCAGGCGGTGCGCCGGCGTCTCGATCGGAGCGGGCGGCGCAGGCGGCAGCCGCTCCACGCGCGAGCCCAGGCCGTAGCCCAGGATCCCGAACCATCCACCGCCCACGCGAGCGTCTCCCTCGCCACCTGACGGGGGCTCGGCGAAGGCCGCGAACGGGTCGTCGGCGACCCGCACCGGACGGGAACCGAGGATCGCCGACACGCCCGCCCACTCGCCGACGAGCGCGAACGGGCGCTGCTCGCCACGCAGGTGCAGGACGGCTTCCTCGGGAGAAAGCGCGCTCTCGATTGGCACCCGTGCCGACACCCCCGGAGCCTAGACTGAAGGGGTATGCCTGAGTTCCGCCTTGATCCGATCTTCACCCCGGCGGCGGACCAGCCCAAGGCGATCACCGAGATCTCCGCGGCCGTGCGGGAGGGCGCGCGCGGCACGACGTTGCTGGGCGCCACCGGCACCGGCAAGACGATGACGATGGCCGGCGTCATCCAGGAGGTCCAGCGCCCCTCGCTGGTCATCGCCCACAACAAGACGCTGGCCGCGCAGCTGTGCAACGAGTTCCGGACGTTCTTCCCGGACAACGCCGTCGAGTACTTCGTCAGCTACTACGACTACTACCAGCCCGAGGCCTACGTCCCCTCCAAGGACCTCTACATCGAGAAGGACTCGGCGATCAACGAGGAGATCGACCGCCTGCGCCACGCCGCCACCGCGGCGCTGTTCGCGCGGCGCGACGTGATCATCGTCGCGTCGGTCTCCGCCATCTTCGGCCTCGGCTCGCCCGACACCTACGAGCGCAACATGCAGGTGCTCAAGCGCGGCGACATGGTCAACCGCGACGAGCTGCTGCGCAAGCTCGTCTCGATGCAGTACTCGCGCAACGACGTGGCGCTGGGCCGCGGTCACTTCCGCGTGCGCGGCGAGGCGCTCGAGATCTTCCCGGCCTACGCCGAGTCCGCCTACCGCGCGACGATGTTCGGCGACGAGGTCGAGCGCCTCCAGCACTTCGATCCGCTGACCGGCGAGCTCATCGAGGACGACCTCGAGCACATCGCCATCTGGCCCGCCAGCCACTACTCGGTCAAGGAGGGCACCGTCGACCGCGCGGTCGAGGAGATCGGCCGCGAGCTCAACGCGCGCTGCATCGAGATGGAGGCCGAGGGCAAGCTGCTGGAGTCCCATCGCCTGCGCCAGCGCACCCAGTACGACATGGAGATGTTGCGGGAGATGGGCTTCTGCAACGGGATCGAGAACTACTCGCGGATCCTCGACGGCCGCCCGCCCGGCGCCCGCCCGTACTGCCTGCTCGACTACTACCCCGACGACTTCGTCTGCTTCATCGACGAGTCCCACCAGACCGTCCCGCAGATCGGCGGCATGTACGAGGGCGACCGCTCGCGCAAGCAGACGCTCGTCGACTACGGCTTCCGGCTGCCGAGCGCGATGGACAACCGGCCCCAGACGTTCGACGAGTTCCTCACCCGCACGCAGCAGATCGTGTTCGTGTCGGCTACCCCCGGCGAGTTCGAGCGCGGTCATTCGACGAAGGTCGTGGAGCAGATCGTGCGCCCGACGGGCATCGTCGACCCGCAGGTTCAGGTGCGCGAGACGAAGAACCAGATCGACGACCTCATGAACGAGGTGCGCAAGACGTCCGAGCGCGGCGAGCGGACCCTCGTCACCACTCTGACGAAGAAGATGGCCGAGGACCTCACCGACTACCTGCTCGAGTACGGCTTCCGGGTCCGGTATCTGCACTCCGAGATCGACACCCTCGAGCGGATCCAGATCATCCGCGAGCTGCGGCTGGGCGAGTTCGACGTGCTGGTCGGCGTGAACCTCCTGCGCGAGGGGCTCGACCTGCCGGAGGTGTCGCTCGTCGCGATCATCGACGCCGACAAGGAGGGCTTCCTCCGCGGCGAGACGTCGCTCATCCAGACGATCGGCCGGGCGGCCCGCAACGTCGAGGGCCACGTCGTGATGTACGCCGACAAGCAGTCGGCCGCGATGACGAAGGCGATCGACGAGACCGACCGGCGCCGGGCGATCCAGGTCGCGTACAACGAGGAGCGCGGCATCACCCCCGAGACCGTCCGCAAGGGCATCTCGGACATCACCGACTTCCTCACGCAGGAGGGCGGCAAGGTGCCGAAGGGCTCGAGCCGCCGCCGGCGCGGCCGATCCGCGGACGAGGAGCGGATGTCCCCGGAGCAGATCAGCCGCACGATCGTCGAGCTGGAGGAGGAGATGCTCGCCGCGGCCGACGATCTCCGCTTCGAGTACGCGGCCAAGCTGCGCGACGAGATCAAGCTCCTGCGGCGCGAGCTCGACGAGATCGAAGCCACCGCCTAGCCGTCCGGCGGGGTGTGATGTAAGGTCCCCTCGCGGCGGTTCGCGGCAAGCATGCACGCGTGCGCTCGCGGCGCTCCAGAGCCCGCAATTTGCGTTAGTCTGGCGCCTTCGGGAACTTCTTTTGACGGGGGAGCATCTTGGAACTGGACCGGCATTTCATCGAGCGAACGGACTTCTCGCAGGCTCGCCGCGGATACGACCCGGATGAGGTCGACCGCCACCTGAGCGAGATCTCGGATGCCGTCAACGAGCTCAAGCGCTCGCAGAAGCGCAGCCCGTCCTCCCTGGCGGCCACGGCGGCCGACCAGGTGCGTGGCATCGTCGAGGCTGCCGAGCGCAGCGCGAGCGAGATCAACGAGCAGGCCGAGGCCGAGGCCAAGCGGATCGTGGACGACGCCACCACGCGCGCCCGCGAGACGCGCGAGCGTGCGGACGCCGATGCGGTGCAGCGCGTCAGCCAGGCCGAGGAGGCCACCGACCGGATGCTCGAGCGCACGAACGGCGTCGAGGCCGAGATCGACCGGCTGCTCAGCGAGATGCGCGCCGCTGCGGGCAACCTCGTCGAGAACCTGCGCTCGAGCGCGACCTCGCTGAACCAGGAGCTCACGTCGATCCGCGAGGAGTACGCGGGCGTGCGCGAGGCACGGCTCGAGACCGCCACGGGCGCCGGCGCCCGGCCGGCGATCGCCGAGCCGGAGCCGGGCGCGGCTGAGGACGCGGTCGCGGACGAGGGGCCGGTCGGCGCCGAGTCCGGGGTCGTGGCCGAGGTCACGGAGGTCCACGAGACCGCCGTCGACGAGGCGCCCGCCGAGGACGAATACGCGGCGGTGGAGGAGCCGGCCGCGGTGGCCGAGCCCGAGCCGGAGCCCGTCGGCGAGGAGCCCTCCGAGGCCGAGGCGCCCGCCGAGTCGGGTCGCGGCGGCCGGTCGATCCGCGGCGCCGAGGGC
>JBJMLA010000043.1:0-13064 GCA_045805505.1 Solirubrobacteraceae bacterium
CGTCGCGGTCGGCCAGCGGGCGATCTCGCACATGGGCCACATCAAGATGATGGGCGCGGTTCAGCCCTTCATCTCGGGCGCGATCTCCAAGACGGTCAACATGCCCAACGAGTCGACCGTCGAGGACATCGCCGACGCCTACCTGCAGGCCTGGCACCTGGGCATCAAGGCCCTGGCGATCTACCGCGACGGCTCCAAGACGGCCCAGGCCCTGCGCACCGACGCGCAGGACAAGAAGCCGGCGGCCGTGACGACCGAGGGCGTCCTGACGTCCGAGGAGGTCGACGCGCTGATCGAGAAGGCGGTCGAGGAGGCCGTCGTCAAGGCCAAGGGCGAGGCGGGCCCCGCACGGCATCGCATGCCGCGCGAGCGCCAGTCGATCACCCACAAGTTCAACATCGGCGGCCACGAGGGCTACATCACCGCCGGCATGTACGAGGACGGCACCGTCGGTGAGATCTTCATCACCGACGTCGGCAAGGAGGGCTCGACTCTCCGCGGCATGATGAACTCGTTCGCCACGGCGATCTCGATCGCGCTGCAGTACGGCGTGCCGCTCGAGACCCTCGTGCAGAAGTTCGCCTACATGCGGTTCGAGCCGGAAGGGATCACCCAGAACCCGGAGATCCCGTTCGCCAAGTCGATGCCCGACTACATCATGCGCTGGCTGGCCAGCCGCTTCCTCGACGCCGACGTCCAGGAGGACCTGGGCATCATGACCGCCGAGGTCCGCGCCCGGAAGCAGGCCGAGATGACGGCGCAGTCGATGGTCAGCGACACCGCCGGGCCGACGAACGGTGGCGCCGAGGTCACGACGCAGCCGGGCACCACCCGCGCGGCCGCGTCGGCGATGACCGACACGCCTCCGGTCGTCCCGGCCCGCATGGTCGGCCTGGAGCTCGGGCCGGCGTGCCAGCAGTGCGGAGGCATGATGCAGCGCACCGGCTCCTGCTACACGTGCTCGAGCTGCGGCAACAACACGGGCTGCGGCTGATACTTCCGCGGCCTCACGCCGTTTGAGTCTTCGAGGGCCCGGGATATCCCGGGCCCTCGATGGTTAAGGGCAGCCTGCGCTCAGCGCTCCCACCACTTCGGCCCGCGCTCGCCCAGCGCCACCTTCGCCGCGTGGACCCTCGCCCGCGCCTCCCGTTCCGCGCCGGCGTCACCGGCGCGCTTGGCGGCGCCCACCGCGCGGCGTGCGGCCATCAGCTCGTCGACGAGCTCCTGCCGGCGCTCCTCGGACAGCGACGGGTCCGACGCGCGCCAGCGGCGACCGTCGATGATCACGTAGTGGCCGTCCGGAGTGCGCTCGGGCGAGTTCATGAGGAAGCGGCGTCGCCCTCGCCGGCCACCGCGGCGAACCGCGCGGCGACCTCCTCGGTGTCCGGGCCGGTGGTGAGGCGGTGCTGGATCCGCACGAGGGCCAGGGCTCCGAGCAGCGCCGGCAGCCCGAGCTGAAAGACGCGGTAGCCGAGGACGGCGGCGGTCGCCGCGTCCGGTGGGGCGCCGTAGAGGGTGAACATCCCGATCAGACCGCCCTCGGTCCCGCCGATGCCGGCCGGCGTCGGGATCAACGCGCCCGCGTGGCCGAGCGTGTAGGCGAGGACGAACAGGCCGACGGGCAGGCCCTCGCCGCCGACCGCCTGAAAGCTCACGCCCAGCGCGGCGACATCGAAGGCGTAGAAGGCGAGCGACCCGAGGACCAGCCACGGATCGCCCCGGCGCAGGAGCTGCAGCGTCGTGTGGGCGCCGTCGTGGACGACGGTGATGATCGGCCGCAGTGCGCGCCGCACGCGTCCCGTTCCCGGCGCGGGAAGAGGCCGCGAGGCCACGAAGGTCGCGCCGGTCAGGATCGCCACCGCGACGGCAGCCGGCAGCAGCGAGCCGACCAGCGCCACGTCTCCGGGCAGGACCCCGGCGGCGACGAGCAGGCCCGCGACGGTCAGGCCGACGAAGCCCACCAGGCTCGTCGCCAGGAACACGACCGCGTGGCGCTCCGCGGCGTAGTGGGAGGGCACCCCGGCGCGGCGCATGACCATCGTCCCGAGCGCGGGCCCGCCGACGCCGCCGGAGGGCAGCAGGACGTTCGCGCCCTGCTCGGCGAAGCCCAGGACGGTCGCGCGGCGCGGCGGGACGAGACGATCGAACGCCGCCCACAGCGTCAGGACGAACCCGAAGCTCGACAGCAGCGAGAACAGCCCGGTCAGGACGATCCACGCCGGGTCGGCCGACGCGAGGCGGTGGCGGACGTCGCCGATGCCCGGAAGGGTGAACAGCGCCAGCCCGACCAGCACGACGACCGCGGCGAGCAGCAGCAGCCGCGAGCGGACGTGGCTCGGCTCGGTCTCCGCGCCCGTCGCTGCCTCGGTGTCGTCGATGGCCATGCGTCCGTCCAGGTGCTTTCGGCCTACCCGGGGCGCGGTCGGCAAACGCGGCCCGCCGTCAGACCTTCAAGACGAGCTTCCCGTCGTTCTTGCCGGTGAACAGCATCTGGAGGGTCTCGGGGAACGTCTCGAACCCCTCGACGATGTGCTCGCGGGCGCTGATCTTGCCCTCGCTGAGCCACTGGGCCATCTGCTCGGCGCCCTCGCGGTAGCGGGCCGCCCAGTCGAACACGATGATGCCGGTCATGCTCGAGCGGGTGACGAGCAACGCCATGTAGTTGGCCAGCTTCGGCGGCTCGGTCGCGTTGTACTGCGAGATCGCGCCACAGATGACCACGCGGGCGTGCAGGGCGAGGCGGGCGAGGCAGGCCTCGAGGATCTCGCCGCCGACGTTGTCGAAGTAGACGTTGATGCCGTCGGGGCAGTGCTCGCGCAGGCCGCCCGCGACGTCACCCGCCTTGTAGTCGATGCACGCGTCGAAGCCCAGCTCGTCGACGACCTGCGCGCACTTCTCCGGGCCGCCGGCGATGCCGATGACGCGGGCGCCCTTGATCTTGGCGTTCTGACCGACGAGCCCGCCCACGGCGCCGGCGGCACCCGAGACCACGACGGTGTCGCCCTCCTGCGGCTTGCCCACCTCGAGCAGGCCGAAGTACGCGGTCATCCCGGGCATGCCGAGCGCGCCGAGGTAGGTGGGCAGCGGCGCGAGGTCGGGGTCGACCTTCGTGACGCCCTTGCCGTCGGTCACGGCGTAGCGCTGCATGCCGAGCATCCCGGAGACATGATCGCCCTCGGCGAACTTCGAGCCGTTGGAGGCCACCACGCGGCCGACCGCGCCGGCCCGCATGACCTCGCCGATCCCGACCGGCGGGACGTAGGAACGCCCCTCGTTCATCCAGCCGCGCATGGCGGGGTCCAGCGACAGGTACTCGATCTCGACGAGAGCCTCGCCTTCACCGGGCTCTCCCGCGGGCTCCTCGACGAAGTCGAAGTCCTCGCGCTTGACGTTGCCCTGCGGGCGGGCGGCGAGCCGGAACTGCTGGTTGGTGGGGGCCATGCACCCAGCCTTTCACGATTGGAGCGTCCGGGCGGCCCCGACGGGGTATGGCCGCTTGGTCCGTCCCCCCACACGAATCGAGTTCCCATGAAGAAGTTCGCCTCGCTCGCCCTCGTCGGCGCAAGCTTTGCTGTCCTGCCCGCCGCCGCCGATGCGTCGCAGAGCCACGGCTTCCTGCGCAGCTTCGAGAACGGCAAGCTGACGCTGTTCAACCGCAGCCTGGGCAAGACCGTCTACATCGTCAACGCCAAGACCGACTGCGGCGTCAGCTTCGGTCAGTCCGGCGACCAGATCCCCTGCAAGACGCTGGGCTCGGCCAAGTACGCCGACCACAAGGTCTTCGTGCGCTGGACGCGCAACGCCGCAGGCAAGCGCGTCGCGACGTCGCTCGGCGTGGACATGTCCAACGGCTAGAACGGCTTGAAGCAGCGCTCGCGCTCTTCGGGGCCGAGCTCTGCGTCGATGGCGTCGTTGACGCGGCTGATCAGCGTCGGGCGCCAGGTCGGAGACGTGAAACGCAGGGCAGCGGGCCGGTGGTCGATCTCGACTTCCGGCCCCTCCTGCGTCTCGAAGCGCGCTCGCAGCCGCGGAACGAGGGCGTGCACGCCCTCGGGCCGGACGATGTTGAGCGTGTAGATCGCGGTGTCCACCCACTCACCGTAGGGGCCGCCCCGGCGCTCCGCGGATCTTCGTTCGTGTCGGCCTTCGGCGCAGGTGGCATCCTTCAGCGCATCGTGCAGCGCGCTTCCCGGGTCCGCGACGAACCAGCCCGCTCCCGTCGTCCGGGTGCGGTGGTCGCCTGATGGCCGCGGCCGGCCCGCGCCACTCCGACGCCATCGAGGACTACGCCAAGGCGATCTACGCGCTGGCGCGCCGCGGCGACGGATCGGTGAGCACCAACGCCCTGGCCGAGCGCCTGAGCGTCACGCCGGCGTCGGTCTCGGCGATGCTCAAGAAGCTCGCCGAGCGTGGCCTGGCCGAGCACGCGCCCTACAAGGGCGTGCGGCTGACGGGCGCCGGCGAGAAGGTGGCCCTGGAGGTCCTGCGCCACCACCGTCTGCTCGAGCTCTACCTGGCCGAGCACCTCGGTGTGCCCTGGGACCGGGTCCACGAGGAGGCCGAGGCGCTCGAGCACGTGCTCTCGGAGGACCTCGAGGCGCGTATCGCGGCCAAGCTCGGCCACCCCACCCACGATCCGCACGGTGACCCGATCCCCAACGCGCGCCTGCAGATCGACGAGGGCGACACGCGCGGCCTCGCCGATCTCGCCGTGGGCGACCGCGGGCGTTTCGTCCGCGTGTCGGACTCCGACGGCGACATGCTGCGCTACCTCGCCGAGCGCGGCGTGGCGATCGGCGACGAGCTCGAGGTCGTCGACATCCAGCCATTTGGGGGGCCGCTGACGGTGCGTTTCGGCGACACCGACCACGCGATCGGCGGCGCGCTGGCCTCGGCGATGCGCGTCGAGCTCGAGAGCTAGGCGACGGCGACCGACGCGACAGGAGCCGCGACGCCGGGCCACGGCGGCGCGGGACGGCCCAGCAGGAAGCCCTGGATCAGTGGCACCGCGAGGCCGCGCAGCGCCGCGAGCTCGGCCTCGGTCTCGACGCCCTCGGCGACGAGCAGCGCGCCCGTCGCGCTCGCGTAGCCGGCCATCGCGCCGACGAGCGCGGCGCGCCCGGGATCGGCGTCCAGGCCGGCGACGAGCGAGCGGTCGAGCTTGAGGTAGGTCGGCTGGAGGGTCGCGACCTGGCCAAGGCCGGAGTAGCCCGCGCCGATGTCGTCGACGGCGAAGCGCGCGTGACGCGCCCGCAGCCAGGCGACGGCGTCGAGGAGCGTCCCGTCGTCGCTGGCCAGCGCCTCCTCGGTGACCTCGACGATCAGCCGCTCGAGTGACCCCGCGGCGGCGAAGACGCGGCGCGAACGCTCGTCGCAGAGCATGGGCGCGGAGAGGTTGACGCTCAGCAGCGCACCGTCGGGAAGATCGGGAAGCAGGGCGAGCGCCTTGCGCAGGCAGGCCAGCTCGAGCTCGTCGCGCACGCCGAGCTCGTCGGCCAGCGAGAACCAGTGCAGCGGGCCCTGGCCGCGTCCGGTGTCGAAGCGGGCCAGCGCCTCGTAGGCGTGGGCGCCACCGCCGGCGAGATCGACGATCGGCTGGACCGCCATGTGCAGGCCCTCGCCGCGGATCAGGCGCTCGAGCGCGTCGCGGGCGCCGTGGGCGGCCGAGGTCATGGGCTCGCCCGCGTAGGCGATCACCCGGTTCTTGCCGGAGCGCTTGGCGACGCGCAGCGCGACGTCGGCGGCCGCGAGCAGGCCCTCGGCGTCGTCGCCGTTGTGCGGTCCGGTCGCCACGCCGACCGACAACGTGACGCCGGTGACGGCGGCGCGCAGGGTCTCGGCGAGCACGAGCGGCTCGGCCCCGCGGCAGAGCACGGCGAAGGTGTCTCCGTCGACGCGGCCCAGCACGTCGCCCTCGGCGAGCCGCTCGGCGATCGCCGACGCCACACCGGCCAGCGTCGCGTCGCCGGCCACGTGGCCGCGCCGCTTGTTGATCGGGGCGAAGTCGTCGACGTCGAGCAGCAGGAGCGAGATCGGCGCCTCCGGGGTGGCCGCGGCGGCGCCGGCGTCGAGCTGCGCGCGCAGCGCCCGGGGGGCCAGGGTGCCCGTGAGCGCGTCGTGGTCGGCGTCGAAGCGGGCGCGGCGCAGGAGCTCGGCGGTCTCGCGCGAGAGCCGGCCGGTGGCCAGCAGCATCAGGACGGCGCCGACGGCGAGTCCGGCGCGCTCGCCGTCGAATCCGTGCAGGATCAGGGGAGACGCAAGGGTGGCGAGGAACAGGAGCCGTCCGGTGGCGCCGACGCGCCCGCCGCGGGCCAGGACGCCGACCGCGGCGGCCACGAGCCACAGCAGCGTGACGGCCGAGACCTCGCCCGCGCCGAAGCCGACGATCAGGATGCCGGCGAGGCAGGAGAACGGCTCCTCGAGGCGCAGGACGGCGCGCCGGTCGGTCACCGCCTCCAGGACACCGGTCAGCAGGATCACGCCGAGACCCAGGGCCGCGGTCAGCGCATGCGGGTCGGCGGAGCGGTCGGCCAGGAGCAGCCCGAGCCCGGCGAGCGCGACGAGGATCCGCGTTCGCGCCGCATAGCGGCGCGCGCTGAGCACATCGGGCGTGGGCCGGGGAGGCACGCTCACCCCCCGGTAGTCGGCCGCGACGCCGCGGTCTGAAGTGCTAGGTCCGCTGGGCGGAGGTCACAGCTGCGCCGACGATGGCGATGACGATGGTCGCCAGCGTCACGTAGACGGCGGCGCGCGCCTCGTTGAGGGCGAGCAGCACGACCGCCACCACGAGCAACGTGGTGGTCAACGCGGCAAATCCGTGGCGCCTGATCACGGATGCGAAGCTATCGCAACCGTGAGCGCGACCACCGCCATCGAACACCGCGACAGCCGCTACGACGGCTTCGTCGCGGTTGCGGCGATGTCCGGCCTGATGTGGGTGCTCGAGATCATCGACACCATCGCCGGCGGCGACCTCGACGGCTGGGGCATCCGGCCGCACGACCCGGATCGGCTCATCGGCATCGTCACCGCGCCCTTCCTGCACGCGGGCTTCGGCCACCTGATCTCCAACACCGTGCCGTTCCTGGTCCTCGGCTTCGCGATCGCCCTCAACGGCGCCGCGCGCGTCCTCGCGGTCACCGGCATCGTGATGCTCGTCGGCGGCCTGGGCACCTGGCTGATCGGCAGCGAGAACTCGGTCCACATCGGCGCCAGCGGCGTCGTCTTCGGGTACGCGGCCTACCTGGTCAGCCGCGGCGCGTTCAACCGCAGCGCGCTCGAGCTGGCCATGGGCGCGGTGGTCGTGGCCATCTGGGGCTCGGCACTGCTCTCGGGCCTGATCCCGCAGGACGGCATCTCCTGGCAGGGCCACCTGTGCGGCGGCATCGGGGGCGTGGTGGCCGCCGCGGTCCTGCGGCGCGAGCGCACGTGATCGTCCTTCTCGCGCCCTCGGAGGGCAAGACCGCTCCTCCGCCCGGCGCGGCGCCCGTCGACCTCGAGGCGCTCGCGTTCCCGCAGCTGGCGGCGCAGCGCGCCACGCTGGTCGCGCGGCTCGAGCGCGTCTCGGCCGCACCGCGGCGCCGGGCGCTGGCCGCCCTCGGGCTGACCGAGGGCCAGGCCGGCGAGCTGAACCGCAACACCGACCTTCTCGGCGCGCCCGCGGCGCCGGCGGGCGCGGTCTACACCGGCGTGCTCTACCAGCACCTCGACCTCGCGTCGCTGCCGGCCGGGGCCGCGCAGCGTGCGGCCGAGCGGCTGTTCGTGGCCAGCGCGCTGTGGGGCGTGGTGTCGATCGCCGACCGCATCCCCGCCTACCGGATGAGCATGGGCGCGACGCTGCCGCGGATCCCGAGCCTCGCGCGCTGGTGGCGCACGCCGCTGGCCCGGGCCCTGCCCGCCGACGCGTTCGTCGTGGACCTGCGCTCCTCCGCCTACGCCGCGGCCTGGCGCCCGGCACGCGGCACGACCGTGGAGGTCAAGGCGTTCGTCGAGTCCGGAGGCACGCGCAGGCCGATCAGCCACATGGCCAAGGCGGTGCGCGGCGAGGTGGCGCGGCTGCTGGTGCGCGAGCGACGCGCGGTGTCGACCCCCGAGGAGGTGGCGGCGCTGGTCGAGAAGGCGGGCGAGCGGGTCGAGCTCAGGCGGCCCGCGAAGCCGACGGCTCCGTGGTCGCTCGAGATCGTTCGCGGATGACGCGCCGCAGCTCTTCGGTGTCGGTCTTGGGCACGTGACAGCGCGCACCCGCTTCGACGAAGGCACGCTCGACGGCCGGGTCGAGCACCGACGTCCAGGCCACGACCTCGGTCTGCGGGCTGATCTCCAGCACGCGGCGGGTCGTGTCCAGGCCGTTCATCCCGGGCATGTGGAAGTCGACGATCATCAGCGCGAACTGCTGCTCGCCGACCAGGCGGACGGCGTCGTGGCCGTCGGCCGCTTCGACGACGTCGCAGGCGGCCTCCTGCTCGGCGTAGACGCGAGCGAGGGTGCGCACCGAGGCGTTGTCGTCCACGATCAGGATCCGCATGTACAACGTTCGTGTCCCCGCAGGGCGCGGTTCGCAAGCCCCGAAAGCTGTGTGTGATGGCTCACGCCTACGTGTACCTGCTCAGATGCGCCGACGACAGCCTCTACTGCGGCTGGACCGTCGACCTCGAGCGGCGCCTGGCCGCGCACCACTCCGGCAAGGGCAGCGCCTACGTCCGGCGGCGCCTTCCGGCGCGCTACGCCGCCGCGTGGACGGCGCAGGACCGCAGCCACGCCATGAGCGCGGAGGCGCTGATCAAGCGCCTGTCGCGGCCGGAGAAGCTGGCGTTGATCCGCGGCGGGCCGCTTCCCGCCGCGCTCGGGCCGCTTCTCCCCTGTCGGCCACCCGCTGGGCCAGCCGATCCGCATGTTGGCGCAGGAACGTTCGGGCCTCCGGATCCTTCGTCTCGGCAGCAGCCTGCCGAGCGGCCCTGATCGCTTCCTTGAGGTGCGTCATGGGCGGACCGTAGGCCCGGTTCCTTACGCCAACCTCAACGGTGCTTCAAGGGATCGTCGTCGTCGAGCTTGGCGGTGTCGCGCGGCGGGAGGATCGGCTCGTCGTCGGCGATGGTCCGCCGCCCCTCCTCCTGCGCCTTGCCCCGGGCGAGCTCGGCGTTGAGCTCGGCGCCCAGCAGGAGCGCGAGGTTGGTGATCCACAGCCACACGAGGAACGCGATGACGCCGCCGAACGTGCCGTAGGTCTTGTTGTAGCTGGCGAAGTTCGCGACGTAGAGCGCGAAGAGCGCCGAGGCGATCAGCCAGACGGCGACGCCGAACAGCCCGCCCGGGCTCAGCCACTTGAACTTGGGCTGCTTGACGTTCGGCGCGGCCCAGTAGAGGAACGCGAACATGAAGCTCACCACGACCAGCAGCACGGGCCACTTGGCGATGTTCCAGACCGTGACCGCCGTGTCGCCGACGCCGATGACCTTGCCGACCTGCTCGGCGACGCCGCCGGTGATCACGACGGCCAGGGCGCTGACGGCCAGCAGCACGATCATCACCAGCGCGATCCCCATCTGCTGCGGGCGCAGCTTCCAGACGGGCCGGCCCTCGGGCATCTCATAGATCGCGTTGGACGCGCGCGAGAAGGCGCCGACGTAGCCCGACGCCGAGAAGAGCGCGAGCACGATGCCGACGACGAACATCATCCCGGCGGCGCCCTGGCTCGACTGCAGGTTCTGGATGGCCGGGACGACGATGTCGCGCGCCGGACCCGGCGCAGCGGTCTTGACGTTGGAGATCAACGTGTCAGTCGTCGAACGTCCCAGCAGCCCGACGATCGAGAGCAGGGCGAGCAGGGCGGGGAACATCGCCTGGACGCCGTAGTAGGTCAGGGCGGCCGCCCAGTCGGTCAGGTTGTCGCCGGAGATGCCCTTGAAGGTGCGTTTGAGCGCGCCCTTCCAGCCGGATCCGCCCAGGTCCGTGGGGCTCTCGGGGCTTCCCTGGGCATCGCTGCCGGTGTCGTCCGCGCGCTGCTCGCGGGCGAAGCGCTCTTCGTTGTCTGTCCGCTTGATCGTGCTCACGATCGGCGGGGTGCCCGGTGCCAACCGTTCACATGCGCCAAGTAAACGGGGTGTCAGGTTCCGGCCGGGTCGATCGGGAACGAACCTCGGCAACGCAAACCACGAAAGGGAGGAAGCGGCATGGCAAACGCCACCGCTGAGAAGGCCCAGGAGTTCGCGGGCCAGGCCCAGGAGAAGGCCGGCGAGGCCGCCGAGCAGGCCCGGGGCCAAGTACGGACGCAGGTCGACGAGCGGTCGACGCAGGCCGGGGAGCAGGTCAGCACCCATGCGAGCAACATCCGCACGGTTGCCCAGACGCTGCGCGAGCAGGGCCAGGACAAGCCGGCCGAGCTCGCCGAGCAGGCGGCCGACCGGGCCGAGAAGCTCGGCAGCTACCTGACCGACTCCGACGCCGATCGCATCCTGCACGACGTCGAGGACTTCGCGCGGCGCCAGCCGTGGGCGGTCGCCTTCGGCGGACTGCTCGCCGGCTTCGCGGCCTCGCGGCTGCTGAAGGCGTCGAGCACCGAGCGCTACCAGACGCGGTCGACCAGCGGCCCGAGCTGGGACACCGGCCGGACCCAGCAGATCCAGCCCGCTCCGCGAGCTGACACCGCGCGGTTCGACCGCGACCTTCCGGCCGGTCCGGGAGAGTTCGCGTGAGCACCGACGGCGCGGCCGATCTGCGCCAGCAGGGCACGGGCGAGCTGCTCAAGCAGCTCGCGAACGAGACCTCGACGCTGGTGCGTCAGGAGCTCGAGCTGGCCAAGGCCGAGATGACGGAGAAGGGCAAGGAGGCGGGCAAGGGCATCGGCATGTTCGGTGGCGCCGGGCTCTTCGGCTTCTTCGCCTTCGCGGCGCTGACCACGACGTTCATCGCCGTGCTCGACACGGGCATGAAGACGTGGCTCGCCGCCCTCATCGTCACGGTCGTCTACGCGGCGATCGCCGGCGTCCTCGCCCTCACGGGCAAGGGCCGCCTGAACAACGCCACTCCGGTGGCACCCGAGCAAACCCAAGACAACGTGAAGGAGGACGTCCGATGGGTGAAGACCCGCGCGCGATCCAGCAGCAGGTAGAAGCGACCCGTGAGCGCATGGGCGACACCGTTGAGGCCCTGGCCTACAAGGCGGACGTCAAGACCCGTGCGAAGGACAACATCAACGAGAAGACCGGGCGGGTGAAGGAGTTCTTCGGCGGCGCCGCGGACTCCGTCTCCGACGCCACGCCGAGCACGGGCGACGTCAAGCAGGGCGCCAAGCAGGCGGCCGGCCTGGCCAAGGAGAACCCGCTCGGCCTCGCCATCGGCGCGTTGGCGGTCGGCTTCATCGGTGGCCTGCTGATCCCGGCCACCACGATGGAGAACGAGAAGATCGGCCCCATGGCCGACCAGGTCAAGGGCCAGGTCTCCGACGTGGCCTCGACCGTGGTCGAGCACGGCAAGGAGGCAGCGCAGGACGCCGCCCAGGCCGCGACCCAGGCGGTCAAGGAGACCGGCCAGGAGCACGCGGAGCAGGCCAAGTCCGACGTGCAGGAGCAGGTCGGCTCGACCTCCTAGACGAGCAGCGATTGTTGAGGGGCCGGGCCCCTCAACAATCCGGCGGCCGCGGACAAGTTCCGCGGCCGCTCGTCGTTGTAGGGGACATGCTGCGACGGATCGCTCTCCTCTCGACGCTCGGTGCACTGGCTGCCGCGAACGCCGCGACGGCCCAGCCGCTCGACGATGCCTGTGCGGGCGCCGCGCCCAGCGCGGCGATCTGCATCGGCGCCCAGAAGCCGGTCGAGGCGGTCGGTGCGACCTGCCGCGTCAACGGCGGGCCCGAGGCGGCCTGCGCCGCGGCGCCGCTCGGCCACGTCGTGCGCGACTCGGCGCTGGAGGCCTACCGCTCCTCGTGGATCCACGCCGCGGCGGCCCGCCAGTTCGCGCTCGGTGACGCGGTGCCGTTGCGCGACGCGCAGTGGCTGGGCACCCACAACTCCTTCAACACCGACGCCAACGGCCTGACCGCCTCGCACACCGACAACAACCAGCAGCTGACGCTGACCGAGCAGCTCGACGGCGACGTCCGCGCGCTCGAGCTCGACGTCCACGTCATCAACGGCGCGGTGCACGTCTGCCACGGCCGCGGCGCCGACGAGCTGCACGCGGGCTGCACCACCGAGCCGCTGCTCACCGACGTATTGCCCGAGCTGCGCACCTGGCTCGACGCGCACGCCGACCAGGTGCTGCTGCTCTACCTCGAGGACGAGCTCGGCGACCCCGCGGGCTACACGCAGACGGTCGAGGCGCTCGACGCGGTGCTCGGCACGAAGATCTACCGACCCGCGTCGGCGTCGGCGACGGGCTGCACGGAGCTGCCGCTGGGTGCCACGCGTGACGACGTGCGCGCCGCGGGCGCGCAGGTCCTGCTGGTGGGCAACTGCCGCAGCGGCTGGTCCGGCCGCGTCTTCGGCTGGGACGCCTCGCACGTCGAGAGCGGCAGCACGCCGGACTACGCCGCCGCGCCGGCCTGTGACGCGACCTATGACCGCGGCGTCTACGCGACCAAGCTCGTCCGCTACTACGAGGACAGCACGTGGGTCTCGGCGGCCATCGACCCGGCCCAGACGCCGGCCGACCACGCGGCCGACCACCTCTCGCCCGCGAAGGTCAGCGCGATGATCGCCTGCGGCGTCAACCTCTTCGGCTTCGACCAGTTCGACCCGACCGACGGCCGCGTCGAGGCATCGATCTGGAGCTGGGCGAAGGACATGCCCAGCGCGGCGGGCGCCTGCGCGGCCCAGCGCGCCGCGGACGGCCGCTGGACCTCCGTCCCCTGCACCGGCACCCGGCGCGCCGCCTGCCGCACCCGCTCCCCCTGCTCGGGCGACAATCCCGTCGTGCCGATCACCATCGCGGTGCCGAGCCCGGCGGCCAGCTCGGCGTGCTCGGCGGTCGCGGCGGGCGAGGTGAATTCGAGCACGACATCGCTGTCGCGCATCAGCTTTTCGACGGTCTCGCCAATCGGAATGCCGATGCGCCCGATCCCGGCGAGC
>JBJMLA010000044.1:0-19563 GCA_045805505.1 Solirubrobacteraceae bacterium
CAAGTACGCGACGCAGGCCGGGATCACGATCTCGAAGAACGACGTGATCATCCCGCCGAACAAGCAGGAGATCATCGACCGCTACGAGGACGAGGTCGGCGAGATCCACGGCCAGTACGACATGGGCCTGATCACCCAGGAGGAGCGCCACGAGGCGGTCGTCAAGATCTGGAACGAGGCGACCGAGACGGTGGCCGACGCCATGGAGCAGCACTTCGACGAGCTGAACCCCATCTTCATGATGGCCAGCTCGGGTGCGCGTGGCTCGTTCAAGCAGATCCGCCAGCTGGCGGGCATGCGCGGTCTGATGGCCAACCCGAAGGGCGAGATCATCGAGCGCCCGATCAAGGCCAACTTCATGGAAGGCCTGACGGTTCTCGAGTACTTCATCTCGACCCACGGCGCCCGCAAGGGTCTCGCCGATACCGCCCTGCGTACCGCCGACTCGGGCTACCTCACCCGGCGCCTGGTCGACGTGGCACAGGACGTCATCATCCGCGAGGTCGACTGCGGCGTGAAGGAAGGCATCGAGCTGCCGCTGCGCAAGGATTCCGGCGAGCCGAACGAGCAGCTGCTCGGCCGGATCTCCGTCGAGGACATCTCGACCAAGCGCAACCGCAAGATCGTCGAGAAGGGCGCGGAGATCGACCGCGACGAGCTGGCCGACCTCATCGAGTCCGAGGACCAGCTGGGCTCGACCCAGATCCATGTCCGCTCCACGCTGAAGTGCGCCGCGGCGACCGGCATCTGCCAGTCCTGCTACGGCCGGGCGCTGGCGACGGGCAACCTCGCGCAGATCGGCGACGCGGTGGGCATCGTGGCCGCTCAGTCGATCGGCGAGCCGGGCACGCAGCTGACCATGCGGACGTTCCACACCGGCGGCGTCGCCGGCGCGGACATCACGCACGGCCTGCCGCGCGTCGTCGAGCTGTTCGAGGCACGCAAGCCGAAGGGCCTGGCGAAGATCGCCGAGCAGGACGGCATCGCGGGCATCGAGGAGACCGACAAGGCGCTGACGATCGTCATCACCGACGACACCGGCGAGGAGCACCGCTACACGTTCCCGCGCCGGACGCGCCTCTACGTGCAGCCCGGCCAGAAGGTCGAGGCCGGCACGCAGCTCAACGAGGGTTCGCTGTACCCGGCCGAGCTGCTCGCCCTGCGCGGGCGGACCGCGACCGAGCAGTACCTCGTCAAGGAGGTCCAGGAGGTCTACAAGTCCCAGGGCGTGGACATCAACGACAAGCACATCGAGCTGATCGTGCGCCAGATGATGAAGCGCGTCCGCGTCGACCAGAAGGGCGACTCGGACTACCTGCCCGGGCAGTTCGTCGACCGCAACGACTTCCTCGAGAAGAACGCGGAGCTCAAGAAGGCCAAGGCGGAGACCGCCCAGTACGAGGAGATCATCCTCGGCATCACCAAGGCGTCGCTCAACACCGACTCGTTCCTGTCCGCCGCGTCGTTCCAGGAGACCACCAAGGTCCTCACGGACGCCGCGCTCGAGGGCAAGATCGACCGGCTGAACGGCCTCAAGGAGAACGTCATCATCGGCAAGCTGATCCCGGCGGCCACCGGGCTCAAGCGGTACCGGCGGATCGAGATCGAGCCGTCCGAGCCGCTGCCCCGCGCGATGGACGACGTGGGCCTGCTGGACTCCGACGAGATCGCCGCCGAGCTCGGTCTCGGCGACGGCGACGGCCTGGGCGGCTTCTCGCTCGACCAGGACATCGCCTCGCTCGAGGAGATCGGCACGGGGGACACCGGCTTCGCCGAGGAGCTCGCGGACCTCGATCTGCCGGGCTCCGACGACAAGTAGCCCGTCCGCGCAAGGACATAGGACATTTGGCCAGGGGGCCCGCTACGGCGGGCCCCCTGTCTTTTTCGCCCTCCGCGCCAGGTAGCGTGGGCCGCATGTCCCCCCGCCGCGTCGTTCCCCTGCTGCTGTTCGTCCTCTCCGCGCTGTTCCTGGCCGCCTGCGGAGGCGGCGGGGGCGACGACAAGGAAGCCGACCGCGGCTACACCACCGCGCGGGGCTACGGCGATTCCAAGGCCGCCCTGGTCGCCTCGAGCGACTTCGCGGCGCAGACCGGGCTCGGCGGCGAGCCCTCGGAGCTCACGCCGAGCTACAAGCCGACGGGCAAGATCGTCGCCGACAGCGGCTTCCGCCCCTACTCCGACGGCTTCGGGTTCCCGAACTACACCAACGACGCCGAGCCGGCCAACCTGGGCACCAAGGAGCTCCAGGACCTCTTCGGCGACGCGGTCTGCATCGAGGGCACGGCCGGGAGCGACTGCGTTCCGACGCCGGCCGCCCAGACCTGGGCCGAGAACATGAACGCCGGCATGGCGGGCGGTCACTGCGAGGGCTTCTCGATGACCGCGCTGCGGTTCTTCTCGCAGAACCTCAACATCGGCGACTACGGCGCCGACACGACACCGGCGCTGCCCATCGAGGGCAACGAGCCGCTGCAGGGGGAGATCGCCGAGGGCTTCATGTACCAGGTGCTGCCCACCGTCCTGAGCAATCAGGTCCACGGCACGCCGACCGACGTCCTCAACGAGCTCAAGCGCACGCTGACCGGCGACCAGGAGCTCTACACCCTGGGCATCTATATGCGCGACCGCACGGGTGGGCACGCCATCACGCCGTTCGCCATCGAGGACAAGGGCGACGGGCAGTACGCGATCCTCGTCTACGACAACAACTACCCGGGCGCGACGCGCGCGGTGATGGTCGACACCAACGAGGACACGTGGTCCTACGAGGCGAGCATCAACCCCGACCAGCAGTCCGCGCTCTACGAGGGCGACGCGAGCACCAACACGCTCGAGCTCGACCCGCTGTCGCCCGGCCTCGGCGAGCAGCCCTGCCCGTTCTGCCAGGGCGAGGCCAAGGGCACCGTCAACGCCAAGGGCGGCGTCTTCAAGGCCAAGGAGTACACGGAGATCGCCATGCAGGGCGATCCGGTCAACCACCCGCACCTGATCTTCCAGGACGACCAGGGCCGGCGCACGGGCGTCATCCAGGGCAAGCTCGTCACCGAGATCCCAGACATCCAGGTGGTCAGCCAGCGTCTCGGCGTCGGCGTGTCGACATGGGCGCAGGCGCCCGAGCCGACCTACCGGCTGCCGGAGGGCAAGGGCTACATCATCACCATCGACGGCTCGGACCTGACCAAGACCGCCAAGCCGACCGTCAACCTGATCGGCAACGGCCTGGTGCTCGAGGTCGAGGACCTCACGATCGAGCCGGGGCAGAAGGACCGCCTGCAGGTGCTCGACGGGTACGGCATCGCGTACGAGAGCAACAACGACGCCGGCGAGGTGCCCAACATCTTCGCCGGCGTGGTCAAGGACGACTCGGCCTACATCTTCGCCGCCAGCGCGGTGGGGATCGAGAAGGGCTCGGCGATCCGGCTCATCGTGGTGCCCGAGGACAACGTGGTGCTGCTCGACAGCTCGCTGGCGCGCGGCGTCAACGGGACCAAGGGCCACTACATCCTCAACCTGAGCAAGCAGACGGGTGACGGCAAGATCGGCACGTGGACCAAGGACGTCCGGCTCGCGGGCGAGAAGGGCGAGTCCGTGGGCTTCGAGTACAGCGAGACGGCGAACATCGGCAAGCCGCTGCCGCTGGTCTACGTGGGCGCCGACGGCGAGCCGACGGGCAAGACGCTGCTGCTCAAGCCCGACGACGCCTAGCCGGCCGCGAGGCCGGCGGCCCAGCGCCGGAGTTGCTCCACCCCGTCGTCGGTCAGGCCGACGGCGGGGTCGGTGTGCAGCAGGAAGGTCGGGGCGCTGCGTCGCGCGGCCCACTCCTCGACGCGCTCGTCGAGGGCGTCGTCGATCCACGCCAGGGGCCGGTCGCCGGCGTGGGCGTCGATCGCGGTGAGCTTCCAGTGGGCGTTGGCCCGGCCGGGGTTGCGGTCGAAGGACAGGTAGGGCAGGGCGGGGACGCCGATCAGTCCGGGGAGATGCTCGGAGGCGCGCTCCTCCCAACCGCTGCACCACACCAGCTCGAACCATTCGGCCAGGTCGTGAAGGTGCCCGGCGGCGGTGGACGAAAGAAAGTGGGGAATGCCCTCGACGTTGTGCCAAGTTCCGTCTGGACGTTCGTCGGAGGGGAAGCCCCACAGGCTGATGACCCCGTCGATGTCGACCAGCAGCACCGGTTTGTCGAGCGATTGCGGCAATTCTGAGGAAAAAGCCCCCCGGTGTAACGTCAACCGGGGTGCCTGTGTACTCTGTTGTTCAGGGCGCGACTTCAAGCGAGGCCCGGCAGGTGTCGATGGTAGGGGTACGGCTCGGCACCGCTGGTTTTTGGCCACTGCTGCGTTGGAGCCCTTGTACCTATGACTCTTCAGCTCGGCATCCTGCTCGCGCTCGTTTGCGCGTTCCTCACGAACCTCGGGTTCTTCTACAAGCACCGCGGTGCTTGTCTCGCCGACCCCGTCGACATCATGCATCCGCTGCATTCGGCGAAGTCGCTGTGGTGCTCGAAGTGGTTCGCGATCGGGATGGTCGTGGCCATCGGCGCGTGGGTCTTCCACGTCGCCGCGCTCGCCATCGCCCCGATGAGCATCGTGCAGGCCGTGCTGGCCGGCGGTGTCGTGCTCCTGGCCATCATGGCCGAGCGCCTCTTCGGCTTCGAGGTCGGCCGCCGGCAGTGGATCGGCCTCGGCTGCACCGCCCTGGGCCTCGTGCTGCTGGGCGTCACGCTTCCCGCGACCCACGGCTCGCACTCGAGCTTCTCGACCGCCGGCATGATCGCCTTCGAGGCCGGTCTGCTCGGCATCGGCGGCCTGCTGATCCTCGGGCCGCGCGTCGGCGCTCCCGCCGAGCACCACGGCGTCATGCTCGGTGCCGCGGCCGGCATCCTCTTCGGCGTCTCCGACGTGGCGATCAAGGCCCTCACCGGCCTCGCCGGCCACAGCGGCATCCTCGCCCTCGTCTCGCCGTGGCTGCTCGTCACGGTCCTCGCGTCGGTCGCCGCCTTCTACGCCTCGGCCCGCGGCCTCCAGGACGGCGAGGCCGTCCCGGTCATCGCCGTCACCGGCACCGCCGCCAACATCACCGGCATCGCCGGCGGCATCATCGTCTTCGGCGATCCCCTCCCGGGCCACGCCCTGGGGATCGTCCTGCAGGGCATCGCGTTCGTCATGGTGATCGTGGCGTCCGCTCTCACCCCGGCGCCCGTGCGCGCCGCGGGCGTCGCGCCGGCCGCGACCTAGCTCCGGCTCGGCCGGCGGTTCCGCGCCGTTCGCTGGTGGTCTCCGTGTGGGTGCGTTTCGGCGGCTCCGACGATCCAACGTCCAGGGGCCACGACATGACGTGGCGGGTTGGACGTACGTGGTTTCCGCGCGGCTCCGCCGGTTTCCGCGCCGGTCGCTGCCGTTCTCCGCATAGGTCTCGGTCGCGGGGCGGCGAGGGAGGGTGTGAGCGCCGGCGGCTGCGGACGGCTCGAACGTCCAAGGGGTGTGCACATACGCACAGGGATTGGACGTTCGCCGCGTTCCCGCCCGCTCGACAGGGCGAACGTCCATTCCACCTGCCTATAGGCAGGCAATCTGGACGTTCGCGCCGTCGAAGGACCGCCGGCGCCAACGCACCCTTCCCCTCGCCGCCCCGCGACCACCACCACCCGCGGAGACCGCCCGCGCCGGGCGCGTCCCGCAACCGCGGCCTACCCGGCCGCCGCGGCGGCCGCCCCCGCAGCCACCATCACCGCCGCCACCGCCACCGGCTGGTCGCTCATCATCAGGTGCCCGGCGTCGGGGATCAGCACGTGGCGGGCCCGGGGGAGGCGGCGGCGGGCCCGGTCGAGCTGGCGGGGCAGCAGCAGCCGGTCCTTGGCGCCCCAGGCGATCGTCACCGGCACATGGTCGGCGGCGTCGGCGGGGGCGAGGTAGCCGGTGAAGGCGGCGTCGACGGCGTCGAACGCGGTGGCGCCCAGCAGGGCGTCGATGCCGCCGGCGACCTCGCCGGGTGACAGGCGCCAGGGCTTGGCGTAGTACTGGGCGAGGCTCAGCGTCCTCGTCGCGGGGTGCGCGGCCAGCAGCGGCACGAGCGGGCGGCTCGCGCGGGCGAACGCGCGGGTGCCGCGAAGCGAGGCCTGGCAGAACGCGCGCTCGCGCGTGCTCCAGAAGCCGATCGGGGCCAGCGCGCACGCCGAGGCGGCGAGGCCGCGGGCGGCGAGCTCGAGCGCGACGGCACCACCGGTCGAGTTGCCGGCGACGTGCGCGCCCTCGATGCCCTGCTCGGCCATCCACCCGGCCACCTGGTCGGTGAGGTCGGCGATGGACCCGATCGGCCGGGACGGAGGTGGCGACGCGCCGAACCCCGGGAGGTCGAGCGACCAGACCTCGAAGCGCTCGGCGAGCGTGGGCAGCACGGGGAGGAAGGCCTGCCACCGGCTGCCGATCCCGTGCAGCAGCACGAGGGGTTCGCCGCTCCCGCGCCGGTCGAAGGACAAGGCCATGCCGGCAACCTAACCAGGCACGCAGGTCTGCGCGCTGACCCGCACCCGCGGGCGGTTTCTATGGTGGTTGCGGTGGCAACGACTCCGTCCGACGCCCCGCAGCGCCAGCACTACAACGTCACGCTCGCGGTCCTCGCGATCGCCGGCATCAGCTACGCGCTCCTGCAGTCCCTGGTCGCCCCCGCGCTGCCCGACATCCAGGAGGAGCTGCACTGCTCCGAGAGCGCCGTCGCCTGGGTGCTGACCGGCTACCTGCTCAGCGCGTCGGTCGCCACGCCGATCGTCGGGCGCCTCGGCGACATCCACGGCAAGGAGCGCGTGCTGATGATCGTCCTGGTCATCCTCGCCGTCGGCACGCTGATCTCGGCGGTGGCATCGTCGATCGGCCTGATGGTCGCCGGGCGGATCGTGCAGGGCGTCGGCGGCGGGATCTTCCCGCTGGCCTTCGGGATCATCCGCGACGAGTTCCCGCGCGAGAAGGTGGCCGGCGGCATCGGCCTGATGTCGTCGCTGATCGGCGTCGGCGGCGGCGCCGGCGTGGTCCTGGCCGGCGTGATCGTCTCGGGCCTCTCCTACCACTGGCTGTTCTGGCTGCCGATGGTCGTCGTCGCCGGCTCGGCACTGCTCACGCACCTCTACGTCCCGGAGTCGCCGATCAAGGCACCCGCGCGGATCAACTGGACCGCGGCCGCGCTGATGTCGGTCGGCCTGGCGATGGTCCTGCTCGCGGTCAGCCAGGCCGAGACATGGGGCTGGACCTCGGCCAAGCTGCTCGGCCTCGCCGCGGCGGGCATCGCGGTCTGCGGCCTGTGGGTCTGGTTCGAGACCCGCTCGCGCGTTCCGCTCGTCGACATGCGGATGATGCGCATCAAGGGCGTCTGGACGACCAACGTCGTCGCCGTGCTCTTCGGTGCCGGGATGTACTCGTCGTTCGTCCTGATCCCCACCTTCGTCCAGGAGCCGGCGAGCACCGGCTACGGCTTCGGCTCGACGGTCACCGAGGCGGGGCTGTTCCTGCTGCCCTCCACGCTGGCGATGCTCATCATCGGCCAGTTCACCGGCCGCCTCGAGCGGCGCTTCGGCTCCAAGCCGCCGTTGCTGGCGGGCTCGGCCGTGTCGATCCTGTCCTACGCGATGCTCGCGCTCACCCACGACCATCCGTGGGAGGTCTACGTCGCCTCGGGCCTGCTCGGCCTGGGCATCGGCCTGGCCTTCGCGGCGATGGCCAACCTGATCGTCGAGAGCGTGCGCGCCGAGCAGACCGGCGTCGCCACCGGCATGAACACCGTCATGCGAACGCTCGGCGGCGCGTTCGGCAGCCAGGTCGCGGCGAGCATGCTGGCGGCCAGCGTCGTGGCCGACCACCCGACCGAGGGCGCGTTCGTCGGAGCCTTCCTGCTGTGCACCGGCGCGCTCGTCGCCAGCCTCGTCGCCGGGGCGATCATCCCCTCGCGCGCGGCCCGCGCCGAGGCCCAGCTCCAGCCCGCCTAGCGACCGGACCCCGGCCGGGATACGGTGTCGCCATGGCGAGCACCACCCCGTCCGCCGAGGTCCTGCAGGAGCAGGCCAGGCGCCACCTCTGGATGCACTTCGCGCGTCTCGGCGCGTTCGAGGCCGGAGCGAACATCCCGGTCATCGCGCGCGGCGAGGGCTGCTACGTCTGGGACGCCGACGGCAACCGCTACCTCGACGGCCTCAGCGCGCTGTTCTGCTGCAACATCGGCCACGGCCGCACCGACGTCGCCCAGGCCGCGGTCGACCAGGCCGGCGAGCTCGACTTCTGGACGACATGGTCCTACGCGCACCCGCCCGCCATCGCTCTGGCCGCCAAGCTCGCCGAGCTCGCGCCGGGCGACCTCAACCGCGTGTTCTTCACCAGCGGCGGCAGCGAGGCCGTCGAGTCGACGATCAAGCTGGTCCGCCAGTACCACAAGCTCACGGGCCATCCGAACAAGACGAAGATCATCGCCCGCGAGACCGCCTACCACGGCACCTCGCTCGGCGCCCTCGCCGTGACCGGCATCACCGCGCTGCGCCAGCCCTACGAGCCGTTCACCCCGGGCGGCTGCCACGTGCCGAACACCAACCTCTACCGGCTGGCTCCGGGCTACGGCGTCGAGACGCTCGCCGAGGCCATCGACCAGCGCATCCGCTTCGAGGGCCCGGACACGGTCGCCGCCGTGTTCCTCGAGCCGGTCCAGAACGCCGGCGGCTGCTTCCCGCCGCCCGAGGGCTACTTCCAGCGCGTCCGCGAGATCTGCGACGAGCACGACGTCCTGCTGGTCTCCGACGAGGTCATCTGCAGCTTCGGGCGCCTCGGCGAGTGGTTCGGCGCCCAGCGCTACGACTACCAGCCCGACATCATCACCACGGCCAAGGGCCTGACGTCGGCCTACGCGCCGATGGGCGCCGTGATCATCGACGACAAGCTCGCCGAGCCGTTCCTGGAGGGCACGAACTCCTTCGTCCACGGCTTCACCTTCGGCGGCCATCCGATGTGCGCCGCGGTCGCCCTGGCCAACATCGAGGTGATGGAGGAGGAGGGCATCCGCGAGAACGTGCGCGAGCAGGAGCCGCTGCTGCGCGGGATGCTCGACGGCCTGCGCGACATCCCGATCGTCGGCGACGTCCGCGGCGCCGGCTTCTTCCACGCGCTCGAGCTCGTCAAGGACCGCGAGACCAAGCAGCGCTTCGACCGCGCCGAGGTCGAGCAGCTGCTGCGCGGGTTCGTCGGCCCCGAGATCTTCAAGCGCGGCCTGATCGCGCGCGCCGACGACCGGGGCGACCCGGTGGTCCAGCTCGCGCCCCCGCTGATCGCGGGCCCCGAGCAGTGGGCCGAGATCGAGGCCGTCCTGCGGCCGGTCCTGACCGAAGCGAGCGAGAGGATGGGTGTCGCCTGATGAAGATCGGTGTGCCGGCGGAGATCAAGACGGACGAGTACCGCGTCGCGCTGACGCCCGCGGGCACCCGCGAGCTCGTCGACCGCGGCCACGGCGTGTTCGTCGAGGCCGGCGCGGGGGAGGGGTCGGGCATCACCGACGACGAGTACGTCGCCCAGGGCGCGACGATCGTCCCCGACGCCGACGCGGCGTTCGCCGAGGGCGAGCTGATCGTCAAGGTCAAGGAGCCCCAGCCCGAGGAGGTCGCGCGGCTGCGGCCCGAGCACGTCCTCTTCACCTACCTGCACCTCGCGCCCGATCCCGACCTGACACAGGGCCTGCTCGACTCGGGCGCCACGTGCATCGCCTACGAGACCGTCACGGACTCCGCCGGCCGGCTGCCGCTGCTGGCGCCGATGAGCGAGGTGGCGGGCAAGATCGCCACGCAGGCCGGCGCGTTCATCCTCGAGAAGCCGCTCGGCGGCCGCGGCATCCTGCTCGGCGGCGTGCCCGGCGTTCCCGCGGCGAAGGTGATGATCATCGGCGGCGGCGTGGTCGGCATGAACGCCGCCTTCATCGCGATCGGCATGGAGGCGTCGGTCAGCGTCTTTGACCGCAACATCGACCGTCTGCGCGAGTTGGATGTGGCATTCGGCGGTCGTGCCGACACCGTGTTCTCGTCCACCCTCTCCATCGAGCAGCACCTCGCCGAGGCCGACCTCGTCATCGGCGCGGTCCTCGTGCAGGGGGCCCGCGCCCCGCGCGTCGTCACCCGCGAGCAGCTCGGGCTGATGAAGCAGCACGCCGTGCTCGTCGACGTCTCGATCGACCAGGGCGGCTGCTTCGAGACGTCGCGCGCGACCACCCACACCGACCCCACCTACGAGGTCGACGGCATCACGCATTACTGCGTGGCCAACATGCCCGGTGCGGTCCCCGTCACGTCGACCTGGGCGCTGACCAACGCGACGATGCCCTACGTCATCAAGCTGGCGACGCAGGGCGTGCGCGACGCGCTGGGCTCCGATCCCGGCTTCCTCGACGGCCTGTCGGTCGCGGGAGGCGCGCTCACCTCCGAGCCCGTCGCCGTCGACCAGGGCCGGGAGTACGTCGCGCCCGCGGAGGCCCTGGCATCCGTCTCGCCCGCGGCCTGATCCTCGGGACGGCGCTCGCCGTCCTGGCGAGCGCCCCGCCGGCCGGCGCCCTCCAGCAGCTCAAGGGCAAGGCGGGCTGCGTCTCGGGACCCAAGAGCTCGATCTGCACGCGGACCCCGTACGACCATGGGCCCATCCAGCCCGTGGCCGACCCGTCCAACCGGCTCGTCTACGGGATCACGTCGTACAAGGGCGCGGCGACGATTGCGGCCTACATCCAGTATCCCGACGGGCATCTGCTCTCGCTGCGGCCGCCCGGCGGCTGCGTGCGCCGGCCCTCGGGCAGCGCCCGGGCCAAGGCGTACTGCCGCGCCGGCCGCGCCATGCGCCGCCCGGTGGATCTGGCCATGGCGCCCGACGGCGAGCACGTCTACGCGCTGACCCACGGCTCCGAGGTCCTCAACGACGGCGGCATCGTCACGCTCCAGCGCTATCCCAACGGGACGATCAAGCAGCCCAAGGGCAGCGCCGGCTGCATCACCCAGCAGGGCCGGGCGGGCTGCGCCAAGGGCCGCTCGATGGACCAGGGCAAGCGGCTGGCGATGAGCAACGACGGCACCTCGCTCTACGCCACGTCGGAGACCGGCGGCCTGGCGGTGCTCACGCGAGAGCCCGGGTCGGGCCGGCTGACCCAGCCCGCCGGCACCGACGGCTGCGTGATCAGCGACCAGTCCAAGATCAGCTCGACCTGCGGCCGCGTTCCCGTGCCCGATGCCGTGCCGGTCGACCTCGTCGTGGCGCCCGACGGCGGCTACGTCTACGTGCTGATGGCCCGGGGGCAGACGGGCGCCATCGTCAGCTACGCGCGCGACCCGTCCTCGGGCGTGCTGAGCTTCGCCGGCTGTGTGGCCGAGAACGCCACCGGGACCCAGTGCGTCCCGGCCCGCGGGCTCGCCGGCGGGGAGAAGATCGCCATCAGCCCCGACGGGCGCTCGGTCTACGCCGCCGCGCACTGGTTCCGCGACGGCGGGACCGTGACGACCTTCAGCCGCGACGCCACCGCGGGGACCCTCACCCAGCTCGAGGGCGCGGCCGGCTGCTTCGCCGCAATGCCCCTGGACGGCTGCGGGCAGGGGCCGGCGTTCGTCCGGCCCGCCTCGCTGGGCGTCTCGCGCGACGGCGCCTCGGTCTCGGTCGTCTACCGGCAGGACACCACGGGCACGGGGGACGGGAGCATCCTGGCCTCCTTCACGCGCGATTCGACGAACGGCGCGCTGACGCCGACCACGTGCATCGCCCGCGCCCGAAAAGGCTGCGGCAAGGTCCGCGGCGTCTACGGGTTCACGCGCGTGACGATCAGCGTGGACGGGCGCTACATGTACCTCGGCGGCCTCAAGAGCAGCGGCATCTTCGCGACCTAGCGCGTCGTTCGGGCCCAGTCGCGTTGCTACCATGCTCCGCCGCATGCCGACGACCAGCCAGCTCATTCGCAAGGGCCGGACCCCCAAGACCAAGAAGCTCGCCACCCCCGGCCTGAAGTCCGGCCAGGGTCGCAAGAAGAAGGTTGCCGCTCCCCAGCGGCGCGGGGTCTGCACTCGTGTGTACACCACGACGCCCAAGAAGCCGAACTCGGCGCTGCGCAAGGTCGCTCGCGTCCGGATCTCCGGAGGCATCGAGGTCACCGCCTACATCCCGGGCGAGGGCCACAACCTCCAGGAGCACTCCGTGGTCCTGGTCCGTGGCGGTCGCGTCAAGGACCTCCCGGGTGTGCGCTACAAGGTCGTTCGCGGGACGCTCGACGCCGCCGGCGTCAGCGATCGCAAGAAGGCTCGCTCGCAGTACGGCGTGAAGAAGAAGTAGATGCCCCGCCGCGCAGCCGCCACCATCCGTCCGGTCGAGCCGGACCCCGTCCACCGGTCCCGCCTCGTCCAGCAGGTCATCAACAAGGTGATGCTCGACGGCAAGAAGTCCACGGCCGAGAAGATTGTCTACGACGCCCTCGCGATCATCGCCGAGCGCACCGGCGGCGACCCCGTCGAGGCCCTTGAGGCGTCCATCAAGATCCTCACGCCGGCCCTCGAGGTCCGCTCCCGCCGCGTCGGCGGTGCGACCTACCAGGTGCCCGTCGAGGTTCCCGCCCGCCGCGCCCGCACGCTCGCCGTGCGCTGGCTCGTCGAGTTCGCCCGCCAGCGTCGTGAGAAGACGATGGCCCAGCGCCTCGCCAACGAGCTGATGGATGCCACGTCCCAGCAGGGCGGCGCCTACAAGCGCAAGGACGACATCTACCGCATGGCCCAGGCCAACAAGGCCTTCGCCCACTACCGCTGGTAGCCGGCCGCTTTCGCCAGAGCTTCGAACGGGTCGCCCACGGGCGGCCCGTTCTCGTTAATCGGCGGTCGCGCGCCGCACGACGGTGCGCATGACCAGGCGCGTGTCGGTCTCGACGACGTTGGCCCGCGCCTTGAGCAGCCGGATCAGCTGGTCGAGCTCCGCGGCGTCGGCCACGGTGACCCGCAGCGTGTAGTCGAACTTGCCGCTGACGTGGGCGCAGTCGACGATCACGTCGAGCTTGTGGACGATGGGCTCGAACTGCTCGGGCGGCGTGCCCTCCTTCAGGCGCAGATCGACCAGCGCGGTGAGCGTGCGGCCCGCAGCCTTGGGATCGACGATGGCGGTGTAGCCCTTCAAGATGCCTTGACGCTCCAGACGCCGGACCCGTTCGGCCGTTGCATTGGGACTGAGCTTGGCCGCCGCCGCCAGGTCGCGGAAGCTGATCCGCGCGTCCTTCTGCAGAGCCATCACGATCGTACGGTCGGTCGGGTCCACGACGCGAGCATCCCAGGGATGTCTGCGGTCGTGGCAGAACTTTTCTCCGGATCGCGCCCGCGCGACCGCGGGAACCACGGCGGCGTTGTGGGAAAGGTGCGCCCGGTCCACCTTTGCGGCCATGCACCGCACACGCCGTCTGGCCGTCCTGGCCGCCCTCGTCGTCTCCGCCGCGATCGCCGCTCCGGCCCAGGCCACCGTCACGTGCTCGTTCAACGCCGGGGCCAAGTCGCTGACCATCACCGCCGACGCCGGCGGCGAAGGGGTCCGGATCCTCCGCCAGGCCGGCCCGGGCACCAACCTGGTCATCCAGACCATCGCGCAGGTCCCGGTGGTCTGCTCGGGAAGCCAGGCCACGGTCACCAACACCGACAGCATCAACTACGCCGACACCTCGGCTTCGAGCACCTACCTCGTCGTCGACGAGCGCAACGGGGCGATCGGTCCGGGCGCCACGAGCGAGGGCGCGCTGAACGTGTCCGAGATCGAGATCTCCGCCGATCTCGGGAGCACCGGCAACGACACCGTCTGGGTCTACGGCCTGCCGACCGCCGACGGAATCCGGGTGGGGAGCCCCGCCGCCGACACCGTCGGGCTCAACGTGGGCACGCACGAGTCGGCCGCCGACGGCGACGACATCAAGGCCACCGGCGCCGACGTCGTGTACGTGACGCCCGGGGCCGGCGACGACTACGTCAGCGGCCAGGGCGGCCTGGGCAGTGGGAACCCGCTCGGCTCGGGAGTGACCTTCGCGGTCGACGGCGGCGACGGAGACGACCACCTGACGGGCGGCGGCGGCGACGATCAGATGGTCGGCAGCGCCGGCGACGACGTCATCGACGGGCGCGTCGGCGACGACATCATGGCCGGGGGCACCGGCGACGACGTCGTCGACGGCGGGATCGGCAAGGACACGATCTCCTACTTCATCTCCCTCACCGCCGTCCACGTCGACCTCGCGCTGACCGTCGCGCAGGACTCGGGCGAGGGCATGGACACGCTCACCGGCCTCGAGGGACTGACCGGCAGCCAGCTCGACGACGTCCTCATCGGCGACGGCGACGCCAACGCGCTGCACGGCCGCGAGGGCAACGACCGCATCGAGGGCCGCGGCGGCGACGACGAGCTCGACGGCGGCCCCGGCGTCGACACCGCCGACTACGGCGCCGCCACCGGCTCGGTCACCGTCGATCTGGCCGCATCGGCCTCCGGGGCGGCGGGCAGCGATGCCCTGAAGGGCTTCGAGAACCTCCTCGGCTCGGCGTTCGCCGACGTGCTGAGCGGTGACGCCGGTGCCAACCGCATCGACGGCGGCGCGGGCGCCGACGTCATCGCCGGCCTCGGCGGCGACGACGACCTGCGCGTGCGCGACGGCGAGAACGACACCGCCGACTGCGGCGCCGGAACCGACGCGGTGATCGCCGACGCCGCCGCGACCGACACCCTTATCGGCTGCGAGAACGCCGATGTCCTGCCGGCCGCCGCCGCGGGCTCGGGCGACGCACCCGGTGGGCCTCCCGCCGTCACGCCCGGAGGGTCGCCGGGGCAGACGGACGCGCCCGCCGGCGACCATCAGGGCCCGCGCGTGGCCGGCCTGCGCATCGTCAAGGGCCGGCTGCGCCTGCTCGTCGACGAGGCCGCGGTCCTGACGATCCGCCTGCAGCGCCGGACCGCCCACGGCTACCGCGCGGTGCGCCGTCGCAGCGTCACGGCCACCGTGGCCGGCCCGCTGCGCGTCTCCCTCGGCCGGCTCGCCGGCGGGCGCTACCGCGTGGTCGTCTCCGGGGTCGACACCGCCGGCAACCGCTCGGTCCCCGCGACGCGGCGGTTCGGCCGATGAGCGCCCTCCGGCTGCTCGGGCTGCTGGTCGCCATCGGTGCGCTGTGGGTCGCGCCCGCTCGCGCGGCCACCACCTGCGTCTACAACGGCGCCAAGACCATCCTGACGATCACCAACAGCGCCCAGGGCGACACCGCGCTGCTGTACCGCAACCCCGGCGCGCCGGCGCAGCTGGCGGTCAACAACGCCACGGGCGTCCTGGCCTGCACGAACGGGCCAGGCACGGTGACCGGCGTCGACAGCATCAGCTACATCGACACCTCGGGCTCGTCGACGACGCTGATCGTCAACGAGAGCCTGGGCACCTTCGGTCCCGGCGCCACGAGCGAGGGGATGTTCAACATCTCCGAGATCGAGATCACCGCCGCGTTCGGCAACGGCGACTACGACACCCTCTACGTCGCGGGCACGGCGGACGCCGACCAGGTGCGCCTCGGCGCACCCACCGCCGGCAAGGTCGGCATCAACCTCAACACCTCCGAGCTCACCGACGACGGCGACGACATCGCCTCCACCGGGCTCGAGCGCGTGACCATCTCGTCGGCCGAAGGAGCCGACGTGGTCTCCGCGGCGGGCGGGGCGGGCACGGGCGCGGTGCTCCCGGGCGGCGTCTATCTGGTGGGCGGCCCGGGGGATGACGTCCTCACGGGCGGCGACGGCCCCGACTACCTCTTCGGCGGTGCCGGAGACGACGCGCTCACCGGTGGAGCGAGCGACGACGAGCTCGGCGGCGACGCCGACGACGACCAGATCGACGGCGGGCCCGGCCGCGACACGCACTCCTACTACTCGGCCGAGCAGGGCGTGGTCGTCGACCTGGGCATCGCCGGAGCGCAGGAGACCGGCCAGGGCACCGACGCGCTCACCTCGATCGAGTCGCTCGAGGGCACCGAGCTCGACGACGTGCTGCGTGGCACCGACGGGGCGGAGGAGCTCGAGGGACTCGGCGGCGACGACCTGCTCGAGGGTCGCGGCGGCGACGACCTGCTGCTGGGTGGCGGTGACGACGACGTGGCCTCCTACGCGGCGGCCCCGGGGCCGGTGACGGTGGATCTCGCCGCGGCCGCGCCGCAGGCCGGCGGGGCCGCGGGCGCCGACGAGCTCAAGGACATCGAGTCGCTGACCGGCTCGGCGTTCGCCGACGTGCTCTCGGGCAACGACGCGGCCAACGAGCTGACCGGTGGCGGCGGAGCGGACCATCTCCTGGCCCGCGGGGGCGACGACACGCTGCGCCTGCGCGACGGCGTCGCCGACACGGCTGACTGCGGCGACGGCCAGGACACGGCGCAGGTCGATGCCGTGGGTGTCGACGCGCTGACCGCGTGCGAGACGGTCGACGTGTCGGCCACCACCGTCCAGCCGGACCCGGGTCCCTCGCCGGGAGGTGGCACCGATCCGGGCGCCGACCCCGGACCCGGGGCGAACCCGGGAGCGGCCGTCGTGCCGGCCTGCCTGAAGTCGCTGCGCCCCCGGCTGCTGCTCGACCGGCGGCTGCGCACGGCGCGGGTGACGCTGGGCGGCAAGCGGCTGGCGACGAGCAGGGTCAAGAGGCGCCTGACGGTGCGCGTCGACCTGCGCGCGAAGAAGACCGGCGTCTACCGCGTCAAGGTCGACGGCCGTACAGCGACGGGCAAGCGCCTGCGCAGCACGCGCCGACTGCGGGTGTGCGGCTGATGCCCCGCCTTCTGCCGGCCGCTCTCGCCGTCGCCCTCTGCGCCGCCGCGCCCGCCGCAGCGGCCACGCGCTGTGTCGCCCCGGAGTCCGGCTGCCCCGGCGGACTGACCTACCCCACGTTCCAGGCCGCCATAGGCGCCGCCACCGGCGCCGCCGGAGCCGACACCATCCAGCTCGGGGTCGCCACGTACACCGCGCCGTCGGCCTCGGGGTACGTCGTCAACGACGCCGCAGGGCAGATCGAGATCGCGGGCCGGGGCGACGGGACGATCCTGACCGCTCCTGCGGGAGCCACCAGCGTGCTGAACATCGCCGCCGCCGCGGCGGGCTCGTCGGTGCACGACCTGCGTGTGCACCTGCCGGCGTCCGTCCCGTCGGGGGCCCGGGGGCTGGCGGTCGAGGACACCGCCGTCTCGCGCATCGCCATCGACGCGGATCCGGCGCAGTCCGGACCCCACCACGGCATCGCGCTGGCGGCGGGCTCGACGCTCGACGACACGACCATCGTGCTGTCGCGCCAGCTCAACACCTACGGGGTCTTCGCGATCGCCGCGGGGGTGGTGGTCACCGACACCACGGTGGACGGCCGCAACGGGTTCGACGCCTCCAGCTCCGCGACGTTCGACCGGGACACGGCGATCGTCACCGGCGCGGGATACGACCTCGAGAACGACCCGTCGGTCGTCCGCAACTGCCTCGTGCGGCTGGGGGCGAGCGGCGCGACCGGCGTGTACGTCGGCAACGGCAGCGGCTCGACGGTGACCGGGTGCACGTTCGTCGACGAAGGCGCGTCGAGCACCGTCGGCGTCTTTGCCAGCGGGACAAGCGGCGACGCCGTGGTGACGGTGGCCGGCTCGCTGCTGGTGGTCGACGCTGCGGCTGAACGCGCCGGCGAGAACGGCCATGCGGCGACGATCACGCTGCATCACTCAGACTTCAACAGCGCGACGTTCCACTCCTACGGCGGTGCGGGGGCGTTCGTGCAGGGAGCCGGCAACGCCTACCACGCCGCTTCGGGATTCGCCGACGCGGCCGCCCACGACTACCGGCTGCGCCACGACTCGCCGCTCGTAGATGCCGGTGACCCGGCGGTCGCCGACGGCGCCGACATCGGGGGTGGGGCCCGGAAGGTCGACGGCAACGGCAACGGGTCGGCGATCGCCGACGTCGGCGCCTACGAGTACCAGCGTCTGGCCCCGCAGGGTGCGGTCGCGGGCCCCGTGACCGCCAAGGCGGGCGAGGCGCTGACCTTCTCGGCCACGGCGACCGACCCCGATCCGGGCGATGCCGCCGAGGCCACCTTCGCGTGGTCGGTCGACGGCGCGGCGCCCGTGGCCGGAGCGACGCTCCCGCACACGTTCGTCTCCCAGGGCCTGCACACCATCGTCCTGACGGTGACCGACCCCGCGGGACGCACGGCGACCGCCGAGCACACCGTCGAGGTCGCGGGCACGGTCGAGGTCCCGGCGGCGGTTCCGCCTCAGGCGACGCCGCCTGCCGTCGTCCCGCCCGCGGCGCCGTGCGTGGACCAGGCACGGACGACGCTGAGGCTCGACCGCCGGCTGGTCCGCGCCAAGGTCCGCCTGCTCGGCCGGTCCCTGCGGGTGCGCCGCGTCAAGGGCCGCCTCACGGTGCGGGTGGATCTGCGCGAGAAGAAGGCCGGCGTCTACCGCGTCAAGGTCGACGGCCGCACCGCGAAGGGCAGGCGGCTGCGCAGCACGCGCCGCCTGCGGGTGTGCGCCTAGAACCGCAGCTGCTGGGCGATCTTGTCCGGAGACGTGGCCCGGCCGATCTCGTAGCCCTGCGCGAGGTCGCACCCGAGCTCGCGCAGGATGTCGAGCTCCTCGGCGTGCTCGATGCCCTCGGCGAGAGCCAGCAGGCCCATCTCGTGGGCCAGGTCGATCATCGCCGGGACGAGCTTGCCCTCGCCCTCGTGGCGCAGCGCGCGGACGAAGCGCCCGTCGATCTTGAGGATCGAGACGGGCACGAACGGCAGGTAGGTCGGCGCGGGCGGCCCGGTGCCGACGTCGTCGACCGCGATCCGCACGCCCTGGTCGGCGATCTCGCGCATGTGCTGGAGCAGCGGGCCGCCATCGAGCGCGGCGTGGGCGACCACGGCCTCGGGGATGTCGAAGATCAGCAGGTCCGGCCGCAGCGCATGGCGGGCGAGGACGGCCTGCACCCAGTCGGGCAGCGCCGGGTCCGCGAGCTGGCGGGCGGAGAGGTTCACCGTGACCGTCGCGTCGCGGTAGAACGGCTGCCAATCCGCGGCGCAACCGCACGCGCGGTCCACGACACGCCGCCCGATCTCGACGAGCAGGCCGCTGGCCTCGGCCATCGGCAGGAACCGGGCGGCGATCTGCACCACGCCGCTGGGCATCCGGCGGCGCAGCAGCGCCTCGGCGCCGACGACGTTGCCGGATGGCAACTCGGCCACGGGCTCGTAGTGGATCTCCAGCGCGGCGGGTGAGACGGGCGACTGCGCACGTGCTTTCCGGGGCGCCGGTCGGGTGGCGATCGGCCTCATGCTTCATGTCTCGGGCCATGAGCCCGGTTGTTTGAGCGCGAACCCCCAGGTCTCGACGGACGTTCAGTCGTCGCGGCCACGCAGGCGCCCGGCCAGCCCGCCCCGGCGCCCCTTGCGCGGCGGTGGCTGGGGCTGCGTGAGCCGCTGCGCGCGGGTCTCCACGGGCGGATCGGCGAACCAGTCCTCGCTCGGGCGCGGGGCCGCGGTGGGGGCGGGAGCGGGCGCGGTTTCGGGCGCCGCGGC
>JBJMLA010000045.1:0-6626 GCA_045805505.1 Solirubrobacteraceae bacterium
CGCTACGTCCAGGTCTCCACCGACGAGGTCTACGGCTCGATCGACGAGGGCTCGTTCACCGAGTCCTCCCCGCTGAACCCCTCGTCGCCCTACAGCGCGACCAAGGCCGGCGCGGATCTCCTGGTCTCGTCGTACTTCCACACGTACGGGACCGAGACGCTGATCTGCCGCGGCTCGAACAACTACGGGCCGTATCAGTACCCCGAGAAGCTCATCCCGCTGATGATCCTCAACGCCCTGCACGGCGACCACCTTCCGGTCTACGGCGACGGTCTGCAGGTGCGCAACTGGATCTACGTCGACGACTTCGCCCGCGGCATCGGCCACGCGCTGACCCACGGCCAGCCCGGCGAGGTCTACAACGTCGGCGGCCCGGACGAGACGACCAACATCGAGGTCGTCAAGCGCGTCATCGAGCTCACGGCCGCCGACGAGTCGCTGATCGAGTACGTCACCGACCGCCCCGGCCACGACCGCCGCTACTCCCTCGGCTCCGAGAAGGTCCGCGCGCTGGGCTGGGAGCCGCAGGTGCGCTTCGCCGAAGGCCTCGAGCGCACGGTCGACTGGTACCGCGAGAACACCGCCTGGTGGGAGCCGATCCGCTCAGGCGACTACCTCGAGTACTACGCGCGGCACTACGGCACGGCGCTCGGGTCCTAGCCGCCTACGGCAGCTTCGAGATACGCCAGCCGCGCTCGTTGGTGAGCGTCAGCGTGTCGACCGGGTCGGTGCCCTCGGTGAGGTCGGTCTTGATCTTGACCGTGGCGGTCGTGCCGGAGATCGAGATGCCGTCCTTGGGGATCTCGATGTCGGTGGCGTCGATGTCCTGGATCGAGTCCTCGATGGCCTTCGCGCACGTCGAGCCGCGGTCGGCGGCCTTGCCGACGCGGACGATCTCGTCGCGCAGCTCCGACGTGAAGTAGCTGTCGCAGACCTTGGCCTCGTCGCGCTTGGCGATCGCGTCGCGGAAGTCATAGACCGCCTCGGCCACGTCCTTCTGGGCGCCCTCGAAGTCGTCGGTGTTGGTCGAGCTGCTCTGTCCGCACCCGCCCGGAGCCATCAGGACGACGGCCAGGACGATCGGGGGCAGCGCGACGGGGCGTAGACGCATGGTGGATCGACAGCCTACTTGGCGGCTAGCCTCAGACGAGGGATGGCAGAGGACCATGTGACCGTTCCACGGGGGCGCCACGCGCCCCCGCTCGAAGTGCGCCTCGGCGTGCAGCGTCAGCGCCTGTTCGAGGCCGCGGCCAAGGTGTTCTCCACCGTGGGCTACGCCGACGCCAGCGCCGAGTCGATCAGCCGCGAGGCCGGCATGTCGAAGGCGACGTTCTACGAGCACTTCGCCAACAAGGAGGAGTGCATCCTCGCGCTCGTCGACGCGGCCGGCCAGGCCAGCCGGATGTCGGTCGCGGCGGCGGTCATGGACGTCGAGGACAACTTCGAGGCGAAGGTCCACGCTCGCGTCTCGGCCTTCCTGCGCGGTCTTTCGATGTTCCCGGAGATGGCGCGCGTCGTGATGGTCGACGTCATCGGCGTCGGCCCCATCGGTGCCGCCAAGCGCGACCAGATGCTGCAGGCCTTCGGCGACTTCCTCGTCGAGGAGAACGCGCACGCCCACGAGCGCTACGGGGCACCGAAGTTCGCCACGCCCGACGACGCCTACGCGATCGTCGGCGCGATCATGGAGCTCGCCTCGCGACAGCTGCGCACCGGCCATCCCGCGGCGATGAACGACCTCGAGCCGATCATCGAGCGCGTCGTCGCCGGCGTCCTCCAGCAGGGCATCACGCGATAGCCACCCTCGCCGACCTCGAGCAGCGCGTGACGCGGTGCCGCGCCTGCCCGCGCCTCGTCGCGTGGCGCGAGGAGGTCGCCGAGGTCAAGCGCGCGGCGTTCGCCGATCAGGAGTACTGGGGCCGGCCCATCCCCGGCTTCGGCGACCCGGCCGCGAGCGTGCTGCTGCTGGGCCTCGCCCCTGCGGCGCACGGCGCCAACCGCACCGGGCGCGTGTTCACCGGGGACCGCTCCGGCGACTTCCTCTTCGCCGCCCTGCACCGCACCGGCTTCGCCAACCAGCCGACCTCGGTCCACGCCGACGACGGCCTCGAGCTGACCGGCGCCTGGATCACCGCCGCGGTCCGCTGCGCGCCGCCGGCCAACAAGCCGCTGCCCGCCGAGCGCGACCGCTGCCTGCCGTGGACGCTCGAGGAGCTCGACCATCTGCCCAACGTCGCGGTCGTCGTCTGCCTCGGCGCGTTCGGCTGGGACGCCGCGCTGCGCCTCGCCGCGGCCAAGGGCGTGGTCGTCCGCCCGAAGCCGAAGTTCGGCCACGGCGCCGAGGCGATCGTCGGCGGCTGGACCCTGCTCGGCTGCTACCACCCGTCCCAGCAGAACACCTTCACCGGGGTGCTCACCGAGCCGATGATCGACGCGGTCCTGCTGCGCGCGCGGGCCTTGGGCGGTTGAAGGCACCGAAGAGGTGACTTTGACCGCCCGCGGATGGCGGTTCGAGCAATTTCAGCCGCCCGCGGACGTTCTCAGGCGTGTGCGCCGCCGACACCTCTCGCTCCTTGCTGCGCTGTGTTTGATCCCGGCACCGGCGCACGCGGCCGACCACGACCTCGCGCAGTACGTCGACCCGACGATCGGCACCATGGCCCCCGGCTTCACGTTCCCCGGCGCCGACGCCCCGTTCGGCATGGTGCAGAACTCCCCCGACACGCTGGGGCCGCTCGTCTACAGCGGCTACATGCACCACGACGCGCTGATCCGCGGCTTCAGCCTCGTGCACCTCAGCGGCCCGGGCGTCGCGAAGGCCGGCGAGCTGCCGTTCATGCCGTGGACGCTGCCGAGCGAGCCGCCCAGCGATCCCACCCAGTACGCGTCGCCCTACACCCACGCCACCGAGCAGGCGGAGGCCGGCTACTACGAGGTCCGCCTGGCCAACGGCGCCGACGTCGAGCTGACCGCCGGCACCCACGCGGCCATGCAGCGCTACACCTTCCCGCCCGCCGGCGACGCCTACCTGATCGTCAACCCCCGGCAGAAGAACTCCGGCGCCACCAACGGCGACTTCCGGCAGACGGGCCCGAACGAGATCGCCGGCTGGACCAGAGACCGCTACCCGGTCTTCTTCGTCGCCCGTTTTTCTGCGCCCATCACCGGGAGAGGCGCCCACTGGGTCAGGTTCGCGCCGGGCTCCACGGTGACCATGCGCGCCGGCATCAGCTTCACGGACGAGGACGGAGCACGGAGAAACCTGGCGGCGGAAGCGCCAGACACGCTCTCCTTCGATGCCATGCGCGCGCGCACCTACGCCGCGTGGAACCACGAGCTCAACAAGGTCGACGTCGAAGGTCTCTCCTCCGACAAGACGACCTTCTACACCGCCCTCTACCACTCCCTCCTGCACCCCAACGTCTTCACCGACGTCGACGGGCGCTACCGCGGCTTCGACGACCGGATCCACGACGCCGGCGCCCACACCCAGTACGCGAACTTCTCCTCGTGGGACACCTACAAGGCGCAGAACCAGCTGCTCGCCATGCTGTGGCCGCAGCGCTACGCCGACATGCTGCGCTCGCTGCTGCGCGACGCGCAGCAGGGCGGCCGCCTGCCGCGATGGGGCGAGGAGAGCTACGACGCCGGGCACATGAGCGGCGACCCGGCGGTCCCGATGATCGCCGACGGCTACTGCCGCGGCCTGCTCGGCGGCGACGAGGCGCAGCAGCTCTACGAGCAGGCCGTCGCGCTGCGCGGCTTCCGCGATCCCGCGCTCGACCGCCTCGGCTACCTCCCGGGCAACCCGGGCACGACGCTCGAGTACGGCATCGCGGACTTCTCGCTCGCGCTGCTCGCCCACGGCCTGGGACACGACGCCGACGCGCAGCGCTGGCTCACCGCGTCGATGAACTACCGCAACCTCATCGACGACCAGGGCTGGGTCCACCCCCGCGACGAGCAGGGCGCGTTCTCGCCGAACTTCGATCCCGCGCTGAGCAACCACGGCTTCCAGGAGGGCAACTCGTGGCAGTACTCGTGGCTCGTCCCGCACGACGCCGCCGGCCTCATCGCGCGGATGGGCGGCACGGACACGGTCAACCAGCGGCTGACCGAGTTCTTCGCCCTCCCCTCCGAGGCGCAGGCCAAGGCGACGCTGTTCGGCACGACCTATCTCCTGCCGCAGTGGGCGCCGGGCAACGAGCACGACCTCGGCGCGCCGTTCATGTGGGCCTACGCGGGCCGGCCGTCGAGGGTCGCCGACGCGATGGTCGACGCCCGGCTCATGTACCGGCCGACGATCGACGGCCTGCCCGGCAACGACGACCTCGGCGGCCTCAGCGCCTGGTACGTCTTCGACGCGCTGGGCTTCGGCCCGTTCGTCCCGGGCGCCCCGCTGCACATGATCGGCTCGCCGCTGTTTGAGAAGGCGACCGTCGGCGGCTTCACCGTCGAGACGAGCGGCGCCGGCCCGTACGTGCAGTCGGCGACGCTCAACGGCAAGCCACTGAACCGCTCGTGGTTCGCCGAATCGGCCGTGCGCCGCGGTGGCGCGCTGCGCCTGACGATGGGGATCCAGCCCAACCCCGCCTGGGGCACGGCGCAGGCGCCACCTTCGGCAAGCCAGGGATCGCTGGAGGCGTTCGGCTGCGTACATTGAGTACGTGGCGATGGAGCAGTTCACCCCGGCGGTTCGTGACTGGTTCACCGGCGCCTTCGAAGCACCCACCGAGGCGCAGTCCCAGGCCTGGCCGGCCATTGCCAGCGGCGAGCACGTCCTCATCAGCGCACCGACCGGCAGCGGCAAGACGCTCGCAGCGTTCCTGTGGGCGATCGACCGCTTGGCGGCCAACCCGCGCACCGACAAGAAGGCCGGCACGCGGGTCGTCTACGTCTCGCCGCTCAAGGCCCTCAGCTACGACGTCGAGCGCAACCTGCGCGCCCCGCTGCGCGGCGTGGGCGCCGACGTCGACGTCGCGGTGCGCACCGGCGACACGTCGCAGAAGGAGCGCATGCAGATCCGGCGCACCCCGCCGGACATCCTGATCACCACACCCGAGTCGCTGTACCTGATGCTCACGTCGCAGGCCAAGGACGTGCTCACCGACGTCGAGACGGTGATCATCGACGAGATCCACGCGGTCGCCGCGACCAAGCGCGGCTCGCATCTGGCGCTGACGCTCGAGCGGCTCGAGGAGAACTCCGAGAACGAGGTCCAGCGCATCGGCCTGAGCGCGACGCAGAACCCGCTCGAGGAGGTCGGTCGCTTCATGGTCGGCCCGCGCCGCACCTGCCGCATCGTCGACGCGGGCGTCCGCAAGACGATGGACATCCAGATCCAGGTGCCGGTCGAGTCGATGAAGGAGCCGGAGCAGAGCGCGCCGGCCGGCGATCCGCTCGACCCGATGAGCGGCGGCGAGGCGACGCGCAAGTCGATCTGGCCGGCGATGTACCCGCAGCTGCTCGAGCTCGTCCGCCAGCACCGCTCGACGATCATCTTCGTCAACGCGCGCCGCGGCGCCGAGCGCCTCGCGCTGCGGCTCAACGAGCTCGCCGAGGAGGAGATCGCCCGCGCCCACCACGGCTCTCTCGCGCGCGAGGAGCGCGGCGTCATCGAGGAGATGCTCAAGGCCGGGCAGCTGCCGTGCCTGGTCGCGACCTCGTCGCTCGAGCTGGGCATCGACATGGGCGCGGTCGATCTCGTGCTGCAGGTCGAGTCCCCGAAGTCCGTCGCCCGCGGGCTGCAGCGCATCGGCCGCGCCGGCCACGGCGTGGGCGACACCTCCAAGGGCCGCATCTTCCCGAAGTTCCGCGCCGACCTGCTCGAGAGCGCGGTCGTGGTCAAGCTCATGCGCGAGGGCAAGATCGAGCCGACCGTCGTGCCGCGCAACGCGCTCGACGTGCTCGCCCAGCAGATCGTCGCCATCGCCGCGACGAGCGATCCGGAGCCGGTCTCGGTCGACGACATCTTCGCGCTGGTCACGCGCACGCACTCCTACGCGGAGCTGGCCCGCCCGCTGCTCGAGAACGTCCTCGACATGCTCGACGGCCGCTACCCGAGCGCGGAGTTCGGCGAGCTGCGCCCGCGCATCGTGTGGGACCGGGTGGCCGGCACCATCCGCGCGCGCAAGGGCTCGCGGCAGCTGGCGATCGTCAACGCCGGCACCATCCCCGACCGCGGACTGTTCAGCGTGGTGCTGCCCGACGGGCGCCGCGTCGGCGAGCTCGACGAGGAGATGGTCTACGAGGCGCGCGCGGGCCAGACGTTCCTGCTCGGCGCGTCGACCTGGCGCATCGAGGAGATCGGCCGCGATCGCGTCGTCGTCACCCCGGCCCCGGGCCACCCGGGCGCCGTGCCGTTCTGGAAGGGCGACAGCGTCGGGCGGCCCAAGGAGCTCGGGATCGAGCTGGGCAAGTTCAGCCGCTGGGCCGTCGAGCAGGACGCCGAGACGCTCGAGCGCGACTACGACCTCGACGCCCTCGCCGCGCGCAACCTGCTCGACTACCTGCGCGAGCAGCAGGAGGCGACGCGGGTCGTTCCGAGCGACCGGACGGTCGTCATCGAGCGTTTCCGCGACGAGATCGGCGACTGGCGCGTGTGTGTCCTGAGCCCGTTCGGGGGC
>JBJMLA010000046.1:0-2410 GCA_045805505.1 Solirubrobacteraceae bacterium
GACGCTGCTCGAGATGATGCAGCTGGTAAAGCGCTCGATCGCCGGCCTCCGGGAGATCTACGGGCCGGAGGGGTTCAACATCGGCATCAACCAGGGCAACGTCGCCGGCGCCGGAATCGAGGAGCACGTCCACCAGCACGTGGTCCCGCGCTGGGGCGGCGACACCAACTTCATGCCGGTGATCGGCAATGCCCGGGTACTCCCCCAGTCGCTCGCGGATTCCTGGAAAGAGCTGAGGAGAGTCTTTTGATCGACACGTCCATCTTCAAGGCCTACGACGTCCGCGGGATCTACCCGGACCAGCTCGACGAGCAGCTGGCCTACCGGCTGGGCCGGGGGTTTGCGCGCGTCATCTCGGACCTCGAGGGCGTGCCCGTCGAGAAGCTGCGCCTGGGCCTCGGCCGCGACATGCGCCTGTCGGCGCCGGACATGGCGCACGAGTACGCGCACGGCATGCTCGACGAGGGCGCACACGTGATCGACGTCGGCCAGGTGGGCACCGAGCAGCTCTACTTCCTCGTCGGCAGCGAGGGGCTCGACGGCGGGCTCATGTGCACCGCCAGCCACAACCCGAAGGCCTACACGGGCGCGAAGCTGCTGCGCCGCGGCGCGCTGGCACTGTCGGGCGACGCCGGCATCGGCGAGCTGCGCGACATCGTCACCGCGGGCGACCCCGGCGAGCACGTCGACACCGGTGGCTACGAGACGGCGGACATCACCGAGGGCTTCCAGGCCAAGGTCAAGTCGTTCATCGACACCTCGGCCGTGCGCAAGATGAAGGTGGTCCTCGACGGCGGCAACGGCATGGCGGGCCCCATGGTCGGGCCGGTCCTCGACGAGCTGCCGATCGAGCAGGTCCCCACCTACTGGACGCCCGACGGAAACTTCCCCGACCACGAACCGAACCCGCTGCTGCCCGAGAACCGGACCTTCATCATCAAGAAGGTCCTCTCCGAGGGCGCCGAGCTCGGGATCGCGTGGGACGGCGACGCCGACCGCTGCTTCTTCATCGACGACACCGGGCAGTTCGTCGACGGCGACTTCCTGACCGCGCTGCTGGCGGAGGCGATCCTGGCCAAGGACCCGGGCTCTCTGATCCTCTACGACGTGCGCGCGTCACGGGCGGTGCGGCACGTGGTCGAGAAGGCGGGCGGCCGCGCCGACGTGAACCGCGTGGGGCATGCGTTCTTCAAGACGCGCATGCGCAAGGAGGGCGCGGCGTTCGGCGGCGAGGTCTCCGGCCACTACTACTTCCGCGACTTCTACTGCGCCGACTCCGGCACGCTGCCCGCGCTGCTCATCCTCGAGCTGCTTTCGGTGAAGGGCAAGCGCTTGTCCGAGCTCTTGGCGCCGTACCGCGAGAACTACTTCATCTCGGGCGAGATCAACTCCGAGGTCGCGGACCAGGACGCGAAGATGAAGGAGATCGCCGAGCGCTACTCGGACGGCGAGGTCAGCTGGCTCGACGGCGTGTCGGTCGACTACGAGGACTGGCACTTCAACGTGCGCCCCTCGAACACCGAGCCGCTGCTGCGGCTGAACCTCGAGTCGCTGGTCTCGCCGGACGACATGGAGGCCAGGCGCGACGAGGTGCTCGAGCTGATCCGGTCCTAGCGCCGGACCGTCAGCGTGCCCGCACCCGTGACGGGACGCTTGAGCAGCTCGGTTCCGGAAACAGTCAGACGGATCCGCGAGGGCGCGAGCTTCTTGAGTCTTCGCTTCGCCACCGCGCTGATCGGGACGCGCAGCTGCTTGGCGGCCCGCCGTGCGAGGTCCGCCGTCACCTGTCCGATGACCGCGTGCGTGAGACCCTTGCGGGCCAGGCCCAGCCGCACCGTCGTGCGCCGGTCGAGCTTCAATTTCACGTCAACGTCGCAGCGCAGGCTGCAGCTGACCGTCACGAGCAGCCCGCGGCGGAGCAGCGACCGCAGGCGCACGGCGCTCGCCGTGATGGTGGCGCGAAACTGGGTCGGCTGAACGGTGAACAGCATCGGAGAAGGTGCCGGCGACGGAGATTTGGGCGGGAAGCTGCTGACCACGGTCGGCGCGGGGACGCTGACCGGTGCGCTGTTCGCGGTCGCGGACCCATTGCTCGCGCTCGTCGCCGTGACCCAACAGCTCAGGCGGCTGCCCGCATCCGTGCTCTTGACGGCGTAGATCGGGAGCGACGCGCCCACGATCTCCGTGCCGTTGCGCCGCCACTGCCACGCGTATGTCTGCGGAACCTCACCCGACCACGTACCGACCGAGCAGGCCAGGCGCCCCCCGGGCGCGGGCGATCCGGTGATGTCCGGCTGACCCTGGTTGAACGGGATCGCGTGCAGCGAGCCACCCTCCAGGTAGCCCCTCACGTCGGCTGCCACGCACAGCTTGTCGCGGCTACACGCGACGGCGGTCTAGATGTAGCCGC
>JBJMLA010000047.1:0-1583 GCA_045805505.1 Solirubrobacteraceae bacterium
CTCGAAGCCGGCGCGCCGCAGCAAGGACGCGATCCCCTCGCGGACGAGGAGGCTGTCGTCGGCGATCACGACCTTCACCGGCCGAGTCTCTTCTGAAGCGGCCGTGCGGTCAACCGCACCGTGCGGGCGGGGCGTGGGTGGCCCCGCAGACGCGGGCTGGCCCGGGCGAGATCGACCCTGGAAAACGGGACGCTGCGCACTCGTTCACCCAGCTCAGAGGAGAAGTTGCAGATGAGTCGCAAGTCCAAGGGCGGCATCGCCGCCCGCGCCGGGCGCTGGAGCGCCCAGCACCGCAAGATCGCCATCCTCGTATGGCTCGTCGCTGTCATCGGCGCCTTCGCCGCCGGCTCGCTCACCGGCACGGAGACCGTCCAGCAGAAGTCCACCGGCGACGCCGGCCGCGCCGAGGCCATCCAGGACAAGGCGTTCCCCGAGTCGACCACGGGCCAGGGCGAGATGGTCTTCATCCAGAGCAAGACGCTCAAGGCCGGCGCTCCTCATTACCGCGCCGTCGTGAAGGACCTGGAAAAGCGGCTCGACGCGCTGCCCGAGGCCCAGAAGGTGCAGGGCCCCTACGACAGGGCCTCCAACAAGGCCCTGATCTCGCCCGACAAGCACTCCGTGCAGATGTCGTTCGAGATTCCCGGGACGCTCAAGCAGGCCAAGACCCGCGTCGACGCCACGCTCGCCGTGACGAAGGCCGTGCAGAAGGCCAACCCGGACTTCTACGTGTCCCAGTTCGGCTCGGCCAGCTCCGAGAAGGAGCTCATGGGCGCCTTCGAGAAGGACCTGAAGAAGGCCGAGACGCTGTCCCTGCCGATCACGCTGCTGATCCTCCTGGTGGCGTTCGGCGCGCTCGTCGCCGCCGGCCTCCCGCTGCTGCTCGGCCTCACCGCCGTGCTCGGCACGATGGGTCTCGTCGGGCTCGTCAGCCAGATCATGCCGGTGTCCTCGTCCACCAGCAGCGTCGTGCTGCTCGTCGGTCTCGCCGTCGGCGTCGACTACTCCCTGTTCTACATCCGCCGCGAGCGCGAGGAGCGCAGGAACGGCAAGAGCAAGGAGGAGGCGCTCCAGATCGCCGCCGCCACGTCCGGCCGCACCGTCCTGATCTCAGGCCTCACGGTCATGACCGCCATGGCGGGGCTGTACTTCGCGGGTGACGCGGAGTTCACCGGCCTCGCGACCGGCGCGATCCTCGTCGTCGCGATGGCGATGCTCGGCTCGGTGACGGTCCTGCCCGCGATGCTCTCCAAGGTCGGCGACGGCGTCGACCGCGGCCGCATCCCGTTCCTGGGCAAGCGCATGCAGCGGCGCACGGAGTCGCGCTTCTGGGGCGCGATCCTCGCGCCGGTGATGCGCCACCCCCTCGCGTCCACGCTCGTCTCCGGCGCGGTGCTGGTCGCCCTCGCCATTCCCGCACTCGGGATGCACACGGCGTCCTCGGGCATCGAGCAGCTCCCGCAGACCCCGATCATGAAGACGCTCGACCGCATGCAGAAGGCATTCCCCGGCACCGCGGACCCGGGCGCCGTCGTGATCAAGGCCAAGGACGTCACCACGCCCGAGGTCCGGTCGGCGATCGC
>JBJMLA010000048.1:0-2490 GCA_045805505.1 Solirubrobacteraceae bacterium
GCATATCGCACGAGGCGTTCTTCCAGACCAACACCGAGATGGCGGAGCGCCTCTACGGCGTCGCCGCCGAGGCCGCGGGGCTGACCGGCTCCGAGCGGCTGTTCGACCTCTTCTGCGGTATCGGGACGATCGGCCTGTCGATGGCGGCGGGCGCGCGCGAGCTCTGGGGCGTCGAGGTCGTCGAGCAGGCCATCGGCGACGCGCAGCGCAACGCCGCGCTGAACGGGATCGGCAATGCGCACTTCGTGGCCGGCGACGTTCGCACCGAGATGCGTCCATTGGTCGAGCGGGCGGGAAGGCCCGACGTCATCCTGGTCGACCCGCCGCGAGCGGGTCTGTCGGCAAAGGTCGTTCGCCGGATCCTCGAGACCGAGCCGAAGCGGATCGTCTACGTCAGCTGCAACCCGACGACGCTGGCCCCGAACGCCCGCCAGATAGCCGAAGCGGGCTACGAGCTGGAGCGCGTATCACCGGTCGACATGTTCCCCCAAACGCCCCACATAGAAGCCGTCGCGGTTTTTACAAAAGTGCTCTGATCCCGTTTGTTACGCGTCGCGGGGCGCGGGGGTTCGGCGGTCTGCGAAGCGCGTCGCGCCTGCGCTGGCCACGATCACCAGTGCCATTCCGGCCCACTGGTTCGCCTTCAGGACCTGTCCGAGAACGACCAGGCCCGCGACCGCGGCGGCGGCCGGCTCGAGGCTCATCAGCACCCCGAAGAGGTGGGGCGGCAGTCGCCGCAGTGCCTCGAGCTCCAGCGAGTAGGGGATCAGCGACGACAGGACGGCCACGGCGAGGCCGGCCGCGAGGATCTCCGGTCGCAGCAGGCCGGAGCCGCCCTGGGCGATGCCCACGGGCAGGATCAGCACGGCCGCCACGCCCATCGCCAGCGCCAGCCCGTTGCCGCCCGGGAATGCGCGGCCGACGCGTACGGTCAGCAGGATGTAGGCAGCCCAGCACCCGCCGGCGACCAGCGCCAGGATCACACCGGGAGCGTTCAGGCCCGAGCCGCTCGGCGCTGCCAGCAGCAGGATCCCGCCGGCGGCCAGCAGGACCCACGCCAGATCGCGCGCGCGTCGCGACCCGAACACGGCCACGCCGAGCGGGCCGACGAACTCGCACGTGACCGCGGCCCCCAGCGGGATGCGGTCGAGCGACTCGTAGAACGTGAAGTTCATCGCCGCCAGCGCGAGCCCGAACGCAGCGGCCAGCCAGAGGTCGCGCCGCGAATGGCCTCCCACCGACGGACGCCACAGCAGGCCGAGGATCACCGAGGCGAACGCGATGCGCATCATCACCGTCCCGCCCGGCCCGATGTCGTCGAACAGGGTCCTCGCCAGTGCCGATCCGAACTGGACGGACCCAATTCCAAACAAGACCAGGGCCGTCGGCGGGATCCCGGCTGCAAAGCTGCCTCCGGCGGCGTCCTCGGTCGCCCGTGTGCGGAGCACTACGGGCTCCCTGCGTCCTTGCCGGAGTTGCTTTTCGCCGGGAGACTCAGCCCGCCGGCTCGTCCTCGTCCTCGAGTGGGACGCTCTCGAGCGCGTGGACCTGGCAGAGGTACGGCCCGCCGGACTCGAGCGCGGCGCGCACCTCGGCGTCGGTCAGCTTGGCGCCGCACTCGGCGCACGTCTGCTGGATGACGGGATCGACTCCGCCTGTCTCCTCGAGCCCCGACATCAGTCGTGCTGCTTGGTCTCGATGTGGGTCACGGGCAGGCCGGTGGCCCGCTCCGCCTTGCGCGGCAGGTCCATCTTCAGCCACTTGGACGCGCGCAGCGGCAGCGTCGAGATGACGATCTCGTCGAACTGGCCGAAGTTGGCAGCGTCCTGGACGGCCGCGGCGGGATCCGAGTCGCCGACCGAGCCCTCCACGTTGAGGCCGGCCGCCCGGAAGTTCTCGAGCGCCGTGTCGAGGTGGGGCTGGGTGTGCTCGCGTGCCGCGTCCGGGTCGGCGGCCTTCTCGAGCACGCCGCCGCTTGCCGGCACCACGAGCACGTACTCGTGCTCGGTCCCCTTCGCCTTCAGCGCCTCCAGGAGCTCCGGAGACTCCGCCGTCTTGTTCGCGACAACCAGGATCCGCGCCATGCGCGGGACCTTAGTACGGAGGCAGATCCGCGTACCAGTCGCCCAGTGCGCGGAAGGCGCGCCAGAACTCGCGCTTGGCGGCCTCGTCGTCCAGCGACCGGTCGATGTCCGGGCACCAGATCGCCTCGCAGCTGGGGGTCAGACGCTGTACGACGCCCGGCGTGGCGTTCAACCGCCTCCCAAGCGGCACGCCGATGTCGTTCAGCTCCTCGAGGGCCTCGTCGCCCATAACCACGATCATCCGCGGCTGCACGATCGCGAATTCCTGGATCACGCGCTCCCGGCACTCGGGCGCCGACAGGTCCGTGTCCGCTACCGGACACTTGACGAAGACCGTCCCGTAGATCGCCAGCGGGTCGATGCCGAGCCGCTTGAAGCTCTTCATCAAGGCGCTGCCGGCACGGCC
>JBJMLA010000049.1:0-18675 GCA_045805505.1 Solirubrobacteraceae bacterium
GCCAGCGAGCGGCGGATGCGCTGGACGTCGACGCCGATGACGCCCGAGCCCTCGCCCTGGCGGCCGAACGCGGCGATGGCCAGCCGGGCCAGGTCGCGCATCGCGCCCTCGTTGCCGTCGGCCAGCGCCTGGGCGATCTGCTGGCGCAGCTGATCGAGGTCCAGCGCGCCGTCGGAGGCGTCGACGCCGCCGCCCTCCTTGACGTCCTCGCGCAGCGCCGACAGCTCGCTGGCGCGGAAGAAGAAGCGGTCGAAGACCAGCTCGAAGATCCGCCGGTTCTCCTGGGACTTGGCGAGCGTCGCCGCCAGCGCCTCGCGGAAGTCGACCGGATCGGTCCACGAGATCTCCTGCAGGACCGCGAACGCGTCGAGCAGCTCGCTGGTCCCGATCGCCACCCCCTCCGACCGGAGCTCCTCACCGAACTCCAGGAGGCGCTCGTCGAGCATCAGCTCGCCAGCGGGCTGCCCAGCTTGACGCCGACGCGCTCGGAGACGATGTCGAGGTCGGTGCGGTGCTTGACGATCACCGACATCGTGTCCCGGAAGGTCTTCTCGTCGATGTCCTGCGCGCCGAGCAGCAGCAGCGCGCGCGCCCAGTCGATCGACTCGGCGATCGACGGCGGCTTCTTGAGGTCGAGGTCGCGGACCATCGCGACGAGCTCGACGAGCTTGCTGGCGACCTGCGCGGGGAGGTCGGGCGCGTGCAGCCGGACGATCTCGAGCTCGTGCTCGAGGCCGGGGTAGTCCAGCCACAGGTACAGGCAGCGGCGCTTGAGCGCCTCGGTGAGCTCGCGCGTGTTGTTCGACGTCAGCAGGACGATCGGCATCGTCGTCGCCTTGATCGTGCCGAGCTCGGGGATCGAGATCTGGAAGTCCGAGAGGATCTCGAGCAGCATCGCCTCGAACTCCTGGTCGGTCTTGTCGATCTCGTCGATCAGCAGGACGACCGGCTCGGGCGAGGCGATCGCGCTCATCAGCGGGCGTTCGAGCAGGAACTCCGAGCCGAAGATGTCCTCCTGCACGTCGTCCCACGTCGTGTCGTCGGCCTCGGTCTGGATGCGCAGCAGCTGCTTGCGGTAGTTCCACTCGTACAGCGACTTGGCCTCGTCGAGGCCCTCGTAGCACTGCAGGCGGATCAGGTCGCGGCCGAGGAACTTCGCCAGCGCCTTGGCCAGCTCGGTCTTGCCGACGCCGGCGGGGCCTTCGACGAGCACCGGCTTGCCCAGACGGGCGGCCAGGTAGGAGACGAGAGCGGTGGACTCGCCGGGCAGATACCCGACCTCCCGCAGCCCGGCGGAGACCTGCTCGACGGATTCGGGTTGCGCGGCCATGGCTCCCGGATGATAGGAGTGGTCCCGCGATGCTCTCCGCGATCTTCGACGAGACCCCGACCTTCGGCACCAGCCCGTGGCCGTTCATCGCGCTGATGCTGGCCGGGTTCGTCATCGGGACGTTCGGTCACATCACCAAGATCAAGGGCCTCGTCGCGCTGGGCATCGGGCTGATCTTCCTCGGCACCTTCATCCTGCCGCTGATCATCACGCTGTCGAAGCAGCCGGGGTAGCGGCAACCCGCCAACTTCGGCGTGCGCAGCCCGTCGCATGGGTGTGTTGACACGGACGTCGCCCACTCCCAGCCGGACCGTCGCCCCCCATCTGCTACTCGCCCTCGCGCTGACCCTGCTCGCCGGGCTGATCGGCCTTCAGGTGGCCGGCGTGACCACGAGCGGCGCGGCCGCGATCGCCTGGTCGGTCGCCTACGACCTGATCTTCCTCGTGAGTGCCGTGGCCTGCCTGCTCAGGGGCCGCGCCGTCGCGGACGAGCGCGGGGCGTGGACGCTGATCGCCACCGGCCTGGTCCTGTCGGGCCTCGGCTACGCCTATGACTCCACCACGACCCTCGTGGGCGCGACAGCCGGCTTCCCCGGCCCGGCCGACCTGCTGTGGATCTGTCTGTATCCGTTCCTCTACGTCGGGATCCTGCGACTGGTCAAGGCCCGGACGGGACGCGACTCGCGGGTCGCCGCCGACGGTGCGCTGGCCGCGCTTGCGCTCTGCGCCGTGGCCGCCGCCGTCCTGGTGCCGCGTCTGCTGGCGACGACGGACGCAGACCTCGCGACCATCGTCACCAACGTCATCTATCCGCTGGCCGACGTGCACCTGCTGGGCTTCGCGCTGTGGACGGGCGCGCTCGGCGGACGGCGACTCGGCCCGGCCTGGCTCCTGCTGCTGGCCGCCGCGGCCGGGACCCTCGTCGTGGACACCGTCTACCTCGGCCAGATCACCGCCGGCACCTACGCCGGCGGCCTCGTCGACCTGGGCTGGCCGACGGTCGCCATCGCCTTCGCCGGGCTCGCGTTCATGCCCCGCGGGACGTCGTCGGGCCCCATGCGCGAGCGCGCCGGCCTGCGGCTCGCGATCCCGGTCGTCGCCTCGCTCATCGCGACGGCCCTGGTCGTCCGCGAGGCGATCGAGGAGGACCCCCAGCTGCTCCTCGCCGCGCTGACGCTCGTCGCCGCCGTCGCCCGCGCCGCCCATGTGTCCGTTCACGCCCGCCGGCTCGAGGGGCAGGTCGAGTTCAAGGGCGCACAGCTCGCCGAGGCGCAGCGCCTGGCCAACGCCGGCAGCTTCGAGTACGACCTCGTCAGCGGTCATGTCGAGTGGTCCGACGAGCTCTGGCGCATCCACGGCGTCGCCAGAGGGTCGATCGACATGCGTCCCGGTGTCGCCATGCGACTCGTCCACCCCGAGGACCGCAACGACCTCGACATCGCACTGAAGGCGTGCATCGCCGGTGGCGGCGAGTTCACGGCGGCCTACCGGATCGTGCGTCCGGGCGGAGAGGTCCGGCGCGTCGAGATGCGCGGGTCGGTCACGGGCACCCTCATGCAGACCTCGATCCAGGATGTCACCGAGCAGCGGCTCGTCGAGGACCAGCTGCGCCGCAGCGAGGCGCGCCACCGCCTGGTCTTCGAGAGCGCGCACGAGGGGATCTGGATCCTCGACGACGAGCGCCGGACCCTGGACCTTAACCCGCGGATGTGCGAGCTGCTGGGGCGCCCGGCAGCCGAGGTGCTGGGCCGCTCGGCCGTGGAGTTCACCGACGAGCACGGGCGCGAGGCGATCGCCCGCGGGCGCGCCTCCACCAACGGCGGCATCGGGGACTTCGAGCTCAAAGTCGTGCGCCCCGACGGCCAGAGCGTCTGGGTCGCCGGCTCGGTCAGCCTCTTCCGCGACGCGTGGAGCAGCGGCTTCGTGGTCATCGCCAACGACGTGACCCGGCGCCGTGAGCTCGAGGCCGGCCTGCGCCGCGCCGCCGAGGAGGACGCGCTCACCGGGCTGGCCAACCGGGCGCGGTTCGAGGCCGTCGTCGAGGAGCGCGCCACCCGCGGGGGCGACTACGCCGTCGTGCTCATCGACCTCGACCACATCAAGCTCGTCAACGACAGCTTCGGCCACGCAGCGGGCGACGAGCTGCTCTGCCACGCCGCCGAGTCCATGGCCTCGGTCCTCGGCGACGCCGATCTGCTCGCGCGCTTCGGCGGCGACGAGTTCGCCCTCCTGCTCGCCGATGCGGACCCCTGTGCCGCCATCGGGGTCGTCGAGGGTGTCCTGCGGGCACTGCGCGACTCGCGCTGGCGCGGCTCTCAGCGGGTGACCGCCAGCGGAGGCATCGCGGTGGCGGCGCAGGACCGTCCCCGGGACATGACCGACATGCTCAAGGCCGCGGACATCGCGCTCTACGAGGCCAAGGACGCAGGGCGGGACCGCTGCGTGCTCTACCACGGACCCGACGGCGGGCTCGCCTGGGTCGAGGAGGTCCGCGCGGCGATCGCCGAGGAGCGCATGGTCCTCTTCAGCCAGCAGATCGTGCCACTCGGCGACGGGCCCCGGCGCGAGGAGCTGCTGGTGCGGATGCTCGATCGCCACGGCGAGCTGCTGCCTCCCGCGGCGTTCATCCCGGTCGCCGAGCAGTTCGGCCTGATCGGCGACCTCGACCTCTGGGTCGTGCGGCAGGCCATCGAGCTGGCACGTGGCGGACGCGCCGTCGAGGTCAACCTCTCCGGGGCGTCGCTGGGCGAGCCGGAGATCGTCGCTCGCGTGACCGAGGCCGTCGCCGAGGGTGTCGATCCGGCGCTGCTGGTGTTCGAGGTCACCGAGACGGCCGCCGTGCGGAACATGGATCACGCCCGGGCCTTCGCCCACACGCTGGCCGGGCTGGGGTGCGGCTTCGCGCTCGACGACTTCGGTACGGGCTTCGGCTCGCTGACCTACCTGCGCAACTTCCCTATCACGCAGATCAAGATCGACATCGAGTTCATCCGCGACCTCATGGTCGATCCCGGCGCCCGGAAGGTCGTGCGGTCGATCATCGGCATCGCCCAGAGCTTCGGTCACGAGACCGTCGCCGAGGGGGTCGAGGACCTCGCGGCGATCCCGATGCTCACCGGCATGGGGGTCGACTTCGCGCAGGGTTTCGCGCTGCACCCGCCCGAGCTGGTCACGCGAGTCCCCGCCCGGGGCGTCGCGTCTGGCACGCGCGCCTGAGGGGTGGCAGGATGCGCCATGCTCGAGGACCTGCTCACGACCGCCGGCGTGTCGTTCGCCGCGCTGTTCCCGATCGTCAACCCGCTGAGCACCGTGCCCGTGTTCCACACGCTGTCGGCGCACATGAGCGACGAGCGGCGCCACAGCGAGGCCCGGAAGGCGGCGCTGGCCACGTTCCTGATCCTCACGGTCTTCCTGTTCGTCGGGCGCTTCGTGCTGGACTTCTTCGGGATCTCGCTGCCGGCGCTGGAGGTCGCGGGCGGCCTCGTCGTCGGCTACGCCGCCTGGCAGATGATCACGGTCGGGGTCGCGGCGCCGCCGGCGGCCGACGAAGACGAGCACGCGAGCATCTACATGAGCCCGATCACGATGCCGCTGCAGGCGGGACCGGGCGCGCTCGGCGTGACGCTCGGCCTCGCCACGCGGCACGAGAACGTCGGCCACTACCTCGGCAACGTGATCGGCATCGCGGCGATCGCGCTCGTGTCGCTCGTGCTGCTGCTCCACGGCGGCCGGCCGATGAGGCTCCTAGGCCGCGGCGGGATGGATGCGCTCGTCCGCACCCTCGGGCTCATCGTGCTGGCGATCGCCGTCGAGCTCGTCTACCACGGGGTCACGGCGGCGGATCTGTAGCTGCGCCCGCGTGGTCAGGGCCAGGCCCGCGAGCACGACGACCGCGCCCGCCAGCTCGGCCGCGTTGGGCTGCTCGCCCAGCGCGATCCAGGCGGTGACGATGCCGATCGGCGGGACGAGCAGGGTGAACGGCGCGACGCGCGAGGCGGGGTGCACGCGCATCAGCCACGTCCAGGCGCCGTAGCCGAAGCCGGTGGCCATCACGACGATGTAGGCCAGTGCAAGCAGGCCCGAGGCGTCGACCGAGGCGAACGCGTCGCCGACGTCGCCCGGGCCCTCGAGCAGCAGCGAGAGCCCGAGCAGCGGGAGCGGTGGCACGAGGCTCGACCAGACGATCAGGTTCAGTGCGCCGGGCGCCTGCGCGCGGCGCGTGATGATGTTGCCGACGCCCCATGACGCGGCGGCGCCGACGCACAGGGCCAGGGCGCCGAGCGGGACCTCCTCGGCCCGGCCTCCGGCGATGATCGCCATGCCGCCCAGGGCCACCGCGGCGCCGAGCATCTGGCCGCGGTTGAGGCGCTCGCCGAGCAGGCCGACCGCCAGCCCGATGGTGAACAGGACCTGCAGCTGGACGACCAGGGAGGCCAGCCCGGCGGGCATGCCCTCGTGCATCCCCACGAACAGCAGCCCGAACTGCCCCGCGCTGAGGAACAGGCCGACGCCGATCAGGTAGCGCACCGGGATCGCGGGGCGCGCGACGAAGAACACGGCGGGGACGGCCACGAGCGCGAAGCGCAGCGCCGCGAACAGCAGCGGGGGGAACGTGTCGAGGCCGACATGGATGACGACGAAGTTCACGCCCCACACGACGGTCACCGCGATGGCGAGGGCGACGTGGCGGATCGGCATGCGGCCAGCTTGGCACGGACGACCATGTAGAGCCACTCGACATTCTTCGCGATACCCGTAAGCTGCGCTGCACGATGCATCTGGGACGGCTGGCCACCCTCCGCGAGGTCGCCGACCGCGGCACGATCGCCGCGGCGGCCGACGCGCTGCACCTCACGCCATCGGCGGTTTCCCAGCAGCTCGCCGCGCTGGAGCGCGAGCTCGGCCACCGCCTCGTCGAGCCCGACGGCCGCACCATCCGCCTGACGCCCGTCGCGTCCGTGCTCGTCGATCGCGCCGGCGCGATCTTCGCCGAGGTCGAGCTGACCCGCGCCGAGCTCGACGCGCACGTCGCGGGGGAGCGCGCGCAGATCGGCATCGCCGCCTTCGCCACCGCGCTGTCGGCGATCGTCGCTCCGGTGGCCGGCCGGTTGCGCGTCGAGGCCCCCGGGGTGCAGCTGCGGGTCGAGGAGGCCGAGGCACCCGAGGCCTTCGACGCGCTCGTGCGCCAGGACATCGACCTGGTCGTCGCCATGGAGGCGCCGGGTGCGCCGCCGCGCGACGACCCGCGCATCGCCCGCCGCGAGCTGATGCGCGACCGTCTCGACGCCGTCCTGCCCGCGGGGCACCCGCTGAGCGCCGCGCGGGAGGTGCGGCTCGCCGACCTCGCCGCCGAGCCGTGGGTCGCGCCGCTGGAGGGCTGGTCGTGCGAGCGCGTGGTGCTGGGCGCCTGCCAGGCCGGTGGCTTCTCGCCGCGGATCGCACACCGCTCGACCGACTGGGGCGCGGTGGTCTCGCTCGTGGAGGCGGGGCTCGGGGTGGCCCTGGTCCCGCGGCTCGCGCGCCAGGTCCCGGGACCGGGCGTCGCGGTGCGCCCGCTGGCCGGCGAGCCGCCGTGCCGGCACCTGTTCGTGGCCTGGCGGCGCGGGGCGGATGCCGCACCGGCGCTGCGCGCGGTCATCGACCTGCTCGCCGAGCAGGCCCGCGAGCTCAGCGACTAGCGCTGACGCTCGGTGGGGTCGTCGCGCGGCTCCTCCTCGAAGGAGAGCTGCCCGGCGATCTGCGTCGGCGCGTCGGGTCCCGCGGGCTTGCGGCGGCGGCGCTGGTTGGTGTAGGTGATCTCGCGCCGCGCCGTGGGCGGCGTCGGCTCGACGCGCGTCGTCGGATCCTGCGCGCGCGTGGGCTCGGCGGCGTGCGCGGTGCGCAGGCGAAAGCCCATGTACGTCAGTACGCCGGCGGCGATGAAGGCCAGGAAGAAGCCCCACTGGATCCCCACCGTGGTGCGGTCCGCCGTGCCGGCGTCGGGGCGGTCGAAGACGCGCCAGAAGAGCAGGAAGGCCGCCCATGCGCCGGCGGCGAAGATGACCGTCCCGTCGCCGCCGGGCAGGTGGAAGGCCCGCTGCTCGGCGCGGAAGAAGAGCAGCAGCAGCACGCCGACCGAGACGAGGAAGATCGCGGCCTCGATGAACGAGACGTCCCCGAACGCGCTGATGTGGTCGCCGACGAGCTTGCCGTCGGAGATGACCTTGACCTCGTACCAGGGCAGGAACATGGTCAGCAGCAGCGCGAGCGCCGCCAGCACCGCACGGCGCTGATCGGCGTCGAGCGCCCTCCACGCCCGCGCGATGCGGACCAGCCCGTTGCGGACGGTCACCACAGCGACGATCTTAGAGTCGCGCCCGGCCGGGGAGGGTCTGCGACGATGTGGGCGTGCCGCGGAGGGTCCGCTACGCAGACCATTCCGATGGCTTCTGTGACGTTTACGGCGACGGCTCGCGCCGCGCGCTGGTGCTGCACGGCGGGTTCTGGCGCGACGCCTACGACCTGACGCTGATGGACGCGCTCTGCGAGGACCTGGCGGGCCGGGGCTGGGAGGCGTGGAACGTCGAGTACCGGCGACTGGGCGCCGGCGCGCGCTGGCCGGAGATGGCCGCCGACGTGCGAGCAGCCGCCGCGCTGGCTCGCGCCGAGGTGGCGATCGGGCATTCCGCGGGCGGCCACCTGGCGCTGTGGGCGGCCGCCGAGGGGCTGGTCGAGCGCGCCGTCGGACAGGCGCCGGTGAGCGATCTGGTCGCCGCGGCCGGTCTGAGCGGCGGCGTGGTGGCCGAGCTCGAAGCCGGCGAGGACGCGTCGCCGGCGGCGCGGTTGCCGCTCGGCCGGCCGCAGCTCGTGGTCCACGGAACGCTCGACGACTGCGTTCCGGTGGCCATGAGCCGCAACTACGCCCGGGCCGCGGGCGTTGAAGTCACCTACATGGAACGTGAGGGCGAGGGCCACTTCGAGCACATCGATCCGCGGTCGGGTGCGTGGGAAGCCGTGCTGGCGTGGCTGTGAGCCGGGCGGACGCCGAGGCGCTCGACGCCGCCGACGTGCTCGCCGGCTTCCGCGAGCGCCTCGACGTGCGCGACGCCGGGTTCGTCTACGCCGACGGCAACTCGCTCGGCCGGCCTCCGCGCGCGGCGGCGGAGCAGGCCGCGGCGCTGCAGGAGGAATGGGCCGAGCGGCTCGTCGGCGGCTGGGCCGACTGGATCGGGCTGCCGGTGGCGGTCGGAGATCTGCTGGCCGAGGGCGTGCTGGGGGCGCGCAGCGGGGAGGTGGTGGTCTGCGACTCCGTCACCGTGAACCTCTTCAAGCTCGCCGCCGCCGTCCTCGACGCCCGTCCGGGCGCGGTCGTCACCGACCGCGGCAACTTCCCGACCGATCGCTACGTGCTCAGCGGCGTGGCCGAGCGGGCCGGGCGGGAGTACATCGAGGTCGAGTCGCCCGACACCACGGAAGGGCTCCCGCCGGCGGTTGCGCTGATGAGCTTCTCGCAGGTCGACTACCGCTCGGGCGAGATCGCCGACGTCGCCGGGGTGGCGGCGGCGGCGCGGGCGCGGGGTGCTCTGACGCTGTGGGACCTCAGCCATGCCGCGGGCGCGGTCGAGGTCTCGCTGGAGGCCTGCGGCGCCGACCTCGCGGTGGGCTGCACCTACAAGTACCTGTCGGCCGGCCCGGGCGCGCCCGGGTTCCTCTACGTCCGCCGGGCGCATCAGGCCGCGCTGCGCTCGCCCATCCAGGGCTGGTTCGGTCAGCGCGACCAGTTCGCGATGGGCCCGGGCTATGAGCCCGAGACCGGGATCGGCCGCTGGCTGGCCGGCACGCCGTCGATCGCCGGGCTGGCGGGCGTGCGTGCGGGCGCCGAGCTCGTCGCCGAGGCCCGGCCCGCGCGGATCGCCGTCAAGGCGCGGGCGCTGACCTCGCTGGCGGTCGCGCTGCACGACGAGTGGCTGGCTCCGCTGGGCTTCGCGCTGGCCGGCCCGCGCGATCCGGCGCGCCGCGGCAGCCACGTCGCGCTGCGCCATCCTGAGGCCTGGCGGATCTGCCGGGCGCTCATCGAGCACGGCGGCGTGCTGCCCGACTTCCGCGAGCCCGACCTCGTGCGCTTCGGCTTCGGGCCCCTCGACACGCGCTTCACCGATGTCCATGACGCGTTTGCCCGGACGCGCGACCTGGTCGCGGCGGGCACGCACCTCGAGGTCGATCCGGAGAGGACGCGCGTCACGTGAGGCGCCTGGCCCTCCTGCTCGCCCTGCTGGCTCCGGCGAGCGCCTCGGCGGCGACCCGCTACGCGACGCCGACCGGCACGGCGGACGGATCGTGCACGCGCACGGCGCCGTGTGCGCTGGCCTCCGCGATCGGCGGGAGCGCCCCCGGGGACACCATCTTCGTCCGCGGCGGCACCTACGGGATCGAGCCGCTCGTCGTGCCGCACCGGCTCACAATCACGGCGGCGCCCGACGCGCCGCGGCCCGTCCTGCGCTCGGGCACCGCGGGCGCGGTGGCCCTGACCGTGGCCGACGGGGCGACCGGCACCGTCGTCGAGCACCTCGCGATCAGCGCTCCCGCCGACGGCGCGGTCGGGGTCGACCTGCTCGCCGCGACCGCGCTCGACGACGTCACCGTCACCAGCGGCGACGCCGCGTGCCTGCGCAGCGCTGCGCCCGGCGTGCGCATCGACGACGCGGCGTTCACGCAGCTGCGGACCTCCGCCGACCCGTGCCTGCTGACCAGCGGGGCCGACACGAGCTGGACCGGGGTGGACGTCGAGGCGATCAGCGCCGACCTCGCGGCGTCCTACTCCGGCGACGGCACGGTCACCGACGCGACGTTCCGCGGCCAGGTCACCGGGCTGCAGGTCGGCGGCAGCGCCGGCGTCCACCGGGTCACCGCCTCCGGCCGCGACCGCGGCATCGTGCTGAGCGGCACCACCATGTTGACCGACTCGGTCGCGGTCGCCCGCGTCGGCGGCACCGCGGTGTTCGCGGGCAGCGGCAACCACGAGCTGCTCAACGTCACGGCGTGGGCACTGGGCGCCGGCTCGTCGGGGATCCGCACGGCCAGCGGCGCCGAGATGACCGTCAAGAACACGATCGCGCGCGGCGTGGCCAGCGACCTGCGGGCCGAGCCCGCGACGACCGCGGCCACGAGCGACTGCGCCGTGTTCACCGGCTGCCCCGCGAGCCGGATCGCCGTCGACCACTCGAACTTCCGCACGGGCGCCTACGTCGAGGACCTCGGCTCCAACCAGGCCGGCTCGCCGCGGTTCGCCGACGCCGGCTTCGAGGACTTCCGGCTGCGGGCCGGCTCGCCGGCCATCGACGCGGGCAGCTTCGAGTTCAACAGCGGCAGCGCCGATCGTGCGGGCCGGTTCCGCTGGCTGGGCGCCAGCCCCGACATCGGCGCCTACGAGTACCCGGCGCCCCGCAAGGCGCCGCGCAAGACCGACCGCAAGGCGCCGACGCTGGGCGTCGTGCGCCTGACGAGCCCCAGCTTCCGCGTCGCCCGCCGAGGCCTGGCCTTCGCGGCGGCCGGCGCACCGCTCGGCTCGACGCTCGTCTTCGTCGTCTCCGAGGACTCAGAGCTCGTCGCCCAGGTCCGCCGTCCCGGCGCGCGCCGCTCCCTCGGCACCATCGTCCGCACCGCGGTGCGCGGCACCCACCGCGTCTACCTCAGCGGTCGCATCGACGGCCGCCCGCTCCCCCCGGGCCGCTACGTCCTGACCGTCATGGCCCGCGACGTCGCCCAGAACCTCTCCCGCCCACGCGTCCTCACCTTCACCATCGTCCGCTGACGATTGTTAAGGGGCCCGGCCCCTTTGGGAGGGTTGGTCGAGGGTTTCAGTCGAGCGGGATGTCCTGCACGACCGGCGCCGAGCGGGGGCGGGCGGGGCGCTCACCGGGCTCGAGGCGGGCGAGGTACCAGTCGAGGACCGCGCGGACGAGCAGCAGGACCTGACGGATCAGGTCGGTGACCTGCCGGCGCAGCTCGTCGGGCAGCAGCTCGCGCAGCAGGCCGACGAGCGCGACGAGCGCCTGGGCTTCCTGGGTCGCGTCGTCGGCGGCGCGGGCGCGGCGGCCGGGATCGTCGGACTCGTCGCCGCCCAGGGCACCCGCGGCCGCTTCGAACGACAGGCGCTCGGCCGCGTCGGCGGTCGAGCGGATGCGCTCGCGGAGCTGCTCAAACGGATCGTCAGTCACGGGATGGGCCATCGAATCGCACCTCGAGCGCGCCGTCCTCGAACGCCGCGCCGGCGGGACTGTAGTCGGCCAGGGCGGGGGGCAGGAGCACAGTGCGCTTGTGCCCGTTGACCCGCACGATCAGCTCCAGGCCGATCTTCTTGAGGCTGATCTCACCGCGCTCGGCCAGCGGCAGCGCGACGGTCCACGTGGCGCCGTCGCTGCCGACGACCAGCTTCTGGGAGACCTCCGCGTGGAGGACGGCGGCCGGGTCCTCGCCGCCGAAGACCGCGTCACCGAGCTGGTCAAGCATCCGCGGCCCGACGACCTCCTCGCCGAACCACGGCGCCTGCAGCACCGGCACCGGCGCGAACGAGTCGCGCGCGTCGCGCAGATGCTCCTGCTGGCGCTCGCGCCAGGCGCCGAAGTAGTCGCCGACCTCCTCGCCGAAGACGCGGTTGACGATCACCGCGTCGGTGAGGAAGCCGTAGAGATTGAGGTAGGTGAACGTGCGGCGCGCCTCGTCGACGACCATGCGGTCGGGGTTCATCACCAGCCGGATCGAGACGTGCTCGTGGTCGCGGAGGATCTCGTTCATCGCGATCAGGTTGCGGATCAGCGCGCCGACGTCCTCGAGCACGGCGTCGCCGGGCAGCGAGATGTCGAGCACCGCGCGGGCGAACGGCCGCGCCGCGTCCATGATCCGGCTCTGCTGCGGGAAGACGCGCTCGAGCCACCAGCGCGCGACGTCCGGGAACGAGAGCAGCCGCAGCGTCTCGCCCGTCGGCGCGCAGTCGACGATCAGCACGTCGTACTCGCCGGACTCGTAGTGGGCCTTGACCTGCAGCAGGCTGAACAGCTCGTCGAGCCCCGGCGGCACCGTCAGCTCCTCGGCCGAGACGCGGTCGACGCCCTTGGCGACCAGCATCTGCCCGGCCCACGCCTGCACCGCGCTCCAGTGGCGCTCCATCTCGGCCTGCGCCTCGACCTGCTGGGCCCACAGGTTCTCCGCCACCAGCACCGGATCGGGCCCCAGCACCGCCTCCAGCGAGTCGGCCAGGCTGTGCGCGGGATCGGTCGAGAGCACGATCGTGCGGTGCCCCTGCGCCGCGCAGCGCCGCGCGGTGGCCGCGGCGACCGAGGTCTTGCCGACGCCGCCCTTGCCCGTGTAGAGGATCGTGCGCGGAGGCATGCCCGCACACCCTACGTCCGGGGCGTCTAGCGGCCGACGGTGGCCGACGACGTCACGGTGCTTGCGTTGCCCGCGTAGTCGGTGGCGCTGATGCTGACCGCGTAGGTGCCCGGGGCGGGCGGCCGCCAGCCGAAGGAGTGCGCTCCGCTGCGCACCGGCACGACGGCGCGGTGGGTGAACGTCCCGCGGCGGATGACCAGGGTGACCGTGCCGGGCTTGTCGATCGTGAAGCGCACCCGTGCGCCCTGGCGCGCGCGCAGCGTGCCGCGCGCACCCAGCGCGATCACCGGGTCGCGCGTGAGGTCGAGCGTGAACTCCGCGGCGTAGTGGCAGAACGGGTCATCGGCCTGCTTGGCGCGCTGCAGCCGCGTGCACAGGGTGGCCAGGAAGCCGCGCAGGACGTCGTGGTAGTGCAGGCTCGACTCGGTGTACTCGGAGTACCGCGACCAGCCTCCGGTGTCGTACTTCGGCAGCTCGGCCGCGGCCTCGGCGCGTCCCGCCGCGAACAGCCGGCGCCCCTCCTCGTCGTCGAGGACCTTGGCGTAGTCGAACACGCCGTTGAGCGACTGGATGAAGCCGTTGAGGATGTGCAGCTTCGGCGCGAACGAGTACTGCAGGTAGTGCGTGCCGGCCGCGGTCCTCTGCGCGATGCCCTCGGGCGGCGGGACCCGGAAGATGCCGATCGCCTGCCGCGCCGCGTCGTACCAGGTGCTGTCCTTGAGCTTGAGGCCGGCGCGGACCAGCGCGGTCAGCGCCGTGCCCTGGGCCAGACCCGACACCCACGGCGGGGTGCCGCCGTCGAACGGGAAGAGGTACTCGAAGCCGATGCCGCCCGCGCGGTTGGCAGCCAGCGACACCGACTCCGCGACGAGGTTCGCGAACGCCGTCTCCTGGCCCTCGGTGGCCCACAGCCCGTTGGCCTTGCCCCACGTCCCGAGCCACTGGATCTGGATGCCGTGGCCGGGGTAGTGCTGCCAGACCAGGCCGGAGCCGGCGAAGCTCACGCGCGCGCCCGAGGACAGAAGCGGGCCCGTCGACCACCACTCGCTGTTGCGTTCCAACGTCTCGACGAGCGCCGGAAGGCGGTTGGCGGTGACGGCGCCGCGGGCGGCCATGCCCTCGAGGTCGGCGACGACGCCGCGCAGTGCGGCGGCGCGCGCACCGCCGAGCTTGCGGGCGAGCTCGGAGGCCCGGCGGAACGCCGCCAGCGCGCGATCGTGGGTCGCCTGGTCGATCTGGCCCGTGGCCAGCAGCGCCTGCAGGACCTGGGGCGTGCGGGCCTGGGCGGCCGCACGCGGGGCCGCGGCCACCGCCGGGGTGCGCAGCCGCCGCTCGGCCGCGGGCGCGCGGTCGACGAACCGGTCGAACCGCGCGTGGACGCTGCCGTCAGCGCTCATCACCAGCACGCGAGAGGCGTGCGCGGAGGCCGGGAGCGCCAGCATGAAGGCTGTGAGAAGGAGGGTGAGAACCCGCCTGGGCGACATCGGCTCGATGGTAGGCTCGAACACACCGATGGCCCGCAGGTTTCGTTTCGTCGCCCTTCTTGCGCTCCTGGTGGTCTCGGTCGCCGGGCTCGTCGCCTGCGGCGGTGACGACGGCGGATCCGACGCCAGCGCCAACGACCTGCTCAAGGCCACCTTCGGTCCCGACCAGAACGTCAAGAGCGGCAACCTCGCCATCGCCCTGTCGCTCGACGCGAAGGGCCTCAAGAACATCAACGGGCCGATCGCGCTCAAGCTCGACGGGCCGTTCCAGACCGTCGGCAAGGGCAAGCTGCCCAAGCTCGACCTGTCGCTCTCGCTGAGCGGCTCGGGCACCAACTTCTCGGCCGGCGCGATCAGCACCGGCGACAAGGGCTACATCAAGCTCCAGGGCACGACCTACGTCGTCGACGATCCGACGTTCGCGCAGTTCCGCAAGGGCTATGAGGACTCGGCGTCCAAGTCGAGCGGCAAGAGCGAGGCTCCGAGCTTCAAGTCGCTGGGCATCGATCCTCTCGGCTGGCTGACCGACCCGAAGGTCGCCGGCAGCGAGGACGTCGGCGGCGCCGAGACCGAGCACATCACCGCCGGCGTCGACGTCGCGAAGTTCCTCGACGACGTCAGCACGCTGCTGGGCAAGGCCGGCCAGCTCGGCCAGGCCGCCGCGGGCGTGCCGTCGTCGCTGAGCGACCAGCAGCGCAAGGACATCGAGTCCGCCGTCAAGAGCGCGTCGCTCGACGTCTGGACGGGCAAGGACGACAAGGCCCTGCGCCGCCTCAAGCTGACCATCGGGATCGACGTCCCGGAGGCCGTGCGCTCGCGCGCCGGCGGCCTCAGCACGGGCACCCTGACCTTCGACCTGACGATCGCCGACCTCAACGAGCCCCAGACGATCAGCGCGCCGGAGAACGCGCGGCCGATCGCCGAGCTCGAGCAGCTGGTCGCCGGCGGCGCGACGGGCGCCACGCCCGACGCGACGACCACCACGACGCCGGCGGCGCCCGCGACCGGACAGGCCTCGTCGCAGTACCTCGACTGCATCGCCGCCGCGGGCAGCGACGTGGCGAAGATCCAGCAGTGCGCGACCCTCGCCGGCCAGTAGGCCGCGGCGCGCATGGCGGAGATCCGCTCCTGGTTCGGCTGGACCACCTTCCTGCTTCCCTTCATTCCGCTGGCCATCGCCCTCGATGTCGCCCACGCGGGATCGGTGGTGATCTTCGCCTCCTCGGCGCTGGGCGTCATCCCGACGGCGGCGCTGATGGGCAAGGCGACCGAGGAGCTGGCCGCGCGCTCGGGTCCCGGCATCGGCGGCCTGCTCAACGTCACGTTCGGCAACGCGCCGGAGCTGATCATCGCGCTGTTCGCGCTCAACGCCGGCCTGCACGAGGTCGTCAAGGCGTCGATCATCGGCTCGATCCTGGGCAACGTCCTGCTGGTGCTCGGCGCGGCGATGGTCGTCGGCGGCGCCAAGCGCGACAAGCAGACGTTCTCGGCCTCCGCCGCCACCGCCCAGTCGGCGATGCTGCTGCTGGCCGCGGCGGCGCTGATCATGCCGGCGATCTACGAGCTCGTTGAGGGCAGCGGCCTGCCGTCGCCGGGCGCCGAGCGCATCAACTACGACGCCACGGTCGAGCACCTCTCGGCCGCCGTCGCGGTCGTGTTGATCCTCACCTACGTGGCCGGGCTGTTCTTCTCGCTGCGCACCCACCGCGACCTCTTCAACCCCGACCACGGCGACGCCGAGGACCACGCCGAGGAACCCTGGTCGGTGCGCAAGTCGGTCATCGCCCTGGCCCTGGCCGGCATCGCGGTCGGCGGCATGTCGGAGATCCTCGTCGGGTCGATCTCGGAGGCCGCGGGGTCGGCCGGGCTGAGCGAGTTCTTCGTCGGCGTCATCGTCGTGGCGATCGTCGGCAACGCCGCCGAGCACTGGGTCGCGGTGCTGGTCGCCGCCAAGGACAAGATGGATCTCGCGGTCAACATCGCCATCGGCTCGAGCGCGCAGATCGCGCTGTTCGTCGGCCCGATCCTGGTGCTCACGTCGTTCGTCCTGGGCCCCCACCCGATGGCCCTGGTGTTCAACGGCTTCGAGCTCGCGGCGATCTTCATAGCCGTGGTGATCGCCAACCACGTCACCGCCGAGGGCGAGTCCAACTGGTTCGAAGGCGTGCAGCTGCTCGCCGTCTACGTCGTCCTCGCCCTGGGGTTCTTCTTCGCATGATCACCGAGCTCGCCGTCCTGATCCCCGTCGTCGTCGCGCTGCTGCTCGTCGACCTGCTGCTCTTCGCGCGCGGCCGCGAGCAGGCGACGTTCCGCGAGGCCGCGTGGTGGAGCCTGGGCTGGTTCGTCCTGTCGCTGGCCGTGGCGCCGCTGATGCTGGTGATCCACAACGGCGCCGACGCGGTCGACTACACGACCGTCTACCTGATCGAGCGCTCGCTGTCGCTCGACAACCTCTTCGTCTTCCTGCTGCTGTTCGGCTACTTCGCCGTCCCGAGCGACAAGCGCCCGAAGCTCCTGTTCGCCGGCATCGTCCTGGCGCTCGTGCTCCGCGGCCTGGCGATCCTCGGCGGCACCGCGCTGATCGAGGAGTTCCACTTCGTCATCTACGTGCTCGGCGCGACGCTGCTGATCCTCGCCTGGCGGATGTTCGGCGGGGTGGAGGAGCACAGCGATCCCGAGCAGACCTTCGCGGTCAAGATGGCCCGGCGCATCAACAAGAACGCGTCGCCGCTGACGCTGGCGCTGCTGTCGATGGTCTTCGCCGACATCGCGTTCGCCATCGACTCGATCCCCGCGGCCTTCGCGATCACCACCGACTCCTTCGTCATCTGGACCGCCAACGCGTTCGCCCTGCTGGGCATGCGCGCGCTCTTCGTGCTGGTCGAGGGCCTCGTCGAGCGCTTCCGCTACCTCAGCCAGACGATCGCCATCGTCCTGGCCATCGTGGCGATCAAGCTGCTCATCGAGGACCTCGTCAAGATCAGCGCCCCGGTGAGCCTGCTGATCGTGCTCGCCGCGTTCGCGATCGGCATCGGCCTGAGCCTGGCCGCCGAGAAGCGCGAGGGCGACGACGGCGCCCGTCCGGCCGTCTAGCGAGCACCTGGGCGTGGTCGTCCGGCTGCCCACGGAGCTGGTCGTCCGCTATCGCGCCGTGGACCGCGAGCACATCTACGCGCCGCCCGACGTCGTCGACACGCCGCAGCACCTCGATGCCCTGACCGTCAGCGTCCGGGAACGGGGGATCGAGGTCCCGCTGCGGCTGCAGTTCAACAGCGCATTCGGCTTCCTCGACGGCAATCACCGGATCGCCGTCGCGGTGCGGCTGGGCCTGCCCGAGGTCCCCGTGGAGCTCGTCGAGGTGCCCGCGGACTACCGCCGCGCCCACGGCAAGCCGATGCGGGCCGAGGACTACGCGGTCCTGGCCGCCGCCGTCAGCTCCCGAGCTCCTCGACCTGGCGCCTGACCTCGTCGTCGACGTCGAGCGGCGGCTTGCCCTGGCGTTCGCGGCGCGCGTTGCGGGCGATCACCAGCGAGCGGATCTCGGCCCGCAGCTGCGGATCGATACCCGCCGGCGCCTTGAGGCGCGCGAGCTCTGACTCGATGTCGACCGGCTCCTGCCCTCGCGCCTCGCGCCGGGCGTTCTTGGCGGTCAGCATCTGGCGGATCTCCTCGTCGGCGACGGCCTGGGAGACCGCCGCGCTGAAGCTGCGCGGGTGGTCCTCGTCGCGGTCGAGCGACATGCCGCCGCGGCCGATCTGCTTGTAGAGGGCGCCCGAGCCCACCGCGGCGTAGATCGCGGCGACGATCGCGACACCCACGACGACGAAGATCACGATCCCGAACGCGTCCTGCACACGGCCAGTATGCGCATACTTCAGGGGTGTGGCGCAGCTTGAGATCACGGACGTTCGCGCCCCGCCGCCCGGCGGTCTTCCCGGAGCAGTGGCCGCTGGTGATCGCGACGGTGATCGTGCTGCTGGCGGGCCTCGCGCTCGCCGTCTGGGGGGTGGTGGAAGTGGTTGGTTCGCTCCACTACCCTTTGCTGCACAACATCGTTGACTGACCAGTCAATCTAGGAGAAAAAAGGCTTCCACTGATGGTCGACTTCACCCTTTCCGACGAGCAGAAGAACCTGCGCGAGATGGCCCACGACTTCGCCGAGAAGGAGATTCGGCCGGTTGCCTGGGAGTACGACAAGGAAGGCACGTGGCCGGAGGAAGTCCTCCGCAAGGCCCACGAGGTCGGCCTCATGAACACGCACGCGCCGGAGGAGTTCGGCGGCGCGGGCCTCGGCTACCTCGACGGTTGTCTGATCGAGGAGGAGCTGGCCTGGGGCTGCTCCGGCATCGCCACCTCGATCGGCGCCAACGGCCTGGCCAGCGCCCCGATCGGGCTCGGCGCCTCCGAGGAGGTCCAGCGCGAGTTCTTCGGCGAGCTGACCGAGAGCTTCAAGCTCGCCTCGTTCTGCCTGACCGAGCCCAACGCCGGCTCCGA
>JBJMLA010000050.1:0-5001 GCA_045805505.1 Solirubrobacteraceae bacterium
ATCGACGAGCTCGCGGACCTGATGATGGTCGCCCCGGCCGACGTCGAGGACTCGATCATCCGCCTGGCCCAGAAGGCCCGCGCGGTCGGCATCCACCTCGTCCTGGCCACGCAGTCTCCGCGCGTGGACGTCATCACGGGCATGATCAAGGCCAACGTCCCGTCGCGCATCGCCTTCAGCGTGAGCTCGCAGACCGACTCGCGGGTGATCATGGACCAGAACGGCGCCGAGTCCCTGCTGGGTCAGGGCGACATGCTCTTCTCGCCGGTCGGCTCGTCGAAGCTGCAGCGCATCCAGGGTGCCTACATCGACGAGGGCCAGATCGAGAAGCTCACGAAGTTCTGGGCCAAGCAGGGCGAGCCGGAGCTGCGCGAGGACCTCCTGGAGGAGGTCGAGCCGCCGGAGCTCGAGGCCAAGTCCGACGACGAGTTCGATCCGGACGAGGACGCGCTGCTCGGCGAGGCCATCGAGCTCGTCGTCGAGATGGGCACCGCCTCGACGTCGATGCTCCAGCGCCGCCTGCGCCTGGGCTACACCCGCGCCGGCCGGCTGATCGACATGCTCGAGCGCCGTGGCGTGATCAGCGGCTACGAGGGCTCCAAGCCGCGCAGCGTGCTCATCCAGCCCTCGGATCTACCGCGCGTTCTCGCCGGTCTGGCGGAGCGCGGCGACGCCGTCGGAGTTGACAGCGGCGTTGCGCCGGCGTCAGCAACCGAACCGGCTGAGTAGCCTGGGCAGGCATGCCTGAGATCGGCGCAGCGTTGCGCGAGGCGCGTATGCGCCAGCGCATCGACATCTCGGAGATCGAGGCGCAGACCAAGATCCGCGCGAAGTACCTGCGCGCGCTGGAGAACGAGGAGTGGGACCTGCTGCCCGGGCCCACGTTCGTCAAGAGCTTCCTGCGCACCTACGCCGAGGCGCTGGGGCTCGACGCCAGGCTGCTGCTCGAGGAGTACAAGCTGCGCCACGAGCGGCTCTCCGAGGCCGACCTGCTGCCCATCGCGCCACCCGGCAGCCGCGACCGGCAGCGGCGCGGGCCGTCCGCCGGGATCGGCCGCGACGTCGGCGTGGCGATCCTCGTCGTCGCGCTCGTGGCGCTGCTGATCTTCCTGGGCAAGGGCTCGGGCGACGACAAGCCCGACGCCTCGGCCACCACCAGCACGACGAAGACGACGACCACCGCGCGGAAGAAGCCGGCCCGGAAGAAGACCGAGAAGAAGACGCCGGCCGCCTCGGCGTTCGCCTCGCTCGAGGTCATCCCGACGGCCGACGTCTGGATCTGCCTGGAGGCGGCGGGCAACCGGCGGCTGATCGCCGGCGAGGTCGTCGACGCGACCTCCGACCTGCCGAAGTACCGCTCCTCACGCTTCACGATGACGCTGGGCAACGGCAACGTGAAGCTGCGCGTGAACGGGAAGACCCTGTCGGTGCCCGATGTGGAGAACGCGATCGGCTACGAGATCGACAAGTCCGGCAAGCGGACCGAGCTGCCCGAGGGCGAGCGGCCCACCTGCTCGTGAGCGCGCGCGCCGGGATCATCGTCACCGGAACCGAGGTCCTGACGGGACGCGTGACCGATCGCAACGGCCCGTGGCTGGCCGAGCAGCTGCGCGAGCTGGGCGTCGACATCGCCCACAACGCGGTGGTCGGCGATCGACCCGAGGACATCACCGCGGCGCTGCGCTTCTTCCGCGAGGAGGGCATGGACCTCGTGGTGACCAGCGGCGGGCTGGGGCCGACGGCCGATGACCTCACCGCTCGTGTGGTCGGCGAGTTCCAGGGCCGCGAGTCCGCGCTCGACGAGGCGCTCGAGGGCCGCATCTGGAACATCCTCGAGCCGCTGCTGTCGCGCTGGCCCGATCTCGACCCCGCGGCGCTGCGCGAGTCCAACCGCAAGCAGGCCATGGTGCCGCGTGGCGCGACCGTCCTGGAGCCGGTGGGCACCGCTCCCGGGTTGATCGTCCCGCCGCCCGACGGCGAGCGGGGCCCGGCGGTGCTCGTGCTGCCCGGACCGCCGCGCGAGCTGCAGCCGATGTGGCACGACGCGCTGACCAAGGATGCGTTCCAGGCCGCCGTCGCGGGGCGTGTCGAGCTGCGCCAGGAGATGCTGCGGCTGTTCGGCATCCCGGAGTCCGAGATCGCCGAGACGCTGCGGATCGCCGAGGAGCGCGACGCGCTCGCCGGCCTCGAGGTCACGACGTGCCTGCGGCGCGGCGAGGTCGAGGTCGTCACGCGCTTCGGGCCCGACGCCGCGCCCGTCTACGACGCCTTCGTCGCGGTGGTGCGCGAGCGACATCCCGACACGTTGTTCAGCGACGACGGGACGGGCGTCGACGAGCAGGTGGCGGGCCTGCTGCGTGACGGCGGCCTGAGGATCGCCACGGCCGAGTCCTGCAGCGGCGGCCTGCTCGCCGCGCGCCTCACCGACCTGGCGGGCTCCTCGGACTACGCGCTCGGCGGCGTGGTCGTCTACTCCAACGAGGCCAAGGCCGCGCTGGCCGCAGTCGATCCCGCGCTGATCGAGGCCCACGGCGCGGTGTCCACCGAGGTCGCCGAGGCACTGGCCGACGGGGCACGGTCGGCGTTCGGCGCCGACATCGGCGTGGGCATCACCGGCATCGCCGGCCCGGGAGGCGGCTCGGAGGACAAGCCGGTCGGTCTCGTGTGCTTCTCGGTGTCGGGGCAGGGCCGGCGGCTGACGCGCTCGGCGACGCTGCCCGGGAGTCGCGCGGACGTGCGCGACCGCTCGACGACGGTGGCGATGCACATGGTGCGCCGCCTGCTGCTCGGCGAGGACAACGCACCGGGAACGTGAGCGCCCGGCTGTTCGCCGGCCTCGAGCTGCCCGGGGAGATCCGGGCGGCGCTGTCTTCCTGGGGCGCGCGGGTGAGCGCCCGGGAACCCGCGGCGCGGCTGGTGTCCACCGACGCGCTGCACCTGACGCTGGTGTTCCTCGGCGCCCAGCAGGAGCGCGACGTCGAGTCGATCGGGCGCGCGGTCGTGGGGGAGGCGCGCCGGCTCGATCCGCTGGCGGTCAGCGGCGCGGCCTGGCTCCCGCCGCGCCGCCCGGGCGTGCTCGTCGCCGACGTCTCCGAGGACGGCGACCGGCTCGCCGCGCTGCAGGCGGACCTGGCCGATCTGCTCTCGCCATGGCACGAGCCCGAGGAGCGGCCGTTCCGCCCGCACGTGACCGTCGCCCGGGTCCGCCACGGGCAGCGCATCGCGCAGCGCGAGGTGCCCGCGCCGCCGCGGCTGACCTTCGACGCGACGGCGCTGGTCCTCTACCGCTCGCATCCGGGCCCGCAGGGCTCGCGGTACGAGGCGGTGGCGCGCATCGAGCTCTAGTCGTCGCGGCCCTTGAGTCGCATGGCCTCGCGCCCGATGCGACCGGTCGATCGGTCGCGGTCACGGCGCTGCTGCGCGCTCCAGCCCTCGCGCTCGAGCTTGCGCATCGATTCGAGCCGTTCCTCGCTGACCGCGCCGCGCACCGCGCAACCCGGCTCGCTGTCGTGGGCGCAATCGCCGAACCGGCAGCCCTCCGCCAGCGCGGCGATGTCGGCGAACGCGTCCTCGACGCCCTCGGCGTCGGCCAGCGCGGGGCTGCGGACACCGGGCGTGTCGATGAGCAGCGCTCCGTCGTCGAGGACGAACAGCTCGCGGTGGGTCGTCGCGTGCTGGCCGCGGTCGTCGTCGCGCAGACCGAGCGTGCGCTGGACCTCGCTGCCCAGCAGCAGGTTGACCAGCGTCGACTTGCCGACGCCCGACATGCCGATGAGCACCGACGTGGAGCGCGGGCGCATGCGGGCGCGGATGGCCTGCACGCCCCAGTCGTCCTGGGCGCTGAACACGAGCACGTCGAGCCCTCCGAGCCGCTCCACCACCTCCTCGGTGGCGGCCGCGGGGTCGTCGTGCAGGTCGCCCTTGCTCAGCGCGACGAGCGGCTCGATGCCGCCGCCGCGCGCGAGGGCGGCGAACCGCTCGAGCCGGCGGAGGTTGAGGTCGGCGTTGAGCGAGCTGACGATGATCGCCAGGTCGGCGTTGGCGACCAGCGTGGAGTCCTCGCGGGCCAGGGTCGTCCTGCGGGGCAGGATCGCGCGCACCGCGCCGTCGCGGACGCCGACCCAGTCGCCGACCACGGGCTGGTCGTCGACGGCTCCCGCCACGGGGAGCTTCTCGTCATCGGTGTTGAGCTCGACGAAGCCACGGTGGACCGCGGTGACGCGAGCGGGGGTGAGTCCTTCGGGGGCCGGGAGCGCGGCGAGGGCGGTGGCCCAGCGCTCGTCCCAGCCGAGGTCGTCCAGGTTCAAGAGAGGTCCTTCGTGCTGAGGATGGGTGAGCGGAGAAGGGCCGCGGTACGCACTGCGGAAGGGCAGCGCGAGCGCGGCAGGCTCAGCCGGCGACGAAGGATGTCGGGTGCTGTCGAGCGGTGCTCAGCACGACAGGAACGGTACCCGACGTCCGAGGCCTGTTGCAAGCTTGTCGCAGTTCGTTCGACACCCGGCGCATTGGCGCACGTACGTTCGTCTTCGTTCCGTCCGAACCCCGCCGTACCGTCCATTTTCGAACTGCCTCGAGACCCAGGAGCTTCTCCCATGCCCACGCCCGTAGACGACAAGGCCGCAAAGGCCCGCGACGCCGCCCTCCAGGGCGCGTTGACGCAGATCGAGCGCCAGTTCGGCAAGGGCACGGTCATGCGGATGGGCGACGAGGGCGCCCAGGTCAAGGTCAACGCGATCCCGACGGGCGCGCTGTCGCTCGACCTCGCGCTGGGCATCGGCGGCGTCCCGCGCGGGCGCATCGTCGAGGTCTTCGGCCCGGAGTCCTCCGGCAAGACGACGCTCATGTACCACGTGATCGCGGAGTGCCAGAAGCTCGGTGGCGTCTGCGCCTTCATCGACGCCGAGCATGCGATGGACCCGCTCTACGCGCAGCGCATCGGCGTCAACATCGACGAGCTGCTCGTCTCCCAGCCCGACTACGGCGAGCAGGCGCTCGAGGTGG
>JBJMLA010000051.1:0-15759 GCA_045805505.1 Solirubrobacteraceae bacterium
AGGTCAAGGAGGTCCTGCAGCGCTACAAGGAGCTCCAGGACATCATCGCCATCCTCGGCATCGACGAGCTCTCCGACGAGGACAAGATCACCGTCCAGCGCGCGCGCAAGGTCGAGCGCTTCCTCTCGCAGCCCTTCCACGTGGCCGAGCAGTTCACCGGCACCGACGGCCAGTACGTGCCGATCGACGAGACGGTCCGCTCGTTCAAGGAGATCCTCGAGGGCAAGCACGACGACGTCCCCGAGGGCGCGTTCCTGCTCAAGGGCTCGATCGACGACGTCCTCGAAGCGGCCAACAAGGGCTCCTAGGTCCCCGTGGCCCACGAGTCCTTCAAGGTCGAGGTCCTCACCCCCGAGGGCCAGGTGTTCGCGGACGAGGTCGAGATGGTCTCGACCCGCACGACCGTGGGCTCGATCGGCATCCTGGCCCATCACCAGCCGCTGCTGGGCATGCTCGACCCGACCGAGCTGCGCCTCTACAAGTCCGAGAACGACTACGTCTCCTACGCCCAGGGCGAGGGGTACGTGCAGGTCTCCGAGGACGGCGTGCTGCTGCTCGTCGAGGAGGCCGTCGAGGCCTCGAAGATCGACACCGCCGAGCAGCAGGAGAAGCTCAAGCGGGCCGAGCAGGAGCTCGAGTCCTGCGACGAGGGCAGCGAGGGCTACCGCGTCGCCGCGCGCGACAAGCGCCGCGCCGAGGCGTTCCTGCGCATCGCCGGCGGCGACGCCGCCGGCCACTAGCGGCGCTCGACAGACCGAACGTCCGGTTCACCTGCCCATAGGCAGGCAGAATGGACGTTCGCGGCGTCGAGCTGGCGCGTGGCGCCAGCAACTCCGCGGGCGCTCGCCCGTTTGCGCTCCGATGACCGTTCGGAGTGCCCTGACCTTGCTGCTGGTGCTCGCCTGCCCGGCCTCCGCCGGCGCGGCGTGGACCAAGCCGCGCGCCGTGACCGCGGAGGGGTGGCAGACGGCCGAGCTGGCGCTGGGCGAGTCCGGTGACGTGGCGCTCGCGGCCAGCGGCGCCTACGAGGTCGTCGGGCAGGGCTACAACGTGCGCCAGGCGGCGCCGCTGCAGGTGCTGCGCGGCACGGTTCGCTCGCGGCTGCCCCGACGCCAGGTCATCAGCCGGCGCATGGAGCTGCTGCTCGCGCTGCGGCCGCTGGCGGACCGCAGCACGGTGGCCGCCTGGACCGAGCTGGTGCCCGACGCCGGCGACGCGAGCGGGGCCTCGCCGGTGCCGGTCGCGGCGCTCGCCGCCCGCGACGGTCGCTTCGGCGGGCTCCTCGTCGTCGGGCCGCACCAGGCGACCGATCCGCACGTGGCGGTCGGCAGCACCGGCGTCGGGCTGACCGTCTACCGCTCCGCCGGCGGAGCCGTCTCGGTCACGCGCTGGCGGGCGGGCCGGCCGGGGCGCCGTCACCAGGAGATCGAGCGAACCGCTGGGTACCCCGGCGCCCGTGTGGCCATCGGAGCTGCGCACGACGCGGTCGTCGCGTGGTGCGGCGGCGCCGACGGGACGGAGGTCCGCTACGTCACGGGTGACGCGCGGCGGCCCTTCGGGGCGCCGGCAACGATCCCCGGGGCGCGCTGCGGTGCCTTCCTGGCCGTGGCCGCCGGCCGCGGGGGGAGGGCGGTCGCCACCTGGCTGTTGGGCCGTCAGGGCTCGGCGATGAGCGTCAGACCACCGGGTGGCGCGTTTGGTCAGCCGGTCCAGCTGGCCACGGAGACCGCGGGGATCCCGATCCCGCTCGCCGGCCCCGGCGACGTTACCGGCGCGATCTGGACCAAGCAGCTGGGGCCGTCGGACACAGGGCGGCTTGACGTGGGCGGGCGCCCGGGAGCGGTGTTCGGCATCCCGTGCCCGACCTGGGGCGAGACGGGGTTCGATGCCTCCGGCGACCTCACCGTCATGGGTTCCCGCATCGGCGAGCGCGACCGGATCTGCACGCGCCGCGCCGGCGGCCGATGGTCCTTCGAGCGCGTCCCGCGCGGTGGCACGGGACAGTTCGCCGCCGGCAGAGCCGGTCGCGCCGTCGCCGGCGTCGTGAGCGTGGACGGCGGCCCCCCGCGGGTCTGGTACGCCGGCGACTGACGAGCGTCCCCAGGGCGACACTGGCCGAATAGCCCATTGGCGCGCGGCGCGACCGCGCCCATACTGCCGCGCGTGTCCCCCGCTCGCCTGACCGCCCTCGGCGGCCTAGTGGCCGCGCTCGCCCTTGCGGGCCCTGCCGCCGCCGCCAAGCCGAAGCCCAAGCCCATCAAGACCTGCAACGGCGCGGCAGCGCTGTGCGATCGGGCCTTCGACCAGGTGGTGCTCGCCGGCACGCACAACTCGATGTCCTCGGCGACGTCGCACTTCAACGTGCCCAACCAGCAGATCGGCATCCCGGCGCAGCTGAAGATGGGGATCCGGGGCTTCCTGATCGACACCTACCTGATCGGCACGAAGGTCTACCTCTGCCACATCGCGTGCAGCCCGTCCAACGGCCAGATCCCGCTGACGCCCGTGCTCGCCCAGATCGCGGCGTTCCTCGAGACCCACCCCGGCGACGTCGTGATGTTCGTCAACGAGGACCACACGTCCGCGGCCGACTTCGTCAAGGCCGTCGAGAAGAGCCCGCTCAAGCACTACCTCTACCGCGGCGCGACCGGGCCGTGGCCCACGCTGCGCCAGATGGCCGCCAAGCACCAGCAGGTCGTGATGACCGCCGAGAGCGACGTCACCGGCGCTGCGCCGTGGTACCACCCCGCCTACACGGGGATCGTGCAGGAGACGCCGTACAGCTGGCCCGACGAGACCGTCCTGACCGACCCGGCCCGCCAGCTGGAGTCCTGCGTCGGCAACCGCGGCGTCGCGCCCGGCACGCTGTTCCTGATGAACCACTGGTCGCCGCCGTTCGGGGCGAACCCGGAGGCCGGGGCGCGGGTCAACGCCAAGGACGTCATCGTCTCGCGCGCCACGCAGTGCGCCGCCATCCGCGGCAAGCTGCCGACCCTGATCGCCGTCGACGAGGTGCTCAGCGGCGACGTCGTGGGAGCGGTCAGGCAGCTCAACGGGCTGTGAGCCGCTCCCGCGCCTTACGCTGACCCCTCGTGAGCGGTCCATCGACCACCATCGCCGACGCCGTCGGCGGAGTCCGCGGGATGGTCGAGACCTCCGTCCCGGGTCTGGCGTTCGTGCTGGCCTACATCATCTCGGGCTCGGACACGAAGATCTCGGCCGGCGTCGCGGTCGCTCTCGCGGTGCTGATGGCCATCGGGCGGCTCATCGCCCGCGAGTCCCCGCAGTACGCCCTGTCGGGCATCTTCGGCGTGGTCTTCGCCGCGGTCCTGGCCACCAAGACCGGCAAGGCGGAGAACTTCTACCTTCCGGGCCTGCTGCTCAACGTCGCCTACGCCGCGGCGTTCCTGATCTCGATCCTGGTGCGCTGGCCGCTGGTCGGCGTGATCGCCTCGCAGCTGCAGGGCGAGCACGAGTGGCGCACCCATCCCGAGCGGATGCGGGCCTACACCGGCGCAAGCTGGCTGTGGGTCGCGCTGTTCCTCGTGCGCCTGGCCGTGCAGCTGCCGCTCTACCTCGCGGGCGCCGTCGCCGCGCTGGGCATCGCCCGCACGGCCATGGGCATCCCGCTCTTCGCGCTCGGGCTGTGGTGGACCTACCGGGTCGTGCGCAAACACGCCGACCCGGAGCCCGAACCCGTCTGAACCGCCGGCGTCAGCCGCCGGCGAGCGCGAACGCGCGGTCGAGATCCGGCCGCGTCGGCAGGATCCCGAACTCGACGTCCCAGTCGGCCCAGGCGGCCAGCACGTCGCGGTCGAGTCGCGTGCCGAGGATGGGGGAGACCGCCTCGAGCTGCGCGCGCACGAGCGCCTCTGGCGAGCCACTGGCCTCGGCGATGTCGGTGACCGCCGCCGCCGGGTCACGCCGCACCTCGGCGATGCCGTCGGCGAGCGCGGCCACGACGGCGCGGACGTCGTCGCCGCGGCGCTCGAGCGTCTCGCGCCGGGTGACGAGCACCACCTCCGGGTAGCGCGGAGCGCCGTAGTCGTCGACGCGGAACTCGTTGATCTTCACGCCGCGCTGACGCAGCGCCACGCCTTCGGCGTTCCAGAAGACCGGGACGGCGTCGATGCGCCCGGAGATCAGCGACTGCACCGCGGTGAAGCCGATCGTCACCTGCTTGACCTTGCCGATGTCGCCGCCGTCGTCGCGCATCACCGCGTCGAGCACCGCCGGGTCCGACGGGAGCCCCGACACCCCGACCGTCCGGCCCTCCAGGTCGCGAGGGCGCGTCACGTCGGCCGTGGTGACGATCGCCGCCAGCGGCCGCTGCACCAGCGCGGCCACCGCCACGACGTCCTTGCCCTTCGTCACCGCCAGGCCCAGGTCGTGGATGTCGAGGATCCCCAGGTCGGCCGCGCCCGACAGCACGTCCTTGAGCGAGTCGGGCGACGCGCCGGGCGCGCGGATCTTCAGCCGGACGCCGTGGTCGCGGTCAAGGCCGTTGCGGACCGCCGCGTAGATCGGCGCGTGCACGGCGTTGGGCGTGAAGTCGAGCGCCAGCGTGACCTCGGGGACGGTCCCGCCGCCGGGATCGCTCCCGCCGCCGCCGCCGCAGCCGGCGAGCAGCGCGACGATGACGAGCAGCCCGCGCCTCATGCGACGCGTGAGATGCCGGCCTCGGCGGCGCCGCGCTCCAGCGCGTCGAGCCCGAAGCCGTCGACGGGGCCCAGCGCGCCGGTGCCCTGCAGGCCGCCGCCCGCCGCCGCCTCGGCGGCCCAGGCCAGCATGCCGGCCGTGAAGTCATAGCCGTTGACGCCCTCGACGCGGGCGGAGGCCAGCACCGTTCCCGACGGGTCCTTGGCCTCCGCGACCACCACGGACCCGGTACCGGCGCGCGCCTCGGCTCCCGGTCCGCCCGTCGAGCCCTTGACCGCGCGGCCGACGAGCGAGGACAGCCCGCCCTTGGCGCCCGGGATCTTGGTGATGGCGGTGAGCCCGAGCGCCAGCCCCTGCATCGCCCGCGTCGCCGGCCCGAACCACCCCAGGTAGACCTCGACGTCGCGCAGCCCGTCGTGGACGCGCGGCAGCGCGAAGTGCTCGGTGCTGCCGGCGGACAGGGCCTGGCGCTGCTTGCCGCCGACCGCAAACGAGCGCACGCTCGCGCCACCGCGCACGGTGGCCAGGCGCCCGCCGCGGAAGGCGAACGAGGGCTCGAGCATCACGCCGGCGGCCGATGCGCGCGTCCCGCCGCTCATCCCGTCGGCCGACATCGCGCCGCGGGTGAAGTAGCCGATGTCGACGCGGGTGGCGCCCGGGCCGGCGTCGCGCAGGGCGAGCGCGCCCGCGAGGTTGCCCGGGACCCAGTCGTAGCCCATCGCGGTCAGCAGGCCCACGCCCGCCGCCTGCGCGCCGGGGCCGAAGTGCTCGAAGACCTCACGGATGAACGGCGTCTCGCCCGTCGAGTCGATGTAGTGCGCGCCGCCGCCGATCGCCGCATCCAGGGCCGGGCGACCCCAGCGGGCGAACGGCCCGACGGTGCTGACCAGGACGTCGCCGCGCTGCACCAGCGCCCGGACCGAATCGGGCCGCGCGACGTCGGCGACCTGCGTCTCGAGGCCGCCGAGCTCACCGGCCAGCGCGGTCAGCCGGTCCTGGTTGCGCCCGGCCAGGAGGGGCCGCAACCCGCGCCCGACCAGGGCCCGCGCGGTCAGGTCGCCGGTGTAGCCGCTGGCGCCGAAGAGAACGATCCGAGGCATCGGCCGCAAGCTACTGCGAAGAGCAACGCGCCCGTTGCCAGCCCGACGTAGATGCTGGTGACCGCCGCCACCAGGTGGACCGCGACGAAGCACAGGATCCCGGCGACCACGACGGTCGCCGCCGTCCGCCGCGGCAGGCCCCAGGCGCACAGGCCGATGAGGCCCAGGACGATCACGCCGCCCGCCGCGCCGCCGGCGGCCTCGCGCACCGCCCAGCCCGCCGGGAAGGCGATCAGGGCGCAGGCCAGGCGGCTCCGAGTGGTCACGCCGTTACCCTAGGCACGATGGACGAGCGGGCTCTCGCCGAGCGCCTGATGCGCTACGACACCTCCAAGGCGGACGAGCTTCAGGCCGCCGCCGGGTTCGTGCGCGGCTGGCTCGGCTCGCGGGAGATCGAGGCGCGCGACCACGATCACCACGGCCTGCCGGTGATCATCGCCGAGGTCGGGGCCAAGGCGGCGGACGCGCCGACGGTCGTCCTGCACGGCCACGTCGACGTCGTACCGGCCTTTCCCGAGCAGTTCGAGCCGCGCGTCGAGGGCGACCGGCTGATCGGCCGCGGCGCCTACGACATGAAGGGCGCGCTGGCGGCGATGATGCTCGCCACCGTCGACGCCGCCGCCCAGGACGAGGTCCGCGTCCGCTTCGTCTGCGTCCCCGACGAGGAGTCAGACGACGTCGACGACCGCTCGATCGACGCGCTGATCGCCGGCGGCCTGCGCGGCGACTTCGCCATCACCGGCGAGCCGACCGACCTGCACATCGGCGTCCAGGCCAAGGGCGTCCTGGCCCTGCGCATTGAGGTCGTCGGCACGGCCGCGCACGGCTCGACGCCTTGGCTCGGCGACAACGCGATCCTCAAGGCCCACGACGCGTTCCGGCGCATCGAGACCCTGCCGTTCAGCCGCGAGTCCTCCGACCTGTTCGACCGCCCGTCGATCAACCTCGCCCGGATCGTCGGCGGCGACGCGTTCAACAAGGTGCCCGACTCCTGCTGCATGGACGTCGACATCCGCTTCCTGCCCAACCAGGACCCGGGAGCGATCCTCGCGCAGATCCGCGAGATCGCCGACACGCGGATCATCAAGACCTTCATCCGCGCGCCCGCCATCGTCTCGCGCCGCAACCTCTACGTCCGCGCGCTGCGCGACGCGCTGGCCGGCTCGATCGACGGCGACCCGCTGAGCGTCGGCCGCGACGGCGCCTCCGACGCGGTGGCGTTCCTCGACGCCGGGGTCCCGGCCGTCGAGTTCGGTCCGATCGGCGGCGGCCATCACGGGCCGAGCGAGTGGGTCTCGATCTCGTCGCTCGTCTCCTACCGCCAGGCCCTCGGCCGGTTCGTGCGCGCGCTGCCCGCCTTCCTGGCCGCCGAGCACGGCGACGGCGGCCTGCGGGCGCTCGAGGGCGGGCTGGCTTGAGCCTGCTCAACCGGACGCCGAAGGCCGACCGCATCCCGAGCCCGGGGCGCAGCATGCTGCTGCGCGGCGCACTCGGCGGTCTGATCATCCTCGTCCTGACGACGGCCGCCGTGGCCACGGCGGCGCTGCTGAAGGTCTCCGACATCGTCGACAAGATCAACCGCAACGGCGAGGGGATCTCCCAGGACTCGGTCACGCGCGCCGAGGCCGGCCAGCCCCAGACCTTCCTGATCCTCGGCTCGGACCGGCGGTTCGACGAGATCAAGGAGAACAACCCCGCGCTGCGCAAGGACGTCCCCGCGCGCTCGGACACGATGATGCTGGTGCGGCTCGATCCCGACGCCGCGGCCACGAGCGTCCTCTCGCTGCCGCGCGACCTCAAGGTCGAGATCCCCGGCTACGGCACCGACAAGCTCAACGCCTCCTACGCCTACGGCGGCCCGACGCTCACGGTCAAGACGATCAAGGCCCTCACCGGCCTCGACATCAACCACATCATCAACATCAACTTCGGCGGGTTCCGCGCGGTCATCAACGCGATCGGCTGCGTCTACGTCGACGTCGACCGCCGCTACTACCACTCCAACGAGGGCCTGCCGCTCAGCGAGCGCTACGCCGAGATCGACATCGATCCGGGCTACCAGAAGCTCTGCGGCACCGACGCGCTCAACTACGTGCGCTACCGCCACCTGGACTCCGACATCGTCCGCGCGGCGCGCCAGCAGTCGTTCCTGCGCCAGGCCAAGGACCAGCTCAACGCGTCGAGCCTGATCGGCAAGCGCGAGAAGCTCATCGACATCTTCGCCGACAACACGCAGGCCGACAAGGGCCTCGAGGACACCGGCCAGGTCCTCAGCGTGCTCAAGCTCGCGCTGTTCTCCGCCGGTCACCCGGTGCGCCAGATCCAGTTCCCGGCCAGCTACGACGAGACCTACGTCACCGCCAGCAAGAGCGACATCGACAAGACCGTCGCGGAGTTCCTGCACCCGAGCGAGAAGGATCCGGCCGCCAAGGACGACGGGGACGTCCAGCTGACGCCCGAGTCCGACGGCGACAAGCCCGAGAAGCCGCAGAAGCCGTCGACCAGCCCCGCGGAGGTGCCCGGGCTGACCAACTACCTGCGCGCGGGCCAGGACCTGCTCGCCCAGACGGTCGTCGACAGCAAGCTCGGCTTCGACATCTACTTCCCGAAGTACGTGACGACGTCGAGCCGCTACGCCGATCCCGCCGTCCGCGTCTACAAGGTCGCCGACCGCGCCGCGAAGTTCCGCAAGGCCTACCGGCTCGTCCTCTCCCACAACGTCGTCGAGGGCCAGTACTGGGGCGTCCAGGGAACCAACTGGCCGACGCCGCCGATCCTCCAGGCCGAGCACAAGGTGATCGAGCGCCACGGCCGCAAGCTCGGCGTCTACCGCGACGGCTCACACATCCACCTGGTCTCCTGGCGTCACGGCAACGCCGTCTACTGGGTGTCGAACACGCTCTCCAACGCGCTGTCGAACACGCAGATCCTCGAGATCGCCGCCACGCTCACCAGCGACTTCTCCTGACGCGTGCACAGGCGCTTCGCGCTGGGCGCGCTGATGATCACGATCCTCACCGCGGCGGCGACGTCGACGGCGACGCTGCTGGAGATCTCCGATGACGTCGCGATCATCCGCCAGGGCGCGAAGATCCCCGACGCCGAGCGCTTCCTCGACGACGTCGACGCCGGCAAGCCGCAGACGATCCTCATCCTCGGCTCGGACCGCCGCTACGCCGATCGCCACGACAAGAGCGCGGCGCGCTCCGACACGATCCTGCTGATCCGCCTGGACCCGTCCAAGGAGGCCACGGCGGTCCTCTCGATCCCGCGCGACCTGATGGTCGACATCCCGGGCTACGGCCGGGCCAAGATCAACGAGGCCTACTCGGCCGGCGGCCCCAACAAGACCGTCGAGACGATCAAGTCGCTCTTTCACTTCCCCATCAACCACGTGATCAACGTGAACTTCGGCGGCTTCCGGGAGGCGGTCGACCGGCTGGGCTGCGTCTATCTCGACATCGACCGGCGCTACTTCAACGACAACAACCCGCCGTTCGCCTCGGACTCCAATTACGCGACGATCGACATCCAGCCGGGCTATCAGAAGCTCTGCGGCTCCGACGCGCTCGACTGGGTGCGGTTCCGCCACCTCGACACCGACTTCGTGCGCGCCTCGCGCCAGCAGGAGTTCCTCCGCGCGGCCAAGGACCAGTTCGGGCTGGGCCAGCTGTTCAAGTCGCGCAAGGCCCTGCTGCGCATCTTCGCCCGCTACACCCAGACCGACATCCGCGACCGCACCGCGACCCTGCGCCTGCTCAAGCTGGCCTTCCAGTCCGCGTCGCACCCGGTCCGCGAGGTCAAGTTCCGCGGCGACATCGCCGGCGACACGACGCTGTCCTACGTCGACGTGACGCCCGAGAACCTCGAGCTGACCCGCAGCGAGTTCCTCGACCCCAAGGCCCGGCGCGACACCGGCAGCGGCGGCCACAAGCCGCGCGAGCACTTCCGGGTCGGCCGGCTGGCCGCGGGGATGATCGCCGACTGGGCGGGCGGGCTGAGCCGCGTCACCGGGCTGCGCAAGCGCGCGGGCTTCCCCGTCTACTACCCCGGTCACCGGCTCGAGACCGGCGGCTACGACGAGGACCCGCCGCGCCTCTATGACGTGCGCGACCGCAAGGGCGAGCGCTTTCAGGCCTACCGCATCGTCGTCGACGCCGGGGTCGATCTCGGCCAGTACTACGGGATCCAGGGCACGACCTGGCAGCACCCGCCGATCCTCGACGACCCGTCCGAGACCCGCGAGCTGGGCGGCCAGAAGTACGAGCTGTTCTACGACGGCAAACGCCTGCGCGTCGTCGCCCTGCGCACACCGTCGGCCGTCTACTGGGTCTCCAACACCCTGTCGCAGACCCTCACCAACGCGCAGATGCTCGACATCGCCACCTCGCTGCGCCGCGTCGGCGCGCGGGGCTGAGAGCTAACCTCCCGCGCCTCCATGAGCTCAGAACGTGAACCGATCGGCGTGATCGGGACCGGCTACGTGGGGCTCGTGACCGCTGCGGGCTTCGCGGAGCTCGGCTCCGACGTCTACTGCATCGACATCGACGCGGCCAAGATCGAGGGCCTGCGCCGTGGCGAGATCCCGATCTACGAGCCCGGCCTGGCCGAGCTCGTGGCCAAGAACGCCGAGCGGATGCACTTCTCCACCGACATCAGCGAGGCGCTCGAGCACGCGCGCCTGCTGTTCGTCGCCGTCGGCACGCCGCCGCTGTACTCGGGCGACGCCGACCTGTCGGCCGTCTACTCCGTCGTCGAGTCGATGCCGCCGACCGACCGCCACGCCCTGGTCATGAAGTCGACGGTGCCCGTCGGCACCGGGGAGAACATCAAGCGGCGCTTCGTCGAGACCGGCAAGGAGGGCTTCCGCTACGTCTCATGTCCGGAGTTCCTCAAGGAGGGCTCCGCCGTCACGGACTTCCTCAACCCCGACCGGGTCGTCGTCGGCGACGACGGCGACTGGGCGGGTGACGCGGTCGCCGAGCTCTACGCGCCGCTCGACGCACCGCTGGTCCGCACCGACATCGCGTCGGCCGAGATGGTCAAGCTCGCCTCCAACGCCTTCCTGGCCACCAAGATCTCGTTCATCAACGAGATCGCCAACGTCTGCGAGGAGACCGGCGCCGACGTCACCGAGGTCGCCAAGGGCATGGGCCTCGACGACCGCATCGGCCCGAAGTTCCTGCAGGCCGGGATCGGCTTCGGCGGGAGCTGTTTCCCGAAGGACGTCAGCGCCCTCAAGCAGCTGGCGGGCAACTCGGGCTATCACTTCCAGCTGCTCAACGCGGTCATCGAGGTCAACGAGCTGCAGAAGCGCCGCGTGATCGGCAAGCTCAACAAGCATCTCGGCGAGCTGATCGGCAGGAAGATCGCGCTGCTCGGCCTGGCCTTCAAGCCCAACACCGACGACATGCGCGAGGCCAGCTCGCTGGTGCTCTCCGCGCGCCTGCAGGCCGCGGGCGCCGACGTCGCCGTCTATGACCCGATCTCCGAGGACGAGGCGCGCGAGCTGATCGGCGGCGTGCGCTTCGCGACCGACGCGATGGACTGCGTCGCCGGCGCGGACGCGGTGGTCCTGGTCACCGAGTGGGACGAGTTCATGGGGCTCGACTGGGCCGCGGTGGCCGAGACGATGTCGGGGACGCTGGTGGTCGACGGGCGCAACGCGCTCGACGCCGCCGCGGTCGCCGCCGCGGGGCTGGCCTACGAGGGGATCGGGCGCACGCCGATCGCCGCTCCGGGCGAGGACTACGCGGGACCCGAGCGGCGGACGGTCTGATGCAGGCGGTCATCCTCGTCGGGGGCGAGGGGACGCGCCTGCGCCCGCTGACGTCGAACATGCCCAAGCCGGTCGTGCCGCTCGTCGACCGGCCGTTCATGGCCTACATGCTCGAGTGGGTCCGCCGCCACGGCGTCGACGACGTGATCATGTCGTGCGGGTTCAAGGCCGACGCCGTGCGCGAGGCGCTCGGCGACGGCTCGGCCTACGGGGTACGGCTGCGCTTCGTCGAGGAGCCCGAGCCGCGCGGCACCGCTGGCGCCCTGAAGTACGCCGAGGAGTTCCTCGCCGACCGCTTCCTGATGCTCAACGGCGACGTGCTCACCGACATGGACCTGACGGCGCAGATCGCCCAGCACGAGGCGACGGGGGCCGTCGGCACGCTGGCGCTCGTCCCGGTCGCCGATCCGAGCGCCTACGGCCTGGTCCGCACGCACGACGACAACGCCGTCAAGGGGTTCCTCGAGAAGCCCAGCGCCGACCAGATCGACACGAACCTGATCTCGGCCGGCGCCTACGTGCTCGAGCGCAGCGTGCTGGACATGATCGAGCCCGGCCAGAACGTCTCCATCGAGCGCGAGGTCTGGCCGCGACTGGTCGGCAACGGCCTCTACGCGTTCCCGCACCAGAAGGCCTACTGGCTGGACATCGGGACGCCCCAGACCTACCTCAAGGCGTCGTCGGACATCCTCGAGGGCTTCGTCGAGACGGCCGCGGTGGAGCGCATCGGCGCCGGCTGCGTGATCGCCGAGGACGCCCACGTCGGATCCACGGTGGTGCTCGGTGACGGCGTCAGCATCGGCGCGGGCGCGCGCGTCGAGCGCGCGGTCGTCCTGGCCGGCACGTCGATCGGCGCGGGCTGCGAGCTCGAGGACTGCATCGTCGCCGGCGGGACGTCGATCGGCGACGGCACCGTCGTCGCCGGCGGGGCGGTCATCGGCGAGGGCGTCACCATCGGCACGGGCAACGTCCTGACCAACGGGATCAAGGTCTTCCCGCATACCGCGGTCGCCGACGGAGCCATCCGCTTCTAGCCCGGAGGGACGCCCGCGGGGGCGATGGTGGAGAATCCCCGCGGTGAGCGAAGTCGCGCAGGGAAACCGCCTGAACCGCGAGGGCATCTCGGAGGTCGACACCAGCGACCTGCTCGAGGACATCCTCGCCATCCCCGAGCACCTGCGCGACGCGCTGTGGAAGGTGGAGTCGGCCAACCTCAAGGCGTGGGACAGCCCGGGTGGCCTGGTCGTCGCCGGCATGGGCGGCTCGGCGATCGGCGGAGCGCTGGCGCGTGCCGCGCTGGGCGACACCGCCTCACGGCCGATCCTCTCGGCCCGGGCCTACGGCGTCCCGGCGTGGACAACGCCCGACACCACCGTGCTGTGTGCCTCCTACTCCGGCGACACCGAGGAGACGCTGGCCGCCTACGAGGCCGCGGGCGCGCTGGGCGCCAAGCGCGTGGTGGTCACCACGGGCGGCCGGCTGGCCGAGCAGGCCCGCGCCGACGGCGTGCCGGTCATCCCGGTGGCCGGCGGCTTCCAGCCGCGCGCCGCGGTCGCCTACATGTTCGTCGCGGTCATGGAGGTCGCGGCGCTGTGCGGCGCCGGGCCGCGGATGAAGTCCGAGATCGACGTGGCGGCCGAGCGGCTCGAGACGTGCGTCATCGAGTGGGGGCCCGACGCGGCGACCGACAGCCGCGCCAAGCAGCTGGCGATGAACCTGCACGGGACGATCCCGGTGATCTACGGCGCCGGCATCACCGAGCCGATCGCCTACCGCTGGAAGACCCAGATCAACGAGAACGCCAAGCTGCCGGCGTTCTCCCACGAGCTGCCCGAGATGGACCACAACGAGGTCTGCGGCTGGGACGGCTCACCGGGGCTGGGGAAGTTCTCGGCGATCTTCCTCGAGGACGCCGATCAGCATCCGCGCGTCGCCCGCCGCTTCGAGCTGACCGAGGAGCTCATCGCCCCGGACGCCCACGTCACCGCCCGCCTGTCCACCGAGGGCCGCGCGTCGGTCGAGCGCGTCCTGTCGCTGGTGCTGCTGGGCGACCTCGTCTCGCTCTACCTCGCGGTGCTGCGCGGGGTCGACCCGACGCCGGTCGACATCCTCGTCGACCTCAAGAACCGGCTCGCCGAGCGCTGACGAAGGCCGCGTAGGGCGGGTCCGCTGCGGGAATGCCCGAAGGCATGCCCGCTCTTCTCAAGCTCCCCCTCCGCGCCATCGACCTGGCCACCCGCCCGAGCCGCTTCGTGCTCGGCAAGCTGCTGGAGCTGCGCCACTCCGACGACGACGAGGCCACCGCGTCGCCCGCGCAGGAGGCGCCGGCGCCCACGCCGGCCGCCGAGGCGCCCCAGACCGCTCCGCGGCCCACGCCGCCGAAGCGCGCGCGGGCCAAGAAGGCCCCCGCGGCCAGCCCGAAGGCCGCTCGCCGCGCCGTCCGGCAGGAGCCCACCAAGGGCCAGGCCGGCCAGATCCGCCAGGCCGAGCACATGGCCGAGCAGGAGGCCGGCGGACCGGGGCCCGGAGCGACGATCGAGGTGGCGGCGCCGTGGGACCACTACGACGGCATGACCGAGGACCAGGTGCTCGACCGCCTGACGGGCGCCGACCCGACGCTGCGCGCGATGGTGCGGCTCTACGAGTCCACCCACGGAGGCCGGCGCCAGATCCTCATCGCCACCGACGAGGTCCCGACCGCGGGGTAGTCCTCCCCGAACCTTGACACAACCGTGATAAGGTTTGGGCGAATGGACGCCCTGACCATCAACGAGGCTGCGGAGACGACCGGCTGGTCGCCCCGCATGCTGCGGTACGTGGAGCGGGTCGGGCTCGTCGAGCCCGACCGGTCGCCTTCGGGCTACCGGCTCTTCGGCCCGGAGCAGCTGCAGCGCCTGCGCACCCTGCGCGAGCTGCTCAGCCGCTTCGAGATCGGGCTGGGCGACGTCGGCTTCGCACGACGCCTCCGCGAGGAGCCTGAGCTCCGCAGCGCGGTGGAGGCGTGGTTCGAGGCCGAAGCCCAGGCCCCTGAGGGCGTGGCGTCCGCCGCCGACTGGCTGCGCTGGGAGCAGGACAAGCACCAGCGCCTGCTCGCCCTTGTAACGACGAACTAGACAGGAAGACCTCCCCGCATGAGCGCCACCGCTGAACCCACGACGGCCTTCGACTTCAAGGTCGCCGACCTCTCGCTCGCCGAGTTCGGTCGCAACGAGATCCGCCTCGCCGAGCACGAGATGCCCGGCCTGATGAAGACGCGCGAGGAGTTCGCCGCGTCCCAGCCGCTGAAGGGCGCCAAGATCATGGGCTCCCTGCACATGACCATCCAGACCGCCGTGCTGATCGAGACGCTGGTTGCTCTCGGCGCCGAGGTCCGCTGGGTCTCGTGCAACATCTTCTCGACCCAGGATCACGCCGCCGCCGCGGTCGTCGTCGGCCCCGAGGGGACCGTCGAGAACCCGCAGGGCGTGCCGGTCTGGGCGTGGAAGGGCGAGACGCTCGAGGAGTACTGGTGGTGCACCGAGCAGGCGCTGCTGAACTTCGACGGCGGCCCGAACATGATCCTCGACGACGGCGGCGACGCCACGATGCTCGTCCACAAGGGCACCGAGTACGAGGCGGCCGGAGCCGTCCCGGATCCGGCCCAGGCCGAGTCCGAGGAGTTCCAGGTCTTCCTGACGCTCCTGCAGCGCTCGCTGACCGAGGACCCGCAGCGCTGGACCACGATCGGCAAGAACATCCAGGGCGTGACCGAGGAGACCACCACCGGCGTGCACCGGCTCTACGAGCTGGCCCAGCGCGGCGAGCTGCTCTTCCCGGCCATCAACGTCAACGACTCGGTCACCAAGTCGAAGTTCGACAACCTCTACGGCTGCCGCCACTCGCTGGTCGACGGCATCTTCCGCGCGACCGACGTGATGCTCGCCGGCAAGACCGCGGTCGTCTGCGGCTTCGGCGACGTCGGCAAGGGCTCGGCGGAGTCGCTGCGCGCCCAGGGCGCCCGCGTCATCGTCACCGAGATCGACCCGATCTGCGCCCTCCAGGCGTCGATGCAGGGCTACCAGGTGGCCCGGCTCGAGGACGTCATCTCGACCGCCGACGTGTTCATCACGACCACGGGCAACAAGGACATCATCATGGCCGACGACATGGCCAAGATGAAGCACCAGGCCATCGTCGGCAACATCGGCCACTTCGACAACGAGATCGACGTCGCCGGCCTCG
>JBJMLA010000052.1:0-2224 GCA_045805505.1 Solirubrobacteraceae bacterium
GGCCACCCGCTCAATCGCGCCGATGAAGTGCTCCACATCGTTGACCCGGTCCTTCAGCAGATACCCGACCCCCGTGGCGTCCGCTCCGAGAAGCGCGATCGCATATGCCTCGTCGACGTACTGCGACAGGACGAGCACGCCGGTGCCCGGCAGCTCGCTGCGGATGACCTGCGCGGCTCGCAGTCCCTCGTCGCTCTGCGCGGGAGGCATGCGGATGTCGGTGATCACCACGTCCGGCTTGTGCGCGCGCGTCTTGCGCATGAGGTCCTCCGCGTCGCCGGCCTGGCCGACCACCTCGATCCCGGCGTCCGTGAGCAGCCGCACGAGGCCCTCGCGCAGCAGCACGGAGTCCTCGGCGATCACCGCGCGCATGGGATCTCCACGCGCACCGTCGTCCCGGCGCCGCGGGCGCTCTCGACGTCGATCCGCCCGTCGACCGCGCCGACGCGGTCGGCCAGCCCGCGCAGGCCCGAGCCCTGCGCGGGGTCGGCGCCGCCAACGCCGTCGTCGCGCACCTCCACCACCAGCAGCCCGTCGTCACGCGTGATCTCGACCTCCGCATGCGTGGCGTGCGCGTAGCGCGCGACGTTCGTCAGCGCTTCTGCGACGACGAAGTACGCGGTCGACTCGACCGGCGCGGCGAGCCGCTCCTCGGGCAGCGCGAGCAGCTCGACCGGAACGGGCGCCCGCGCGCTCAGGGCGGTCACGGCCGCCTCGAGCCCGCGGTCGGTCAGGACGGCCGGGTGGATGCCGCGCGCGAGCTCACGCAGCTCGGCCGTGGCCTCGATCAGCTCGGCGATCGCATCGTCGACGAGCTCGAGCGCTCCCTGGGGATCGGACTCCATCGAGACGCGGGCGAGCTTCAGGTTCAGCGCGAGCGCGACCAGACGCTGCTGCGCCCCGTCGTGGAGGTCGCGCTCGAGCCGCTGGCGCTCCTCCTCGCCGGCGCGCACGATGCGCGCCCGTGATGCGCGCAGCTCCTCGACGCGCGCCCGCAGGGCGGCGGCAAGGCGCTCGTTCTCCATCGCCAGCGAGAGCGCGGGACCGACGGCCTTGACCAGGAGGTGCTCCTCGACGAGCTCCGCGTCGGTGATGACGACGGCGATCGGCTTTCCGTCAGCGTCGATCGGCGTCGCGACCTTGCCCGAGCCCTCCGGCGGCAGCTGCACCGGCCGGCCTTCGGCATCTGCCCAGCGCTCGCGCTCGGGGAGCCAATACGCGACCTCGAGCTCGGGATGGCGAAGCGCCTCCGCCAGCAGGTCGCGCAGGGAGCGATCGCCGCGCGTGGCGAGCCAGTCGACGATCTGGCCGACGCCGTGAGCCCGCTGCAGGCGCATGCGCATGAAGCCGGTCAGGAACGCGAACGGGACGCTCGCGAATATCAGGAGCAGGCCGACGAACAGGATCCTTCGCACGGTCCCCTCGGCCGCGTCCTGGCCAGTCGCGACCTCGGCCCCGAACAGGACCGCGAAGCCGGCGAACGTCAGGATGCCTGCCCAGATCACCGGTCCGAGGCCGCGCCGCTGCGCCGGCGACGAGCTCTTCCAGCGCCGGCGCATGAGCACGACGATGAAGACGATCACGCTGAGCGCGGAGACGTTGACGATCGCCGCCATGGCGTCGGCGCCGGCCGTCGTTCCGCTGATGAGGATCGGGTTCGGCGGGCACCCCGGGCAGTCGGGCGAGTTCGCGGTGTCGGTGACGAGGGAGGCCAGGAGCGGCAGCAGCGTCGCCGTGACGTAGCCCCATGCGACGACCCGTCTCTCGAGGCGGTCGTGAAGGCGCCCGTCCGGGAAGGCAAGCATCAGGTGGGCGAGCATCGCGATCGGGATCGCGCCAAAGGTCGAGCCGATGATCGACGGCCAGCTCGAGTCGGAGAACTGGAGCGGATTGATGAACCACGCCAGGCCGACGCCCGCCATCAGCGGACCCATCCGGCTGTGAGGCCGCTGCGCCCAGGCGTAGATGCCGGTTCCGACGAACGACCAGCCGAGAACGAGCGTCAGCGCAGCGAACAGCCCGCGGTCCGAGCGGTGGTGGCTCGAGAGCACGACGGCCACGTCGGCGACTCCGGCCGCCAGCGCGGCCGCGGCCAGGGCGGTGAGCGTCCGCCGCTGCGGGATGGTCAAGTCAGAAGCGCCTCCAGCGCCGGCCGGGAGATGTCGTGCTTGGGGATGAACCCGCGTGCCCCGCTGCGGGCGACCAGGTCACCGAAGTCCTCACC
>JBJMLA010000053.1:0-1638 GCA_045805505.1 Solirubrobacteraceae bacterium
ACCGGTGAAGCCCGACGCGGCGAGGATGGCCGCGCGGATTCCCTGCGCAACCGGCTCGGCCGCGGTCAGCAGCTTGGTGTCGGGGCCCATGAACCCAGGCCACAGGCCGAACGGCGGCTGATACAGCGCGATCGCGATTGCCTGCGCTGTCTGTTCCGGGTCAAGGCGGCGGAGACGAGCCGCGGCAGCCGCGGCCCCGGCGCAGTGGATGGACGACCAGAACTGACCGTTGTGCGGCCCGAGGAAGAGCGCGGCCCCAAGCCGGCCTTCGATCTCGTTCGCGGCGATCTGCGCAGCGAGCACGTCATCGCCCGAAGCGCCTGTGACGTCGGCGATCGCTCGGGCCGCCCACACTGCCGAGTGGCCGGTGTGGCCCATGTACAGGTAGTCGTCCCAGTCGTGCGCGATCGAGGCGGCGGCGTTCGCGTACGCCGCGGCAGCAGGCTCCCACTCCTCATCGGATCCGATGACGCCGGTCTCACCAGGCGCGGCCCAGTACGACGTCGCCTCACGGAGGCGACCCACAGCAGGAGACGTGGACCCGGCAATGCCCGCAGCGACGGTGTTCATCGCCTGCAGGCGAGCCCGCTCGCGGACCCGCTCGGGAATCGAGTCGGCCTCGAGCCCGGCAACCCACTCGGCGAATTCCTCGATGCGGGTGCGGCCGGGCATTGCGCGCATCATTGCGCATGAGGCCGGGCAAGCGTCTTTAGATTAGGGACAGGCCCCAATCTAAAGACGTCAGCCGTTTCCCGAGTTAGAGACGGACGCGCTGGGTCAGCCGGCCTCTTGGGCCGAAGTCGAGCACCAGTCGGTAGCTGCCGTGGCGTAGTGCGCGGCCGCCGCGCACTGTCAACCGGGCACGTCCTGCGCCGACGTGGCTACGCCTGACCGCGAATGTGTGACCGCCTCGCACCAGCCGAGCCGTGACCGCACTGCGTGCGGCCGACACGAACTTGACCGTGCACGTGACCTTGGTCTTGCCCTTCACCGCCTTACCGACCTTGCAGGTGACGACGGCGTTACGGCCGGGGGGTCCGGCGGGCCCCTGCGAACCGGTCGCGCCTGCAGGACCAGACGGTCCAGCAGGCCCCGCCGGCGCGGAGGGCCCTGCGGGGCCGGTGGCCCCGGTTGCACCGCTCGCCCCGGTGTCACCCTTCGGGCCCGGCTGGGCAGCCGTGCCGTTGCCGTCGAGGCTCGTCGACAGCGTGAGCGCCTGCCCATTGCCGAGACTGAGCACGGCGTGGCGTGCGCCGACGCCGCTGGGCGCGAAACGCAAATGAAGCTCGCACGTCCCCTGGGGAGCAAGCGTCACGCCCTTGCACCCGTCGTAGGTGAGCAGGAAGTCGTCACGGTTCGGCCCACCGATCGACGACGACGTGATCTGGACCGGTGTGGGCGTCCCCGCAGCAGCTGTGTTCGTCACGACGATCGTGCGAGGCGCGCCGATGGTCGCGTTCTCCTGATCTGGGAAGACCGGCGTCCCAACGGTCGCGCTTGCCGGCGTGAACACGACGCCGAGGTTGAGCATCCCGGGGAGTGACGAGCTCACGACGGCGAGGTCGTAGGTGGCGCCCGGCCCGGTCGCGAAGCCGAGCTGCGTTCCAGGGGCGCACGTCGGACCGCCGGCGGGCGTAC
>JBJMLA010000054.1:0-31183 GCA_045805505.1 Solirubrobacteraceae bacterium
CAGGGCGAGGGCTCGGGCGTCATCGGCGTCGACGTCCAGCGCATCCGCCGTGCGCTCGGCCTGCGCGCCGAGCCGCAGCCCGAGCTGCCGGCCGAGGACCCGCGCCGCGACGGCCTGCCGCGCGAAGAGATCCGCAGGTTCGAGGCGCAGCTGCGCCGCGAGCTCGAGCGCGCGCAGATCGAGCGCACCGAGCAGCTGCCGCCGTCTCGGCCGCTCAACGAGATCGACCGCGCGCTGCCGTCAGGCCCGCTGCAGGACCTCGCCGCGGTCCACCGCGTCGTCGCCCAGCTCAAGCGCCGCCTCAAGACCCAGGGCAACGAGCAGCGTGGCCGCAAGCGCCGTGCCGCCGTCGACGTGCGCAAGACGATGCGCGCCTCGCTGGAGTTCGGGGGCGTCCCGGTCGTCATCAAGGAGAAGCCGGTCCGCCCTCGGCGCCCGGAGATCTACGTGCTCTGCGACGTGTCGACGAGCGTGACCAGCGCGTCGGTGTTCTTCCTCAGCGTCATGCACGCCCTGCACGACTCGTTCCGCAAGATGCGGTCCTTCGTCTTCATCGAGCGCATCTCCGAGGTCACCGACGTCTTCCACAAGGAGCGCGACTTCAAGAAGGTCAACGAGGCGATCGCCAAGGACGCCGGCGTCGCCGACATCTCCGGCTACACCGACTACGGCCGCGTGTGGTCTGAGTTCCGCGAGCTCGTCGAGGACGACCTGCACCCGCGCGCCACGGTCATCGTGCTGGGCGACGCGCGCACCAACGGCCGCGATCCGCGCGCCGACATCTTCGCCCGGGTGACCGCGAAGGCCGGCCGGACCTTCTGGCTGAACCCCGAGCCGCGCCTGTACTGGAACTACGGCGACTCCGTCATCGCCTCCTACGAGGAGCACTGCGAGGCCTACGAGTGCTGGACCACCCAGCAGCTCGAGGACTTCGTCAAGGCGCTGACGCGCCCGATCCGCTGAGGGACTCGCGGTTCACATGAACCGCGAATATCACACATTTGAGCTGGTTTGCCAGCCCAGCCCAGCCTCGATACCAAGAACGCTTCCGGGGGCAAAGCGCAATGGGCGAACGTCCAATTGTGCCGCCTATAGCCGGTAGATCTGGACGTTCGGAGGAATTGCGCGCCAGACCCGCCCACGGGGCAAGGCGGTAGTGCCGCTGTGTCGTACGTACGGAACTCCAAACCTAGCTGAGCGTGGCGTAGAGACTGAGTCGATGCGCTCCGAGTGCTGGACGACCCAGCAGCTCGAGGACTTCGTCAAGGCGCTCCCCGGGGCGCGGGCGACTCCGCGGGAACGGGCTCGACGGCCGCCAGCGGCTGGCCGAACTCCGGGCACGCCTCGTTGCGGCACTCCCACCCCTCATCGGGAGGGAAGGCCTAAGTAGCGAGCTGACCGCAGGTGGGACAGGCGTTCATGCTTGCGGTCCCACCCATGAGCCCGGGCCGCCGACATCTCCAGCTGCTCCGGCGCGCCGCGGCGGCCCTCGCCGGCGCCGTCGCCGTCGTCGTTCTCGTCGCGGCGATCAGCTGGATCCTGCTGCGCGTCCTGCGGCCCACGCTGTTCCCGGCGCAGCCGTCGGCCCCCTCCCAGCTCGGGCACTTCCTCGAGCGCGCGTTCCTGCACTTCGACTTCGACCGCTCCAACGCCGGCAGCCAGCGCCCGGTCAGCGCGCTGATGCGCGAGGGGCTTCCGGTCGACGCGGTGCTGCTCGGCGGCGGGCTGCTGGCCGGGCTGGCCATGGGTGTGGCGGGCGGCCTGGTCTGCGCGAGCCGGCGCCGGAGCGTGCGCACGCGGGTCATCGAGACGCTGGCCGCGGCGGCCATCTCGACTCCGGTCTACGTGGTCGGCCTGTTCGCGCTCCTGCTCTTCGGCGCCGAGATCGGCGACATCGATGTCGGCGTCGGCATTCCCGTCGAGTACGTGTCGCCGGGCGACGGGATCGGCCGCTGGCTGGGCTCGCTGATCGTCCCGTGGCTGATCCTCGGCCTGCCGCTGGCCGGCCTGCTGGTGCGCGCGATGTCCTCGGCCGCCGACGCGACGCTGCGCGAGGACTTCGTGGGCGCGGCGCTCGCCCGCGGGGTCGGCCGGCGGCGGATCCTCACGCGCCACGTCGCGCCGGTGGCCGCGCTGCCCGCCCTCGGGATCGCGAGCGCTTCAGGCAACATCATGCTGCTGAACATGGTGCTGGTCGAGCGCGTGTTCAGCGTCCCGGGCTTCATGCGCGAGGTCGCCGGCTCGGTTCGCGACGCCGACGTCCCGGTGCTCCTGGCGCTCTCGACGGCCGGCGCCGCGTTCGTCGTGCTGACCAGCATCGTCTTCGGTGCGCTGACGGACGCGATGGACCCGCGCGTCCGGCACGCCGCTATACAGGAGCCATGAGCCTGGACTTCGACGTCGCCCTCGAGCCCGAGCTCGCCGCCGCCATGGCTGAGCACCGCGCGGAGGTCGAGGCGATCGCCGCCGGGAACTGGCCCCCGACCTTCGACGACACGATCCTTGCGCTCGAGCGCGCAGGCCAGCGGCTGCACCTCGCCGAATCGCTGTTCGAGGACGCCTCGGGCACGCGGTCGACCCCTGACCTCCGCGCGCTGGAAGCCGAGATGCTCCCGCGGCTGGCGGCCCACCACGACGCCGTCGCGCTCGACGGCCCGCTGTTCGCCCGGATCGCCGATCTGGCGCAGCGCCGCGAGGAGCTCGGGCTCGACGAGGAAGCGACCGCCGTGCTCGACCGCTACCACCGAGACCGGGTGCGCAGCGGCGCCGCCCTGCCCGAGGACGGCCAGCGACGGCTGCGCGAGATCAACGAGCGGCTCGCCGCGCTGACCGCGACCTTCCGCGCGAACCTCCACGAGGAGACCGAGGCGCTGGCCGTACCGGTGCAGAGCGCCGACGAGCTCGCCGGCCTGCCGGCGCCGGCGATCGCGGCCGCCGCCCGCGCGGCCGACGGTGAGGGGTACCTGCTGACGCTCGATCTTCCGGCCGCTCAGCCCGCGCTCGAGGACCTCCACGACCGCGCCCTGCGCGAGCGGGTCTACCGGGCGTCGGTGTCGCGCTGCCGCCGCGGCGGGCCGCACGACAACCGTGCCGTGGTCAGCGAGATCGGGGCGCTGCGAGCCGAGCGCGCCGGGCTGCTGGGCTTCGACTCCCACGCCGAGTTCGAGATCGACGACCAGACCGCGCCGGACGTCGCCGCGGTGATCGAGCTCGACACGACGGTCGGTGGTGCCGGTGCCCGTGCGGTCAGCGCGGAGATAGAGCGCCACGGCGCGGCGCTCGAGGCCGACGGGCACGCGGGTCCGCTGCAGCCCTGGGACTTCCCGTACTACGCCGCGCGCGAGCGGCGGGCCGAGTATGCAATCGACGAGGCCGCGCTGCGCGACTGGTTCGTCCTGGACCGGGTCATCGAGGACGGGCTCTTCGGGCTGGCCGCCGACCTCTACGGGCTGGACTTCACGCCGCTGCCCGACCACCCGCGACCCCATCCCGACGTCCTGGTCTGGTCGGTGTCCGACGAGGACGGCGGCGATCGCGGCCTGCTGTTCCTCGATCCCTACGCCCGGCCCGGCAAGCACGGTGGCGCGTGGATGGGCACCTACCAGTCCCCGGCGCCGATCCTCGGTCGGCCCGCACATGTCCTGATGGTGCTCAACGCGACCCGGCCCGCTGACGGAACGCCCGCGACGATGACCCCGCTCGACGTGGGCATCCTCTTCCACGAGTTCGGCCACGCGCTGCACGAGCTGCTCTCCGACGTCGCCTATCCGCGGATCGCCGGCACCAACGTCGCGTGGGACGTCGTCGAGTTCCCGTCGAAGTTCCACGAGGCGCTGGCCATGCGCCCGGAGCTCCTCGAGCGCTATGCGCGCCACGTCGAGACCGGGGCGCCGCTGCCCGCCGAGGCGGTCACCGCCCTCGGCGAGCACGACCGCGCCACGGCCGCCTACCACTCGACACAGGCGTCGGCCGGCTCGCTGATCGACCAGGCCTGGCACGCACTCGCTCCGGGCGACGCGGTCCCCGCCGACGACGTCGACGGGTTCGAGCAGCGGGTGGTCGAGGGCCACGGCCTCGCCCTCCAGGCCGTCGGCCTGCGCTACCACTCGGCGTTCTACGCGCACATCTTCGACGGCGGCTACGACGGCACCCTGTACTCCTACCTGTGGTCGGCGACGCTCGAGGCCACCGCACTCGAATGGCTCGACGAGCAGGGCGGGCTCAGCCGCGAGGCGGGACGGCGGCTGCGCGAGGCGGTGCTGGCGCGGGGCGCGGTCGTCGAGCCGCTGGCCGCGCTGCGCTCGGTCACCGGCCGGTCGCCCTCGGCCGAGGCCCTGCTGCGCCGGCGCGGCCTGGCTCCCGCCGCCTGACGGATCTACCCTGGGAGGCGATGGCGCTCCCCGACATCGAGACCCGCGAGGACATCGAGCGGCTCGTCCGCGCGTTCTACGGCCGGGCGATGTCCGACGAGATCATCGGCTTCATCTTCACCGACGTCGCCAAGCTCGACCTCGAGGCGCACGTGCCGGAGATCACCGCGTTCTGGGAGACCGTGCTCCTCGACGCCAAGAGCTACAACCGCTCGGCCTTCGAGCCGCACGCGGCGCTCAACACCAAGGTCACGCTGCGCGCCGGGCACTTCGAGCGCTGGCTCGGGCTGTGGGGCGAGACGATCGACGAGCTGTTCGCGGGCGAGCGGGCGACCGCCGCCAAGGCCCACGCGATGCGCGTGGCCTATGCCTTCCACGGGCGCCTGCGGACGCTCGAGCCACCGGCGGCGGCCGGCGGTCTGGTCGTGACCCGACACGGGCCAGGGCAGCCCTGACGCCGCGCAACAAGCGCCGTTGCGCCAGGATGGTCGCGTGACGTCAGACGCGGTCATCCGCCAGCGGCGCCTCGTGGCGCTCGGCGTCGGAGGGGCGATCGTCGTCATGGGCGTGATCCTGCTGCTCGCCGGCGGCGGTGGCGACCCAGACGGCAAGGCCGACGCCGAGAAGCCGCCCGCGCCGCCGCAGCTTCCCGGCGGCGGCCGCGTCATATTCCCGGACCGCTTCGTCGTGGCCTACTACGGCGCGCCGGACGCCGACGAGCTCGGCGAGCTGGGCATCGGCAGCCCCGACCACGCGGGCCAGAAGCTGCTCGACCAGGCCAAGGCCTACGCGGCCCCCGGCCGCAAGGTGCTCCCGGCGATGGAGCTGATCGTCGAGATCGCCCACCGCGAGCCGGGCGAGGACGGGCTCTACCGCGGCGTCCAGCCCGACCGCGTCATTCGCCGCTACCTGCGGGCCGCGCGCAAGATCGGCGCGATCCTCATCCTCGACATCCAGCCGGGCCACGCGAGCTTCTTCGCCGAGTCCAAGTCGCTGGAGAAGTGGCTGCGCGAGCCCGACGTCTCGCTGGCGCTCGACCCCGAGTGGGCGACGCCGGGCGCGATCCCGGGAACGGTGATCGGCAGCGTCGACGTCCGCGAGGTCAACGCCGTCTCGTTCTGGCTCGACGAGCTCGTGCGCAAAGGCAACCTCCCGCAGAAGCTGCTGGTCGTGCACCGCTTCACGGAGAACATGATCGTGGGCGAGGACCAGCTCAAGCCACGCCGGCGCGTGGCCGTGACCGTCAACGTCGACGGCTTCGGCGGGCGCGAGGTCAAGATCGCCAAGTACAAGGCGTTCGCCCAGCGCGCGCCTGGACTCCACAACGGGTTCAAGCTCTTCTACCACGAGGATCTGAACCTGCTCAAGCCCGAGCGCGTGCTGCGGATGAAGCCGCTGCCCGAGCTCGTCGTCTACGAGTAGAGTTCGCGGCGCACACACCAGGGGGGCTGGCGGAAAGGCCGGCTGAGATAGCGCCCGCGACCCGGCGCTGACCCTTCGAACCTGTGGGGTAATGCCCGCGGAGGGAGCCTTGACGACACCGACGACGCTGGACGGCGTGACGAGGAGCTTCGGCGCCGTCGTCGCCCTCGACGACGTCTCGCTGCGCGTGGAGCCCGGCGAGGTCGTCGCCGTCGTCGGGCCCAGCGGCTGCGGCAAGTCGACGCTGCTCGAGCTCGTCTGCGGGCTGCTCGAGCCCGATGCCGGGACGGTTGCGGGTCCGCCCGCGGTGCTGATGCCCCAGCGCGACCTCCTGCTGCCGTGGCAGTCGGCGCTCGACAATGCCGCGCTGGCCCTGCGCATCGGCGGGGCGAGCCGCGACGACGCCCGCGCCGGCGCCCGGCCGCTGTTCGAGCGCCTGGGCCTCGCCGGCTTCGAGGACGCGCGGCCCTTCGAGCTGAGCGGCGGCATGCGCCAGCGCGTCGCCTTCGCGCGCACGCTGCTGTCGGGCAAGCCGGTGCTGTGCCTCGACGAGCCGTTCGGCGCGCTCGACGCCCTGACCCGCTCGGACCTCCAGACGTGGCTGACGGGCGCGCTGGCCGACGAGCCCCGGACCGTGCTGCTGGTCACCCACGACATCGAGGAGGCGGCGGTGCTCGCCGACCGCGTCGTGGTGCTGTCGCCGCGCCCGGGTCGCGTGGTGGCCGAGATCTCCCCCGCCTCCGCGCGCCCGCGCTCGGCCGTCGACGCCGCGGTGATCGAGGCGCGGGTGGCCGCGATGGAGGCGCTGCGGTGATCCGCAAGGCCTGGCCTCCCGTGCTGGTCGTCGCGCTGCTGATCGCGGCCTGGCAGATCTACGTGGACTCGGGCGGCGTCGACGATCTCGTGCTCGCCTCGCCGTCGCAGGTCGCCCGGGCCCTCTACGACGACCGCTCGCTGCTGCTCGACAACCTCGGCGTGACCGCGCTCGAGGTCGGGCTCGGGGTGCTGCTCGCGCTCGGGCTCGGCCTCGCGCTGGGGATCCTGCTGCACTGGAGCGACCTGACCCGCCGCGCGCTCTACCCGCTGATGGTCGGCTCGCAGGCCGTGCCACTGGTGATCCTGGCGCCGCTGCTCGTCTACTGGGTCGGCTTCGGGATCCTGCCCAAGCTGGTGATCATCGCGCTGATCTGCTTCTTCCCCGTCGTGGTCACCACGTTCGACGGGCTGCGCCGTGTCGATCCCGACCTGCGCAAGCTCATGCGCACGCTCGACGCCTCGCGCTGGCAGACCTTCCGCCTCACCGAGCTGCCGGCCGCGCTGCCGGCCGCGCTCAGCGGCGCGCGCATCGCGGTGGCCATCGGCATCATCGGCGCGGTGCTGGCCGAGCAGTCGGGCTCGACGAAGGGCCTCGGGCACCTGATGCTCCAGGCGATCCCGAACCTCGAGACCCCGCGCGCCTACGCCGCGGTCGCCGTGATGGCGGCCTTCGCGATCGTCCTCTTCTACGCTCTCGGACTGGCCGAGCGGCGCCTGTACAACCACCGGCCAAGGCCCTCATGAACCGAATCCTCCTCGTTGCCCTCGTCGCGTCCACCGTCGCCCTCGCCGCCTGTGGCGAGAAGCAGGACCCCGCGGGCGTGCCCGGCAAGGAGCGCATCACGCTGATGCTCGACTTCCTGCCCAACGCCGACCACGCCGGCATCTACGAGGCCGTGCGCAGCGGCGAGTTCGAGAAGGCCGGGCTCGACGTGCAGATTCAGGTCCCCGGCGATCCGTCCTCGCCGCTGAAGCTCCTGCAGGCGGGCAAGACCGACCTGGCCATCTCGTATGAGCCCGAGGTCTTCCTCGCGCGCGACAAGGGGGCGCAGATCACCTCGATTGGCGCGCTCGTCTCCGAGCCGCTGACCTCGATCATCGCCATCGGCAAGGACACCAAGCTCGACTCCGCCGCCGACCTCGAGGGCCACACGGTCGGCACGGCCGGCATCCCGTATCAGTCCGCCTACCTCAAGACGATCCTCGAGGAGGCGGGTGCCGACCCGGCGCGCGGCAAGGAGGTCAACGTCGGGTTCGGTCTCGTTCCGGCGATGCTCTCCAAGAAGGTCTACGCGACCCTCGGCGGCTTCTGGAACTACGAGGGCGTCCAGCTGCAGCGCAAGAAGCGCGACCCCAAGATCATCCGCGTCGACCAGGCAGGCGTGCCGACCTACGACGAGCTGGTCATCGTCGCGCGCACCGCGGAGGTCCGCGATCGCGCCGCGACGCTGCGGCGCTTCCTGCAGGCGCTCGCCCGTGCACACGCCGCCGTGCGCGACGATCCGGCCGCCGGCGCCGACGCCCTGATCGCCGAGAACCCCGACCTCGATCCCGGGCTCCAGCGCGAGGCCGTCGCCAAGACCGTTCCCGCGTTCTTCCCGTCGGAGTCCGACCGGCCCTGGGGCTGGCAGAACACCCGCCAGTGGGAGGCCTACGGCAAGTGGATGGAGGACAACGACCTGCTCACGCAGCCGCCGTCCGCGTCCGCGCTGTCGAACGACCTGCTGCCTGGAGAGGGCTTCTAGTGGCGTGCGCTCCGGCCAGCCCGGCCCAGCCCTCGTAGGGCGCGAAGAACTCCCGGACCTCCTCCTCGCTGGCGCGGGCGCCGATGCTGCGGTCCCCGCCCGAGTTCAGGTAGCCGACGAGCTTGACGAAGTTCAGGTCGCCGGCGGGGATCTGGTCGTAGCGGCCCTGGCCGTGCAGCGCGAGGATCTCCTGGGTCCACGAGCCGATGCCCGGGATCTGGCGCAGCCGCCGCCAGCCGCGCTCGTGATCGGGATCGTGGAGGTCGACGCGGCCGCGGGCCACCAGGCGAGCGGCGTGCATCAGGGCGATCGCGCGGGAGCCCTTGAGATCCATCGACTCGAGCAGCGCGGGCGCCGTGTCCGCCACCTTCCGGGCCGAGGGGACGTCGCGCAGGCCCGTACGCGAGCAGCGCGGCCCGAGCGTCCGCACCATCGCGCGCTGGATCGCCGCGGCCCGCGGGTAGTCGATGAGCTGCTCGGTGACCGCCCAGGCCAGCGCCTCGAACGGCTCGGGGCGGCGCTGGACGCGCAGCCACGGCCGCGCGCGGACGCTCGGGCCGATCAGCGGGTCGAAGCGGAAGCGCTCGTAGAACGGGCGCAGGTCGTCGTCGACACCGAGGACGAAGCGCATCCGCTCGAGGGCGTGCTCGGCCGTGTCGCGGTCCTCCGCCCACGCACCGATGACGACCCGGTCCTTGGCGGGCTGGGCCGCGCGGACGATCGCGCCGGCGTAGTAGCGCTCGAGCACGCCGTTGCGGCAGCGCATCACGCCGTCGGGCGCGCTGCTGCGCGGGATGCGCACGGGCCAGCGCGGCGCGACCTCGCACCGCACCTCGACCAGGCCGGGAGGCTTCACCGATCCAGGACGTGCACGTCGAGCAGGAAGGAGCGGCTGGCCACGACCTTCCCGAGCATCTTCTTGCGGCGCTTGGCCGCCTTGCGCGTGGCGTGCCGCTGGACGACCGCCACGGTGGCCATGCCGGCGGCCACGCCGGTCACCGCGACGCCGGCGGCGACCGCGACCGGCGGCAGCGCGCGCCGCGCGGGCTCGACGGCCGTCCGCGGCTCGCCGGGGCCGACGATCACGGCGTCGACGGTCTCGATGTCCTCGGGCGCGGCCATGGGCCCAGACCGTACCGCAGCGCCCGGACCGGGACGCGCACTTGGCGCGCCCCGGCTGAGGGCATCCGCTAGTCGCGGTCGCGCGACTCGTTCGTGCCGCCGCCCCAGTAGGGCTCGCGGCTGCCCGACTTGGCCAGCCCGCGGCTGATCAGGTAGGCGGCGGTGACGATCGAGACGTACAGCCAGGCCTGCTTGGCGATGAACGCGTCGGTGCCGCCCTCGCTGTCGCCGCCCTTGACGAGCATCGCGGCGATGAGGATCCCGACGACGACCGCGATGAACGCGAAGAACTCGGTCGTCTTGGGTGCGGCCTTGGTCTCGGTGGCCAGACGCTCCGGCGAGCGGGCGCTGACGGAACGGGATCCGATGTCGGTACGACCGGTGGTGGCAGCCATCTGTGCAACTCCTTGGGTTGTGGAAAGGTGCGCCCGGGGGCGCTTCACGCAGGTCAGGAGCCGGCTGAAGAGGTCCTCTCCGGTCGGCTTCCTGCTCCTCTCCGACGTGAGACCGTGCGCGCTGCGTCGCCCGTCCCGGTTGCGGCGGTACCCGGCACGGTGGCGAGCATGCGTCTACGCGTCCGGTTTGGCACGAAGGTGCTGCATCGGGCCGCCGTCCGGGTACTCCCCGTCCCGTGCTTGCACTGCTGCTGCTCTTCGTGATGTTCATGATGTTCGTCTCGGTCGTGAGCGCGATCTCGCGCGCGGGGCGGCGACGCCGGATGCTCGAGGAGCAGCGGCGACTCGAGGAGGCGCGTCGCCGGCAGTCCGGCGGAGGCGGATCCCCGTTCGCGGGCCTGCCGTTCGGCGGGCTGCTCGACGCGATGATGGGCAACGCCTGGACGCGGACCGTCGAGTACGACGAGCGCAGCGGCGGCTGGCGCGAGATCGATCCCAGGGCGCAGCAGCAGGCTCCGGAGCGCGCGGCGCCGCCGGCCGATCAGCCGCGCTTCGAGCGCAAGTCGCCGCGGAAGTCCGCCCCCTCGAACCCGCTGACGACGCTGCTCGGCGGGGCCATGGGTGGCGCCAACGGCGACTTCGAGGTCCAGTCACCCGACGGTCTCGTCACGTTCGAGGACGTGGGCGGCATGGACAAGCTCAAGCAGGAGGTGCGCGACAGCGTCGGCCTGCTGCTCGAGCACCCCGAGCAGGCCGACCGCTACGGCATCGAGTTCAACGGGGTGTTGCTGCACGGGGCGCCCGGCGTCGGCAAGACCTACTTCGCCCAGGCCATCGCCGGCGAGTACCGCCTGAACTTCATCCACGTCTCCACCGGAGATCTGGTGGCGGGGATCCAGGGCCAGTCGGCCAAGAACATCGACAAGGCCTTCCAGACCGCGCTGGACAACCTGCCCTGCGTGTTGTTCTTCGACGAGTTCGACTCGGTTGCCCAGCGCCGCGGCGAGAACCCCGACCAGGAGTCGCGGCGCACGGTCAACCAGCTGCTCACGTCGCTGGAGGCCTACCGCGACCAGGACGGGCTGCTGGTCATGGCCGCCACCAACAACCTGGAGCAGCTCGATCCGGCGGTCATCCGGCCCGGGCGCTTCGACCGCCACATCCGCCTGGATCTGCCCGACGCTCCGGCGCGCGAGGCGATCCTGCGCTCCGAGCTCGACGACCGGCCGGTGGCCGACGACATCGATCTGGCCGAGCTCGTGCGCCGGACCGAGGGGATGACGCCCGCGGCGATCGAGAAGGTCGTCGACGCCGCCGCGCTCGCGGTCTTCCGCGAAGCGGCGCAGACCGGCGAGCAGCTCGAGCTCGACGAGACCCATCTCGTCGCCGCGCTGGAGTCGATCGGCGGCCAGGACCGCCCGCTCGTCGAGCACTGGACGTGGGACTCGCTGATCCTGCCGCAGGACACCAAGGACCAGCTCAAGCAGCTGCAGGCGATCATCGAGGAGCCCGAGTCGGCCCGGCGCTTCGGCATAGACCCGCCGAGCGGCCTGCTGCTCGCCGGACCGCCCGGAACCGGCAAGACCACGGTGGCCAAGGTCATCGCCGCCCAGGCGCACTGCTCCTTCTATCCCGTCTCCGGGGCCGACGTGATGAGCAAGTGGGTCGGCGAGTCGGAGGGCAACATCCGGCGGCTGTTCGAGCGCGCGCGGGAGAACCGCCCGTCGGTCGTCTTCATCGACGAGATCGACGCGATCGCCGGCCGCCGCGGCGAGTTCCAGGTCCACGACACGCAGGTCAACCAGCTGCTCTCCGAGATCGACGGGATCGCCGGCCAGCGCGGCGTCTTCGTCATCGGCGCCACCAACCGCCCCGACCAGCTCGATCCGGCCATCCTGCGTGGCGGTCGCCTGTCGCGCACGATCGTCCTCGGCCTGCCCGACGAGCCCGGCCGCCGGGCCATCCTCGGCCTGTACACGGCCCGCATGCCCACGGTGGGCGTCGATCTCGACGCGCTGGCCCACAGCGCCGAGGGCTTCTCGCCCGCCGACCTCAAGGCGCTCTGCCAGGAGGCCGCACTGGCCGCCATGGCCCGTGGCGCCGACGCCTCGGTGGCGCAGGAGGACTTCGACGCGGCCCTCACCCGGATGGGTCCGAAGACCCACCTGGCGGGGGTCTAGCCCGTGTTCCTCTTCTTCTCCAACGGCCTGGGCTGCCTGCCGTCACTGCTGATCTCGGCCGTCATCACGATCATCCTGCTCATCGCCACCGGGGCGATCCACATCCACTAGCGCGCTAGAGCACCCGCTCGTACATGCGGTAGCGCTTGACGACGCGGCCGCCCATCATCTCCATGCCGCGGTTCATCGCGACGTTGCTCTCGAGGATCCAGCCCATCTCGCCGCCGTGGATGCGGGGGTGGCGCGCGGCGACGTCGAAGTGCTCGACGTAGAACTTCGCGGCGATGCCCGTGTGCTGGTACTCGGGATGGATGCCCAGGAAGCCGACGCGGACGCGGTGCATGATCGAGCGGCGGCGCAGCCACCAGTAGGCGAACTTCAGCGCGCTGCCGTTGGCCTTGCGCATCACGGGTGAGAGATCGGGGACGCTGATCGCGACGCCGACGGTCTTGTCGCCCTTCTCGGCGACCATGAACCAGTCGCTCTCGAAGACGAGCTGCATCTCGGTCGCGTAGGCATCGAGGTCCTTCTTGCCGTACGGCGAGAAGCCCCAGTTGTTCTCCCACGCCGCGTTGTAGACCTCGGCGAAGCGGTCCATGTCCTTGCGCAGCCCGCGCCGGCTCATCTTGCGCAGCGTGATCCCGTGCTCGGGCTCGACCTTGTCGGCCAGCTCGAACATCACCGGCAGCACCTTCGAGCGGTCCTGGACCTCGAGGTTCCACATCAGCAGGTCCATCGCCTTGTCCAGGCCGGCGGTCTCGGCCAGGCGCTGGTAGTAGGTCGGATGCCACGGCTGGCGGATGAACGCGGGCAGGTCGTGGCCCTCGATGACGATGCCGGACTCCTCGTTGACCGTGAAGTCCGCGGGGCCGACCATGCGCTCCATCCCCTTCTCGCGCAGCCACGCCTCGGCGGCGGCGAGCAGCGCCTCCATGGCCTCCTGGTCGTCCTCGAGCTCGAGGAAGCCGAACCAGCCCCACCGGTCGCCGTGGAACTCGTTGTAGGCGTGGTCGATGTGGGCGCTGATGCGCCCGACCACGCGGCCGTCGCGGCGGGCCAGGAAGAGCTCGGCGTCCCCGTGGCCGAAGAACGGGTTCAGGCGCTTGGACAGGTAGGCGCGGCGCTCCACCAGCACGGGCGGGCACCACTGGGGCGCGTTAGCATGCAGCCGGAACGGGAGCCGCAGGAACTCCCGCAAATCCCGCCTTCCTGCCACCGATCTGACCTCTACAGGCACGGCGGTTCACCCTATATGCCCACCTCCATCGACGTCTTCGCGAAGGCCCGCGACCACGACCGCGCCGAGATGCTCAAGATGGCGCGCGATCTCGACGCGCTGCCCTACTTCCGCCAGCTGGAGGGCAAGTCGCTGCCCGTGGTGGAGATGGAGGGCGCCCGGCGGATCATGCTGGGCTCCAACAACTACCTGGGCCTGACCGGCGACGAGCGGGTCATGAAGGGCGCCGAGGACGCGCTGCACACCTACGGGACCGGGCTGACCGGCTCGCGCTTCCTCAACGGCACCATTCCGCTGCACCTCGAGCTCGAGGAGGGCATCGCCCGCTGGATGGGCACCGAGGACGCCCTGGTCTTCACCACGGGCCACCAGGCCAACGTGGGCACGCTGGGGACGATCCTCGCGCCCGGGGACACGGTCATCGCCGACTCCGGCGACCACGCCTCGATCCTCGACGGCTGCCTGCTGTCCCGCGCGAAGCTGCGGCCGTTCCGCCACAACCGCCTGGACAAGCTCGAGAAGCAGCTCGAGCGCGCCGACGGCGACGGAGGCGGCGTGCTCGTCGTCGTCGACGGCGTCTTCTCGATGGAGGGCGATGTCGCGCCGCTGCCCGAGATCGTCGAGCTGGTCAAGCGCCACGGCGCGCGCCTGATGGTCGACGAGGCCCATGGCGCCGGCGTCCTGGGCGCCCGCGGCGCCGGCGCGTCCGAGCTGCTCGGCGTCGAGGACGACGTGGACCTGCGGATGGGCACCTTCTCGAAGTCCCTGGCCTCCTGCGGCGGCTTCATCGCCGGCAGCCATGAGGTCATCGAGTACCTGCGCTACCACAGCCGCGCGTTCATGTTCACCGCCGCCGCCGTCCCCGCCGCGGTCGGCGCCGCGGCCGCCGCGCTGAAGATCGTCACCTCCGACGAGGGCCGCGAGCTGATGGCCCAGGTGCTCGTCAACGCCGACCGCCTGCGCGACGGCCTGCGCGAGCGCGGCTTCAAGGTCATCGCCCACCCCATCGGCACGCCGATCATCCCGGTGCTCGTCGAAGACGACTGGAAGGCCGCGCTGCTGTGGAAGGCGCTGTGGGAGGCCGGCGTGTTCGTCAACGTCGCCATCCACCCGGCCGTCCCCCCGGGCGGCGCGCTGCTGCGCACCAGCGTCATGGCCACCCACACCGAGGAGACCATCGACGAGGCGCTCGATGTCTTCGCGCAGGTCAAGGCCGACTTCGAGTCAGATCACGGACCCCTGCCGGGCCCCGACGACCCCAAGGTTGGGTAGCCGGTTCCTTGTCCATTTCTTCACAAGTCATCTGAAGCCACAAAACATGCGCTCTGAGCGACTCTTTTGCATCGTTCGGGGTTGATCGGTTTCGCTCGCCTGCCGTAGCTTGATCCAGCGTCAGCGCGGGGCACTGAGGAGAGACCCGCCCGATGTGAACATCGCAGGCAAGAGGAATCCTCTCGCCCTGCGCGCTGACGACGTGACCCCAAAACTGATCGATTGCCGCTCCCTGGATGGAGGAGCGGCGGGAGGAAGAATGAACAGCGCTGAAGCGACGATGGCCCCTGCGCCGCAGCACATGCGTGCCCTGGCCCGGGCCAACGAGGTCCGCCTCGCCCGTGCCGATCTCAAGCGGCGTATCGGCCATGGCGAAGTGACCGTCGCCGAGGTCGTGATGGCCGCGCCGTGGGAGGCGGAGAGCATGACGATCTCCGATCTCCTGATGAGCCAGCGGCGCTGGGGCTCGACCCGGTGCCGCAAGCTGCTGCAGGGCATCGCGATGTCCGAGAACAAGACCGTGGGCTCGATGACCGAGCGTCAGCGCCGCGCGCTGGCCGACCTGCTCGCGCCGAGCTCGTCGCGGGCCCCCCGCGAGGTGGAGGCGCCGATGCCCTTCGCCTTCTCGATGGCCTAGCGAGGCCCGCTGATCTAGCGCTGCGCGATCTCGACGATGCGTCCGTCGGGATCGCGCAGGTAGATCGAGCGGAAGCGCCCGCGCTCGAGCACGTCGGTCGTCTCGATGTCGCGCGAGCGCAGGTAGTCGACCCAGGCGCCGAGCTCCTCGGCCGAGTCGACGGCCAGGGCGAAGTGGTGCAGGCCGCCGGCGCCCGAGGGCGAGGTCTCGAGCTCGGGGTACTCCAGGAACGAGACCAGCGAGCCCGCCGCTCCCGCCGCGTCGCCGAACCAGAAGTGCCGGGCCTGGGGGTCGTCGCGGTTGGACTCCTCGTTGACCAGGGCCAGGCCCAGGACGTCGCGGTAGAACGCCGTGACGGCGTCGAGGTCCTTGGTGATCGCCGTGACGTGATGCAGCCCCGTGAGGCGCATCTGGCGCGTGTCGTCGCTCATGCTCGGAACCCCATCCCGCCGGTCTTGTCCTGGAAGAGGCGGCGCATCGCGTAGAAGCCGGCGGCGAAGACGGCGACGGCCGCGCCGATCTGCACGACGCGCGGCACGCCCGCGACGACCAGCACGACCGCGGTCACCGCGCCCAGGATCAGGCCCAGCAGCGCGGAGTGCGAGCGGAAGCCGGCGAAGTGCTCGCGCGCGGCGAGCTCGGTCGCCGACAGCGCGATCAGCGAGAAGCCGACAGCCAGCATCTGCTCGGACTTCTGCAGGAAGCCGACGACGACGACGACCAGCCCGGCCAGGGTGGTGAGCTCACCGAGCGGGAACGTGCCCCACGGCGCCGGAGGGCGGTCCTCGGAGCGCGCCTTGCGCCGCATGGCCGCCGGCGCGGCGGGAGCGGGCACGGATGGCTGCGCCGGCTCGCTCACGGGCGAGGGCACTGCGGAGCGCTTGCGGCTGCGGCGGCCCATGAAGGTCAGAGGATAGATGCGGGCTCGCCCCGCGCGGCTAACGGGCAGCCGGAGGAGAGCTTGACGTGCCACCAGCCCGCGAGCATGCCGACGAGACCGAGGCGCGGGCGCACCTCGTAGCTGCCGCATCCACCGACGCCGAGGTCGGCGCGGGCGATCTTGAGGAACTTGTGCCGGCGCGGGTCGGCATACATCGACTCGAGCAGCAGGCGCGCCCGGTGCTGGCGCTCGGCACGCACGGCCAGCGCGGCGCGGGCGCGGCGCAGCTGCGCCGCGAGGTCGTCGCGCAGGATCTCGAGCTCGCCCAGGCCCAGCAGCCGCGGGCCGCCGCGGCCCGGGACGGTGACGTCGATCGCATCGGACGGGAAGCCGGTGACGAGCGCGTCGGCGAGCTGGCGCTCGAGCCGGGCGATCTGGCCGCGCAGGGCGCGGCGGGCAGCATCCTCGTCGACCGGCGGGGCGAGCGCCGGCGAGGCGTCAAGCAGACGGTGGTCGAGCATCTGAACCACGAACGTCAGTCTACCCCCGCCCCACCCCGTTCACCAGGATTCAGGAGACGACGGTCAGGCACTCGGCGCACACGAACAGCGCCTCCTCCAGGTGGATCGCCGGCACGTTCGGGGCGCGGATGGCGAACAGCCGCGTGCGCGTCGTGTCCTTGGTCACCAGGTGGCTGGTCGCCAGCGTCCCGAACAGGACGCCGACCGTCCGCGCCTCGTCGGCGAGCACCAGCCGCCCGCCGGGCAGCTCGTCGGCGTAGGTGTCGGTGCCGATCGTCTCGCCCGTCCGCGCCGGGCGCAGCCCCAGCAGCCCCTCGAGCTTGTCCTCGTCGAGTCCCCACACCGGCACCCCGGTCTCGGCCACGGCGATCGTGATCGCGTCGTCGAGGCGGTTGTCGGCGCGGTACTCGCCCTTGATCAGCCGGTCGACGATGACCGCCTCCCCCGGCGGGCGCTGCTCGTCGGGATCCATGCCCAGATGCCGGAACAGCACCCGGTAGGCCTGCGGGATCGGGCGCGTCCGGAAGGCCACCGCCTCGCCGCCCGACATGCGCTGGGACAGGTAGCGCAGGCGCTCGCGGATCTCCGGCGCCGAGGGGCCGGAGCCCACGGGCACCGTGGTCTGGACGAGCTCGAGGTCGGGGAACTCCGCAGCGACGTCCGCGTCGACCCAGCCCCGGACGTGCTCGCTCACGGCGTCCACCCGCGCCGGCGCGACCCGGCCACCAGCGCCGCGACCCGCTCGCCGAGCTCGCGCTCGGCCCGGTCGCGCCCGGCCACCGTCTCGCGCACGACGCCACCCGGATAGGCGAGCACGACCTCGGGGCAGCCCGCGATCCCGTAGAGGTTGGCGATCCCGCCGTCGGCGTCGTAGGCGATCGGGAACCGCCAGCCGTGCTCGCCGGCGATCCTGCGCGCCTCGTCGCGGTCGCCCTTGACCACGACGCCCGCGAACGCGACGCCCGGATTGCGGGCCTGCAGGCGCTGCATGACGTCGAACGACCCGGAGCACTCCGAACCCCGGGTGAAGAAGAAGCCCAGCACCAGCGGCGCGCTGTGACCCAGCTGGCAGAGGTTGACGATGTCGGCCCCGCGCAGCTCGCAGGCGGGCACCCTGCCGGCCTGGTCGCTGATGTTGCCCGGCGTCGCGATGTTGGCGTCGCCGTCGAGCCGGGACGCCAGCGCGGGCGCGGCGAACGGCGGCAGCCGGCTGCCCACCCGCGGCCCCTGCGACCCCGGGCCCTCGGTGCGCAGCGTGTTGATCAGGATGTAGGCGAGGATGATCACCACGAGGATCCCGACGTACCACGTGTACTTCGGGGCGGCCGCGGGCCGCGGAGGGGGCGGTGGGGCGCTCACGGGCGCGCGCGGGCAGCCCGGCGCGGCAGGGACCGGGGCAGCCCGACCCGCACCCGGATCCCCCGCTCCTCGAGCAGGAGAGCCGCGGGCAGCACGGCCAGGACCCCGAGCAGCGAGACGGTCAGGTCGATCACCGTGACCAGCCCGAAGTCGCGCAGCATGGTGATGTCGGAGACGACCAGGACCGCGAAGCCGGCGATGGCCGTCACGCCCGACGCGGTGACGGCACGGCCCGTGGAGGCGTAGGTCCGTGCCAGCGCCTCGTCCGGCGCGTGGCCGGCCGCGCGCTCCTGGCGATAGCGCTCGCTGAGCAGCACGCTGAACTCCGTCGAGATCGCGATGACCAGGGCGCCGAGCGTCACCGACATCGGGTTCAGCGGGATGCGCGTCAGGTAGAGGATCAGCGCCGACCAGCCCGTGGCCATGGCGATCGGCACCAGCGGCACCAGCGCGCGGCGCAGGCTGCGCAGCGCGACGAGCAGGACGAGCGCGACGGCGAGCAGCCCGACGAGCAGCTGCAGCGCGCGCCGCCACGGCGAGGCGACCTTCGCGTTGGCCTCCGCGGCGAGGACCGGCAGGCCGGCCAGCTGCGCCCGCACGCCCGCCGGCGGGTCGAGCTCGCGGCGCATCGTCGCAAGCACGTCCTCCTGCTTCTCGAGCGGCATCAGCCGGATGCCGAAGGCCAGCGTGGCCGTCTTGCGGTCGGTCGTGATGACGCCCTGGGAGAAGTAGCCGGGAACGGCGTCGAGCAGGCCCTCGATGTCCGAGCGGCTGCTCGAGGCGCCCCCGGAGAAGAGGTCGGGCAGCGAGAAGGCCGGGCACAGGTCGGCGCGCCCGCAGCCGCGCGAGTCGCTGTAGCCGTACTTGTCGAGCAGCCGGGTCTGGTAATCGCTCATCCAGGCGAGCGTCTCGGGCTTGGTCAGCGCGTCGGAGGTGACCATCACGTCGATCTCGCCGCCGACGCCCGTCGCGTCCTGCAGCGTGCGCAGGTCGCGCAGCGCGTGCAGGTCCTGCGGCACGAGCTTCTGCACGTCGGACTCCACGCGCGTCTGGGTGTGCAGCACCCAGCCCGCCGCGGCCGCCACCAGCGCCACCGCCAGCACGCGCTTGGGCCGCGTGGTCGCCGCCCGCAGTGCGGCGTGGCCGACGGCGCCGCCGGCGCGCCGGATCCCGCGTCCCGGCGGCGTCTGGGTCAGCAGGTCGCCCGCTCCGCGCCACGCCGGCGCCAGCCGGTCGCCGAGCGCGGCGAGCGGGCCGGGCGCGCTGCGGCTCCGCAGCACCGTGAGCGCCGAGACCGCCGCGGTGAACGTCGCGACGAAGGCCAGGAACACGCCGATGACCAGCAGCAGGCCGAAGCCGCGGACCATCGGTACCGGCGAGAGCGTCAGCACCGCGAACCCGGCAGCCGTGGCCGCGCCGGCCGTGAGGATGGTCGGCCCGCCCAGTCGCGCCGCCTTGCGCAGGTCGCCCGTCTCCTCCACCCGCGACTGAAACTGGATCGCGTAGTCCACGGCAAGGCCCACGAGCACCGGCAGGACCGCTATCGACGCCATCGTCAGCGAGGCGCCGGCCAGCGACAGCCCGCCGAAGGTCAGCGCCGCGGCGGCCAGCGCGACCAGAAGCGGCAGCATCCGCGCGCGAGAGCGGAAGACCACGGCCAGCGTGCCGGCCATGACCAGCAGCACGGCGATGAGCAGCAGCTCGATCGAGTGGCTGATCGAGTCGGTCAGGTCGTTGACGACGACCGGCCCGCCCGTCACGAGGTACTTGCCGCCGTTCTGGGGCTGCCAGTCGGGCATCCGCACGGCCTGGCGGATCAGCCCGATGGCCTCCTTGCGCTGATCCTCGGACAGGTCGGGCTTGAGCCGCACCTGGATGATCGCGGAGTTGCACGTCGGGAACAGGTAGGCGAAGCGCGCCTTCGGGCAGCCCGCCTTCTTGCCGAACACCAGCTGGGAGACGAACGCGGTGTCGTCGAGCGTCGGCGGGCGCTTGAGCCCGTACTTGAGCGCGAGGCCGATGATGTCGCGCGTGAACTGGGCCTGGCGCAGCTCCGCCGCCCGCTTGCCGAGCTCGTTGGCCTGCGCCCTGGTCATCCCGCGGGCCAGCGCCAGCTTGCGCGCCGCCCGCGCCACCTTGCGCGAGTCGCGCTGCGCGGCCTTGGTCTGCGCCGAGAACTCGTCGGAGATCTGCGCGACGGCCTCGTTGATGAACGTGCCGGGGCCGTAGACGACCTTGACGGGCTTGGTCTCGCCGAGCCTGGCGCACGGGCTGCCCTTGCCGCCCAGCGGCTCGACGCCCTCCGGGACGTTGCCGCCGATGCAGCCCTCCAGGGCGACCAGCCGGCCGAGGTCGGAGGTCAGGACGAGCTTGGACAGCGGGCCCTGGACCAGGACGTAGACCGCGTCGTCGCCGAACTTCTGATGGAACTCCTCGGTCGCGCGGAACTCGGGCGTGTCGCGGCCGACGAGGGTGTCGGTCGCCGCCGACGGCTCGAGGCGCAGCGCGAACAGCCCGCCCGCCACCACCAGCAGGACGGTCGCCAGCAGCACGACGACGGGCCGCCGTGCGGCTCCCGCGACCAGTCTCTCGAGGATCCTCCCCACCATCGCGCCGGAGACTCCGGGCCCAGCTTCAGGAGCCGGGCCGCCTGCCTACTTGCTCTTCATCCTCGTCGAGTAGCCGTTGAGCGCCTCGCTCACGTGCGGATAGAGGCTCGTGTCGGCGCTCTTGGGCTTCGTCGTCGGCGAGAACGGCTCCTGCTGGACGCAGGGCGGGGCCGCGACGGCGCCGCTCGAGAAGGTGGTGTAGGCGAACTGCTTGATCTGGCTGGTCAGCGTCGCGCCGATCAGCGGGATGCCGCTCAGCGGATCGAGCACCCCGTTGTTGACGATCGTCGGGACGCCGTTGGAGCAGTGACGCGTCTCGAAGGACTTGGGCCCGGTGCCGCCGTTGAGCAGCTGCTTGAGGGCCAGCGACGCGCGCGTCTTCTGGTACGGGTTGGTCCGGTTGGAGCCGATGCGGGTCGGATAGACCGCGAGGTTCTCCGGGTTGATCGGGTTCATCGTGCGCAGGTAGTGCACGCGCGTGCCCTTGGCGTAGCGCGGGATGTTGGTCGCCTGCGTCGCCGCCACCGTGTTGGCGAAGAACGCCGTCAGCTCGGGCCGGTAGTTGCCGGCGTAGATCAGGATCGGGTTGAGCTGGCGCAGGACCGGATCGAACTCGGGCAGCAGCGGGTGCAGCTGGTCGAGGAAGGACTCCGTCGCCGGCAGGCCCTCCTTCGACGCCTCGGTGAGCTTGTCGAGGTCGCGGAACAGCGCCTTGGCGTCCGGCGCGAGCTGCGCCAGGCTGATGAGCGTCGGGCTGAGCTCGCGCGCGGCGGGCCGCAGCTGGGTGATCAGCGGATCGGTCTTCTTGGCGTACTGCGCGAGGCGCCGGACGGTCTCGGAGGACTCGGTCTCGAACGTCGGCAGGATGTGGAAGATCTCCGACAGCTCGGTGTCGCGGCGAGCGGTGGTCTCGAAGACGCGGTTGGAGTTGGTGATCAGCGAGCTGAGCTGGCCCTGGCGCTCGCTCAGCGCGTCGAAGACCTCGCCCGTGTTGCGGACGAGCTGGCGCGTCGCGCCCTCCTGCGAGTTGAGCACCTCGAGGATCTTGTTGGCGTCCTCGGCGAACGGCGCGAGGTTGCCCAGCGCGTCGTTGATGTCCTGGCCGCGGCCGGCCAGCGACTGGGCCTGGTTCTGCATCCAGCTCTGGAACGCCGCGCGGGTCGGCTTGTCGAAGGCGCGGAAGATCTCGTCGAGCTCGACGGTCGGCGAGACCTGGGACGCGGGAAGCGTGCCGTCCTCGGCGAGCATGCCGCCGGCCTTGTTGCCGGGGCTCAGCTCGATGTAGGTCTCGCCCAGGAGCGTCTTCTGGCGCAGGATCGCCTTGGTGTCCTTGGGGATCGGCGCGTACTTGGCCTCGAGCTGGATGGTCGCGGTCGAGCGGCCGTCGCTGGAGGTCTCGAGGTCCTTGACCTTGCCGACCGACACGCCGGAGATGCGCACGTCGGCTTCCTTGGCCAGCTGCGTGGCCTCGCCGAAGGACGTCTGGAAGCGGTAGCCCTTGGGGCTCAGCGGCGTCGGGCCGCCGAAGGCCAGCCACAGGAACAGCAGCAGGCCGAAGCAGGAGAGCGCGAAGCCCACCATCACCAGCATGCGGCCGAGGGTCGGAGCCTGCTTCTGCATCAGCCGCCGCCGATCCCGGGAGCCTGGGTGGTCGTCGGGCAGATCGCGTTGGTGGCGGGACGGTTGAGCAGGTCGCTCAGGGTGCCCAGCACCGGGTTGGCGACGCTGATCTGGTCGAGCACGCCCGCCGTCGTGCACGAGATCAGGAACAGGCCGCGGCGGATCGGGCCGTGCGCGTCCTGCGTCGCGAAGATCGAGTTGCCGGCGTGGTTGGCCCACGCGGTCCAGAAGAGGTAGCCCTCTTCCTCGCCGGGCGGGTTGTAGGCCAGCTCGTTGAGCAGGTAGTTGACGACCTTGAACGAGGAGGTCAGCTTGGGCGTGGCGATCGCCAGGTCGCGCGCGGCCGGGCGCAGCTTGGCCACCGTGGGCCGGGCGTCCTTGACGAACGGCCGCAGCTGGTCGCGGATGACCGGCGTCGTGGTCTTCAGGAACGGGCGGGTCTCGCGCAGCGAGGGCGCCAGCGCGCGGGCGGCCGGCCGCAGGCCCTCGAGCGTCGGCCCGAGCACCTGGGCGAGCTTGTCGGCCTTGCCGAGCGCGGTGTTCGTGGTCTTCAGGGTCGGCGGCAGCTGCTGCAGCGCGTCCTTGAGGCGCGAGTCCTGCTCGGCGAGCGTGCGGAACACGACGTTGGAGGACTGGACGAGCTCCTTGAGCTTGTCGTCCTTGTCGCCGATCGCGTCGAGGACGACGCCGAAGTTGTGGATCGCGTGGCGGATGTTCTCCCGGCGCTCGGAGAGCTTGCCGTTGAGCTTGGCCAGGTCGCGCGCCGTCGGGTCGAAGCGGCGGAAGTCGGCCGAAAGCTGCTTGCCCTGGTCGCGCAGGCCGTCGCCGGCGCCCGCGACGAGCAGCCGCAGGTAGTCGCGCGTGTCGGTGTCGAGCTGCGCGAGGACCTCGTCGAGCTTGACGTCGGGCAGCGTGTTGTTGATCGGGATCGTGAAGCCGGGCTCGGCTTTGCCCGCCGACTTCGAGCCGGGCGTCAGCTCGACGACCATGTCCTCAAGACCGGTCTTCGGGCGCAGCAGCGCCGTGGCGTCCTTGTAGATCGACGCGTACTTCGACCGGATCTTCATGGTCACGATCGCGCGGCCGTTGACGACCTTGACGTTGCCGATCTCGCCGACGGTGACGCCCGCGATGTCGACGGTCTGGCCCTGGCCCGGCGCGATCGACTTGCCCGTCGAGAACTCGGCCTTGTAGTCGACGAAGTCCGACCCCAGGACCGGCACCCACTTGGGCAGGTAGAAGCGCTGGTTGGACAGGATGTAGCCACCCACGCCCAGACCGATCACGAAGAGCACGATGAGGGCCGCGAAATCGCGTGAGTACTTGCCGATCGCGCGCCTCACTTGCCCTCCCCCTTCGCGAGCGGAGCCTGCGGGCGGCCGACGCTGCGCGCCGTCGGGGTGGCGCCGTCCGGCGCGCCGGTGCGCGCCGAGTTCAGGTCGGGCTTGTCGTTCGTGTAGCAGGGCTTGGTCGGGTTGTACGGCGGGCGCAGGCTCGGGTAGGCCGGGCGCGTGCCGATGGGCTTGGCGCCCGGGTTGGCGAACAGCGTGTCGCCGAGGCTGTCGGTGTTGCCGACCGTGCCGCCGACCGGGCCGGTGGAGATCGTCTGGTTGCCGCCGCCCGTCTGGAAGCGCACGTACGGGCCGTTGCCGTCGAAGTTCTGGCTCTCGCCGGCGAGGCCGACCATCGCGTACCAGAACTCCTTGTAGTTCTCCTCGCCGGTGGTCAGCGCGTCGGTGTCCTGGACCTTCTCGTCGCCCGTGGGCAGGATCACCTTGGAGAAGCACTGGGAGACCAGGTCGGCCTGCGGGAGCAGGTCGACCGTCGCGTCGGTCACGCGCGCCAGGTCGTTGGTCGCCGGCCGCAGGTCGCTGACGAGCCCGCGCAGCTCGTTCTGGGAGAGCAGCGGCCGCGCCTGGGCGAGCCAGGGGAAGAACGCGTCGATGGTGGCCGGCGTCTCGCGGACGCCGGGCAGGATCTCGCGGGCAAAGGCGCGCGTGGACGGGAACGCCGCGTTGAGCGAGTCCAGCGCGTTGTTGGCGGTCCGCAGCACGCCGGGCAGCACGTTGATCGTCGCGCGCAGGTTCACGGCCTCGCCGGCGAACACGGCCATCGTGCGGTTGAAGTTCGTGACGAAGTCCTTGAGCGAGCGCTCGTCGGAGTCCAGCGCCTTGGACACGCGGCCGAGCCCGGCGACGACGTTGGAGAGGTCGTGCGGCTCGGTGCCCAGGAACGCCTCCTGGACGATCGCCGAGTCGCGGAAGGCGGGCGTCGCGTGCTCGGAGGCCTTGTTGAGCGCCTCGGCGCCGGTGAGGCCGTGGACCTCGGGGTCCTGCCCGATGTCGTCGGCCGCGGTCGGCTTGTAGGTCAGCCCCTCGCCGTAGCCCTCGAGCGCGGCCTGGAGGTCGTCGCGCGTGTCGCTCTGCAGGGCCGTGAGGACCTGGTCGAGCTGCACGGGCTCCGACGTCTGCGTCATCGGGATGGTGTCGCCGCTGTCGAGCGTCGGCGCCGACGGCGTGCCGGGCGAGACCTCGACGAAGAAGTTGCCCTCGAGGAAGATGCGCGGGCGGATCTTCAGCGTGGCGTCCTTGTGGATCGGCAGACCCTTCTTCTGGATCTCGATCGTCACGATCGCCGCGTCGGAATCCGGATCGCGCTTGACCGACTGGACCTTGCCGACGTTGACGCCGGCGATGCGCACCGGCGAGCCGTTGCGGATCGAGTTGGCCGACTTGAAGACCGCCTCGAGCTGGTAGCCGCTGGTGAACGGCACGTCCTTGGTGAAGCCGAAGTAGGTGCCGATGCCGACCAGGATCAGCACGACGAAGCCGACCGTGAACGGGTTGGCGCCGGTGCGCTCCTTGCGCAGGCGGGTGTCGGGGCCGCGGCGGAAGAGGCTCACTGGGGCTCTCCCGACTGCAGCGGCTGGGTCCCGCCGCGCTCGATCTTGGTGACGTCGTGCTGCGTGCCCTGGTTGCCCGGGACGTTGCCGATCACGGTCTGGCCGTCGAGGTACTCCTCGTTGGCCGACTCGCACTCCTGCTCCTGGCCCGGCGAAGCGGTGTTCGGGTAGGGGTTGGTGTGCAGGTAGTTGTCGACGCTCGGGCCGTTGGCCGGGGCGCTTGACGGGCCGCCCTCGTTGTTGGGGCCCTGCGGCGCGGCGACGATGATGAACCGCTGCGACGTGCCGTTGGCGTCACCCTCGGACAGCAGCGAGGAGACGTTGCGGAACCACAGCGAGAAGTAGTTGCACTTCGTCTGGACCGGCGTGAGCTTGGCGATCGTCGGGCGCAGGATGCCGGCCAGGTTGGTCAGGTCGCGCACGCCGAGCGAGACGAGCGGGTCCTCGGCGAACTCCTGGAGGGCCTCGAACGTGGGCTCGAGCCGCTTGTTGAACGCGACGCTGCGGCGCAGCGACCCGGTGCCGAGCTCGAACGCGTCGGCCAGGTCCGGCGCGGCGGTGCGCAGCGCGCGGATGCCGGGCGCCAGCTCGCGGAACAGGCCCTCGCTGTTGAGCAGGAACGGGCGCTGCGGCGGGAAGCTCTCGATGGCCGCGTCGAGCGCGCCCGGGGCGTTCTCGATCGACTTCTGGTAGTCGGCGCGAACGCGGTCGATGGCGCCGAAGGTGGTGTCGAGGTTGCCCAGCAGGTCGGCCTGCGTCTCGGCGACGGGCGCGACCTCGGCCGCGGTCTGCTCGAGCGCCTGGACGAACTGCACGAGCCGCGTCTGCGGGTTGCTGAGGTTGCTCATCACCGGCGTGAGGTTGCGCAGCAGCGGGTTGAACGCCTCGATCGCCCGGTTGAGGTCCATGCCGCGGCCGGCGAGCGCGTTGCCGAACTCGCGCAGGTTCACGCGGCTGGCCTTGCGCGTCTCGTCGTCGAACATGCCGAGCAGCTCGTCGAACTCGACGGGCTCGGGCGTCGCCTGCTTGAGCGGCACGATCGCGCCGTCCTCGTAGCCGTTCTTCGACGTGCCCTTGGTGATCTCGACGTACTTCAGGCCCAGCGCCGAGCGCGGGCGGACGAGCACGGTCGAGTCGTCGGGCAGCGGCTTGATCGTCGTGTCGAGCTTGAGCGTCAGCTGCGCGGTGATGCTGCCGTCGGACTGGCGGACCGGGACGATCTCGTCGATCACGCCGACGCGCGAGCCGCCGACGCGCACCTCGTTGCCGCGCACGAGCTGGGCGGCGCTGGGCACGTTGACCTTCAGCGAGTAGCTCGGCACGAACGGCAGGCCGTTGTTGGCGTTGTAGGCCAGGAAGACCGCGACGATGATGATCAGCGTCGTGGCGGCGCCGATGAGGACCGGGTTGGCGGCGATGGAAGCGTTGCGCCTCATCCCTCGTCACCCCCGAGCAGGTAGTCCAGGAGCTGGTCCTGGGCGGCCGGGTCGGCCGTCGTGTCGTCGGAGGTCAGCCCGGCCGAGTCGTCGCCGGAGGTCGGCGTCGCGGTGGTCGCCGGCGCGGTCGTCGAGGAGTCCTCCTCGCCGGAGGTCAGGCGGATGGCCTCCTCGGGCGACATGCCGCGCAGGACGGCCGCGGTGCGGCGCGAGGCCAGGCTCGTGCCCGGCGTGTGCAGCGCCTGCTCGGCGGTCATGGTGCCGCTCGAGCGGGCGATCGGCTTGAGGAAGTTCGCCGAGCACTGGGCGTTCTTCGTCTCCTGCGTCGCGTAGGTGGTGCAGAGGTTGAGGATCAGGCCGGCCCGCAGGTAGTGGCCGAACTGGTCGAAGCCGTTGATGGCGGCCACCTGGTAGAAGAGGTAGTCCATCAGGCGCTCGATGCCGCCGGTGTTCTTGAAGCTGGTCAGCAGCGCGTTGAGGTTCGACGCGACCGGCTTGATGTTCGTGCCGAACTCGCCGAGGTCGTCGACGATCGACTCGGCCGCGACGAGCGCCTTGCGGCCCGGGACCGTCGCCTCGCCGAGCGAGACGAGCGACTTGGTGGCCGAGCTCGAGAACGGGCCCATCGCCTGGACGAAGCGGCTGACCTCGGGCGCGACCGCGCCGAGGTTGGCCAGCACCGGCGTCGCCTCGTCGGCGAAGCCGCCGAGGCGGGTCATGGTCGGGCGCAGCTCGCGCAGGAAGGTCGGCAGCTTCTCGAACTGCTGGCGGAACGCGGTCTGGCGCTCGGCGGTGGCCGTGGCGACGTTCGCGGTGTGCTCGAGGAAGCCCTGGATCGACTTGCGCTGGTCCGAGAGCGGCTCGAGCGAGGCGTCGGACTCCTGCGCGAGGCGGGCCAGGGTGCGGTTCTGGCTCGACAGCAGGTTGAGCACCTTGTCGGTGGCCTTGAGCGCCGGATCGGCGTTGCGGATGACCTCGCGGAGGTCGTCGCCGCGGGCCGCCAGGCCGGTGCCGAACTCGTTGATGATGATGCCCAGGCGCTGCCGGTAGGGCATGCGCATGATGTTGTTGACCAGGTCGATGTCGACCGGGCGCGACGTCTGCTCGACGGGCAGCAGGTGCTCGCCGGCGCCGGGCTGGCCGTCGGGGATGACGTCGAGCTCGGGCGGCAGCTGATCGCCCGCGGGGCGCGCCTGGGTCGGGCTGCACTCGACGAACTTCTCGCCGATCAGCGACTGCGGGCGGATCGTGCACTCCGCGTCCTTGCGCCAGTCGCCGAAGCCGGGGCGGTCGATGGTCAGGACGACGGCCGCCTGCTGCTCGGGCGTGACGTCGAGCGACTTGATCGAGCCCACGCGGACGCCGGCGATCTTGACGTCCTCGCCGGGCACCAGCGAGAACGCGTTCTGGAAGATTGCGCGGACCTCGTAGGTCGCACTGCTGTCGTCGCCCGCGCCGGTACCCAGCACGGCCAGGGCGGCCGCGCAGGAGAGGGCGAGGGTGACGGCGAGGATGCGCCTCATGGCCCGGGAAGCACCTCGCTCGGGTCACAGTCGAGGGTGCCGCCGAGGTCGCGGTAGGGCGAGGAGCCGTCGGCGGCGGGCTGGCTGGCCGAGCCGGGGCAGCGGCGCAGGTTGCCGGACGGGATGCTCGACAGGCGCTCGTCGTTGGGCCGCGGGGTCAGGACGCCGCCGGCCGGCGTGTCCGTGAACTGGAAGGCGTTGAAGATCGGCTGGATGCGGGCGTAGTGGCCGTTGGCGTCGTAGTTGGCGGCGCCCTGGCCGAAGTCGCGGATCCAGCCCATGAAGTCCGGCGTGTACGGGCGGATGAAGCTCAGCACCGGCACCGACTTCTGCAGCGCCTCGATCGTGTGCGGGAACGTCGTCTTGGCCTCGCTGGCCAGCTTCGGCGCCTTGCCGAGCAGGTCGATGAGGTCGTTGCCCGAGCCGCTGCGCGTGACCAGCAGGCGCAGGTCCTTGATCGTCGGACGGGCGTCGGCGACGAGCGGCCGCAGCGCGCGGAAGAACGGCGCGAGGCGCTTGGTGGCCGGCAGCGACGCGTCGGTGAGCTCGTCGAGGTCGTCGAGCGTGGCGCGCAGGTTGACGAAGGTGGTGTTGCCCTTGCGCAGCGTGTCGGGCAGCAGGCTCAGGGCCTCCGACAGCGCGACGTTCTCGTCGCCGATCGCGCCGGCGGTCCGGCTGGCGTTGCTGACCAGGCCGGTGATGTCCGAGCGGCGCTCGGCCAGCGCGGTCGTGACCTTGGCGCCGTGGACGATGAGGTCCTCGAACGCCTGCTGGTCGCGGTTGACCTCGTTGACGAGGCGCGCGGCGGTCGAGATCGCCGGGTTGAAGTAGCGGGCGGCGCGGTTGTTGAGCTCGCCGCGGCCCTCGTACTGGGTGGCCGAGCCCTTGATGACGTTCTGCAGCGCCTTGCGGGTCGGCTCGTCGAGCGTGTCGAACAGCTGGTCGAGGTCGACCGGCGAGGTCGTCGCCTCCGAGGTCAGCGTGCCGCCGTCCTCGATCTTGGGCGCGTTGTTGGCGGCGGGCGTCAGCGCGATGTAGCGGTTGGCGACGCCCGACAGCGACGTGGTGCGGATCGTCGCGCGCGTGCCGACATGCAGCGGCGCGTAGGGCTCCTCGACGGACACGCTGATGCGCGCCTGGTTGTTGTCGGTCAGCTCGATTTTGTTGACCGAGCCGATCCGGCGGCCGCCGACCTGGACGTCGTCCCCCTTGACGAGCTGGCCGGCGTTGTCGAACGTCAGCTCGTAGTCGTGCGTGGAGCCGCCGCCGAGCAGGACGACCGCGACCACGACGACAGCGACGACGAGGGCGCCGAGCGCCACCCCGCGGGCAGCGGTCATCGTGCGCTCCGTTCAGGAGCGGGCATCAGGCCGGTGCGGTGTGAGGACTGGGGCAGCGGGGCGGGGGGAAGTGTGTGGGAACCGACGGGTGCAAACCATCGTCGCGTCGGGATATTGAGGCAGCGTTGAGGCGCTGGTAAGCGGTGTTTCTACTCCATGCCGAGCGGTCCCTGCGATTCCCCGGAGAGGAACTGGCGCACGAACGCGTTGTCTGAGTTGAACAGCTCCTCGGCGGGACCCGACTCCACGATCCGGCCCTTCCACAGGACCGAGATGTGCTCGGCCACGCGGCGGGCGGTCATGATGTCGTGGGTGATGATGCAGAAGGCCGGCGGACGGCGATCGCGCCGCGCCGGGTCGTTCATCATCTCCTCGTGGATCTCCTGGATCAGCTCGCCCAGCAGGGCGGTGCGGACCGGGTCCAGACCGGAGTCCGGCTCGTCGAAGAGCACGATGTCGGGATCGAGCACGAGCGCCCGAGCGAAGCCTGCGCGCTTGCGCATGCCGCCCGACAGCTCGTTGGGCATCTTGTCGCCCGCGTCGGCGAGGCCGACCTCCTGGAGGCGCCGGGTGACGATCTCCATGATCTCCTCTTCGCCCTTGTCCGTGTGCTGGCGCAACGGGAAGGCCGTGTTGTCGAGGACGTTCATGGAGCCGAACAGGGCGCCGTCCTGGAAGAGCACGCCGAACTTCTTGCGCATCTCGAACAGGTCGTCGTCCTGCATGTTCGGCACGGACTCGCCGTGGACGAGCACGTCGCCGTCGTCGGGGTAGAGCAGGCCGACCATGTGCTTGATGCACACGGACTTGCCGGTGCCCGACGGCCCGAGGATCATCGAGATCTTGCCCTCGGGCAGGCCCATGTTCAGGCCGCGCAGGATCTGGTTGCGCCCGAACGCCTTGTGGACGTCGATGAACTCGACGGCGTCCTCCTGGCCGTGCGGGCGGTTGAGGCCCGTGTGCCACTTGTACTCGTCGTCGTCGGCGCGGTCGTTCTTGGGCGCGGACTCGTTGACGACCGAGACGCGTGAGGGCTCGGGCTCCTCGACGGCCTCGGGCTCGTCGCTGTGCGCGGCCTCCTCGACGACCGGGTCGCCGGCCATCGGCGGCACGTGCGACGGCACGGCGCCGATCTCGCTGGTCTCGTCGGTCGGCTGCTCGCCGCTCGTCGTCTCCTCGGAGACCGGCGTGGTCTCCTCGGGCTCGTCAGCTCCGTTGCGCGGCAGACGCGGCATCCATCAACCTCCGATTGGCGCTCTGGGGTTCGCGCCCCAGAACAGCTGGGTCCCGAGCATCCCGATGAGGTGCACGAGGACGATGTTCAAGACCATCGATTTTGCGGTGGCCGTTCCTACACCGACTGGGCCGCCGCTGGCGTTGTAGCCGTAGTAGCAGCCGACGAGCACGATGGACGTCGCCATGAACATGCCCTTGATCACGCTGTAGAGAAGATCTGGTGGGTTCTGGAACATCCAGAAGATCAGGAAGAAGCCGCCGGAGCTGACCTCGCCGATCTGCTGGACGACGGCGAGGTAGCTGGCGAAGAAGCCGGCGCCGACCGCCGCGATGTACATGAAGGGCAGCACCATCCACGCGGCGAGCAGGCGCGTCGCGCAGAGGAAGAGCACCGAGTCGATGCCCATGACCTCGAGCGCGTCGATCTCGTCGGAGATCCGCATCGAGCCGAGCTCGGCGACGATGCCGGTGCCCACCTTCGCGGCCATCATGTAGCCGAACGCGTAGGGCACGAGCTCGCGCAGGTCGCACCACGCGCTGAAGACGCCCGCGTACGCCGGC
>JBJMLA010000055.1:0-1813 GCA_045805505.1 Solirubrobacteraceae bacterium
CGGCCGTGCGCGACTTCCTCGAGCCCGACCGGGTCGTCGTCGGCGCAGGCCCAGAGGACTCCGAGTTTGGTGACCGCGTCGAGGCGCTCTACGACCCGCTCGACGCCCCGATGGTGCGCACCGATGTCGCGTCGGCCGAGATGATCAAGCTCGCCTCGAACGCCTTTCTCGCGACCAAGATCTCGTTCATCAACGAGATCGCGAACGTCTCCGAGGAGCTCGGCGCGGACGTCGAGGAGGTCGCGCGCGGCATGGGCCTCGACTCGCGCATCGGCCCGCAGTTCCTGCGCGCGGGCTCCGGCTACGGAGGCTCCTGCTTCCCGAAGGACGTGTCGGCCCTCAAGCAGCTGGCCGGCAACTCCGGCTACCACTTCCAGCTCCTCACCGCCGTCATCGAGGTGAACGAGCTGCAGAAGCGGCGCGTCGTCTCGAAGCTCAACAAGCACCTCGGGTCTCTCGTCGGGCGCGAGATCGCGCTGCTCGGGCTCGCGTTCAAGCCGAACACCGACGACATCCGCGAGGCCACCGCGCTCGTGCTCGCCGCGCGCCTGCAGAGCGAGGGCGCGCACGTGCGCGTGTACGACCCGGTCGCGATGGAGCGGGCCGCCGAGATGATCGGCGGCGCGAAGCTGTGCGAGTCGGCCGAGGAGGCGCTCGACGGCGCCGACGGCGCCGTGCTGGTCACGGAGTGGCCGCAGTTCGCGCAGCTCGACTGGACCGGTGACATCAGGCAGCGGATGGCCAACCCGCTCGTCGTCGATGGCCGCAACTTCCTCGACCGGGACGCGCTCGTGGGCGCGGGCTACACGTACGAGGGCGTCGGCCGCTCTACGGCCGCGGTCGAGCCGGTCCCAGCCGGCTAGTGCAGGCGCTCGTCCTCGCCGGCGGCGAGGGGACCCGCCTGCGTCCGCTGACCCTGACGACGCCCAAGCCCGTCCTCCCGCTCGCGGGGCGCCCGTTCCTCAGCTTCATGCTCGACTGGCTGCACGGGCACGGGGTCGAGGAGGCGATCCTGTCGCTGGGGTTCCTCTCCGAGGCGGTCCACGCGGTGCTGGGCGACATCCAGAGCGGGATGCGGCTGCGCTACGTGCACGAGGACGAGCCGCTGGGCACCGCGGGCCCGGTTCGCCTGGCGGCGGACGAGGGCATCCTCGCCGACCGCTTCCTGGTGCTGAACGGCGACGTGCTGACCGACATGGACCTGACCGCGGAGGTGGCGCAGCACGAGCGCACCGGCGCTGCCGCCACGCTCGCGCTGATCGAGGTCGAGGACGTCACGAGCTACGGCGTGGTCCCCACAGACGACTCGGGCAAGGTCCTCGAGTTCCGCGAGAAGTCGCCGGGGCCCGCGCCGACAAACCGCATCAATGCCGGCGCGTACGTGCTTGAACGCTCGGTGGCCGACCTGATCCCCGCCGGCCGCGCCGTGTCGTTCGAGCGCGAGGTCTTCCCGCAGATGGTCGGCGACGGCCTCTACGGCTGGCACGCGGATTCGTACTGGATCGACATCGGCACGCCCGAGCGCTACCTCGAAGCCACCTGGGACCTGCTGGCGGGCCGCGTCGAGTCGACGCTGCCGGAACGCGACCAGACCGGCTCGCTCGTCTACGACGGCTCGGTCACGAGCGGCGCCCACATCGGGCCGCAGGCGGTCATCGGCCCGCACTGCAACGTCGGCGCCGACACGGCGATCGAGCGCTCGGTCCTCTACGACCGCGTCATGGTCGGATCGGACGCCGTCATCCGCGAGTCGATCGTGGGGGCGGGGGCGCGCATCGGCGCCGGCGTGAAGATGCAGGACGCCGTGATCGGC
>JBJMLA010000056.1:0-5051 GCA_045805505.1 Solirubrobacteraceae bacterium
AAAAACTTAAACAACAACAACAACATCCTATAATATAACCTCGTCATGCGCGGCGAGGTGCGCAAGCGCCTGGCCGACTCGATCGAGACGTCGGTGGGCCTGGCCGACGGGATGGTCGAGGTCGAGACCGTGCCGCGCGAGGGCGAGGAGCCGCAGAAGTGGCTCTACAGCGAGAAGTTCGCCTGCCCCGACCACGGCCCGGTCATCCCGGAGCTCGAGCCGCGGATCTTCTCGTTCAACAACCCGCACGGCGCCTGCGACCGCTGCACCGGCCTGGGCTCGATGATGGAGATCGATCCGACGCTCGTCGTGCCGGATCCGTCGCTGACCATCGGCGAGGGCGCGATCGCCCCGTGGGCCAACTCGTCGTCGAACTACTACGAGCAGCTCGTCCAGGCGCTGGCCGACGACTACAAGATCGACCTGGAGTGCCCGTGGGAGGAGCTTCCCGACGAGCACCAGGACCTCTTCCTCTACGGGACCGACGGCAAGCGCGTCCAGATCTCCTACAAGAACCGCTACGGCCGCCGGCGCTCCTACGCGACGCGGTTCGAGGGCGTCGTGGACGGGCTGGATCGCCGCTACAAGGAGACCGACTCCGAGCACGTCCGCGAGAAGATCGAGGAGTACATGTCGCTCGTGCCGTGCCCGGCCTGCAAGGGCTCGCGGCTGCGGCCCGAGTCGCGCGCGGTGCTCGTCGGCGGGCTGCCGATCCACGAGTTCACGCACTTCTCGGTGCGCCGGGCGATGGACTGGGTCGACGGGCTCGACCTGACCGAGACCGATCGTCACATCGCGAGGCTGATCCTGCGCGAGATCACCGAGCGCCTGGCGTTCCTCGAGAACGTCGGCATCGGCTACCTGTCGATGGACCGCGCCGCGGCCACGCTGTCGGGCGGCGAGGCCCAGCGCATCCGCCTGGCCACCCAGATCGGCAGCGCGCTGGTCGGCGTGCTCTACGTGCTCGACGAGCCGTCGATCGGCCTGCACCAGCGCGACAACTCCAAGCTGATCGCCACGCTCGAACGGCTGCGCGACCTCGGCAACTCCGTCCTGGTCGTCGAGCACGACGAGCAGACGATGCGCGCGGCCGATCACGTCATCGACATGGGACCGGGCGCCGGCGAGCACGGCGGCTACGTGGTGGCCGAGGGCACGGCGGAGCAGGTCTCGCGGACCAAGGGCTCGCCGACCGGCGAGTTCCTCTCGGGCGCGCGCGCCATCGAGGTGCCCAAGAAGCGGCGGACCCCGGACGGCTACCTCGAGATCAAGGGCGCGACGGAGAACAACCTCAAGAAGGTCGACGCCAAGATCCCGCTGGGGACGCTGACCTGCGTGACCGGTGTCTCGGGCTCGGGCAAGTCGTCGCTGGTCAACGAGATCCTCTACAAGGCCGCCGCGTCGCGGCTGATGCGCGCGCGGCTGCGCCCGGGCGCCCACCGCGGGATCACGGGCCTCGACCAGCTCGACAAGGTCATCGCCGTCGATCAGTCGCCCATCGGCCGCACCCCGCGCTCGAACCCCGCGACCTACACCGGTCTGTTCGACGTCATCCGCGACCTGTTCTCCAAGGCCCAGGAGTCGCGGGCGCGGGGCTACAAGCCCGGCCGCTTCTCGTTCAACGTCAAGGGCGGGCGCTGCGAGGTCTGCCGCGGTGACGGCCAGATCAAGATCGAGATGCACTTCCTCCCGGACGTCTACGTCCCGTGCGAGCAGTGCAACGGCAAGCGCTACAACCGCGAGACGCTCGACATCCGCTTCAAGGGCAAGAACATCGCCGACGTGCTCGAGATGCCCGTCGAGGAGGCGCTGGAGTTCTTCGAGCACATCCCGAAGATCCGCCGGCGGCTCGAGACGCTGCACGCGGTGGGCCTGGGCTACATCCGCCTCGGCCAGCCCGCCACGACCCTGTCGGGCGGCGAGGCTCAGCGCGTCAAGCTCGCGACCGAGCTCTCGAAGGTGGCCACGGGCCACACGCTCTACATCCTCGACGAGCCCACGACCGGCCTGCACTTCGCCGACGTCGAGCGGCTGCTCGAGGTGCTGCAGCGCCTGGTCGACCAGGGCAACTCCGTCGTGGTCATCGAGCACAACCTCGACGTGATCAAGACGGCCGACCGCATCATCGACATGGGGCCCGAGGGTGGCGAGGAGGGCGGCATGGTCGTCGCCGTCGGCACGCCCGAGGAGGTCGCCGGGACCCCGGGCTCGCACACCGGGCACTTCCTGGCCGAGCTGGTCACGCCGGCCGAGCCGAAGGTCCGCCGGCGGGCCGCGCGCGTCAAGGCCGCGGCCTAGGCGCGACGCCCGGCCTTCTTCGGCGCCTTCTTGCCGAAGCGGCAGCGCGCCTTGACCGCGCCGTGCGCCACGACGCACCGCGACCGTCCCCGCTTGCCGGCGGTGCCCGACGATCCGGCGGGGCCCGGTCCGCCGTTGGGGCCCGCGGGTCCGGCCGCGCCCGCGGCCCCGCCGGCCCCGGCGTGCCCCACCGTCCCGGTGGTCCCGGGCTGGCCCGCGGCGCCCGCGGCGCCGCCGGCGGTCGAGAACGTCAGGTCGGCGCCGACCGAGACGGCCCCCGCCGAGCGCGCCACGACGCGGTAGTGATAGGTGGCGCCCGATTCGAGCCCCGACACCGCGGCGGCCGCGGGCTGGGTCCCGGCTCCCGTGGCGATCTGCACGGCGGTCGTGTGCCCGTAGTCGCTCGTCGGTCCCCACTCGAACTGCCAGCCGATCGCGCCACCGCCGGCGTCGATGCTGCCCGCCAGCGTCGCCTGGGTCTGGGCCACGCCGGTCGCGGGCAGCGTGACGGCCGTTGCCGGCGGGATCGCGAAGCGCTGGATGTTGCCGAGGCTGAAGCTCGACACCACCACGCTGCCGGGCAGCAGCGCGACGCCGTCGGGGGCGGTGAACTGCCCGGCCGCGGAGCCCTTGGCCCCCCAGGAGAGCAGCGGCGTCCCGTCCGGCGCCCACATCATCAGCCGTCCGTTGCCCGTGTCGACCGCGACGATCGACCCGTAGCGGTCGACGCGCACCGACGTCGGATCGTCGACCGAGCCCAGCGCGTTGCCCAGCGTGGAGAGGTGGGCCTGCCAGACACCCGCGCCGTCCTCGGTCTCGATCCGGTTGTTGAACCGGTCGGCGACGACGAAGCCGCCCTTGATCGTGTCGATCGACGAGACGAAGTTGAACTGCCCGGGACCGCTGCCCGAGAGGCCGTTGCCGCCCCGGCGGCCCCATGTCGCGAGCGCCTGGCCGGTCGCGTCGAAATGCGAGATGCGGTGGGCGAGCCGGTCGGCGACGTAGACGCTGCCGTCGCCCGCGACTGCGAGGCCCGCGGGGAACATCATCTCGTTCGGCTTGAGGCCGCAGCTGCCGACCGCCTGCAGGAACGTGCCGTCGGGCTGGAAGTGCTGGATCCGGCAGTTGTTGCCGTCGGCGACCCAGACGGTGTCGTCGGGGGCCACCGCGACCGACAGCGGCAGGTTGAGCTGCCCGGGCCCGCTGCCCGAGCCGCCGTAGCCGCCGTTGGCGCCGATCCGGCCGACGACCGTCCCGTCGGGCGCCACCAGGAGCACCCGGTTGTTCCCGGAGTCGGCGACCCACACGTTGCCGGCGTGGTCGACGGCCAGCTCGCCCGGTCCGCTCAGCCGCAGGCCCGGGAGCCGCGGGGTGGTGAAGAACGCGTCGAAGGCGTACGTCGCGGCCTGCAGACGCTGGACGCGGCGGTTGCCCGCCTCGGCGACGAGCAGGCGCCCGGACACGTCGAAGGCCACGCCGCGAGGGTCGTCGTACTCGCCCTGCCCACTGCCCGGGCTGCCCGTGCCGTAGTTGGCGACGAACGCCAGGCCGCTGGTGAGGCGCTCGATGCGGTCGTTGCCGGTGTCGGCCACGAAGACGTCGCCCGCCGGCCCGACCTCGAGCGCCCTCGGCGCGGCGAACTCGCCCTCGGCGGACGAGGCGGAGAGCCCCGCCGCGCCGACCTTGGCCACGAACACCATGCCGAACGTGAACCGCTGCACCCGGTGGTTGCCGGTGTCGGCCACCAGGATGTCGCCGGTCGAGTTGTCCAGGGCGATGCCGCGCGGGCTGTTGAACTCACCGTTGCCGCTGCCCGCGGTCCCGTCGCCGCCGTTCTTGCCCCACTCGCCGAGGAAGCCGCCGAACTCGTTGAGGCGCTGGATGCGGTGGTTGCCCGCCTCGGCGACGAGCAGGTTGCCGGCACCGTCGATGACGATGCTCGCCGGAAGGTTGAACTCCCCGCCCGCCGATCCCGATGTGCCCGCACCGGCGTCGCGGCCCAGCTTGCGGATGAACCCGCCGGCGGCGCTGAAGAGCTGCAGGCGGTGGTTGCCGGTGTCGGCCACCCAGATCCGGCCGCTGAAGTCGATGGCGACGTCCTCGGGTCCGTTGAACTCGCCGTTGCCCGTCCCCGCGGTGCCCGCACCGTTGGACTTCCCCAGGACGCGGACGAAGTTGCCCGCGGCATCGAGCTCGACCACGCGGTTGTTGGCGCGGTCGGCGATCCAGGCGTTGCCGGCGCCGTCGACCGCCACGCCGGAGGGCTGGTTGAACGCGGCGACGCCCGGTGAGCCCTGGACCGCCACGGCCGAGTACGGGCAGACCGTCGCGCCCGCACAGCTCGCGGCTCCGGCGGCTGAGGGCGCAGCCAGCGCGGCGGCTAGCAGCAGCCACGCCCTGGCGCTCACCGCGTGACCTTCGCCATGCGCCGGACGACGTGAGCGGCCGCGCCCGGGGCCGTGATGGTGATGCGGGCGGTGACCGTGCCCGGCCGCAGTTTCTTCTTGGTCCGCAGCACGATCGTCTGCTTGCGGCCGCTGGCCGAGGCGAGGGCGGCTCTGGCGACCCTCTTGCCCTTGGCCCGCAGCTCGACCGCGACCGCGCTGCCCGCCGGGGCGCTCAGGCGCAGCTTGCACGAGGGCTTGCTGGCGCGGCCCTGGCGGGACCGCGAGCAGGTCAGCAGCGCGTCATCGCCGGCCGGGCCTGTGGGGCCCGCCGGGCCGGGAGCGCCCTGCGGGCCGTCCGCGCCCGCG
>JBJMLA010000057.1:0-27988 GCA_045805505.1 Solirubrobacteraceae bacterium
ACCGGTCGTCGGCCTCCATCCGGGCGCTGTAGTCCCCGAGCCAGGCCGCGAGCAGGTCGATCGCCGCGATGTCGGCGCCCGAGCGCCGCGCCAGGATCTGCGCCAGCCCGATGTGGTCCATGTGCTGGTGGGTCAGGACGATGAGGCCGAGGTCCTCGATCCGGTGGCCCAGCGCTGCCAGCGCCTGCTCGAGCTCGTCCAGCGCCTTGCCCGAGTTGGGCCCGGTGTCGACGAGGGTGAGCGGCTCGTCCTCGATGAGATAGACGTTGACCCGCCCCACCATGAACGGGGTGGGGATCGGGAGGGTGTGGATCACGAGCGGATGATTTCGAGCAGCTCGTCGCGCCGGGCCTCCATGTCCTCGCGCGATGTGAGGCTCTCCAGGCAGAGGCGCAGCAGCGGCTCGGTGTTCGACGAGCGCACGTTGAAGTGCCAGTCGGCGTAGTCCACCGAGACGCCGTCGAGATGGCCGATCTTGGCGTCGGCGTAGCGCTCCTCGAGCTCGCGGATCTTGGCGTCCTGGTCGGCGACCTCGGAGTTGATCTCGCCGGAGATGAAGTACTTGGCGTGGTAGGGCGCGAGCAGCTCGCTCATCCGCTTGTCCTCGATCGAGAGCTTCTCGAGGATCAGCAGCGCCGGGATCGTCCCGCTGTCGGCGTTGTAGAAGTCGTGGAAGTAGTAGTGGCCGGACACCTCGCCGCCGAAGATCGCGCCCTCGTCGCGCATCCGCGTCTTGAAGAAGGCGTGGCCGACGCGGTTGGGCTCGGCTCGCCCGCCGGCGGCGCGCACGACGTCGGCCACCGCGCGTGAGGCGCGCACGTCGTAGAGGATCAGCGACTCCGGCTGCTTGACGAGGAGGTGCTCGGCGAGGATCGCGGTCAGGAAGTCGCCGTCGACGAAGCGGCCCTTGTCGTCGATGAAGAAGCAGCGGTCGGCGTCGCCGTCCCAGGCGATGCCCAGGTCGGCGCCGGTCTCGAGGACCTTGTCGATGATGAACTGGCGGTTCTCGGGCAGCAGCGGGTTGGGCTCGTGGCCGGGGCAGTTGCCGTCGGGCGCCCAGAAGGTCTCGATCAGCTCGATCGGCAACTGGGCGAGCAGCGGGCCGACCATCTCGCCGGCCATGCCGTTGCCGCCGTCGACGACGACCTTCATCGGCTTGACGTTGTCGGCGTCGATGAACGACAGCGCGCGCTCGCGGAAGCCCTCCGCGACGTCGACCTCCTCGGAGGAGCCGCCACCCGGCGCGTCCCCGAGGCCGGCCTCGACGAGCTTGCGGATGTCCTGGATGCCGCGGTCGCCGCTCAGGGCGATCGCCCCGCGCTCGACGAGCTTGGCGCCGGTGTAGGCCTTGGGGTTGTGCGAGGCGGTGCACATCAGACCGCCGTCGAGGTCCTGCGACCCGACGAGGAAATAGAGCATCTCCGTGCCGACCATCCCGGCGTCGAGCACGTGCGCGCCCTCGGCGACCATGCCGTCGCGGTAGCGGCCCGCCAGCTCGGGCGCGGTCAGCCGCATGTCGCGGCCCAGGCCGAGCCGCAGCTCGGAGGGCTGCTTGCCCGCGAGCGTGGCGATGACGCGAGCGAACGCGCGGCCCACCTGCTCGGCGACGTCGCCGTCGATCTGCTCGCCGTAGAGGCCGCGGACGTCGTAGGCCTTGAAGATGCTCGTGTCGATGCTCATCCGGGCCGCATCCTAGGAGCCGGGGGTCTCGGGGCGGGCGAGCCGTACGAGACAGAACTGCGTGCCCTCACCGGCGGTCTGGGCGACCGTGAGGCCGGCGCTCTCGGCGGTCCGTCGCAGCGCGGCGAGATCGACCGACGAGCCGCGCCAGGCCGGATGACGGGTGGCGCGGGGCACCCGGAGCCGGCGCCGGTGGATGCTCGGATCGTTGGAGACCTGAAACGCGGCCCAGCCGCCGGGGCGCAGGACGCGGCCCATCTCGGCGACGTAGCCGAGCGTCACTGCCGGATCGGGGATGTGCTGGAAGACGACGTGGGAGAAGACGCCGTCGGCGCTCGCATCGTCGACGGTGGCCAGCGAGGCGCCGTCGCCGAGCGTCCACTCGATGTCGTCGCGGCCCGGGTTGGCCTCGCGCGCCCGGGCGAGCATCTCGGGAGAGACGTCCAGCGCGGTCACCCGCTCGGCGCGCTCCGCCAGCACGCGGGTCAGGCGGCCGACGCCGCAGCCGATCTCGACGATCCGCGGGCCGCGCACCGTGAACCCGAGGTCGCGCTCGAACACCGCGACGATCTCCGCGCCGGCCGCCCAGAATGCCTCGCCGCGGTGGCCGCGATCGTCGACGAAGAACTCCGCGTCCTCGCGCGCCGCACGGTCCCAGAAGGCCCGCATCGATTGCCGGTGGCTCATACACTGAGCAGCCTATGTCCGGTCATTCCAAATGGGCGTCGATCAAGCACAAGAAGGCGATCGTCGACTCGCGCCGCGGCAAGGCGTTCACCAAGCTGGCGCGGGCCATCGTGGTGGCGGCCAAGGAGGGCGGGGGAGACATCGACGGCAACCCGTCGCTGGCTCTCGCGGTCCAGAAGGCCAAGGACGCGTCGATGCCCAAGGACAACATCGAGCGCGCGATCGCCAAGGGCAGCGGCGCCGACAAGGACGCCGAGAGCTTCGAGGCGATCATCTACGAGGGCTACGGCCCGGGCGGCGTCGCCATGCTCGTCGAGGCCATGACCGACAACCGCAACCGGTCGGGCGCCGACATCCGCAGCGCGTTCACCAAGGCCGGAGGGAACCTCGGCGAGCCGGGCAGCGTCGCCTACCTCTTCGACAAGAAGGGCGTCGTCATCATCGACGCCTCGCGCTACTCCGAGGACGACCTCATGCCCGCCATCGAGGCCGGCGCCGAGGACATCGCGATCGACGACGACGTCTACGAGGTCATCTCCGAGCCCACCGAGTTCATGGCCGTCCGCGCCGCGCTCGAAGAGGCCGGCATCGAGATCGGCACCGCCGAGATCCAGCACCGCCCCAAGTCGACGGTGGAGATCGACGTCGCCACCGCCACCAAGCTCATGCGCCTCATCGACATCCTCGAGGACAACGACGACGTCGACGCCGTCCACGCGAACTTCGACGCCCCGGCCGAGGTGCTCGAGCAGGTGGCGGCCGCGGGGTAGGTGGCTCCTTCGGTGGCGTCCCGCTCGTCGCCTGTCGGCGGCGCGCGGCGCTTCGCGGATGGCGGCGAGGGAGGGGTGTGCCCGGGAGCGCTCCGGTGGGCTCGACGGGCCGAACGTCCCGGATGCCACCGCAGGAGGTGGCCAGTTGGACGTTCACCTTGTCCGAGCCGCGAGCGACCGCGCCACCGGACACGCTCCCCCTCGGTGCCAGTCCACCGACGTCCTGGGACGCGGCCGGCGCTCGCGGCCACCGGGTGGCGTCCCGCTCGTCGCCTGTCGGCGGCGCGCGGCGCTTCCGGGATGGCGGCGAGGGAGGGGTGTGCCCGGGAGCGCTCCGGTCGAGCGGGCAAATCGAGCCGAACGTCCCGGATGCCACCGCAGGTGGTGGCCAGTTGGACGTTCACCGTGTTCGGGCCGCGAGCGCCGGCGCCCTACGACACCGCCGGCGCAGGAACCCTCCGCCGCACGTACCCCAGCGCCTCACGCAGCAGCTCGCGCTCGATCGCCCAGGTCAGCCCGGCGACCAGCAACACGTAGACCACGAGCTCAGCCACCGCCAGGCCCGGCGAGCGATCCCAGCCGAGCGCCGCCCGGGCACCCAGCACCAGCACGGCCGCGGGCAAGGTGGGCAGCGCCGCTCGCAGCGCATGGCGGATCACGTCGAAGCCGCCGAGCAGGCGGTGCATGAACCAGCCGCGGACCGCGAGCTGGATCGCTCCGGCGGCGACGATCGCCCACGCGTAACCGCGCAGCCCCTCGGTGACGAGCAGCGGGATGACGAGCGCGCCGTAGGTGACCACCGCGACGGCCATGCCCCAGGCGATCGGTCGCGTGCGGTCGAGCGCGCGGTGGTAGGCGGTCCAGTTGAACGCGATGTGGTTCATCGCCGCCACCGCTCCCGTGGCCTGGATGGCGCCGACCGCGAACGCCCAGCGGTCGCCGATGACGAAGTCGACGAGGTCGGCGGCGAAGAGGGCCAGGCCGATGCCGAACGGCATGCCCCACATGAGGGTCAGGCGGTTGGACTTCACGAACGTCTCGTTGAGCACGTCGCGGCGGTCCTTGACCGCGCAGATGGCCGGATACAGCGTCGCGGTGACGATCTCGTCAACGCGGTGCGTGTAGCCGCTGAACGAGTTGGCGATGGTCAGCGCGCCCACGGCCGCGAGGCCGAGCGCCTGACTCGCGGCGATCAGCGTCCCCTGGGCCATCAGCAGCAGCCCGACGCCGCTCAGGAACAGCGGCGCCGAGAACGAGACGTAGGAGCGCGCGGTCGCCCGGTCGAAGCTCCACTTCAGCGAGTACGGGGCGGCGCGCCACGTCACCAACGCGCTGGCCCACGCGCCGGCGACCATCGAGGCGACCAGCGCCCAGTAGCCCGCGCCCGCCGCGGCGAGCACGACGGCCACGACGAGGCCCACGAGCGGATCGACCGCCTGCAGCGAGCGCTGGCGCACGAAGTCCATCCGCCGGTAGAAGACCCACAGCGGCGTCTGCAGCACCAGCGCCGGCAGCATCGCGATGCAGACGAGCCCGGGAGCGACGATCTCGTCCTGGCCGTAGACGGCGACCGCGACCGGCAGCGCGGCGAGCAGCAGGACACCCAGCGCGACGTTGGCCAGCAGCTCGAGCGTGAACGCCTTATGGAAGGCGGCCTCCTGGTCGGCGTCGTCCTGCTGGACGTACTTCTCGCTGAAGCCGACCTGCTTGAGCCAGCTCAGCGTGCCAAGGCCGACGACGAGGATGCCCCAGATGCCGAAGTCGTCGGGATCGAGGAACGCCGCGAGGATGAAGCCGCGCAGCAGGTTGACGGTGGCCAGCCCGACCGTGAACGCGGTGTTGACGATCGTGCCGCGCGCCGCATGCGTGCGAAGGGACCCGCCGCGGACATCGATGTCGCGCATCCTGCGGCGAACGTACCAACGCCTGCCTACGCTCCCGGGGTGAGGTACCTGACCGAGGCATGGATCGGCGCCGCGCGCCTGCGCCGCAAGGCGGGCAAGCCGACCGTCGAGGAGTGGCACGAGCGCCGCCGCCGCTGGGTCGCCGAGCACGCGCCGGGCAAGTCGTTCGCCGACATCGGCGGCCTGTTCATCGACGGCCGCGTCGCCTTCGAGGCCGAGGAGGCCGGGGCCACGGCGACGACGCTCTTCGACGCCGGCGACCGCGAGTACGCGCCGACCTACCTCGCCGAGCACGAGCAGCGCGGCTCCTCGGTCCGCTACGTCCAGGGGGACCTGCACGACGACGTCTCGATCGAGCAGATCGGCCCGCACGACGTCGTCTGGTGCACAGGCGTGCTCTACCACACGCCCAGCCCGGTCCATCAGCTCACGCAGCTGCGCAAGATCACCAAGGAGCTGCTCTACCTCGGGACCCACACGATCGCCGAGGTCCCCGGCGTCCCGCAGGCCTGCCTCTACTACCCCTACCTCGACGGGCACACCCGGGCGGCGCTCACGAAGGCCCACTTCAGGGCCGACGGCTGCCTGGGCGTCGGCCCGCCGATCGACGAGCGGCCGATGCACGGCTACGCGAACTTCTGGTGGGGCATCACGCCGAGCGCCCTGGTCGCGATGCTCCGCACGGCGCGCTTCGAGCTCGTCGAGATGCCGCGCATCCACGGCTCGCCGTTCTACGTCGACCTCGTCGCCCGCCCGGTCGACGCCGACCCGATGCTGCCGCCGACCGACTACTACCGCCGGCGCCGCGAGGCCCGCGACCGCGGTGAGGAGCTCCCGTGGGAGGACTTCTACGAGCGCACCCGCGAGCCATGAGCGCGCCTACGATCTCGCCCGTGGAGTCGGTCAAGCTCTGGTACCACACGATGGAGCTCGCGCCGGGCGAGGTCACGCCCGGCTGGTTCGACCTGCGCCCGATCCTCGACCGCCTGCCGTGGCCCGACGTCGCCGGCAAGCGCTGCCTCGACGTCGGCACCTACGACGGGCACCTCGCCTTCGAGCTCGAGCGGCGCGGCGCGAGCGAGGTCATCGCGCTCGACATCGCCGACCACGAGAGCTGGGACTGGCCGCTGCGCGCGCGCCGGCGCGGGATCGGGCTGGCCGAGATCGCAGGGGAGAAGGGAGCGGGCTTCCGCGCCGCCGCCGCGCGCCTGGGCTCGAAGGCCGAGCGCGTGGAGCTCAGCGTCTACGACGCCACCCCCGAGCGCCTCGGCCGTTTCGACGTCGTCGTCTGCGGCGACCTGCTGCTGCACCTGCGCGATCCGGTCCGCGCCGTCGAGGCGATCCACGGCGTCTGCGACACCCACTTCCTCTCCCACGAGGAGATCCTGCCGCGCCCGCTGGTGTTCAACCGCGACCGCGCCGTCGTCGAGCTCGACGGCACGAGCGACCTCTGCCAGTGGTGGACCCCGAGTCGCACCGGCCACCAGCGGATCGTCGAGGCCGGTGGCTTCGACGTCGAGCGCGCCGTCGCGCCCTACTGCGTGCCGTTCGGCCCGGCCCACCCGCGCGTCCCGCTCTCGGTCGCGTCCCTGCGCCGCCGCGCCGCCGTCTGGGCCCAGACGCGGGCGACCGGCGTCCCGCACGCTGCCGTCCTCGCGCGCCCCATCTGATGCTCCTGGCCGGGCCCGCGCTGCTGCTGGTGGCGATGGTGGGCCTCGGCGCCGCGGGGTGGCGCGCCGCCGGGCGGATGACGAGCGCGCCGCTCGAGCGCGCGCTGGCGGCCGCGCCGCTCGCCGCCTGCGCGGCGGCGCTCGAGGCGCTCGCGCTGGGTCGCGTGGGCCTGGGCGCCGAGCCGCTCGCGCTGACCGGCGCGGCGCTCGCGACCGCGCTCGTCGCGCATCTCGCGCTCCCCGTGCCCATCGGCCCGCCGCTGCGCTGGACGACCGGAGCGGTGATCGCCGCGGGTGTCACCGTCGCGCTCGTCGACTGGCTGCTGCGCACCCCGGCGCTCGGCGTCGACGGGATCTCCTACCACCTCCCCGAGGTCCTGAGCTGGATCCACGGCAACGACACCGGCGCGACGCCGCTGGTCGTCGCGGAGTTCCAGACCGGCAGCTACCCGCTGACCAACGAGGTGCTGCTGACCTGGCAGATGGGCATCGCGAGGTCCTTCGCGCCCGTCGCCACGTGGACCGGACTGATGCTCGGGCTGCTGGCGCTCGGCGGCTGGGTCGGGCTGCGGCGCACGGGGACCAGCCGCGGGCTGGTCGTGCTCGCCCTCGCCGCACTGCTGGCCAGCCCCGTGCTCGTCGCGCAGCTCAACACGCCCAAGACCGACCTGCCGGCGCTCGCCTGGCTCGTGGCCTGCGCGGGACTGTGCGCCTGCGCGGCCGGCGGGCGCACCGCGCTGCTGGGCCCGGCGCTCGCCGCGGCCGGCCTGTCGGTGGGGACCAAGACGACGACGGCGCCGCTCGCGCTCATCGTGCTGGCCGCGACGCTGTGGACCTGCCGTGGCGCACTGCGCCCGGCCCGCGTGCCGCTGGCCTGGGGCACGGGACTCGCGCTGGCCGTGGGCGGGGTCTGGTACCTGCGCAACGTGATCGCCCACGGCTGGTTCTTCTGGCCGTTCGGCAGCGGCCCGTTCGGGGGCGACCCCGAGCCCGTCTATCTCTCGCGCATCCACGTCAGCGTCCTGGACCGCCCGCGCTTCACCCTCGAGGACCGCGCCGGCGACTACCTGCGGATCGTCGGGGGCGGCATCGCCCTCATCGCCGGCGGCATCGCGGCCGCGGTCCTGGCCCGCCGCAGCCGGCTGGTCCTCGGCGCCGCCGCAGCCACCGCGATCGCCCTGCTCGCCTGGCTGGCCGCCCCGTTCACGGGCCGCGCGAGCGATCCGATCCTCGACCTCTCGCTGACCACGACGCGCTACCTGCTGCCGGTGCTGGCCGCGGGCGCCGCGGCCCTCGCGCTGGCCGGCCGCACGAGCCGGCTCGCGCGGGCGATCCTCGTCCTCGCCCTGGCCTGGAGCCTGGTGCGCAGCCTGCAGCTCGACGTCCCCGACGCGCCGCCGGTCTGGGTGCTGCTCGCGGGGGCGGCCGGCGGCGCCGTGTTCGCGGTGATGCGAGGTCGCGCCGCGTGGACGCTCGCGGCGATCGCCGCCGTCATCGGCTGTGCGATGGCCACGGACGGCTGGCTGGGCCGCAGCGCGCAGGCCACGAAGTTCGACACCGCGCCGCTGGAGGCGTGGTTCGCCGCGCAGCCCGGCTGGGCCGACCGCCGCGAGCCCGTGGCGTTCGTCTCGAACGTGGTCGCCCCGGTGGCCGGCGATCGCCTGCGCCACCCGGTCAGCCTGATCCCGGGCGACGAGTCGTGCGACCGGACGCTGCGGCGCACCGTGGAGGGCTACGTGGCCCTGCGCGACGCCCCGCGCCAGTTCCGCGACCTGCTCGCGCCAGTCCGCGCGCCCGAGTGCCTGGCGGGCCTCACGCCCGTCGCGCATCCCGGCGTGTGGATGGTCTACCGGCAGACGGCGACGACGTCGAGCGCGGCGTCGAGGTCCTCGTCGCCCAGCCGGAAGTCTCCGACGCCGATCGCCGCCTCCTCGGGGGTCTGACGGCGCCGGAAGACGGTCAGCAGCAGGTCGTAGAGGATCTGCTTGACGCGCAGCGGGACGAAGCGCCGCAGCCGCAGCGGATCGAGTCCCAGCACGCGGTCGAGCGTGCGCAGCTGGCCGGCCCACAGCTCGAGGTAGCGCTCCGAGCCGAACACGCCGCGGATCTCGACGTGCTCGAAGGCGGTCTCGCACAGCGCGCGCAGCTCGCGCGGGTCGTACTCGACGAAGTGGTACGGGTCGATGATCTCGTCGGGCCGGGCGAACGTCAGCCGGTTGGGCGTGTGGAAGATCGCCACGCCGCCCGGCTCGAGCACCCGCCGCGCCTCGCGCACCACGACCTCGCCCTCGGAGACGTGCTCGAGCGACTGGACCGAGATCAGGCCCGAGAACGACCCGTCGGGAAACGGCAGGTCGCGCATGTCGGCGACCACGGTCTCGCGGTCCTGGCCCTCGAGCGACGCGGCCGCGATGTCGACGCCGACGGTCTCGCGCGGGGCCAGCAGGTGAAACGAGTGGCCGATCCCGCAGCCGAGGTCGAGCACGCGGCCCGGGGGCAGCAGCGGCTCGGACAGCGCGTAAGCGGCGACGTGGCGCTCCCACGTCGGCCCGAAGCCGCCCTCCTTGGTGACGACGCGCTCGCCGGTGACGATCACGGCGCGAACTTCCGGTTGCGCCACACACCCCGGCGGTGGGCGACGAGCCGCGCGGCCGCGCCGAGCGTCTTGAGCCCGTAGATCGTCGCGGGCTTGAGCTTGATCGACGACGCGTCGTCGAAGTAGCGGCTGCGCACCGGCACCTCGGCGATGCGGAAGCCGAAGTGGGCGGCCTGCATGAGCACCTCGGAGTCGAACGAGAAGTCCAGTGCGTTGCGCAGGAACGGGATCGTCATCAGCAGGTCGCGGGAGTAGGCGCGGTAGCCCGTGTGCATCTCCGACAGCTCGGTGCCCAGCACCCGGTTCTCGACCGCGGTCAGCGCCCGGTTGGCGGCGATCTTGTACAGCGGCATCCCGCCCTCGCGCGCGGCGCCCGGGATGGCCATCCGCGAGCCGAGGACCATGTCGGCCCGCCCGTCGAGGATGGGCTGGACGAGCGTCGGGATCAGCTCGGGCGCGTACTGGCCGTCGGGGTGCAGCATCACGACCACGTCGGCGCCCTGCTGGAGCGCCTCGAGGTAGCAGGTCTTCTGGTTGCCGCCGTAGCCGACGTTGTGCGGATGCCAGATCAGGTGCAGCGGCAGCGAGCGCGCGAGCTCGACGGTCTCGTCGGTCGAGCGGTCGTCGACGAGGATCACCTGATCGACCCAGTCGCGCGGGATCTCGCGGAAGGTCACCTCGAGCGTCCGCGCCGCGTTCATGGCGGGCATCACGACGACGATCTTGTGGTTCGGGGCAGCCTCGGCCACGGCCCGACGCTAGCGTCTGGCCGCGTGAGCGGCACCGTTGCCCAGGCCGGTGAACGACGGCTGGCCCGCGTCGAGAGCGTGCGTGCCCTGGCGGCCCTCGGCGTGGTCGTGGGGCACCTCTGGGCGACCTCGCAGGGCTTCGACGGCGAGGCGATCCTCGGCTCGCTGCCCCGTCGCCTGGTCTTCGGCCTCACGTTCGGCGTCTGGGTGTTCTTCGGCCTGTCGGGCTACCTGCTGTTCTGGCCGTTCGTCCGCCGGCAATTCGGCGACGGAGGTCCGATCGACCTGGGCCGCTACGCCCGCAACCGCGTGCTGCGGATCCTGCCGCTCTACTACGCAGCGGTCGTCCTGCTGCTGCTCATCCACGTCGGGCATCCGACGACCGAGCTGTGGTGGCGGCATCTGCTGCTCGTCCAGAACTTCTGGCGCGACTCCATCGGCGCCGTCGACGCGCCGCTGTGGTCGGTGGTGATCGAGGTCCAGTTCTACGCGCTGCTGCCGTTCCTGGCCATGGGGCTGGCGAAGCTCGGCGGGTCGTCACGCGCCCGGACCGCGGCGATCCTGCTGGGCCTGGCGGCGATCAGCATCGTCCTGCGCCAGGTCCTCGCGCTCGAGCGCGACGACGCCGCGACGACCGTGTGGCGCTATCAGCTGCCCACCACGTTCTGCTTCTTCGTCGCCGGGATGTCGCTGGCGCTGCTGCGCCACGCCTGGGAGGAGCGCGTGCCGCGCGCGCTCTCGGGCCCGCTCGGCCACCCGGCGCTGTGGCTGGCCGCCGCCGTCCCGTTCTGGGTCGCGACGTGCTGGCGCTTCAACCTCGAGGCGCTGAGCGTGGTCGCGGTCTTCCTGACGATCGGCGCCCTCGTCCTGCCGCTGCGCGCCTGGCGTCCGCTGTCGGTCCTGGACTGGCGGCCGCTCGCGCTGCTGGGCGTCGCCTCCTACAGCCTCTACGTCTGGCACGCCCCGATCGTCCTCGAGCTCGACGGCGGCACCGGCCTCATCGCCCACGGCTTCCTCGCGGTGCTCGGGGTCTTCCTGCCGCTGCTCATCGCGGTCGCGGCGGCCAGCTATCTGCTCATCGAGCGCCCCGGGCTGCGCCTGCGCCGCCGCTGGTCGGAGACCTCGCCGGCGACCCTAGGATCCCCCCGGTGAGCGCTGCCCCTCCTGTCGTGATCCTCTGCGGCGGCCGCGGAACGCGGCTGCAGGAGCGCACCCACGAGATCCCCAAGCCGATGGTCGAGATCGGGCCGCACCCGATCCTGTGGCACGTCGTGCAGCTCTACGCCCGGCAGGGATTTGCCGAGTTCGTGCTGTGCACGGGCTACAAGGGCGAGCAGATCGAGGAGTTCGCCCGCTCGACGCCGTGGCCCGACGGCATCGATGTGCGCTGCGTGGACACCGGGCTCGACACCCCGACGGGCGGGCGCATCGCGCTCGTCCAGGACGTCGTGGGCGAGCGGCGCTTCTGCGCCACCTACTCCGACGGCGTCGCCGACATCGACCTGCGCGCGTCGCTGGACTTCCACGAGGCCCACGGCGCGGCGGCGACGATGACCGTCGTGCGGCCCGAGCTGCAGTTCGGTGTCGCCCGGCTCGGTGAGGCCGACGAGGTCCTGGGCTTCGAGGAGAAGCCGCGGGCCGAGCAGTGGATCAACGGCGGCTTCTTCATCTTCGAGCCCGCGGTCTTCGCGCATCTGCGCGAAGATTCGGTCCTCGAGCGCGAGCCGCTGGAGCAGCTGGCCGCCGAGCGCCAGCTGCGCGCCTACCGACACGCCGGCTTCTGGGACTGCATGGACACCTACAAGGACGCAGTGATGCTCAACGACCTGTGGAACGCCGGCTCAGCGCCATGGGCGGTGCCGGCATGACCTCCTTCGTCACCGGCGCCTACGGCGTGCTCGGCTCGTGGCTGGTCAAGGCGCTGCTCGACCGCGGCGAGCAGGTCGTCGTGCTCAAACGCGACGCCGTGCAGCGGGCCGCGCTGATCCTCGAGGGCAACGAGGAGCGCTGCGCGGTCGTGCACGGCGATCTGACCGACGCCGCGACCATGGACCGCGCGATCGGCGAGTACGAGGTCGACACCGTCTACCACCTGGCCGCGCAGACGATCGTGGGCACCGCCAACCGCTCTCCCGTCTCGACCTTCGACTCGAACATCCGCGGCACGTGGACGCTGCTGGAGGCCTGCCGGCTGCACGGCGTCGCGCGCACCGTCGTCGCCGCGTCGGACAAGGCCTACGGCCCGACCGAGGACCTGCCCTACCGCGAGACCCATCCGCTGCAGCCGCTGTACCCCTACGACGTCTCGAAGGCGGCCACCGACCTCATCAGCCGCTCCTACTGGCACACCTACGAGCTGCCGGTGGCCGTGACGCGCTTCGCCAACATCTACGGGGGCGGCGACCTGAACCCGTCGCGCCTGGTGCCCGAGGCCGTCGCGGCGGTGCTCGCGGGCCGCGCGCCGGTCATCCGCTCCGACGGCTCGCCCGAGCGCGACTTCCTCTACGTCGAGGATGCGGCCGCGGCCTACCTCGCCATCGCCGACGCGCTGCCGGGCGCCGGCGGCGAGGCGTTCAACGCCGGCGGCGACGAGCCTCACAGCGTGCTCGAGGTCGTCGCGCTGCTATGTCAGGTGGCCGGCGCCGACGTGGAGCCCGACGTTCAGGGCAGCGGCACGCCGCACGCCGAGATCGACCGCCAGTACGTCGACTCGACCAAGCTGCGCGAGCTCACGGGCTGGCGGCCGCAGGTCGCGCTCGACGAGGGCCTGCGCCGTACGGTCGAGTGGTACCGCGCGCATCCCGAGGCGCTCTCGCCGTGAGACTGCGGCCCGCCCGGAGGCGCCCGTCGCCGCCGGACTGGGCGTCGCCCGCGTTCACCGCGGCAGACATCCCCGATGCGGTCTGGGAGCGCCGCTCGGAGCTGCGCGGCATCGCCTTCGACCTCGACGCCCAGGCCGCGCTGCTGGCCGAGCTCGCCCCGCTGGGGGCCGAGCTCGCGAACACCGGCTATCCGTTCGCCAACCGCTTCTACGAGCACGTCGACGCCGAGGTGGCCTACGCCATGGTCCGCCGGCTGCGGCCCGCACGTGTCGTCGAGCTGGGCTCGGGCTTCTCGACGCGGGCGCTGCGCGCGGCGCTGGCCGCCAACGGGTCGGGCACCCACGAGGGCTATGACCCGTACACGACGACCGACGGCGTGCAGGCGGTCTCCGCGCAGGACGTGCCCGAGGACGTGTTCTCCGCGCTCGTCCAGGACGACATCCTGTTCGTCGACACGACGCACGTCGTCAAGACCGGCGGCGACGTCAACCGGATCGTCCTCGACGTGCTGCCGGCGCTGGCGGCCGGCGTCGTCATCCACTTCCACGACATCTGGCTGCCCTTCGAGTACCACCGGGCGCTGACCGAGACGCTCGGCGCCAACTGGTCCGAGCAGTACCTGCTGCAGGCCCTGCTCAGCGGCAACCCCGGCTTCGAGGTGCTGCTGGGCAACGCGGCGCTCGCGCGCGACCGGCGCGAGGCGGTGCAGGCCGCGTTCCCGGAGTGGGATCCGGCCGGCGAGTACCCGAGCGCGTTCTGGCTGCGAAGGACCGCCGCGTGAGGGCCGCGGTCTGCGTGGCCAGCCATCGCCGGCCCGTGCGGCTGCGCTGGCTGCTCGACGCGCTGACCGAGCAGACCATCGAGGACTTCGAGGTCGTCGTCTGCCACGACGACGGCCCGGGCTCGGAGACGGCGACGCTGCTCGCCGATCACCCGCTGGGCGAGCGGCTGCGCGTCGTCGAGCCCGCCGGCCGCAGCGATCCGGGCCACCAGCGCAACCGCGCATGGCGTGCCGCCGGGGCGCCGCTGATCGTCTTCACCGACGACGACTGCCGCCCGCCGGCCGCGTGGCTCGAGCGCCTGCTCGCCGCGGCCGACGCGCACCCCGGGGCGGTGGTCCAGGGTTCCGTGGCTCCCGATCCCGACGAGGCGCATCTGCTGGCGCTCGCCCCGCACGCCCGGACCCTGCAGGTGGACCCGCCCGCGCCCTACGCGCAGTGCGCGAACATCGCCTACCCGCGCGAGCTGCTCGAGCGCATCGGCGGCTTCGACGAGCGCGAGCCGCCGCTGCAGGGCGGGGAGGACACCGACCTGTGCCGCCGCGCCATCGAGGCCGGCGCCGCCTACGTCGGCGCCGCCGACGCGCTGACCTGGCACGCCGTCGAGCCCGGCAGCCTGCCGTCGCGCCTGCGCTCGATCGCGCGCTGGCAGCACCTGGCCTTCGTCGTCGCGCGCCACCCGCAGATGCGCGAGCACCTCTTCGCGCGGGTCTTCTGGCGCCCGAGCCACGCGGCGCTGCCGTTCGCGCTCTACGGTCTGGCCCGGCGCCGGCCGCTGCTGGCGCTCCCGTGGGCGCTGCTGGCCAGGCCGCGCTACGGCAACTCCCCGCGCGGCCTCGCTCGCGCGGCCAGCGAGCTGCCCGGGCGCCTCGTCGTCGAGACCACCGAGCTTGGCACCGCGGTGCGCGGCTCGGCCCGCTACCGGACGCTGTTTCTGTGAACGTCGCGCTGCTGAGCCCGCGGTTCTGGCCCGAGGTGCGCCGCGGGACCGAGCGCTTCGCCCACGAGCTGGCCCGCGGGCTGCAGGTGGCCGGCCACGCGCCGACGATCGTCACCGCCTCGCCCGGGGACGCAGTGCAGGACGGTGTGACCGTGCGCCGCGTGCGCCGCCTGCCCGAGGACCGGCTCGAGCGCCGCGGCTTCGAGCGCCACCTGACCCATGTGCCGTTCGCCGTTCGCGCGACCCGCGCGCTGGCGCCCGACGTGGTCCACGCGCTCTACCCGGCCGACGCGGCGGGGGCGGCGCGGCTCGGGCGCCCGCTGGTGCACTCCTACATGGGCATCCCGCACCGCACGGCGCTCGTCGCCCGCCGCGAGCGCCTGCGGATCACCCACGAGGCGGTCCGCGCGGCGGACGCGACGGTCGTGCTCAGCACAACCGCGCGCGACGCGTTCGCGCGCTGGCTCGGCGTCGAGGCGCGGGTGATCGCTCCCGGGGTCGACCTCGACGTCTTCACGCCGGACCCGGCCGCGCGGGCCGAGCAGCCGACGATCCTCTGCGCCGCCGACCCGGGCGAGCCGCGCAAGCGCGTCGGCCTGCTGATCGAGGCGTTCGCGCTGGTGCGCCGCGAGAGGCCGACGGCGCGGCTCATCCTCGACAAGCGCGCTGCGCAGGCCGAGGGCGTCGAGCGCCGCGACCTCGACGATCGCGCCGCGCTCGCCGGGGCCAACCGCGAGGCCTGGGTCTGCGCGCTGCCGTCGTGGGGCGAGGCGTTCGGGCTCGTGCTGCTCGAGGCCATGGCCTGCGGCACGCCGGTCGTGGGCAGCAACCGCGAGGCGATCCCCGAGGTCATCGCCTCGGACGCGGTCGGGCGCCTGTTCGACGGCGACGATCCCGCGGCGCTGGCCCGGGCGCTGCTCGAGGCGCTGGAGCTGGCCGAGGACCCGGCGACGAGCACCGCCTGCCGGGCCCACGCCGAGCGCTACTCCTGGGAGGCCACGACCCGCGCCTACCTCGACATCTACGAGGAGCTGACGTGATCGCCGCCCACCTCGACGAGATCCTGCGCCGCCTGCCCGACGACGCCGCCCTGCTCGACGTGGGCGGCTGGGCCGCGCCGCTCGAGCGCGCCGACTGGGTCATCGACCTGCTGCCCCACGAGACCCGCGGCCTCTACGGCACCAGCGACCCCGAGCGCGAGCGCTTCAGCGCCGCCACCTGGGTGCAGCGCGACATCTGCGACCGCGAGCCGTGGCCGTTCACCGACGACCAGTTCGACTACGTGATCTGCGCGCAGACCCTCGAGGACGTCCGCGACCCGGTGTTCGTCTGCTCGGAGATGGCCCGGATCGCCAAGGCGGGCTACCTCGAGACGCCGTCGTGGCGAGCGGAGCTGCGCCACCGCGTGAACGGCCCGTGGACGGGCTACAGCCACCATCGCTGGCTCGTGCGCTGCGATCAGGATGCGGCCCACGCGGAGTTCGTCTTCAAGTTCGGGACGGTCCACAGCGAGCCCTACCGGATGCCCCATCACGAGCTGACCGAGGCCGAGGCCAACGCGTGGCTGTGGTGGGAGGGCTCGTTCACCGCGGCCGAGCGGATCATCATGGAGCCCGCCGAGCTCGACGCCGAGCTACGCGCCTTCGTCGCCGCGAACGCCCCGGCTAGTCGGACGCCGGCTCGGCGCGGCGCGCGCGCCAGAGCGGCACTGCGCCGTCGATCCCCCTGAGCTTGCGCACGCCCGCCTTCGACCAGCGGTAGAGGTCGGGGGCGGCGTCCTGGACGTCCTCGGTGGTCAGCACGCTGCCGGGCCGCGCCACCGTGGTCACGCGGCTGGCCAGGTTGACGGGCCGGCCGAACCAGTCACCGGCGCGGCTCAGCGCCTCGCCCGAGGCGAGGCCGGCGCGCAGCTGCGGGAACGACTCGCCCTCGGCGTCGGCGGCCTCGACCATCCGCAGGGCAACCTCGATCATCGCGTCGGGCTCGGGGCTGACGACCATGACGGCATCGCCGATCGTCTTGACGAAGCGCACCGGCGGCTCGATGAGGTCCAGCACGATGAGCTCGAGCCGGCTGGCGACGGCGCCGAGCTCGTCGGGCGGCACCTGCTCGCCCAGCCGCGTGAAGCCGACGAGATCGGCGAAGGCCACGGTCATCTGCCGCGCTCCCGGCAGCATCCCGGCCTCGCGCTCCTCGGCGCTGATGATCTCGGTCTGGACGAGCTTGGACAGGTGCAGGCGCATCAGGTTCCCCAGCAGCGGCTCGATCATCGGGGTCAGCGCCCCGGCCGCGTGGGCGTAGCGCACGGCCAGCTCGCGCTCGTCGAGGCCCGGCTCGAGCACGATCTCCATGGCGATGCCGCGCATGACCTCGGCGGCCTGCGAGAAGCCGCGGCCCAGCACCCGGCCCACGTGGACGATGTCGGGCTCGGGGACGCCCGCCTGGATGAACTCCGCCGTCGTCTTGAGGATCTGCAGGTCCGCGTCGGTGTAGGAGACCTCGCCGGGCCCGGCCCGCGTGAGCCCCTGGGCCCGGACGAGCCGCTCGACCAGGTCCGGCTCGAGGCCGGACTGCTCGACGAGCTCATCCCAGGTGAAGTGGACACGGACGCCGATCGCGCGGCCCGCAAGCAGGAACAGCAGCTCGCCGTCGGCCCCGGAGCGGCGGATGTCCTCGAGCGGCACGCCCTCGGACTCCAGCGTGTCGAGCAGGGCGATCCGCGCGTCGCGCTGGGGACCGTCCAGGCCCTCGAGCAGTCCCTCGGCTTCCCAGTCCATGAGGGCCGGAGCCTATGGAGGCGTCCGGGCCCCTGCGGAGAATCTCACCCGGATGGTCGTCCTCGGCATCGATCCCGGCACCGCCAACACCGGCTACGGCGTGGTGTCGGACGGCCGTGGGCGCATGCACGCCATGGACGGCGGGGTGATCGAGACCCGCGCGGGCGTCGCCGTCGAGTTGCGGCTCGCGACGATCCACGGGCGCGTCTGCGAGCTGATCGAAGAGCATCGCCCGGACGCCGTCGCCCTCGAGGACCTGTTCTTCGGCGCCAACACGAGCAGCGCGTTCGCGGTCGGTCAGGCGCGCGGCGTGGTGATGCTGGCCGCCGGCCAGGCCGGGATCCCCTGCGCGAGCTACACGCCCCAGCAGGTCAAGTCCGCGGTGTGCGGCACCGGGCGGGCGCCGAAGGATCAGGTCGGCCGGATGGTCCAGGCGCTGCTGGCGCTGGCCGCCGCACCGACGCCCGACCACGCCGCCGACGCGCTGGCCGTCGCCATCTGCCACGTCAACCGGGCGCCGCTGGCGGCGGCGATCGCCGGATGATCGCCTCCGTCGCCGGCGACGTCGCGGTCCGCCGCTCCGATCACGTGGTCCTCGAGACCGCGGGCGGCGTCGGCTACCGCCTGGCCGTGTCGGCCGAGACGCTGCGCCAGGTCCCGCCGATCGGCGGCAACGTCTCGCTGCTTTCCCATCTCGTCGTCCGCGACGACGCCATGGTGCTCTACGGCTTCGCGACGGAGGAGGAGCGCGAGCTCTTCGAGCTGCTGCTCACCGTCCAGGGGGTCGGTCCGAAGATGGCGCTGGCCGTGCTGGGCGGGGGAGGACCGCGCGAGGTCGTCCGCACCATCGCCGCCGGCGACGCGCGCACGCTGCAGGGCGCGCCCGGAGTCGGCAAGCGGATCGCCGAGCGCATCGTCGCCGAGCTGCGCGAGAAGGTGGGCGTCGACCTGCCCGACGACGGCGGGCCGATCGTCGTCGTGCGCTCCGACGGTCCGCACGAGCTGGCGCGCGCCGGCCTGCTCGAGCTCGGCTATGAGCCCAACGAGGCCGACCGCCTGCTGGCCGCCGCCGAGGGCGAGACCCCCGAGCAGCTGCTGGCCAGCGCCCTGCGGGCGGCCCGGTCATGAGCTCCGAGCGCATCCAGACTCCCGCCGCGCTGCTCGCCGACGACGAGCTCGACCGCTCGCTGCGCCCGCGGCGCCTGGAGGAGTTCGTCGGGCAGCCCGCGATGCGCGAGCAGCTGTCGGTGTCGCTCGAGGCCGCCAGCGCTCGCGGCGAGGCGCTCGACCACGTGCTCCTGGCGGGCCCGCCCGGCCTGGGCAAGACGTCGCTGGCCCAGATCCTGGCCGCCGAGCTCGACGTCCCGTTCGTGCAGACCGCCGGCCCGGCGCTCGAGCGCAAGGGCGACATCGCCGCGTTCCTGACCGCGCTCGAGCCGCGCAGCGTGTTCTTCGTCGACGAGCTGCACCGGCTGCCGCGCGCGCTGGAGGAGACCTTCTATCCGGCGATGGAGGACCGCAAGCTGCCGATCACGGTCGGCCAGGGCGCCGGCGCCCGCGTCGTGACGCTCGACCTGCCGCCGTTCACGCTGGTGGGGGCGACCACGCGCGCCGGGCTGCTGACCACGCCGCTGCGCGACCGCTTCGGCATCCAGCACCGCCTCGAGCCCTACGACACGCCCGATCTCGCCGAGATCGTCAGCCGCAGCGCCGCGATCCTCGACGTGCGCCTCGATCCCGAGGGCGCCAAGGCGATCGCCCGGCGCAGCCGCGGGACCCCGCGCGTCGCCAACCGGCTGCTCAAGCGCGTCCGCGACTACGCGGAGGTGCGCGGCACGGGCGTCGTGACGGCCGCGGCCGCCGACGCGGCGCTCGAGATGCTGGGCATCGACCAGCTGGGGCTCGACCCGCTCGACCGCGAGCTGCTCAACGCCATCTGCACCAAGTTCGACGGCGGGCCCGTCGGGCTCTCGACGCTCGCCGTGGCGGTGGGGGAGGAGCAGGACACGATCGAGGACGTCTACGAGCCCTACCTGCTCCAGCAGGGCTTCCTCAAGCGCACGCCGCGCGGGCGCTGCGCGACCGCCGCCGCCTTCGTGCACCTGGGCCTCGACGTGCCCGATGCGGGAAGCCTGTTCTAGATGGGCGGCCACGACGCGATGGAGCGCCACGAGCGCACGCTCGAGCTCCCGCACCTGTCGCCGTTCGCGCGGCGCATCGCCATCGTGGTGGCGACGCTCGCCGCGCTGCTGGCGGTCTCGGAGGTCTTCGCGGAGAACCGGATCGCCCACGTGATCAAGGACGAGACGAAGATCTCGCACCTGACGACCACGCTGGAGATCGACGAGATCCAGGCGACGCTGGGCAAGGCCGATGCGACGGCCGCGCACCCGGAGGTGCGCGCCGAGATCGCCCATGTCGAGGACGCGCAGGAGTCCGCCCAGACCGCGCACACCTGGCTGGAGTACGCGATCGTCACGCTGCAGATCGGAATCGTCCTGGCGTCGGTCTCCGCGCTGGTCGGCGCGCTCTGGCTGCTGCGCGCCGGCGCCGTCCTCGGGCTCCTGGGCGCCGGGTTCCTGCTGGCCGGGCTGCTCGCCTGACTACCCTGGTACGGCCCCCATGGCTCACCTGTTCATCTGTCCCTCCTGCGGATACCGGTCGTCCGAGACCGAGCGCACCAAGGGCTTCACCCGCGCGGCGAAGTCCTGCTCGCGCTGCGGCTTTCCGTTCCTGTTCGAGCTGCTCGACGACTACTACCCGGCTCCCGACGCGGCGTTCTTCGTCTGCGACAAGGAGGGCCGCGTGATCGGCACGGGCAAGGGCGCGTTCGAGCTGACGGGCCTGAAAGAGGAGCGGATCATCGGCCGGGCGGCCGGCGATGTGCTCGGCCTGCGCTTCGACGCGGGCGACGACCCGGTGGCCACCGTCCTCGAGTGGGGCGTGCGCCAGCTCGGCAAGCCGGTCTCGGTCAACGCCGAGGGCGACCTTCCCGCTCGCGCGACCGCCGATCTGTTCCCCGCATATGACGACGACGGCGGACTGCTGCTCGTCCTGACCCCCGAGAAGTAAGGTCCACCCGAGCAGATGACCGACCGCCGGCGCAACTTCTTCATCCTGCTGCTCGTCGGCGTGCTCCTGGGCGGGTCGATCGCGGTCGCCCTGACCAAGCCGACGCGCCAGGGCCTCGACCTCAAGGGCGGCATCGAGCTCGTCTACCAGGCCAAGCCGACCAAGTTCTCGGCGGTCACCGGCGACGCGATCGAGCGGACGCTCGACATCATGCGCGACCGCGTCGACCAGCTCGGCGTCGCGGAGCCCGAGATCCAGCGGTCGGGCAACGACCAGCTCGTGGTCAGCCTCCCGGACGTCAAGAACCAGGAGCGGGCGATCGCGCAGGTCGGCACGACCGCGCAGATGTTCTTCTACGACTGGGAGCCCAACGTCCTGGGCTCGGACTGCAAGCCCGCCGAGCAGGACCCCAACATCACCGGTGGTCCCTCGGCCGGCAACCCCGGCGCGGGCACGCTGAGCTACTACGGCGCCGTCGTCCGCGCCAGCAAGTGCCCCGAGCACAGCGACCAGAACACGTCCCAGGACGCGCCCGTCTACTTCCTCGTCGACGACGACGCCCAGCGCGTGCTCGGCGGCCCCGAGGTCTCGCGCGACGACCTGTTCTCCGAGCTCGAGCCGCCGCAGGACGGCCCGAAGGCCGGGCAGAGCGTCAAGGAGGTCAAGCCGGGCACGGTCGTCATCAAGGCCCAGTACGAGGCCAGCGGCGACACCAAGGCGCCCGCGGACCCCAACGAGGCCCAGTACTACGTCCTCAACGACAACTTCGCGCTCCGCGGCACCGACATCAAGGACCCGGAGCAGACGTTCGACAACGGCACGGGCGGCAGCGGCAGCCCGATCGTCACGTTCAACTTCACCGACTCCGGCCGCAAGACCTGGCAGACGGTCACGCGCCAGATCGTCCAGCGCGGCCAGGACCAGGTCATCCCGGGGTCGGACCCCGCCAACTTCCGCCAGCACTTCGCGGTGGTGCTCGACAACGAGCTCATCAGCGTCCCGTACATCGACTTCGTGCAGAACCCCGACGGCATCGACGGTGCCAACGGGTCGCAGATCGAGGGCGGCTTCACGATCACCAGCGCCCAGAACCTGGCGAACCTCCTCAAGAGCGGCGCGCTGCCGATCCGGCTCGAGCTGATCAGCTCGTCGCAGGTCTCCGCGACGCTGGGCCAGGAGGCCCTGCACCAGGGTCTCAAGGCGGGCATCGCCGGCTTCGTCATCGTCGCGCTGTTCCTGCTGATCTTCTACCGGGTCATGGGCCTGATCGCCGTCGGCGCCCTGGTCGTCTACGGCATCTACCTGTTCGCGCTGATCAAGCTGATCCCGATCACGCTGACGCTGCCGGGCATAGCCGGCCTGATCCTGACGATCGGCGTGGCCGCCGACGCGAACATCGTGATCTTCGAACGCGTGAAAGAGGAGATCCGCGCGGGCAGATCCGTGCCGGCGGGCATCGCGCAAGGCTTCAAGAAGGGCCTCTCGGCGATCATCGACGCCAACGTCCTGGTCTTCCTGACCGCGTTCATCCTGTTCATCCTGGCCACGGCCGGGGTCAAGGGCTTCGCGTTCGTCCTCGGCGTCGGCACGCTCGTCTCGCTGTTCACGGCGGTGCTCGCCACGCAGGCCGTCCTCGGCACGCTCGGTCACACCGGCCTGATGCGGCGCCCGTCCGCGCTCGGCTCGGCCTCGTCGCAGGAGGCCAAGCCCGACAAGCGGCGCTTCGACTTCATGGGCTCGTCGCGGTGGTTCTTCTCCGCCTCGGGCGTGATCCTGCTGGTCGGCGCGCTGGCCATCGGCGAGAAGGGCCTGGACTTCGGCATCGACTTCGAGTCGGGCACGCGGATCCGCGTCGCGCTGACCAAGCCGGCCGACGAGGCGGGCGTCCGCACCGCGCTCGAGGCGAGCGGCCAGGAGGGCGCGGAGATCCAGCGCGTCAGCGACAAGGAGCTCGGCGGCAACGCGTTCCAGATCTCCACCGCCACGCTCAAGCCCGACCAGGTCACCAGCGTCACCGACGCGCTGCAGTCCAAGTACGGGCTCGCGCGTCCGCCCGACAGCCAGTCCGTCGGCCCGACCTTCGGCAACACCGTCGCCAAGAGCGCGATCATCGCGATCATCGCGTCGCTGTTCGTGATCAGCTGCTACATCGCGCTGCGGTTCGAGTGGAAGTACGCGGTGCCGGTGCTCATCGCGGTGATGCACGACATCCTCATCACGGCCGGCGTCTACTCCTTGACCGACAGGGAGGTGACGACGTCGACGGTCGCGGCGCTCCTGACCATCCTTGGCTATTCGCTCTACGACACGATCATCGTGTTCGACCGCATCCGCGAGAACGTCCCGCGCATGCCGCGCGCCGCGTTCTCCCAGATCGTCAACCGCTCGATGAGCGAGGTCGTCGTCCGCTCGCTGGCCACCTCGTTCTGCACCGCGCTGCCGATCCTCGCGCTGCTGATCTTCGGCGGACAGACGCTGACCGACTTCGCCTTCGCGCTGCTGGTCGGCGTGCTCTCGGGCGCGTACTCGTCGATCTTCATCGCCTCGCCGGTGCTCACGCACTGGAAGGAGCGCGAGCACGTCTACGTCACGCGGCGCCGGCGCATCGCCGAGGCCAACGGCGGCGCCGTGCCCGCCTACGCGACGGGCAACGCCGCGACCGAGGTGACCGTCCAGGAGAACAAGCGCCGCCAGCGCCGCCTGACCGAGCCCGAGCTGCCCGGCCAGCCCGTCTCCCAGCAGGAGTTCCAGGCGATGCTGCGTGACATCGACACCCCCGTCGCCACCGCGGAGCCCGAGGACACCACCAGCGACCTGCGTCCCGACCAGGTCGTCATGCCCAAGGACGCCAAGACGCCCAAGCCCAAGCGCAGCCGCAACAAGCGGCACGGAAGGAGCCGCTAGTCATGGGCGCATTCGCCTGGGTGATGATGGGCCTGGCCATCTGGCACTTCACGATCTTCCTGCCCGATCGCTTCTGGGGCGGGATCGTCGGTGCCTTCCTCGGCGCCGTGATCGGCGCGTTCCTCTTCGGCCTGATCATCAACGGCTTCACCGTGCCGGGCCAGGACGACACCCACCTCCTGACCGCCCTCGAGGCCGTCCCCGGAGCCGTCCTCGGCATCGCGGTCGCCTACTTCGAGGGCGTCCGCCGCGGCACCGAGCCGCTGCACCTCTAGCCGCCCCGGGCCCGCCTGACAAAAGGTCGGCCCTACAGCTGTTTCGTCAGGCGGCGAGCGCCGCGAGGTCCTCGAGCATCCCGACGTGGGTGCCCTGGACGAGCAGGGTGGTGACCTGTGAGGCCTTCCACTTGTCGAGGTCGTCGAGGATCTTCTCGCGGGAGCCGACGAGCGTGAGCTCCTCGAGCAGGGTGCGCGGCAGCGCCGCCGCGGCCTCGTCCTTCTTGCCGGAGAGGTAGAGGTCCTGGATGGTGTCGACCTCGCGCTCGTAGCCCATGCGCCGGGCCACGTCGGCGTGGAAGTTCTTGTTGCGTGCGCCCATGCCCCCGAAGTACAGGGCGTACATCGGGCGCATCGCGTCGAGCGCGCCGTCGATGTCGTCGGTGACGATCACCGGGACGGAGGCGACGACCTCGAACTCCTGGCGGGTGCGCCGCGCGCCCTCGCGGGCGAACCCCTCGTCGAGCGCGTCGCGGTAGAAGCCGTCGTGCTCGGGTGCGTAGAACAGGGCGAGCCAGCCGTCGCAGACCTCGGCGGCCAGCGCCACGTTCTTGGGGCCCTCGGCGGCCAGGAAGATCGGGATGTCCTCACGGAACGGCCGGACCCCGGCCTTCAGCGGCTTGCCCAGCCCGGTCCCGCCGTCGAGCGGCAGGCGGTAGAACTCGCCGTCGTAGCTGACGGGCTCGTCGCGCTTGACGACCTTGCGGATGATCTCGATGTACTCGCGGGTCCGGGCCAGCGGCTTGGCGAACGGCTTGCCGTACCAGCCCTCGACGACCTGCGGGCCGCTGACGCCGAGCCCGAGGATGAAGCGCCCCTGGGAGAGGTGGTCCATCGTGATGGCGGCCATCGCCGCCGCGGCCGGCTCGCGCGCGCTGATCTGCGCGATCGCCGTCCCGAGGCGGATCTGACTGGTTCCCGCGCCCCACCAGGCCAGCGGCGTCATCACGTCGGACCCGTAGGCCTCGGCCGTCCACACGCTGTCGAGCCCGAGGCGATCGGCCTCCGCGACGATCTCGGCCGCCTGGGGCGGGGGACCCGCCGGCGACCAGTAGCCGAAGTTCACACCGATCTTCATAGGCGCAGCATGTCAGGCACGGGAAAAGCCCGGAGGGTGCGGGATGTGTCATGCGTTCCGTCCGCTTCGCGACCCATCCTCAATGCACACGATGCCCGAGGCACGCCTCCAGATCCCACCCGCGCCGTTCGCCGCGGTCGCTGCCCTCCAGGCCGAGCTGGGCTGCTCGTCGGCGGTCGCGCAGGTGCTGGTCCGCCGCGGGTTCGCCGAGGCGCCCGCCGCGCGGGAGTGGCTCGATGGAGCGGTACGCCACGAGCAGGAGGACTTCGCCGGCATCGAGGATGCGGCGGCCGTGGTGCTGCGCCACGTCGCCGACGCTTCGCGGGTCGTCGTCCACGGCGACTACGACGTCGACGGCGTCTCCTCGACCGCGATCATGGTCCGGGTGCTGCGCTCGCTCGGCGCCGACGTCGGCTGGTACCTGCCGTCGCGCACCGAGGACGGCTACGGCCTGAGTCCCCACACGGTCGAGCGGCTGGCCCGGGAGGGCTGCCGGCTGCTGATCACCGCCGACTGCGGGATAACGGCGGTCGACGAGGTCGCGCAGGCCAAGGCGCTCGGCATGGACGTCGTCGTCACCGACCACCACACCCCCCGCGCGGACGGCGTGCTGCCCGACGCGCCGATCGTGCATCCGGGCGTCGCCGGCTATCCGTGCGGCGAGCTGTGCGCGGCGGGCGTCGCCTATCTGTTCTCCAAGGCGCTGCTGACCGCGGCGGGCCGCGATGCCGCCGAGGCCGACGTCGACCTCGATCTCGTGGCACTGGCCACGGTCGCCGACTGCGTGCCGCTGATCGGCGAGAACCGTCGTCTCGTCCGCGAGGGCCTCACGGCGCTGGCCGGCACGCGCCGCGTCGGCCTGCGCGCGCTGATGGGCGTCGCGAAGTGCGATCCGGGCGCGGTCGACGCGCGCTCCTGCGGCTTCCGGCTGGCGCCGCGGATCAACGCCGCCGGACGGCTCAGCCGCGCCGACGCCGGGCTCGAGCTGATGCTCACCGACGATCCCGAGCGCGCCAAGCAGATCGCCGAGGAGCTCGACAGCGCCAACGCCGAGCGCCGCCACGTCGAACAGCGGATCCTCTTCGAGGCCGAGGGACAGGTCGCCCAGTACCCCGACGCGCCGGCGTTCGTGCTCGCCGGCGAGGAGTGGCACCCCGGCGTCATCGGGATCGTCGCCTCGCGGATCGCCGAGCGCCACGGCCGGCCGTGTGTCGTCATCGCGCTCGCCGGCGAGGAGGGCACCGGCAGCGGGCGCTCGATCCCCGCCTTCGACCTCCTCGGCGGGCTCAACGCCTCCGCCGAGCACCTGATCCGCCACGGCGGCCACCGCGCCGCGGCCGGCTGCACGATCCGCCGCGAGGACGTCGACGCGTTCCGCGCGGCGTTCGTCGCCCATGCCGCGTCGGTGCTCACCGAGGACGACTTCGTCCGCACCGAGCGCGTCGACGCTGTCGTCTCCGGCGACGAGCTGGGCACCGGTCTGGCCGAGGAGCTCGAGGCGCTCGAGCCCTTCGGCCAGGAGAACCCCGAGGTCGCCCTGCTCGTGCCGGCCGCGCGGCTGACCGACGCGCGCCAGATGGGGGAGGGCAAGCACATCCGCTTCACGGTCGAGGCCGGCGGTGCCCGTGCCCGCGCCGTCGCCTTCGGCATGTCGCGGCTGCCCGACGGCGCCGAGGACGGCCTCTTCGATGCCACCTTCGGGCTCGAGCTCAACGAGTGGAACGGCACGGTCGAGCCGCGCCTGGTCCTGCGCAACGTCCTGCCGTGCGCGCCCGGCGCCATCACGCTGGTCGGCGAGCCGGACGACGCGGCCGCCGCGGCACTGCTCGAAGCGGCCACCGATCCTGCCCTCGGCACCCCCGCGGTGCCGAATCCAGGACAGGTCCACGATCGGCGCAACCTCGGGATCGCCGGGACGCTCGCCGCGCTCGTCGCCGGCGGCGAGCCGGTGCTCGTCGTCGCCGCCGACGCCCGTGCGAGGAAGAAGGCGCTGGAGGGCCGCCTGGGCGGCTTCGCCATCGTCAGCTACGCCGCGCTGGCCCGCGAGCCGGAGCTGGCCGCCCGCTACGCCCACCTGGTCGCGCTCGACCCGCCGCACGAGGCCGCCCATGAGCGCCTGCTGAGCGGACGGATGACCCATCTTGCCTGGGGCGAGCCTGAGCTAGCCTTCGCTGGGCATGTTCACGAGCGAGATCTCGATCTCCGCACCACCATCCGCGCGTTTTACGCCGACCTGCGCGCGCGGGGAGGGGACGCGCTCGCAGACGCCCAGCCGCTCGTCGCGGGCCGCTGTCTGCGGATCCTCGGAGAGCTCGGTCTGGTGCACGGGACAGCGCTCGTCGAGGACCCGCCGCGCACGGAGCTCGAGCGCAGCGCGTCCTTCGTCGCCTACGTGCGCCGTCTCGAGGATCGAAGCCGATGGCTGAGCCGCAGCGCGACACAGCGAGCGGCGTAGAGCCCGCCAACGGCAACGGCGCGCGCGGCATGTCGCGCGTTCCCGTCGATCTGCTCGAGCATCCCGAGCAGCACTCGACGATCGAGCGCGCCGACCTCACCGACTTCGAGGCGCGCCTGCTGTCCGACCTCTTCGCGGTCGTCGAGGAGCACACCGCCGAAGGCGGCAACGAGATCGACCGCTCGCGCGTCGAGGCCGCCTTCGTCTTCGCCTGCGAGCACCACGCCGACCAGCGGCGCAAGTCCGGCGAGGACTTCATCGTCCACCCGGTCAGCGTCGCGAAGATCTGCGCGGGCATGCGCCTGGACACCGAGACGCTGTGCGCGGCGCTGCTGCACGACACCGTCGAGGACACCAGCGCGTCGCTCGACGAGGTCACCGAGCAGTTCGGCGAGGAGGTCGCGACGCTCGTCGACGGCGTCACCAAGCTCACCGGCATCACGTTCCAGTCGCGCGACGAGGCGCAGGCCGAGAACTACCGCAAGATGATGGTCGCGATGGCGAGCGACCTGCGGGTCATCCTCATCAAGCTCGCCGACCGGCTGCACAACATGCGGACCATCGGCGCGATGGCCAAGCAGAAGCAGATCGAGAAGGCGCGTGAGACGCTCGAGATCTTCGCCCCGATCGCCCACCGCCTGGGCATCCACGCGATCAAGTGGGAGCTCGAGGACCTCGCCTTCGCGACGCTGCACCCGCGCAAGTACCAGGAGATCAAGGGCCTCGTCGCGCAGCAGCGCGACGAGCGCGAGCGCTATGTCAGCGAGGCCGGCGACTACCTGCGGGGCGAGTTGGGCGAGGTCGGCATCGAGGCGCAGATCGCCGGGCGC
>JBJMLA010000058.1:0-47138 GCA_045805505.1 Solirubrobacteraceae bacterium
CTCGTCGACCATCCGCGAGTACTCGTCGTACTTCTCCTGCGCGTCGCCGTTCTGGGAACGGACGCTGTGCTGGAGCAGCGCGATCGTCTCGGGGTTCCACATGTGGTGCTCGCCGTCGCGCCGCCAGGCGTAGACGCCGCCGACCGGGAGCACGTCGCCTTCGGGCAGCGGGTAGGCGCGCGCGTGGCGGTCGAGCGCCTCCTGGGCGAGCGTGTCCAGCCCGACGCCGCCGATCCGCGACGCGGTGCCGTTGAAGTGGCGGTCGATGACGTCGCGCTCGAGGCCGACCGCCTCGAAGATCTGCGCGCCGCAGTAGGACTGGATCGTCGAGATCCCCATCTTCGAGATCGTCTTGAGCAGGCCCTTGCCGATCGCCTTGACGACGTTCTTCTGGGCCACGTCCGGGTCCTCGACCCCAGGGATGCGGTCGTCGGCGAACAGCTCGTCGACGGTGTCGAAGAGCAGGTACGGGTTGATCGCGCTCGCGCCGTAGCCGATCAGGGTGGCGAAGTGGTGGATCTCGCGCGGCTCGCCCGACTCGAGCACGAGGCCGGCGCGCAGGCGCGTGCCCTCGCGCACGAGGTGCTCGTGGACGGCGGCGACCGCGAGCAGCGACGGGATCGGCGCGCGGCCCTTCTTGACCTGGCGGTCCGAGAGGATCAGGACGTTGACGCCGGCGGCGATCGACGCGCTGGCGGCGTCGCAGACCTCGGCCAGCGCGCGCTGCATGCCCTCGGCCCCGTGCTCGACCGGCCACGTGATGTCGATCGTCTGGGCGCTGAAGATGTCGTGGCTGACGTGCCGGAGCGTCTCGAGCTCCTGGTTGCGCAGGATCGGCTGGTCCATGACCAGCTGGTGCGCGTGCTGGGGCGACTCGGCGAGCAGGTTGAGCTCGGCGCCCACGCCCGTGCCCAGCGACATGACGATCGACTCGCGGATCGGGTCGATCGGCGGGTTGGTCACCTGCGCGAAGAGCTGCTTGAAGTAGGTGAACAGCGGCGGGCACTGATCCGACAGGACGGCCAGCGCCGAGTCGTTGCCCATCGAGCCGATCGGCTCCTCGCCCTTGCCGGCCATGGGCGCGATGAGGACGCGCAGGTCCTCCTGCGAGTAGCCGAAGGCCAGGCGGCGGACGTGGCCGGGCTCGACGCCCGTCAGCGTGACGTGCGCGGGCTCGAGCTGGTTGAAGTGCACGACGTTGTCGCGGTACCAGTCGCCGTAGGGCTGCTGGGTGGCGACCTTCTCCTTGACCTCCTCGTCGGCCACGATGCGGCCCTCTTCGAGGTCGACGAGGAACAGCTTGCCCGGCGCCAGGCGGCCGAGGCGCTTGACGTCCGCGGGAGCCACGGGAAGCATCCCGGTCTCCGAGCCGAGCATGACCAGGCCGTCCTTGGTCTCACACCAGCGGCCCGGGCGCAGGCCGTTGCGGTCCAGCGTCGCGCCGACGACGCGGCCGTCGGTGAAGCAGACGGCGGCGGGGCCGTCCCACGGCTCCATCAGACAGGAGTGGAAGGCGTAGAAGCCCTTGAGGTGGTCCGGGAGGTCGTCGCGGTCCGCGTAGGCCTCGGGGATCATCATCATCGCCGCGTGGGGCAGCGAGCGGCCCGAGAGCATGAGCAGCTCCAGGACGTTGTCGAACGTCGCGGAGTCCGAGCCGCCGGGCCGGACGATCGGCATGACCTTCTGCAGGTCTAGGCCGAACAGCTCGGAGGCCAGCTGGGACTCGCGGGCCCGCATCCAGTTGACGTTGCCCATCAGCGTGTTGATCTCGCCGTTGTGGGCGATCACGCGGTACGGGTGGCTGAGCTCCCAGCTCGGGAACGTGTTGGTCGAGAAGCGCGAGTGCACCAGCGCCATCCCGGACGCATAGCGCTCGTCCTGGAGGTCGGGGTAGAAGTTGCGCAGCTGGTGGCTGATCAACATCCCCTTGTAGACGATGGTCCTCGAGGAGAAGCTCGGCGAGTAGAAGTCGGGGCCGGCGGCCAGCTCGACGATGCGCCGGATCACGTAGAGCTTGCGCTCGAACGCGTCCTGGTCGTCGGCGAAGCCCTCGCCGGCGGCGATGAACAGCTGCTTCATGTACGGCCGGGTGCGGTTGGCCGTGTCGCCCACCCAGTCCTCGTCGACGGGCACGTCACGCCAGCCGAGGACCCGCTGGCCCTCGATCCGGACGTTGAGCTCGAGCATCTCCTTGAGCTTGTTGCGACGGACCTCGTCGACGGGGAAGAAGCACACGCCGACGCCGTACTGGCCGGCGGGCGGCAGGTCGAAGCCGCTGACCGCCCGGAAGAAGGCGTCGGGCATCTGCGTGAGGATCCCGGCGCCGTCGCCCGTGCGGGTGTCGGCGCCCTCGGCGCCACGGTGCTCCAGATTGTCGAGCGCTGTCAGGGCCTTGTCGACGACCTCGTGCAGCGGCTCGTTGTCGAGGCGAGCGACCATGGCGACGCCGCAGGCGTCGTGCTCGTAGCGAGGGTCGTACAGACCCTCGGCCTGTGGCGGCGTTGCGTGGTAGTCCAACATGAAGAGTGCTCCCGTGGGGCGGCGGCGCGGCGGGCACCTGAGGCGGAGAGGTGATTGTACGGCGCCGCGCCGCTCACCGGAAGGTCGTCAAAGGTGCAGATCCGGTCCATTTTCTGCTAGGGAAGGCCTGTGCGCGACGTCACCGTCCTGGCCGCCGGAGGCACGATCTCCTCGGTCGGCGGGGCTCCGGGCGGCCCTGGAGCGACCCCGGGGCTCGACGCCGCGGCGCTCGTCGAGGGCCTCACGGGCGATATCTCGGTCGAGGCGCGGACGCTCCGCTCGGTCAACGGGCCGCAGCTGACCAACGACGACGCGCTCGCGCTGGCGACCGCCGCCGTGGCCGAGACCGAGCGTGGCCGGGGCGTCGTGCTGACCAGCGGCACCGACACCATCGAGGAGGTCGCGATGCTCTGCGACGTCCTCGCGGGCCCCGGCCCGCCGATCGTGGTCACCGGGGCGATCCGCCCGGCCGACGCGCCCGGCGCCGACGGGCCGGCGAACCTGACCGACAGCATCGTGGCCGCCGCCTCGCCCGTGACCGAGGGCGCGGGTGGGCTGGTGTGCTTCGCCGGCGAGCTGCATGCCGCGCGCACGGTGCGCAAGATCGACTCGACCGCGCCGCACGCGTTCGCGTCGCCCCGCAGCGGCCCGATCGCCCGGATCGCCGAGGGGCGCGTGGACTTCTTCGCCCAGCCCCTGCGCGGTCCCCGGCTGCCGGTGCCCGAGACGCTCGAGTTCTGGACCCCGATCGTCACGACGTGGCTGGGCGACGACGGCAGCCTGCTGCGCGCCGCCGTGTCGACCGATCCCGACGGGCTCGTGCTCGTCGGCCTCGGCGCCGGGCACCTTCCCCCGCGCGCGCTCGCGGCCCTGCGCGAGTGCGACGACGACCTGCCGGTCGTCTTCGTCGTGCGTCCCGAGCGCGGGCACCTGCTGCGCGAGACCTACGGCTACGAGGGCTCCGAGCGCGATGTGCTCGCCGAGGGCGTCATCGAGGCCGCCGGCCTGTCGGGACCGGCGGCGCGCATGCTGCTGCTGGCGGGGCTCGGCGCCGGGCTGCGCGGAGAGGCCCTCCGGGCCGCGTTCGCGCTCGGCGCCTGAGAGGTACGCCCACCGTGCCAAAGGCGTAGGGTTCGCGCCGCTCGATGAGGCCGCGCATGAACGAACAGCCCACGGGGCATGATGCCTAGCGATCCGTCCGCATCCCGCGGGCCGAACCCCCCTCCCGGCCAGGAGTTGCCCGACTACCCCGATCTGTCCCTGACCTTGCCCGCGCGCGCGGAGAACGTCGCGGTGGTCAGACACGCCATCGGCGGGCTCGGCGAGGCGCTCGACATCGATGACCAGACGCTGTCGGACGTCAAGCTCGCGGTGACCGAGGCCTGCACCAACGCGGTCGTCCACGCCTACCCCGACGGCGAGGGTCCGCTCGAGGTGGCCGCCTACCTGCAGGAGGACCGGCTGATGCTCGTCGTCCGCGACGAGGGCCGCGGCATCGTGCCGAGGACCGACAGCCCCGGCCTCGGGCTCGGGCTGCCGCTGATCGCCACGCTGGCCGAGGCGCTCGAGCTGGGGACCGACGACGAGGAGCGCACCGAGGTGCGCATGACCTTCCGCCTCACCAGCGAGGACGACGTGGCGGCATGACGAGCACGCCGCGCGCCACAAACGAGGCCCGCCTGGTCGTCCGCAACGGCCCGCTGGTCGGCGCCGTGCTCAGCCGCGTGGTCGGCATGCTCGCCGCCCGGGCCCTCTGCCCCATCGACCGGCTCGACGACGCGCTGCTCATCACCGACGCCATCGCCGCCCATGCGTCGGACTACACCGTCAACGGCACGGTCGGCATCACCGTGACGGCCAACGAGGAGGCGCTGACGATGTGCGTCTTCCCGCTGGCCGACCAGGGCGCCGACGGCCTGCTGCAGGCGGCCGAGCTGCCCGGTGTGGGCAACGTGCTTCAGCGCGTCGCCGACGAAGTCTCCTCCGGCCCCGCCGAGGGCGGCGGAGAGCAACTTCTCGTACGGCTCGCCTTCCACGCAGCCTGACCGCTGCTACATCTAGGAACACGACATGGCACCTGAGTTCGTCCTCACCGAAGACAGCCTCGACAGCGAGCGCCACGTGGTGGCGGTGCGCGGCGAGATCGACCTGTTCACCGCCCCCGACCTCAAGACGACGCTGCTCGGCGCGATCGACTCCGGCAAGTCGCGGATCGTCGTGGACCTCACCGAGACCACGTTCCTGGACTCCACGGCCCTCGGCGTGCTGATCGGCGCGGTCAAGCGCCTGCGCGCCCGCGACGGCGCGCTGACGCTCGTCAACACCGACGCGAACATCGCCAAGACCTTCGAGATCACCGGGCTGGACCAGATCTTCACCATCGCGGCGTCGCGCGACGAGGCCATCGCGGCCCTCGACGCCGATCCGCAGGCCGCCTGACCTGCGCGTCGCGCTGGTCACCTGCCGGGAGTTCCCGGAGCTCGACGAGGACGACGCGCTGCTGCGCGCCGCGCTGCCCGAGGGCGAGCCGGTCGTCTGGGACGACCCCGCCGCCGGCTGGGACGCCTACGACCTCGTGGTGCTGCGCGAGCCGTGGGACTACGTCGAGCGCCACGAGGAATTCCTCGCGTGGTGTGACTCGATCGGCGAGCGGCTGCACAACCCGCCCGAGGTCGTGCGCTGGAACACCGACAAGCGCTACCTGGCCGACCTCGACGCCGCGGGCCTCCCCGTCGTCCCCACCACCTTCCTCGAGCCGGGCGCCCCGATCGTCCTGCCCGACGGGCCGTGCGTCGTCAAGCCCGCGATCTCCGCCGGCTCACGCGACACCGCCCGCCACGACTCCATGGGTCCGGCGGCCGAGCACGCGCAGCGGCTGCTCGACGAGGATCGCGTCGTGATGGTGCAGCCCTACATCGCCGAGGTCGACGCCGAGGGCGAGACCGCGCTGCTGTACTTCGACGGCGAGTTCAGCCACGCGATCCGCAAGGCCGCGCTGCTCGCCGACGGCCCGGCGGCGGTCGACGGCCTGTTCGCCCCCGAGAACATCAGCCCGCGCGAGGCGCGGTCGGAGGAGCGCGCGGTCGGCGACCACGTCGTCGCCGAGGTCGAGCGCCGCTTCGGGAAGCTGCTCTACACCCGGGTCGACGTCATCGGGGCGGACCCGATGGTGCTGGAGCTGGAGCTGACGGAGCCGTCGCTGTTCTTCCTGCACTCGGAGGGAGCGGCGCAGCGCTATGCGGCTGCCATCCGGGCCCGTGGTAGGCGTGAGCCAGCTTCTGGCGCCACGTCGGCGCCCGCCTGACGTCGCCCCACAGCGCCCGGTACTCGTGGAAGGCCACGTCGAGCGGCCGGAAGGTCTCGAGGTTGGTCGTCAGCCCGTAGCGGACGCGCTCGCCCTCGGGCTCGAAGGTGCCGAACAGCCGATCCCAGATGACGAGGATCCCGCCGTAGTTGCGGTCCAGGTAGACCTCCTGGGAGCCGTGATGGACCCGGTGGTGGCTGGGCGTGTTGAAGAAGCCCTCGACCCACCGCGGCAGCCGCTTGACGCGCTCCGTGTGCAGGAAGAACTGATAGATCAGGCTCCAGCTCTGGGCCAGCAGGATCATCCACGGCTCGAAGCCCACCAGCGGCATCCACAGCCAGAACGGGAAGTAGGTCATCGGCACCCACGTCTGGCGCAGCGCGGTCGACAGGTTGTAGTGCTGGGAGCTGTGGTGGACGACGTGGCTGGCCCAGAACAGCCGGCTCTCGTGGCTGACCCGGTGAAACCAGTAGTAGGAGAAGTCGTCGGCGAAGAACAGCAGCACCCAGACCCACCAGTCGCCGGCGTCGAGGCGCAGCGGGGTCAGCTCGTACAGCGCGGCGTAGGTCGCGACAACCGCGAACTTCCACCCCACGTTGATGATCACGTTGCCGACGCCCATGGTCAGGCTCGTCTTCGTGTCGTTGAACTCGAAGCCGACCAGGTCGTGCTCCTCGTCCTGCAGGTGCCGGAACGACGCCCACTCGGCGATCAGCAGCAGCACGAAGAACGGGATCGCGTAGTAGAGGACCTCGGCCATCGGGCCAGATCCTAGGCGTGGTTGGGCGGTCGAAACCACCTATGCGGTGACTTTGGCGGCCCAAGGGTGGCGTGGGTGGCGTTCCGCGCGGAACGCCAGCTTCGGATCGCAACCTGGTCCGCGGGCAGCGAGGGAGAAGATCCTCCCAGCATGGCCGGGATTCATCGGCTCACAGCCGACGAATACGGCCCGAGGGCGGCGAGCAATCCTGCCGCGAGCCCCGCGGGCACACCCCTCCCTCGTTGCCATCCGGCGTGGCTGGCGCTGCCGGCGGCGCTCCGCACGGAACGCCACCCCGGTCGGCCGCCAGGCGTGGGCGGTCAAAGTGACCCATCCGGTCACTTTGGCGGCCCACCCCCCGTCAGGCGGCGCGCTCGAGCCCGTCGGACGACCGCACGCTCTCGCCGGAGACGAGGTCGAGGACGGCTTCCTCGACGGGACCCTGGATGGCCGAGCCGCCGTCTTCGTCGGCGACGATGTCGACGGTGATGACGATGCCGTCGCGGAAGCGGTCGAAGACGCGGGGATCGATGTAGGAGGCGCGGGCGACGGCCGGTGTGTTGCCGAGGTAGTAGGCGACCTGCTTGACCGTGTGGGTGATCAGGCGCTTGCGCTTGGTCGGGGAGAAGTCGGCGGAGTTCGAGGCGGCCAGCGTCACGGCGGCCAGGACGGTGGCCCCCCAGGTGCGGAAGTCCTTGGCCGAGACGTCGAGGCCGGTCGCGTCCTTGAGATAGGCGTTGATGTCGCCGGACTTCACGTCGCGCCACGCGCGGCCGTCCTTGTAGGCCAGCAGCTCGTCGATGCCGCCGCGACGCGCCTTGAGCGTCTTGACGATCGCCGTGACCTCGGGATCGACGACCTGGCGGACCTGGCGCTTGGAGTGCTTGGCCGGGTAGTCGAAGAGCAGGCCGTCGTCGCCGCTGATGGTGACGTGGCGCTTCTTCATCGTCGCCAGCCCGTAGGTCTCGTTGGTCACCGCGTAGTCCTCGGTGCCGATGCGGAACAGGCCGCGGTCGAGCAGCCGGACCGCGCAGGCCAGGACCTGCTCGCGCGAGAGCGCGTCGCCGGCCAGGTCGGCGTCGATGCGCTTGCGCAGCGCGGGCAGCGACCCGGCGAACTCGACCATGTCGTCGAACTTCTTCTGGTCCTGGCGCTCGCGCCACTTCTGGTGGTAGAGGTACTGCTTGCGGCCGCGCTGATCGACCCCGGTGGCCTGGATGTGGCCGCCGGGATACGGGCAGATCCACACGTCCTCCCACGCCGGCGGGATGACGAGCTCGTTGATCCGGGTGAGCACCTCGGTCTCGTCGACGCGCTCGTTGTCGGCGTCGACGTAGATCCAGCCCTTCCCCCGCCGGACTCGGCGGAGGCCCGGGCCCGTGCAGTCGGAGCGGCGGAGACGCATGCCGAGCGGGCCTACCCGCTCGAGCCCGCGGCTACTTCTTGGCCGCGGCGGGCTTCTTCTTCGCCGCCGGCTTCTTGGCCGGGGCCTTCTTCTTGGCGGCGGCCGGCGCGGGCGCGGGCTTCTCCTCGGAGCGCACCGCGTCGAGCGAGGCCTTCAGCGCCGCCATCAGGTCCGGCACCGGCGCGGCCTCCTCGGCCTGCGGCTGGACGGCGATCTCCTCGCCGGCGGCCTTGGCCTCGATCAGCGCCAGGACCTTCTCGCGGTACGTGTCGGTGTACTTGGACGGCTCGAACTCGCCGGCCAGGGAGTCGACGAGCTGCTTGGCGATGTCGAGCTCGCGCTCGTTGACCTCGAGGTCGTCGGGCAGGTCGTCGATGCGCTTGGGGTCGACGATCTCGTCGGCGAAGATCATCGTCGCCATGCCGAGGACGTCGCCGTCCATCGGCCGCAGCGCGACGAGGTTCTCCTTCTGGCGGATGACGACCTTGGCGATGCCGACCTTGCTGGTCTCGCGCATCGCCTCGAGCAGCAGCTTGTAGGGCTTGGCCCCGCCGGTGGCCGGCGCGAGGTAGTACGGGTGGTCGTAGAAGATCGGGTCGATCTCGTCGAGGCTGACGAAGTCGAGGATGTCGATCGTCTTGGTCTTGGCGGGATCGAGCGCCTCGAGCTCGTCGGGCTCGACGACCACGTAGCGGTCGGCGGAGAGCTCGTAGCCCTTGACGATGTCGGCGTAGTCGACCTCGTCGCCCGTGGAGGCGTCGGTGCGCTTCATGGCGATCCGGGAGCCCGTCTCCTTGTTGAGCTGGTGGAAGCGCACGCTCTTGCGCGACACCGCCGAGTACATCTTCACGGGGACCGTGACCAGCCCGAAGCTGATCGTGCCGGTCCAGATGGATCGAGCCATGCCCCGGAGTATCCCCGCTCCACCGCGGCTGGAAGCCGCGCGCACGGCGAATTGCGTTCCGTCCGCGACTCAGCCGGCTTCGGCGGTCGCGGCCGCGACGTTCTCCATCATCGCCTCGATCGTGCCCACCAGGCCGATCCAGCCGTGGAACTCGCGGCTCTCCACGTCGCTGATGGCGCGACCCCGGAAGGTCTCGCCATCAGCGTGCAGCTCGAGCCGCACATGCGTGGGGCCGGTCATCGCAGCACCAGGGCTGCGATGACCGGGCTGAGGAGGCGCGGGGTCACGCGCCTGCTCCGGGGCAAATCGGGTGGTTGGCGGCGAAGACGTCGTCGCCGTCCCATGCGGCCTTGACCTCCTGCAGGCGCGACCACGCCGCCGGCGTGTAGGCCACCTGCGTGTCCACCGAGTGCTCGGTGAAGTTCAGGTAGCGGCCGCAGTCGTGGTCGGCCAGCGCGGCGGTCAGCCGCTCACCCGTCTCGCGCAACGCCGCGCCCATCTCCGGGCTGAGCGCCATGCCGACGGCGAACATCGCGAACGTGCCGTTGAGCTGCCCGAGGGCGCCGGCACCGGGGGCGGTGCGCCCGAGCGCACCGCCGGTGTGCCGCAGCTCGACCGACAGGAACGGCGAGCCGGAGCCCGGGCCGACGATGTCGACGAAGGCGTCGATCGCCTCGGCCGGCAGGTCGCCGAGCAGCTGCGTGACGCTCTCGGCGCCGGGGACGGGGTCGCGCGGATCCTGGTGGAGCTCGTAGAGCGCCTCGGGTCCGACGGCCGCGAACGTGTCGGCGATCGGGCCGAGCGCGCGCAGCGGCGCCAGCAGCGCCTCGCCGTCGGCCTGGCTGCCCAGGAACGTGGCCTCGATCACGCAGATCTGCGCGCCGCGCAGCGGCTCGGGGATCTCGGGGATCGGGGGCAGCTGCAGGACACGGCCGACCGAGGTGATCTCGTCGGGCAGCGTCGGCAGCAGCGCGTTCCAGGCGTGCAGGACCTCGGCCGAGCGCTCCCACGGGAAGATCAGCCAGCCCGCGTAGATGTCGGTGACCGGGTAGAGCGCGAACTCGATGGCGGTGACGACGCCGAAGTTCCCGCCGCCGCCACGCAGCGCCCAGAACAGGTCGGCGTTCTCGGTGGCGTCGGCGCGGACCAGCTCGCCGTCGGCGGTGACGAGCTCGATGGCCGTCACGCTGTTGGTCTGCAGGCCGTGCTTGCGGGCCAGCCAGCCCATGCCGCCGCCGAGCGAGTAGCCGGCGACCCCGACGTCGGGCGACGAGCCGTGCAGCGCGAGGAGGCCGGTGCCCTCGAGGTGCGGGGTGACGTCCATCCAGCGGGCGCCGCCCTCGACGCGGGCGCGCCGGGCCTCGACGTCGACCTCGACGCCGCGGAGGCTGGTCATCTTGACCAGGACGGTGTCCTCGAGCGTCGCGTGGGCGCCCATGTTGTGCCCCGTGGACTGCGGTGCGAGGCGCAGGCCGTAGTCGCGGGCGTAGTTGACGGCCGCGATGACGTCCTCGACGCTCTCGGGCACGGCGATCGCGGCCGGGCGGTAGTCCAGCGCGAGGTTGAACCCGCGGCGCAGGGCGTCGTAGCGCTCGTCGGCCGGGGTGATGAGGGTGTTGGCAACGGTGGTCGTGTGCATGGACCGCACTCTCCACCGAGGGCGACGCCGCGCCATCGCGGAACTCCCTAGTCCTGCACCCCAAGGTTTCGCCGGGGGTCCACAGAAGTGGTTAGGGGACGGCGAGCACCTGGGCCAGGTCGCGGCGCCCGCGGATGCCCAGCTTGCGGTACGCGTTGGACAGGTGGACCTCCACCGTCTTGGGCGTCACGTAGAGCTCCTGGGCGATGTGGCGGTTGGTCCCGCCGGCGAACGCGAGCTCGACGATGCGGCGCTCCGACGGCGTCAGCGAGTCGATGCCCGCGGCCGCGTCGTTGCGCGGCCGCACGCCCACGGCCTGCAGCTCGGCACGGACTTCGTCGGCCAGCAGGTTGGCCTCGCACTGGCTGGCCAGGTCGAGCGCGCGGCGCAGCGGCTCCCGCGCCTCGGTCGGCCGGCCGAAGCGCCGCAGCGCGGTGCCGAGCGCCGCGACGGTGCGCGCGTGCTCCAGCCGCGCCGGGGTCCCTTCGAGGATCGCGATGGCCTCCTCGATGAGCGGTATGCCCGCCTCGCCGCGGGTGCGGCCCAGCGTGCGCATCGAGCGGGCGACGGTGCCCGGGCCGCCCCAGGCGCGGGCCAGCTCGAGCTCCTCGGCGGCGATCGCCTCGGCCTCGGGATCACGACCGAGCTTGTGCAGCGCGAAGGCCTTGAGCGAGCGCCAGTGCATGTCCGACGGGTTCGAGACGGCGCCGAACAGCCGCTCGCACAGGTCGGCCGCCCGCAGCGTCTCCTCCCAGCGGCCCTCGGCGAGCAGCAGCGCGGTCCGCGCGTGCTGCCAGGTGCGGGCGGCGTCGGTGGTGGCCATGCCGGGGTCGGCCGGGCGCTCGAGCACCGCGCGGGCCTCCGGCAGCTTGCCGCGCGCGTTGAGCGTCAGGCACAGGAACGCGCTGGCGTACAGCTCGGCGTTGGGGCCGAAGCCCCAGGCCACGATCTCCTCGTAGGCCGCCTTGAGCGTCGTCTCGGCGTCGGCCAGCTCGCCCCGGAAGTACTGCGCGAAGCCGTACCAGAGGTGCACGCCCGCGAGCTCGTAGACCGAGCCGCGGCGGTGGGCCTCGGCGAGGGCCTGCTCCCAGGCGTCCATGGCCTCCTCGCGGTCGGCGATGACCAGCGGGCGGATCGCCGCGATCGACATCAGCGCGTTGTCGGCCTGGATGAGGTCGCCGCCGGCCAGCGCCGCGAGCGACAGCTCGGCGCTGCGCTCCGCGCTGCCGCCGGTGTAGGCGACGTACATGCTGGCCAGCGCGCAGAGCATCTTCTCGCCCGTGGTCTGCGGCGGCTCCGGCGCTTCGACCTGCGGCAGGTTGGCCCAGTCGACGTCGCCGAAGAACGTCGTGGCGAGCTCGAACGCGTGCAGCGCGCGCCGCACGTCCTCGAGCTCGTCGGGCAGCGCCGCCGCGGCGCGGCGCGCCAGGGCAGCGGCCTCCTCGGGCTCGCCGCGGAACATGATCACGCGGGCCAGCACCGACGCGGTGATGGCCTTGAGGACGGGCTCGGTGATCTCGGCGTAGGCCATGCGCAGGTGCTCGAGGGCCAGCGCGCCGTCGGTGAGGATCTCGGCCACCCCGAGCTCGAACAGCAGCTGCGGGCGGCGGTCGGGCGGCGCCGGCTCGCGCAGCGCGCGCTCGAGATAGGCGGGCGCGCTGTCGGAGGCGCCGCGGCGGAACGCGGCCCGGCCGGCCTCCTGCAGGACACGCGAGACCCACTCGTCGCCGCGCGGCGCGGTGATCAGCAGGTGTGCGGCAACGTGCTCCTTGGACGCGCCGAGCCCGTCGAGCATGCGCGCCGCCCGCGCGTGCTTGAGCTCGCGCTCGCCCGGCGGAAGCTCGCGGTAGACGGCGTCGCGCACGAGCGCGTGGACGAAGCCCAGCGGCGAGCCGTGCCGCAGGATCTCGGCCTGCGCGAGCTCGCCGGTGGCCGCCGCCGCGGCCGGCTCCTCGATCCTGGCCAGCGCGGCGACCGCGTGCAGCGCGGCATCCTCCCCGAGGACGGCCACCGCCTCGGCGACCGCGCGGGCGGCGGGCGAGAGCCGGGCGAGCCGCAGCATCACGGTCCGCGACACCGCGCGCGGGCCGATCTCGCGCACGACGCGCGCCTGCTCGGCCTCGGGTTCGACGCCCTCGGCGGCGAGCGCGGTGAGCAGCTGGCCGAGCAACAGCGGGTTGCCGCCCGTCGACTGCCCGCAGGCGGCGGCGAAGGCCGGCGCCGGCGGCGCGCCAAGGCGGCGGGCGATCATCGCGGTGATCGCGCCGGTGCTCAGCGGGCCGGGCTGGACCTGCACGACGTTGGGGTCGTGGATGAGCTCGGCCAGCAGCCCCGGGTCGGTGCCCGGCTCGGCCGAGCGCAGGCCGGCGGCGACGAGCATGGGCACGCCCTCGATGCGCCGCAGGACGTAGGCCAGGAAGCGCAGGGACGGCCGGTCGACCCAGTGCAGGTCGTCGATGGCGATCAGCAGCGGGCGCGTCTCGGCCAGGTTGAGCGTCAGCCAGTAGAGCCCGTGCAGCGTGCCGAACGACGCGTCGCCGACCTCGCCCAGAGCCTCCCCCGGGGCGGCGAACACGGCCCGCGCCGCCTCGGCAGCTCCGGAGAACGACGACTCGTCGAGCACCGGCTCGAGCAGCTGGCGCACGATGCCGAACGGGAACTCGCGCTCGAGCTCCGAGCCCCGCGCGGTCAGCACGCGCATGCCGTCGCTCTCGCCGCGCCGGCGCAGCGCCGCCATCAGCTGCGTCTTGCCGATCCCGGCTGGGCCCTCGATCAGCGCCAGTCGCGCCTCTCCGGCCTTGGCCCCCAGGACGAGGGCATCCAGCTCTGCGAGTTCCCTCTCGCGTTCCAGCAGGTCCACGGCCCCGATCCTACGGGGCCGCGAACCCGGCGCAAAGGCCTACGCCTGCTGCGTCGCGTCCTCCTTGTGAAAGCGCTCGGCCTGCTCGTCGTGCTCGCCCTCGCAGAACTCCTCGATCATCTTGGCGTTGAACGCCGGGATGTCGTCGGGCTTACGCGAGGTCACCAGGCCGGAGTCCACGACGACCTCCTCGTCGACCCACTCGCCACCCGCGTTGCGGATGTCGGTTTGCAACGACGGCCAGGACGTCAGCCGGCGGCCCTTGACCGCCCCGGCCTCGACCAGCGTCCACGGCGCATGGCAGATCGCGGCGACCGGCTTGCCCGCGTCGAAGAAGCCCTTGATGAACGAGATGGCGTCGTCGTCCATGCGCAGCGCGTCGGGGTTCGCGACGCCGCCGGGCAGCATCAGCCCGTCGTACTCGCCTGCATCCGCGGAGGCCACGGCCTTGTCGACGGGAAAGGCGTCGGCCTTGTCGAGGTGATTGAAGGCCTGCGCCTCGCCGGCCTCGGGAGCGAGGAGCTCGACCGTCGCCCCTGCGTCCTGCAGCGCCTTTCGCGGCTCGGTCAGCTCGACCTGCTCGATGCCCTCGTTGGCGACGAGGATCGCGATCTTCTTGCCGTCCAGCTTGCCCATGTTCTCGGTTCCTCCCGGGTAGTGATCACCTCATGACTACCCGGAACGCAAGCCAGGGCATCCTGGCCGACGACAACACCGAGGCCCGCGAGCGCATCGTCGAGCTCCTGACCAAGTCCTACTGGATGGAGATCGAGACGGTGATGAGCTACATCGCCAACTCGACCAACCCCGACGGCGTGCGCGCCCAGGAGATCATCGAGTCCCTCAAGAAGGACATCCAGGAGGAGCTCGGTCATGCCCAGGCCTTCGCCGACCGCATCAAGGAGCTCTACGGGGTGGTCCCGGGGTCACTCGACTTCAAGGCCGAGCAGAGCTATCTGCAGCCGCCGGAGCAGCAGACCGACATCGTCCACGTCATCCGCGGCGTGATCGAGGCAGAGTCCGGTGCGATCGAGCACTACAACCGCGTCATCGAGGAGACCGAGGGCGTCGACCCGGTCACCCAGGACATGGTCATCAGCATCCTGCGCGACGAGGAGCAGCACCGCCGCCTGTTCGAGGGCTTCCTCCGCGAGTACGAGGTGGAGGGCCGGGCCTAGCCCTCAGCGCCCGTCGACGCGTGCGGCTCGCCGACCGGCTTGGACTGGGGCGAGCCGCGCTGGCGCAGCCAGATCGAGAAGACGGCGATCGAGGCGATGGCCAGGAACTCCGACTGCCAGTTCTGCAGCGTGCGGTTCCAGAAGTCGGATGAGCCCGCGTACTGCAACAGGCTCAGTGCGGCCTCGTGGTGGTCGAACTGCTCGGCGTTGTAGGCCACGCGGCCCGTCACGAGCTGGGCGAACCACGACAGCAGCCAGATCGTGGTCATCAGGATCAGCAGCGAGTTGGAGTACAGCGCCGTCCGCCAGTCGCCGAACGCCGCCCACCTGGGCGAGTCCGCCTGGAGATGTGCGCCGAGCTTCTGCTCCTCGTCGGTCTCGGTCCCCTCCTTGCCCAGCGGCTTGGACTCCGTCGAGCCCTTCTGGACGAACCAGACCGCGGCGATGATGAAGAGGCTGAACTGCAGGTACTCCGACTGCCAGTTCTCGGCCACGTCGACCCAGAAGACCGCAGACGTCAGGAAGCGGCCGAGCGAGACCGTCTCGTCACCGTGCGCGACCTGCTCGTGGTTGAAGTCGGCGTGGCCGACCAGCGCCTGCGCGATGAGCGAGGCCAGGAACAGCACCAGGAAGAACAGCGTCAGGGAGTTCTCGCGGACGAAGCGCCTCATTGGCCCAGGGCCCCGAGCACGATCGCGTAGGCCAGGCCGGCGAAGACGAGCAGCAGCACGAGCGCGAACAGCGAGCGCATCAGCCCTCCACTTCGCAGTCGAACGGCCGGTCGCGCGGCTTCTCCTTGGCGTCACAGGCGATCGCGCTGAGCCGCCAGCCGTCGGACTCCCGGCTCAGGAACGCGCTCTCGCCGCTGCGCAGGTCGACCTTCGCGTTGGTGGCGAAGACCTGGGTGCGCACGACCGCGCCGCCCTCGTAGTCCAGCCGGGTGACGACCTCGCCGCACTGCTGCCCGGTCTGGCTCTCGAGCTGGTCGGCCGCCTCGAGGCTGAGCTCGGCGCAGGCGTCGGCGCCGCGGTCATGGCGGACCGCGTCGTAGAAGCGCTCGACGGCCGCTCGCGCCTGGCGCCGGTCGTCGGACGTGCCGCATCCGGGAAGCAGCACGATGAAGGCGAGCGGCACGAGAAGCGCCCGCCGGGGGCTCACGCCGGCTCGGGCTCCGTGACGGGATCGGGCTCCGGCGGGTTGCCCTCGCCCGGGGGCGGTGACGGCTCGCTCGGGGTCTCCGGGACGGCCGGCTGGACCGGCGCCTCGGGCACCGCGGGCTGCACGGGCGCGTCGGGGACGGCGGGTGTCGCGGGCTCGGACGGCTGGGGAACGGTCATGGCCGGGGGCTACCCCAGTGGCGTGTCCGACAACCCCGCGCGCAGGTCCTCGATCGTCTCGAAGACCATCAAAGCCCCTGCATCTCGCAGCTCCGCCTCGGAGAACCCTCCGGTCATCACGGCGATGGTCGGCAGCCCCGCCCTCTCCGCGGCCTCGATGTCCCACGGCGTGTCGCCGATCATCACCGCATCCTCGGCCTCCGCGCCGGCCTTCTTGAGCGCCGACTCGACGATGTCGGGGGCGGGCTTGGTCTCCTCGACGTCCGCCGAGGAGGTCCAGTCGTCGGCGAGCTCGCGCGCATCGAGCAGGTCGAGGTAGTGGTCGAGCTCGTCGGCCTTGGCGGACGATGCCAGCACCAGCGTGTGGCCGGCGTTCTTGAGATCGACCATGAGGTCGCGCGCGCCGGCCAGCGGCTCGACCTCCTCGATCATCGCCTTGTAGAGCGGTTTCTCCGCCGAGCGGATGTCCTCGCCCTGCTCCTCCTCCACCGCATCGCCGCAGATCGAGCCGATGAGCTTGTCGCCGCCCATGCCCATGTGCCGGTGGATCTGCCACATCGCCACGATGTGGTCGTGCTGGCGGAAGGCTCGGTACCACGCGACGACGTGCTGGTAGTTGGTGTCGACGAGCGTGCCGTCGATGTCGAGGATGGCGATCATCAGCCCTCCCGGCTCTCTCGCGCGCGGCGCAGCAGCGGCGCGGCGAACCAGAACCACAGGAACGCACCCCCGACCAGCGCCGCCACGATCGCCGCGGTCGCGGTGGTGAACACGACGTCGCAGACGAGGATCAGCGCAAGGGTCATCGCGAGCGCCAGGAAGCCGACGCCGGAGATCACGAAGCGGTTGGCCACCTTGATGATGTGGCGCTTGTCCTTCTGCTCGAAGAGGATCCGGTGCCAGGCGGCCGGGGCGATGAAGCACAGCGCGGCGCCGGCGGCGCACAGGATCGTGGCCAGGAAGACGTCCTTCTGGAACTGCGTCGTCTTGGTGAAGTTCTGCTGGAAGACGACCGCGAGCAGGAACGCGAACAGCACCTGGACGCCCGGCATGACCACCCGCGTCTCCTGCAGCAGCTGATCGAGCTGCCGGTTGCGCCGCTCCTGGGGATCCTCCGTGTCCTCGGCCATGACGGAGGCGATGCCCCGGCGCGACCGGTCCTAATCCTCGGTGTCGGGCTCCTGTGCCGCCGCGCGCAGACGGCTCAGAGACTGGCGGATGATGCGCGAGACCTGCATCTGCGAGACGCCGATCTGCTCGCCGATCTCGGCCTGGGTGAGGTCCTCCTCGAAGCGCAGGCGCAGCACCTCGCGCTCGCGCGCCGTGACCGTGCTGAGCAGCCGGTGCAGGGTCGCGCGATCCTCGGCCAGGCCGAAGCCGTGCTCGTCGCGGCCCATCTGGTCGCCCAGCGTGTCGCTGCCGTCGTCCTCGGAGCCGCGCGGCGCGTCGATCGAGGTCGCGCGGTAGGCGGCGGCGGCCTCGAGCGCCTCGAGCACCTGCTCCTCGGAGGCGTCGGTGGCCTCCGCGATCTCGGTGACCGTCGGCGAGCGGTGCAGCTCGCGCGACAGGTCGGCCACCTTGCGGTCGACCTTCAGCGCGAGCTCCTGGAGGTCGCGCGGCACGCGCACCGACCACGTCTTGTCGCGGAAGTGGCGCTTGAGCTCGCCCAGGATGGTGGGCACCGCGTAGCTCGAGAACGCCACCTCGCGCTCGGGGTCGAAGCGGTCGATCGCCTTGATCAGGCCGATCGAGGCGACCTGGACGAGGTCGTCGAGCGGCTCCTCGGCGCGCTGGTAGCGGCGGGCCAGCTGGCGGGCGAGCGGCAGGAAGCGCTCGACGAGCATGTCGCGGGCGCCGGGCTCGCCGTCGCGCAGATAGCGCACGAACAGCTCGCGATCCTCCCGAGCGCGGGAGCTCGGCTGGTCGGTCACGCCGGGGATGAGGGGTCGGAAAGCAGCAACGCGTCGCCTGTAAGCATCAAGACAGGCGCCGGGTCGCTGGGGCGCGAGACGCTGCGTATTCTAGTTGGCGCGCGAACGGGTCGCGCCGCACTGCCCATGGACGGAGTCCCCACCACCGACGACACCCCGGGCCGTGGCCTGCGCATCATCGCCGCGGACGAGGATCCGCAGGCGCTGCGGCGCACGGCGGAGATCCTCGAGGGACTCGGCCATGAGGTCACCGCGCTGACGGCGTCGGTCTCGGAGGCCTGTGATCTCGCGGTGCGCGACGAGCCCGATGCCGCCATCGTCGTCGTGCACCGCGACCGCGAGCACGCGCTCGACCTCATCGAGGAGGTCAGCGAGGTCCTCGCCGGTCCGGTCGTCGCGCTGCTCGCCGAGCCCGACGCGACGTTCGCCGAGGCGGCCGCCGCCCGCGGGCTCGACGCGATGGCCTCCGAGCCGACGGCCGACGGCGTGCAGACCGCGCTGGAGGTGGCGATGCACCGCCACGCCGAGCGGTCGCGGCTCGCCGAGCAGGTCAGCCAGCTCGAGCACGCGCTGGAGCGCCGCGCCGTCATCGAGCGCGCCAAGGGCACGCTGATGGAGCGCCACGGCATCGGCGAGCGCCAGGCCTTCGAGCAGCTGCGGTCCCAGGCGCGCAGCCGCAGCATCAGCGTCGTCTCGCTCGCCCAGGAGCTCACCACGCAGGACTAGTCCTCAGCGTGGTCCCGCGGACGGTGCGGGACCGCGGGGGCAAGCTCGTGCGTCTCGCCGTCGGCCATCTCGAAGCGCGTGACGATGCGCTCCTCGCCCGTCTGCTCCTCCACGCGGGCCACCGCGGCCTTGGCGCGGAAGTCGGCCTCGGTCTGCGGCTCGCCGATCAGCGAGCGCGGCCAGAGCCGGGCGGTCAGCACGCTGTTGAACTCGGCTGAGTAGACGAGAACGCGAGCGCCGACGTAGAGCCAGGTCAGCAGGCCGAGGACGACGGCGAACGTGCCGTAGGTGTTGCCGGCGTCGCTGACGACGTTCTGGGTGTAGGCGCCGCCGACGCGCAGGATCACGGTCCAGGCGACGGCCGCCGAGATGATGCCCGGCCGCAGGTGCGCGGTGGGCACGCTCCTGTCGGTCAGCAGGCGGAAGACCGCGAAGAACAGCGCGAGGTTGGCGAGGAAGCCGACGCCGATGCCCAGCACGTTGGTGGCGAAGCCGCCGAGCTCGGCGAGCACCGCGGTCGCTGCCGTGGCGAGGATCTGCAGCGTGCCCAGCACGCCCAGCAGGGCGAGCCCACGCAGCCGCGACTTGATCGGGTTGGGCCGCTGGCGCTTGGGCACGGCGTAGGCCTTGTTGAACGCGTCCTGGGCCGCGAGCGTCACCGAGATCCCGGAGAAGATCGCCCCGAAGATGCCGATCAGCAAGGCGGTCACGCTGCCGTCGAGCTTTCCCGTCGCGAGCTGCGGGCCGACGACGGGGAAGTTCTGCAGCGCCGAGTCCCGGATCGACTGCTGCGCGTCGGGATCGCCGGCCAGGACGAACCCGAGCACCGACGTGAACAGCAGCAGCAGCGGGAACAGGCTGAAGAACCCCCACCACGCGATCAGCGCCGCCTCGCGGTTGGCGCCGTCGTCGCCGAACTTCTTGACGATGGCGACCGGGATCGCCAGCCACTTGTGGGCCTTCTGGTACGAGTCGATGCGCCGCAGCAGGCCGCCCACGACTCAGCGATACCCAGGCGGTGGGGTCAGGATTCGGCCAATGAGCGCAGGGTGACCTCTTCGGGCCACGAGCACAAGCCGCCGCGCCCCGGGCAGGTCGCGCACAGGTCGCGGTGGGGCACGTCGGCCACCTCGAAACGGCCGGACAGCACGTCGGCGGACTCCTCGGCCAGATGCCGCTCGAGCTCGGGGATCTCCGAGGCCTCGTAGCGGGCCACCGCCGGGTCGGCGGGCCGCTCGAGGTAGAGGTGCGCGACCTCGACGTGCGGCGCGCCCGCGCGGAGCGCCGCGAGCGCATAGAGCCGGCGCTGCACGCCGTAGCTGCGCTCGACCATCTCCTCGGGGTCGGCGCCGCCGAGGCGGTCGGTCTTGTAGTCGACGATCAGCGCGCCGCCGTCGGCCTCGATCGCGCGCAGGTCGACGAAGCCGTTGAACAGCGGGACGTGCGGGTGGTCGACGAGCGCGAGCGTGAAGGCCTCCTCGACGTGGCGCTCGGACGCGGCGAGCACGCGGCGCATCAGCTCGCTGCCGAGGCCGCCCTCGACGAGCGCGTGGATGTCGGCGACGTCGGCGCCGGTGAGCTCGGTGTCGTGGCGGGCGGCGACGGTCCGGATCCGCTCCTCGTCCGGCAGCTCGAGCTCCTCGAGCAGCTCGTGCGTGATCGTGCCGCGAACCAGGGGGTCGAGTGAGAAAGGAGCCGGCGCCTCCGGGTTCGGCGGCGCGTCCTGCTCGGGCAGGCGCAGCACGCGCTCGAGGTAGAAGCGGTAGCCGCACTGGGCGAAGCGCGAGAGCGCGGAGTAGCTCAGCGCGGAGACCGCGGGCGCCGGCGCGGGCGCCGCGGCCGGCGCTTCGCGGGGGGTCGTGCACGTTGTCCTTGACTGTCCAGGAGAAGGTGCGCCACCCCCCGCCGCCGTGGCGCGGAGCACGCCGTTCTCCGGGGTCGACAGGGTGGCTCGCAGGCCCTGCTCCTCGACGACCGGGCCGTCCTCGAGCAGCCGCGCGCCCAGTCCCGGCACGAGCGCCGGCCCGAGCCAGCCCAGCGGCGAGGCGGCGGGCCACCGCTCCACGTTGAGCGCCCCGGAGAGGATCAGCCGGTCCTCCGCGCGCGTCATCGCGACATGGAAGACACGGCGCGTCTCCTCCTCGTCGCGCTCCTTGCGCTCGGTGGCGAGCTCCTCGTACATCGCGGTCTTCGCGTCGCCCTCGAGGCTGACCACGCGCAGCCCGATGCGGTCGCCGTCGACGAGCACGTCGGGGCTCGAGTAGTTGGGCAGGCGGCCGAGATCGGCAAGGACGACGACCGGGAACTCGAGTCCCTTGGCGGCGTGGATCGTCATCAGGCGCACCGCGTCCTCCCCCGCGAGCTCGACCGGCGCGTCGGACTCGCGAGCCTCGGCCTCGAGCTCGGCCGTCGCGCGGTCGATGAAGCCGCGCACGCCGCGGCCGGACTCGCGCTCGTAGGTGGCCGCCAGGCGGATGAGCTTGCGGACGTTGGCCAGGCGGCGCACGCCGCCCGGCAGCCGCAGGACGTGCTCGTCGTAGCCGCTGGCGGCGATCGCCCGGGTCATCAGGTCGGCGAGCGGGAGGCGCGGCGCCTGCGCGCGCTCGGCGGCGAAGCGCTCGAGCCACGCCTCGAGGCGCTGCGCGTCGTCGGCCGGCAGGGTCGGACGCCAGTCGCCGTCCTCGATGACCTGCCAGAGGCCGCGGCGCTGCTCGCCCGAGCGGGCCGCGACGGCCAGGAGCGCGAGCGCATCGGAGCCCAGCGCGGGCCCGAGCGGCGAGGCGAGCACGCCGAGCAGCGCCGGCTCGTCGCGCGGGTTGGCCAGCGTCGCGAGGTACTGCGTGAGGTCCTGGACCTGCTGCCGGGCCCAGAAGCCACGGCCGCCGGCGCTCAGCGTCGAGATGCCCTCCTGCTCGATGGCCTGCTCGTAGCAGCCGATGTCGGTGGCGGCGCGGACGAGCACGACGATCTCGCTGGGCGCCGTCCCCTCCTCGACCAGCTCGGCGATGCGCTGCGCCAGCAGGCGCGCCTCGGCCCAGCGCCACGCCGAGACCTTGCCGGGCGCGACGCCGATGTCGGCGCCGTCCCAGTTCCCGTTGCGCGCGTCGGTGACCAGCAGCTCGACCGACGGCGAACGTCCGGACGTGTCGCGGCCGGGTGCCAGCGGGGCGGCGCCGGGGTGCAGGCTCGCGCTGGCGCGGTTGATCCAGTCGATGACCTCCGGGCGCGACCGGAAGTTGACGGTCAGCAGCGTGGCCGCGCCCAGCGCGTCGAGCTCCTCGCGGATCGCGCGGAACAGCTCGACGCGCGCGTGGCGAAACCCGTAGATCGACTGCAGCTCGTCGCCGACCCGGAACGTGTGGCCGCCGTCGAGGCGCTCGAGCAGGCGCACCTGCACCGCGTTGGTGTCCTGGAACTCGTCGACCATGATGCGGTCGAAGCGCGCCGCCCACGCCGCGGCAAGGCCGGGGAGCTGGTCGAAGATCCCGGCGACCTTCAGCTCGAGGTCGTCGAAGTCGACGGCCGAGCGCGCCGCCTTGGCCTGCTCGTAGGCGTCGGAGTAGCGGCCGAGCAGCTCGTCGATGACCGCGATCGCCCGCGCGCCCTGCGCCTCGGCCAGGGCCGCCCCGAACGCCGCGTGGGCGGCGAGGTAGCGCGCGCACGGCTCGGCCTTGAGCAGCCCCGTGTTGCCGGCCTTGAACGCGGCGCCGGCCAGCATCGACAGCGGCGGGTCACCGGCGAATCCGACGAGGCCGAGGCAGCGCTCCAGGGCCGCCTGGGCGGCGAGGATCGAGGCGTTCGTGCCGCCCACCAGCGAGTCGGCGGCGACCTCGCGCGCGGCGGCCAGCTCCGCGCGCAGCGGCGCGAGGTCGGGCGACGCCGGCGCCTGCGGCAGCGCGGGCCGCTGCTGCCCGGAGCTGCGCAGCTGCCCGTGCAGATCGAGCACCGCGATCTTCAGACGGTCCAGCGTGTAGGCCGAGACGAGGTCGAGCGCGTCGTGGCGCGGCGGATCCTCCGGCCGGCCGAGCAGGCCCGCCACCGCCTCGTCGAACGCGGCGTCGCGCAGCTGGCGGCCGGACGGCTCGTCGAGCACGGTGAAGCGCGGATCGAGCCCGGCGGCGACGGCATGGGTGCGCAGGACCCGGGCGCAGAAGCCGTGGAACGTCGTGATCCACGCCGCCTCGGCGTCCTGGGCGAGCTCGCGGCGTCCCTGCGTCAGCAGCGCCCGCCGGATCCGCGTGCGCAGCTCGCCCGCGGCCTTGTCGGTGAAGGTGATCACCAGGATCTTCGCGGCCGCGATCCCGTCCTCGGTGACCATCCGGACGAAGCGCTCGACGAGCACGGTCGTCTTGCCCGAGCCGGCCGCCGCCGACAGCAGCAGCGGCCCCTCGCGCCGGGCGATCGCCTCGGCCTGCTCGTCGGTGAACGACGTCATGCGGCGTCGCAGCGGCAGATCGTGGGGTACTGACATCCGCCGCCGTAGGCGCAGGACTTCGGCCGCGGCTCGAGCGCGCCGGCCCGCAGCTGGGCCACCGCCTCCTCGGCCGCGGCGAGCACCTGGCCGAGCAGGTCGTCGAACTCCTCGGGGCTGAGCCGGTCGGTCGAGACGACGGTGCGCCCGGGGTCGGCGCCGGCCAGCAGCGCGCCCCGCGGCCGGCCCTCCTTCGTGTTGCCGAGTGGCTGGTAGAGCCCGCCGACGGGCTCGCCGGGGAACTCGCCCTGCTCGGCGAGCCGGCGCGCGGCCAGCACGTAGAGACCGAGCTGGAGCTTGCCGTCCTTGATCCACTTGGCCTGCTCGGTCGCCGTCTTGCCCTTGTAGTCGACGATCACCGCCTCGCCGCCGCCCGCGTCGATCCGGTCGATGAACCCGTGCAGCTCGAACGGCCCGAGATCGACAGTGAACTCGCGCTCGAAGTCGACGGGCCCGAGCTCGCTGCCGTCCAGGGCCGCGTACTCGAGGTAGCGGACCAGGTCGCTCTCGAGCCGCCGGACGGCCGCGCGCAGCCGCTCGGGGTTGACCGAGATGGGGCGGCTCGCGACGCCGGCGGCCAGGGCCTCGTGCATCCGCTCGCGCGCCGCGGGCAGGTCGCCGGGCTGCAGCGGCCGGCCGCCGTGCTCGCTGAACACCGCGGCCAGGACCTCGTGGGCGACCGACCCGCGGACCATCGCCTCGGGATCGGGCACGAGGTCCTTGGGGTTCAGCAGCCGGTCGACGAACCACTTGATCGGGCAGTCGTTGAACGCCTCGATGGCGGTGGCCGACAGCGGGCGGTCGGCGGGGACGGCCTGGGCCATCACCTCCGGCGAGACCGGTCCGAGCGGCTGCGGCGCGGCGGGGGGCGCGTTCGCCGCGGCGCCCAGCGCGGCCTCGCGCGCGGTCGGGGCCTCCCCATCCGGCCATCCGGCGGCGCCGAGAGGGCGGCGGCGCAGGCGCTCGAGCGGCGCGTCGGAGAACCGGTCGGCGATGTCGTCGACGAACAGCGAGCGCACGACGGGATCGCCGTCGTCGCTCGCCGCGTGCCAGCTGAGCACGAGCAGGTCGGTGGGCCGCGAGACGGCGGCGTAGAGCAGGTAGCGCTCGAGCGCGAGCTGGTCGATCCCGACGGTCAGCCGCAGGCCGGCCGCCTGGTTGATGGCGATGCGGTCCTCGTCGGAGAGCAGCGGGTCGGGGCGCGCGGGCGCCGGGAAGACCTGCTCGTTGAGCCCGCAGAGGAACAGCGCGCGGACGCGGCGTGCGCGGATCGCCTCGGCGTTGGTGACCTGCACGAGCCCCGGCCCGGCCTGGCGGCCCGCAAAGACCGGCAGCTCGCCGAGCACGCGCTCGAGCTCCTGGGGGCCCGGGACGAGCTCGGGGTCGCGCCGGGCCAGCCGTGACAGCTCGCGCAGCGCGCTGCGCAGCGCCGCCGCGGCGTTCGCATCGACGCGCTCGGGACCGCCGAGGATCGGCGCCTCCCGGTAGTGCGGCCGTGAGACCAGCCGGTTGACCTCGCGCGCCAGCTGCTCGCACAGCGCCGCCGGACCCTTGCCGCGTGCGTCGGTCACGTAGTCGATGGCCTGCAGCGGCCAGTGGCGCTCCTCCCACAGCCCGCGCGCCTTCGCGGCGGTGGGAATGCCGTTGCGCCGCACGTCGGCCTCCAGGCGGTCGGCGAGCCCGGGCGTGTCGAGCACGCCCGGCGTGCGCAGCCAGGTGAGGAGGTCGTCGGCGGTCCCGTCGAGCAGCGCGCAGCGCAGCAGCGCGATCACGCCGCGCCCCAGCGCGGTGTCGCGGGCGCGCAGCCGCCGGGTCAGGGCGACCGGGACGCCGTAGGCCTCGAAGATCTCCTCGACGGCGACCGGGACGTTCTCGGAGGCGCGCCAGACGACCGCGATCTCCTCGGGCTCGTAGCCGGAGCGCACCAGCGCGGCGACCTCGGCGGCGACCAGCTCGACCTCGGCGCGCTCGCCGCCGCCCTCGAGCATGCGCACCGCTTCGCCGGCCGGGACGGAGGCGGCGTCGAAGAGCGCGAGCCCCTCCCCCGGCTCGAACAGCGTGCGCTCCAGGTGATGCAGCGCGGGGCTCGCGTAGTGCTCGGCCACGGCGCGCAGCTCGAGCACCTCGGCGCCGGGCAGCGCGCGCAGGTCCTCGTAGGTCCGCGCGCGGGCGGCCAGCGCGGTGCGACCCGGCTCGTAGGTCAGCGTCAGGGTCACCTCGGCCTCGGCGTGGCAGGCCAGCGTCTCGACGGCATCGCGCTGCAGCGGCGAGAGGTCGTCGAAGCCGTAGATGACGACCGGCGTGCGCCCCCAGGCCGCAGGGTCGAGGCGCAGCGCGTCGAGCGCGGCGACGTCCTGGAGCCGGTAGTCGAGCGCCTGCGCGCGCTCGAGCTCGCGGTGGTAGGCGGCGTAGAGCGCGCCGAGCTCCTCCGCGTAGGGCCGGCGCGAGGGATCGTCGGCGGTCCACGCCCGGAGCGCCTGGATGACGCGGCCCGGGTCCAGGCGCAGCTCCTCGAGCTCGCTGATCAGCCCCAGCAGCGAGCGCGCGAAGCCGGGCGTCGCCGCCGACGCGGCGAGCGTCTCGAGCTTCGTGCGCGCGGTCGCCACCGCGGCCACGCGCTCGCGCGCCAGCCCGCCGATGGGCCGGCCGTCGCTCTTGGTGCGCCGGGCGATCTCGCGCATCAGCCGCTGGAACTGGACGACCTGGACCCCGAACACGGCTCCCGACGCGGCGAGCTCGCGCCGGTAGACATCGACGTCGGCGAACGTCGGCACGATGAGCAGCGGGTCGCGGCCCGCGGCCAGCGCGCGGCGGTAGGCGTCCATGGCGGCGCCCGCCTTCTCGGCGTTCGCGGGACCGATGACGAGCTTCAGCGGCACGACCCTCCATGGTCGCGCCCGGAGAGGACGGTCTGACGGAGCGCTACTCGATGTAGCCGGAGTTTCGGAGGAACTTCAGCAGCGCGGCCTTGAACTTGGCGTCGGTGTCGCCGCTCTTGCGGGCCGCGTCGAGGTACGGGCCGATCTCCGCGCTGCGGCCGAGCAGGGCCAGCTCGGCCATCCGCGCCGCGATGAGGCCCTCGAGCTCGGCGCCCTCCTCGCCGCGGTACTGGTCGAGCAGCTTGTCGATCTCGACGAGGTCGGCGCTGATCAGCGACCCGAAGTTGCGCGTGACGTTGACGAACTTCTGGCCGATCAGCGACAGGATCAGCGGCGGCCGGTAGGAGGCCGCGTAGGACGTGAACGCTCCCGAGAACGCGTCGTCGGTCGTCTCGAACTCCGGCGCGCCGTTGCCGTCGAGGTCCCTGAGCCGGTAGCCCGCGTTGCCCCACTCCGCCAGCCGCGCCTTGTACGTGCCGTCCTTGGGGACGAAGACGACCGTGCTCCAGCAGCAGTGCGCGCCGCCCGAGAACAGATCGGCGATGACCTCGGGCGCGCCGTCTGAGTCGACGTCGCGGACGTGGAGCGCCGTCCGCGGCCGGGCGATCGACGTGCACAGCTCGCAGATGCGCTTGAGGCTGCGGTGATCGACCTCGCGCACGCCGTCGCGCGTGATCGTCAGCTTCGGATCCATCCCGAGGATCCCCGGCCCCTTCGACCACGACAGCGTCGCCTTCACGCCGTCGTTGACGACCGTCCGGTAGCCGGCCTTCAGCGCGAACGCCGGCGAGGCGAGCACGCCGAGGCAGACGGCGGTCAGCAGGGCGAGACGGAGAGCACGCATGGCGCGATGTTCTTCCTCGGGGCGGACGACTGCGTCCGGCCTGCCGCCTGCGGGCCCGCGATGATGCGCGGATGCCTCCGGTCCGCAGGTTCGCAGTCGTCGCCGCCGCGTTCGCCCTGAGCCCGGCCGTCGCCCACGCCGAGCAGGATTGGGGCGCGGTGGTCAAGCCGTCCCGCGCGGCGGGCGTGCCCCGCGGGCTCTCGGGGTTCGGCCAGCAGGTCTCCTGCGCGGCCCCCGGGCAATGTGCGGCCGTCCTGTCCTACGCGGAGTTCGACGTGGAGACGGCAACGAGGCAGGCCGATGTCCTCATCGACCAGTACTTCGGCGTCTGGGGCGAGGGCGTCCGTGCGCCGCTGCCCGCCTCCCTGGGGACGCCGGTCGTCGTCAGCGTCGAGTCGATCTCCTGCGCGGCGGTCGGCGACTGCTCGGCGGTGGGTTCGTACCGCGGTGCGACGGGCGACCCCGACCGTCCGCTGATCTGGGACGACGCGTCGGGCGCGTGGCAGCCGGCGATCGAGCCGGCGGCACCCGGCGGCGACGCCGGGGAGAACGCGCGGCTCACCGCGGTGTCGTGCTTCGTCCCGCGCAGCTGCGCCGCCATCGGCAGCTACGCGGGCGGCATCCTGCTGGTCACCAGGACGGCGACCGGCTGGGGCCGCCCGGTCACGCCCCGTCTGCCGGCCGACGCCGGGCCCGGCACGGAGGCGACGGTCTCCGCCGTGTCCTGCGGGGGCGTCGGAAGCTGCAGCGCCGTCGGTTACTACACCGACACCGCGGGGCTGCACCAGGGCCTGCTCCTCGACGAGCACGCCGGGCGCTGGGCCCGGGGAACCAAGATCGAGCTTCCGCAGGACGTGGTGTTCGACAGCGACAAACGGTTCGGCGTCGCGCTCTACAGCGTCTCGTGCTCGGCTCCGGGCTACTGCTCGGCCACCGGCATCTATCCGATGGGCGACCGCGACCGCGGCGGTCTGCTCATCAGCCGCACCCCGAGCGGCTGGGCCCGTGCGGAGGTCGTCCAGCCTCCGGCGGGGAGCAACGCGACCGTGGTCCTGCCGTTCGCGATCTCGTGCGCCGAGCCGGCCGAGTGCTCCGCCGTCGGTGTCTGGGATCCGCCGAGCGGCGGCCAGGGCGGAGCGATGCTGCTGGGCCGCGCGGGTGGCGTCTGGAGCCGGGCGACGTTGCCGCCGGCGGCCCCCGGGACGTCGAACGTGGCCTCCTATCTCACGGACGTCTCGTGCGGCGCGCCGGGTGACTGCGGCGCCGGGGGCTGGTCCTACTCGCTCGGGGCGCTGCTCAGCGAGACCGGCGGCTCGTGGGCCATGCAGACCCGGGAGCCCGCGGGCGGGAACGGCCGGGGCGACATCCGCTCGGTCTCGTGCCCCACGGCCGGCCATTGCGCCGCCACGGGCGACTACTCGGCCGGCTCGAGCTCGTGGCAACCGGTCCTCTTCACGCGCGGCGCAGCGCCCAAGACACCCTCGCGGATCGAGGTGCGCGCGGCGATTCGCGCCGCCCTCGCCCCGCCGCCCGTGCTGGGCCCGGACGGGTTCGTGGCGAGCGTCGTGGTCGCCGGCGCGGGATCCGAGCGGGTCGCGTGGACGGCCGGCGGCCACGTCATCGCGCGGGGCACGCAGGCGTTCACGCGGGCGGGACGGGGAACGATCGATGTGGCCCTGACGCCGCAGGGACGAGCGCTGCTGGCCCGTGGCGGTCCGGTGCAGGCCACCGGGTTCGGCGTCTTCACGCCGGCCGGGGGTCACCCGGTCGGCGCTCGGCGCTCCGTCACGCTCGGCGGCTCGTGACGGCGCGCTAGGCGGCTTCGTCGGCCGCCGCGGCGGCGGGGGCCGCGGCTGCGGCGGCGGGTGCGGTGGGCGGGGTCTCGTCCTCGCCCTCGGGGGGCTTGGCGCCCTCCTTGGCCCAGGCCTCGTCGAACTCGACGCGCCACTTGCCTTCCTCGTTCTGCATCAGCGCGAGCTTCGCGCGGAACGAGCGGCCGGAGCGGCCCTTGAAGCCGGTGACCTGCTTCGCGGTGCGGCCGGTGGCGACGAGCTCGCGCACGACGACCGGCGGCATGGTCTTGCCCGCCTTGGACTTCCAGATGACGAAGCCGCAGCCGGGATCCTCGCGGCCCCAGCAGGAGTAGCCCTTGCGGTTCTCCATGATGTCGCGGCCGCAGACCGGGCACGGGCCCAGGTTCGCGCGCGGGATGCGGACGTCCTTGAGCTTGGCGTCGAGCTCGCCGACGGTGGAGCCGGCGAACTTGGCGATGTCGGCCATGAACGCCTTGCGGGTCTCCGTCCCCTCCTCGATGGCGTTGAGGCGGTGCTCCCACTCGCCCGTCAGCTGGGGCGAGGTCAGCGGGTGGTCGTCGAGCAGGCGGATGACGTTCATCCCCTTCTCGGTCGGGACCAGGGCGCGGGCGTCGCGCTCGACGTAGCCCACGTCGATGAGCCGCTCGATGATCGCCGCGCGGGTGGCCGGCGTGCCGATGCCGTGCTCCTTCATCGCCTCGGCGGCCTCGTCGTCGTCGACGAGCTTGCCGGCGGTCTCCATGGCGCCGAGCAGCGACGCGTCGGAGTAGCGGCGCGGCGGCTGGGTCTCCTTCTCGAGGACCTCGGCCTTGCGCACGGCCGCCGTCTCGCCCTTCTCGAGCTTGGGCAGCTGCTGGTCGCGGCCCTCGTCCTCCTCGGAGGCGGTGCCGTCGCCCTCGGCGATCTCGCCGTAGACGCCGCGCCAGCCCGGCACGACCAGGACCTTGCCGCGCGTGCGGAAGATGTGCTCGGCGACCGTCGTCTCGATGCGCGTGTTCTCGAACTGCGCCTCGGGATGGAAGACCGCGAGGAAGCGCCGGGCGACCATGTCGTAGATGCGGCGATCGTCGTCGCCCATCTTCGCCAGGTTGTGGTCGGCGTTGGTCGGGATGATCGCGTGGTGGTCGGTGACCTTCGCGTCGTCGATGACGCGGCCGAGGGGCAGGACGTCGAGACCCTGGACGTACTCGCTGGCCACCCGGTAGTCGGAGTGCTTGCCGACGTGGCCGGCGATCGGCTTGAGCTCGGCGACCATGTCGCCCGACAGGAAGCGCGAGTTGGTGCGCGGGTAGGTCAGCGCCTTGTGCTCCTCGTAGAGCCGCTGGGCGGCGCCGAGCGTGCGGCGGGCGGAGAAGCCGTAGCGGTTGTTGGCCTCGCGCTGCAGCGACGTGAGGTCATAGAGCAGCGGCGCCTTCTCGGTGCGCTTGGTCTTGTCGAGCTTGGTGATCTCGCCCTCGCCGCCGTCGATGGCGGCGCGGATCGCCTCGGCCTCCTCGGCGGAGGGCAGGCGCGGCTGGGCCCCGGCGTGGAACCGGCCCTCGTACTTGCGGGAGCCGGACGCCTCGAACTTCGCGTCGACGAGCCAGTACTTCTCGGGGACGAAGGCGCGGATCTCCTCCTCGCGGCGCGTGAGGATCGCCAGCGTCGGCGTCTGCACGCGGCCCAGCGAGACGGCGCCGTCGAAGCTCGAGCGCAGGCGGATCGTCGCCGCGCGCGTGGCGTTCATGCCGACGATCCAGTCGGCCTCCGAGCGCGAGCGCGCCGCGGCCTCCAGCAGCGCCAGCTCGTCGCCCTCGCGCAGGTTGTCGAGGGCCTCGGTCATCGCGGCCTTGGTCATCGACGACAGCCACAGGCGCTTGACGGGCAGCTTGGCCCCGGCCTTCTCGAACAGGTAGGCGAAGATCAGCTCGCCCTCGCGGCCGGCGTCGCAGGCGTTGATGACCAGGTCGATGTCGTCGCGCCTGAGCAGCTGCTTGACGACCGACATCTGCTTCTGGGAGCGCTCGTCGCGGACGATCAGCTTGAAGCGGTCGGGCACGATCGGCAGATCGGCCATCCGCCACTTCTTGAACTTGTCGTCGTACTCGTCGGGCTCGGCGAGCTGGACGAGGTGACCCACGGCCCAGCTGATGACGTGCTCGGGGCCCTCGAGCGAGCGCTCGGTCTTCTCACCGCTGCCCGACTTCTTCTCCCACGGGCCCGGAAGCACGCGCGACAGGTCCTTCCCGACGGACGGCTTCTCGGCGATGATCAGTGTCTTGCCCACTACAGCCGAGGGTATCGGTAGCCGCCGCCGCTACCAATCCCGGCCGTCGGAGAAGCGCGCCACGCCGTCGGCCATCGCCTCGAGCGCCGCGCCGCGGGTGCGCAGCTTGGTCGCCGCGTGAGCGGCGCGGTCCAGGCCCGCCAGCTGACAGGCGGCCTCCCCGGTGGCGGCCCGCAGCGCGTCCGGCTCGACGAGCCGGTCGAGGAACCCCGCGCGCTGCGCCTCCTCGGGCCCCAGGAAGGGTCCCGTGACGGTGCAGCGGTCGAAGTAGGGCGCGGCCAGGCGATGGCGCGCGAGCTCGATGCCGAACCACGGGACGGTCATCCCGATGGCCACCTCGTTGAGGCCGATCCGGTGCTCGCCCGTGATGCCGACCCGCACGTCACAGGCCAGCAGCAGGAACGCGCCCATGGCCACCGCGCTGCCGTTGCACGACGCGATCGTCGGCTGCGGGAAGGCCAGCAGGCGGGACGCCAGGCGGGCGCCGCCCTCGACCATCTCGGGCCACCCCTCGGGCGGCGTGCGCAGGTCGAAGCCGGCGCTGAACGCCGTGGCGCGGCCGGTCAGCACCACGATCGCGCCCTCGGACTCGGCCTGGTCGAGCCGCTCGCCGATGGACGCCAGCATCGCCGGCGACAGCGCGTTGACCTTGCCGTCGTCGAGGGTGATGGTGGCGACGCCGTCGGCGGCGGCGTACGTCGTGAGCTCGCTCATGGGGCGCGACGCTACCGGGCGCAGGGCCCGGTGCTCACCGTGCCCGTCCCCGCACCGGACACCCACCGGCGCACGATCGCGTTGGGGACGGCGTAGCCGCCCTGCGGCCCGCCGCCCACCGCGCTGGCGAACACCGTCCCGACGACGCGGCCCCGGCCGTCCACCAGCGGCCCGCCGGAGTTGCCCGAGCGCACGAGCCCGCGGAAGGTCACGACGTCCCGGCGGACCGGCCCGTTGCCGTAGGCGTCCTGGGAGAGCACCTCGCGCGTCTGGCCCAGCCGGGCGGCGCGGACGTCGTACGGGCCGTTCTTGGGGAAGCCGAGGATCGCCGCCGCGCCACGCTCGCGCGCCTGCGCCGCGATCGGCAGCGGCCGCTCCTGCAGCCCGCTGACCCGCAGCACGGCGATGTCGTTGTCGGGATCGAACGCCACGGCGCGGGCATCGAGCCGCTCGCCGGTCCCGCGGACCTGGACGACGGTGTCCTCCTCGCCGGCGACGACGTGGGCGTTGGTGACGACCAGCCCGTCGCCCGCCACCCAGCCCGAGCCCTCGATGCCCAGGCCGCAGGCCTCGCCGAGCACGCGCACGACGCTGCCGGCGGCCGCCTCGACCTGGGGATCGCGGGCGATGCGCGCCGTCGGCGCCGGGACGCCGTCGGTCCCCGGGCCGCTGATCGCGGGCAACGGGTCGAAGCGGGCCAGCGCGTTGAGGATGAAGCCCGACGGCGGCAACACGTCGTTGAGCGCCTGCAGCACGTGGGAGCGCTGGATGTCGCGCCGCAGCCCGATGCCCGGCGTCTGCAGCAGCACCGCCCCGACGATCCAGGCCAGGCCGAGGGCGAGCACGGCGCCGAGGACCGCGCCGAGGCCGCTGTCGACGACGTGGAGCCCGGGCATCGGCACCGCCGTCTTGAGCGCGGCGCCCGCGAACTCCAGCACCGCCGCGAACAGCGTCCCGAGGATCATCGCGCCGCCCAGGGCGAACAACGGGGCGTACGGCGAGTGCGCGCCGTCGGAGAGGATCAGCGGGCCGATGCGGGCGCCGAGGAAGGCGCCGGCCGCGAAGCCGATCAGCTGCAGCGCGCCGACGATGAAGCCCTGCCGCAGGCCGTTGGCGGCCAGCAGGACCGCGAACACGACGATGATCCAGTCGACTGTGGTCATGCAAAGGAGTAACCCGCGCTCTGCGCGGGGGAATACTGCCCGACAGCATGCCCGCACGACCGGCGCCATCCGACGCACGCCGACGGCGCCTCGAGCGCCGCACCCTGCCGATCCTCGGGATCGCGGCGCTGGCGCTCGTCATCGGCCTGGTCGTCGGGGCGGGTCACGTGTCGGCCGAGCAGCGGGCCGCCGAGCGCTTCGCCACCGCCTGGGGCAAGGCCGACTACGCGGGCATGCAGGCCGCGCTGAGCCCGGCCGCGCGCCAGGCCACGAGCGCCGACGCCCTCGTTCAGGCCTACCGCGCGACGGCCTCCACCGCGACGGTCCGCTCCTACGACGTCGGCAGGCCCAAGGCCGACGGCGACGACTACGTGCTGCCGGTGACCGCGCACACCACCGCGTTCGGCGACGTCCGCGGGACCGTCCGCCTGCCCATGGAGGGCGACGGCGACGAGGCCGGCGTCGCCTGGGCCCCCCACCTGACCTTCCCGGGCGTGCCGGTGGGCGCGACGCTCGAGCGGACCACGAGCCTGCCGCCGCGCGCCGCGTTGCTGGCCCGCGACAACGTCGCGCTCGCCGAGGGCCCCGACCGCACCTCGACCGAGTACGCGACCATCGCCGAGTCGATCGTCGGCGGCATGGGCCCCATCCCGGCCGAGCTCGCCGACGAGTACCGCGAGGCGGGCTACCCCGACGACGCGCAGGTCGGCATCAGCGGGCTCGAGCGGATCTTCGAGCGGCGGCTGGCCGGCACCCCGGGCGGCGAGCTGCGGGCGGGCTCCACCGTGCTGGTCCGCCGCGAGCCGCGGCAGGGCGCCGACGTGCGCACGACGCTCGCACCGAGCGTGCAGCAGGCGGCGATCGACGCGCTGGCCGGCCGTCTCGGCGGCGTCGTGGCCATGAAGCCCAAGACCGGCGAGATCCTCGGTGTGGCGGGCATCGCCTTCTCCGGCCTGCAGCCCCCGGGCTCGACCTTCAAGATGATCACGCTGGCCGGCGCGCTGCAGAACGGGATCGCCTCGCCGCGCAGCACCTATCCGCTGGCCAGCTCGGCCACCCTGTCGGGCGTCGAGCTCAACAACGCCAACGGCGAGGTGTGCGGCGGCACGCTCACGCAGGCCTTCGCCATCTCCTGCAACTCCGTCTTCGCGCCGCTGGGCGCCGAGCTGGGCGGCAATCGGCTGGTCTCGATCGCCGAGCGCTTCGGCTTCAACAAGCCCTCGCCGATCGACGGCGCGGCGACGAGCACCATCCCGCCCGCCGAGGAGCTCACCGACGACCTGGCGCTCGGCTCGACCGCCATCGGCCAGGGCAAGGTCCTCGCCACGACGCTGCAGATGACCGACGTCGCGGCCGCGTTCGCGCTGGGCGGCCGGCTGCCCAAGCCGACGCTGGCCTACCGCGACGATCCGCAGCCCGACCTGGGTGCCGAGGCGACCAGCGCCAAGGTCGCCCGGCAGGTCCGCGACATGATGGTCGAGGTCGTGCGCAACGGGACCGGCACCGCGGCGGCGATCTCCGGGGTGACCGTCGCCGGCAAGACCGGCACGGCCGAGCTGCGCAGCACGCACCCCTGCACGCCGCAGCCCGACAACCCCGAGTCCTGCGCGGACTCGACGGTGCAGCCCGACGACACGACCGACACGACGGCGTGGTTCGCGGCCTTCGCGCCGGCCGAGGACGCGAAGGTCGCCGTGGGCGTGATGCTCGTCGCCAACGGCGCGGGCGGCGACACCGCGGCGCCCGCGGCGCGGATCGTGCTGGAGGCGGCGCTCAGCCGGTGAGGCCCTCGGTGGCGATGAGCGCCACCGGGCGGACGTCCAGCAACGGCAGTGCGGCGAGCGGGGCCGCCCCGCAATCGCCGATGGCCAGGCCGCGAGCGGCGAGCTCGTCCATCGCGGCTCGCGCCTGCTCGTCGCTGACGGTGATCGTGCCGCGCACGCCGGCCCGCAGCGACGGCCACGCCGCGGCCGACACCTCGGCGCAGTCCAGGCCGGCCATCGCGGTGCCGGGGTTGTCGATCGCCGTCGGCGCGCCGGCGGCCAGCGACGCCGTCACGCACGCCGCGGTCTCGGGCTCGACCACCCACACCTCGACGCCGGCCTGCGCGCCGAACCGGGCGGCGGCCGCGGCGAGCGACCCGACGCCGGCCGGCACGATCAGCGCGGCGAACGACGCCTGCTCGGCCAGCTCGGCGAACAGCGTCGCGTAGCCCTCGATGACCCACTCGGCCGGCCCGCCGCCCTCGCCGACGTCGGCCAGCTCCAGGAAGCCGTCGCGCCGGCCCTCCGCGGCGGCGAGCGCCACCGCGTCCTCGTAGGTCCCGCCCACGACGACCTCGGCGCCCTCGCCCTCGATCGCCGCGCGCCGGGCCGGCCGCGCCCGCTCGGGCAGGAAGACCTTGGCGGCGAGCCCGCGGCGCCCCGCGACGTGGGCGACCGCACGCCCGTGGTTGCCCGCGCTGGCGGCGACGAGCGTGTGGACGTCGCCGCGCCCGCGCAGCGCGGACTCGATCGCCCATGAGGCCCCGAGCACCTTGAAGGCGGGCAGCCCCAGGCGGTCGGACTCGTCCTTGAGGAAGACCCCGGGGGCGAGCTCGTGCACCGGCGTGGGCGCGTAGCCCGGCAGGGCCTCGTGGAACGCGCGCGCCTCGGCCGCCCGCGACGGGTCCGAGCGCTCGAGCGTGTCCGGCGCGTAGGCCGGGTTGACCAGGAGGCTCACGCGCAGAACCGCGACGCGACCGCGGTCAGCGTCTCGGCGACCGCGGCGGTGTTGGCGAGGCTGACCCACTCCTGCGCGGCGTGGGCGCCCTCGCCGCCCGGGCCGAACAGGACGGTCGGGATCCCGGCGGCGGCGATGAACGCGGCGTCGGCCCAGTAGCTCGCACCGCCGATCGGCGACGCGGGAGCGGCCTCCCGCAGCAGCGTCACGATCTCGGCGTCCGGCGCGATCTCGAACGGCTCGCGGACCAGCAGCGTGCGCTGCGTCGCGTCCCCGAGCAGCGCGGCGATCTCGGCCTCGGCGCCGGCGCCCGTCTCCCCCGGCAGCGTCCGGCGCTCGAGGCCGATCGTGCAGCGGGCCGGATAGCTCGACAGCTCCTCGCCGCCGGCGATCAGCGACGCGTGCACCGAGCCGCGGCCGAGCAGGGGGTGCTCGTGCTCGCCCAGGCGCGCGTCGAGCTCGCCGACGGCGGTGAGGATCGGCCCGGCCTTGACGATCGCGTCCTCGCCGAGGTGCGGGCGCGAGCCGTGCGCGGCCCGGCCGGTGACCTCGATCTCGATCCACACGAAGCCCTTGTGCGCCACCGCGACCTCGAGCTCGGTCGGCTCGGTGACGATCGCGGCGTCGGCGCGCACCGAGCGCAGCACCTCCTGGACGCCCAGGCTCGCGTGCTCCTCGTCGGCCACCGCCGCCACGACGACGTCCCCCGCCAGCCCCAGTCCCGCGGCGTGCCGGCACGCGACGAGCGCCGCGGCGACCCCGGCCTTCATGTCGTAGGCGCCGCGCCCGTAGAGCCGGTCGCCCTCGACCCGCGCCTCGAACGGCGGATGGGTCATGCCCTCGACCGTGACCGTGTCGATGTGGCCGCACAGCAGCAGCGTGCGGCCGCCGCCGCCCCCCGGCGCCCGGACGACGACGCTCGGCCGCCCCGGCGTCTCCTCGAGCACGTCGGCCTGCAGGCCGGCGTCCCGGGCCCAGCCCGCCACGAACGCGGCGATCTCCGACTCGCCCGCCCCGCCCGGAACCAGCGACGGGTTGACCGAGTCGATGGCGACGAGGTCCGCCGTCAGGCGGGAGACCTCGTCGAGCAACGGCCTAGACGTCGATCTTGACGGTGGCCTCGTCCTTGGGCACTTCGGTGCTGATCTTCAGCTCGACCGGACGGTTGTCGAGCGTCTCGTGCTTGACCTTGAAGAGCTGGAGCATGCCGCCGATCGAGCCGACCTCGCGGGCGATCGTGTCGGGCCCGGGGGCGTAGCCCTTCGGCCGGATCGGCGTCAGGTCGTAGTGGAACGGGTTGGTGTCCTCGACCTCGACCGGCTCGTAGACGTTGCCCTGCTGGTCCTCGAGCTCGAAGTCCTCGGCCGGGGTCTGGGGCTGGCCCGTCTCGTTCTCGACGCGCACGAAGACGGCGAACCACACCTCGCCGGGCCCGAGCTCGGCCTCGGAGGGGTTGACGCCCGTCAGGATCGTGCGGTCCTCGGAGATGGCGCCGGGGTTGAGCACCCGCGAGATCTGCACCTGGTACTTCAGGTCGCCGACGTTGACGTAGACGCCCTCGGTCTCGCCGCCGTGGATCGACGTGGTCTTGTTGCCGCAGGCGCTGAGCGTCAGGGCCGCGGCGATGGCGACGAAGGTGGAGAAGGAGCTGAGGGAGATCGGGCGCATCCGGCGGGGGATCCTATCCAGCGGCGACGGTGGCCCGGCTCCCGCGGCCCCGATCCTCTTCCAGGATCGACCGCAGCCGGCGCATCGCGCGGTTGGTCTTGCGACGCATCCACGACCGCTGACCGAAGGCCTCGCCGAGCCGATCGGCGAGGTTGCCGGGTTCGCTCTCGAACGTGAAGGTGACGCGGGTCGTCCCGGCGCCGCCCGGCTCGAGCTCGTAGGTGCCGAGCGTGCGGATGCGGTTGAACTTGCCCGCGCGGCCGGTCTCGACGATCAGCCGCGGGCGCTCGACTTCGGCGAAGACCACGTCGGCCCAGGCGAACCGGTTGCGCGGCGCCTTGATGCGGAACCGGGCCCCGGCGCCGCGGCCGTAGGAGTCCTCGCGGGTCAGGCGCCAGTCGACCAGGTAGTGGTCGCAGAACTCGGGGTGGTTGGCCACGTCGGCGAGGTACTCGAAGACCTCCTCGCGGGGGCGGGCGATCGTCACCGAAACAGACACGGGGTCCATCGCGGCGGAGTCTATTGCGCGTCTGGGCGCTAGGCGGCGCGGGGAACGCGGCCCAGCGGCTTCACGGCGTGGCCCCACTCGCTGTGATGCACGAGCTCGACGCGCTCGATGTCGCGGCGCTTGCTCGAGGTGCACAGCGCGCAGGTCAGCGAACCGTTGGCGTAGCGGGCGACGTGCTCGCCCACCAGCGGCGTCCGGTGGCAGACGGTGCAGCAGTCGCGCTCCTGCGCGAGGCGGTCGACGCCCCTGCGGAGGAGGAAGCGATTGAGGTCGGCGATCGAGCGGGCCATGCCGCGCTGTTCGTCACGTGACCCGCCGTTCCTTCGCTCAGCAGGTCTTTTTAGGAACGTTTGATCCGAGCGCGAGAAGCTGCCCCGAGATACGTCCGCGTCGTTATCATCCGCACAAGGCTCGGTTCAGCGGGAGAGAGAGGCGAGTGAGCATGGAGTCATTGACATCGGGGACCTTGGCAGGGACCGGATCGTTCCGTTGTGAGGCGTGCGGCTACGTGCTGACGCTGGCTGCTGCAGACGCGTTGCCGCCCTGTCCGGGGTGCAAGGGAGAGCAGTTCGCGCGAGCGTCGCTGTTCGGGACGCGCTTCCGGCGCGAGGACGGCGGCGCCGACGAGGTGGAGGGGCGCCGGCGGCTGCTGCAGGCCGCCTCGGAGATCGCCGAGGCCGGCGACTACCTGATCTTCGAGGAGGGCGCGGAGGTCCGCGTGGTGGCGCTGCAGCGCGACTGGACGCGGATCGGACGCTCGCTGGCCGCCGACGTGCGGCTCGACGATCCGACGATCTCGCGGCGTCACGCGCTGGTGGTCCGCGGACCGGACGGCGTGCGCGTGCTCGACGACCGCAGCCTCAACGGCGTCTTCGTCAACGGCTCGCGGGTCGAGTGGCAGACGATCTCCGACGGCGACGAGATCGTCGTCGGGCGTTATCGCGTCCACTTCGTGTCGCTCAGCGAACAGGACGTCGCGACCGCCGACACCGAGTTCGAGGCCGCCGGCTAGGGACTTCGGGCGGCCTGCGGGCCACCCGCGGAGGAGAGGGAAACAGAGGAGGCCCGGCCCAGAGCCGGGCCGCTTCTGCCGAAGTCGTAGTCTTGCGGCCGTGCCCGCGCAGACCATCGCGATCCTCTCCCAGAAGGGCGGCACCGGGAAGACGACCGCGGTGCGCACCCTCACCGACGTCTTCCGCCGCGGCGGGCTCGAGGTGCTCGCGGTCGACCTCGATCCGCAGGGTAACCTGTCGGACTACTTCGACGTCGCACCCGACGCCTCCCCCACCGTCGCCGACGTCCTCATGGGCCGCGCGACCGCGGCCGAGGCGATCCACGACGGCGTCATCCCGGCCAACCTGCAGGTCGCCGAGGCCGAGCTGTCGCTGGCCGGCAAGATGGGCCGCGAGCTCACGCTGCGCAAGGCGCTGCGCGAGGTCGCCGGCGACTACGACCTGATCATGATCGACTGCCCGCCGGCCCTCGGGCTGCTGGCGGTCAACGCGCTCGTCGCCGCCGATCATGCGCTGCTCTCGGCCGAGGCCCAGTACTTCGCGCTGCAGGGCGTCGAGCAGGCGCTCGAGGTCATCGAGCTGGCCCGCGACGGCCTCAACCCCGACCTCAACTGGCTCGGCGTGCTGTTCAACATCGCCGACATGCGCACCGTGCACTCGCGCGAGGCCTACGAGTCGCTCAAGGAGCACGTCGGCGAGAAGCTCCTCGAGACGTGCGTGCGTCAGTCGATCGCCTACGCGGAGAGCGCCGAGCGCGCCGTGTCGATCCTCGACCACCGCCCCGACCTCGGCGCCGACTACTACGCGCTCGCCGAGGAGCTGCTCGACCGCCTCGGCCTACGGGATGCCCGTGCGCGCGTGGCCGCTCTGGCTTAGCGCCCTCGCCCTGGGCGCCTGCGGCGGGTCCGATCCCGCCCCGACCCGGAGCGAGGGCGGGAAACCTCGGCCCACAGCCGATGAATCCCGCCCAGCCGTGGCGGTCCCCGTGCGTCCCAGGCCGAACGAGACGCTGGCGGCCTCCGTCACGAACCCCGTGGCGCTCCGCGCCCGCCCCTCCCCGGACGCCAAGGTCATCGCCCGCGTCGCGAAGCGCACCCGCTTCCACACCCCCTCGGTCATGGCCGTCGTCCGCCAACGAGGCCGGTGGCTGGGCGTGACGAGCGAGCACCTGTCCAACGGAGAGCTCGGCTGGGTCCGCCAGGACAAGGTCAAGCTCCTCCGTGAGCAGTGGCGCATCGACGTCGACCTCTCCGACCGCCGGGCCGTCCTGAAGAGGCTCGGCAGGCCCAGGGCCTCCTTCGCCGTCGCCGTCGGCGCGGCCGCCACCCCCACCCCGCCCGGCCGCTACGGCGTCACCGACCGGCTCTCCACCGGCGGCGCCGGATCCCCGTACGGTTGCTGCGTGCTCGCCCTCTCCGGCCACCAGCCCAACGTGCCCCAGGACTGGCCGGGCGGCGACCGGCTGGCGATCCATGGCACGAGCGCGCCGGCGAGCATCGGCCAGGCGGCCAGCAACGGCTGCCTGCGAGCCGGCGAGCGGTCGATGCGCCTGCTCATCGCCCGGGTCCCGCTCGGCACGCAGGTGGTCGTCCGGCCGTGATCGCGGTCGACGCCATGCGCCCCGGCGAGCGCCGCGCGGTCGCCCGCCTCTACGCCGACGCGTTCATGACCGATCCGGGTTGGATGGCCGTCGGACCCGACCGCCCGCGGATGCTCCACGCGTTCATCCGCCGGGTCTGCGGCGGCGAGGCCTGGGCCGGGCCGCGCCTCGGTGCACAGGTCCGCGTGACCCGCGACGGCGGCCTCCCCAGCGCCGCGATGATCACCTTCGGGCCCGACGCGAAGTCGACCTCGCCCCTGCTGACCGTCGCCGGCTCCCCCGCCGCGATCCTCGCCGGACCGGCCGCGGGCCTGCGCGCGCTCAAGGCCGATTCCCAGCTCAACGAGCACCCCGACGAGCCACACGTGTTCGTCTCGCTGCTGGCCGCCGACCCCCGTCATCAGCGCGGCGGCCGCGGCCGGGCGCTGCTGACCCGCGCGATCGAGGAGGCCGAGGCGCTCGAGGTGCCGTGCCACCTGACCACCGCGAACCCCGACAACCTCCCGTACTACCGGTCGTTCGGCTTCCACGTGACGGGCGAGGTGCTCATGCCCCGCAACGCGTCGCTGTGGTCGCTGCTGCGGCCGTCCTAGAGCTCGCGGACGTCGGCTCCCTGCGGCTCGAACGGCGCGCGGATGACCTGCGCCCAGCCGTCGGCCTCGCGGCGCAGGCGCTCGACCACCCCGCCGGTCTGCTCGTAATGGGTCCACACGAGCACCGTCGGCCCGGCGCCGGAGATCGTCGCGCCCAGCGCGCCGAGCGATGGCGCCTTCGCCGCCAGCTCGGCCGACTGCGGGTACAGGCTCGCGCGATAGGGCTGGTGGAGCCGGTCGTGCAGGCCCGCCGAGACCATGTCCCAGTCGCCCTGGATCAGGCCCAGGACCAGCAGCGCGCCGTAGCCCACGTTGGCCGCCGCGTCGTGCAGTGGCACGTGCTCGGGCAATGCCGCCCGCGCCTGCTTGGTGCGCACGGGCTCGTGGGGCACGACGAGCACCGCCTCCAGGCCCGCCGGCGGATCGAACCGGGCGACGCGGTGGCCGCTGCAGACGACGAACCCGCCGCGCAGCGCCGCCGCGACGTTGTCCGGATGGCCCTCGAGCTGCGCGGCGTGCTCGAGCACGTCGGCGTCGAGCTCGAAGAGGTGGTCGGCGGCCATCAGCCCCGCGACATACGCCGCGGCGCTCGTTCCCAGCCCGCCGCTGAGCGGGATGTCGGATCGGATCCGGAACTCGAAGTCGTCGGGCGGGTGCAGCCGGGCGAAGCCGCGCACGGCCAGGTTGCGATGGTCGCGGGCGATCTGCAGGTCCGTCTCGACGGCAAACCGGCCGGTCTCGACGACCTCGAGCTCCATGTGCAGCGCCAGCGCGCAGGCGAAGCTGTCGAACCCCGGACCGAGGTTCGCCGACGAGGCGGGGACGCGGACGAGACGGCGGCGCTCCATGCGGGGCCGACCCTATCTAGAGTCGCGACCATGCCCCACCCCAACCTCGTGCACTGGGACGACGTCCCCGAGATGGTCATCGACCGCGGCCCGCTGCAGGGGCGCCGCCGGCGCCTCGGCGCCGCGGCGGGCGCGGTCGGCATCGGCCTGAGCCGCTACGAGCTAGGCCCGGGTCAGCGGGCGATGCCCGTCCACGTCCACGCCGACGAGGAGGAGCACTTCCACGTCCTGGCGGGCTCCGGGTTCAGCTGGCAGGACGGCAAGGCCTACGCGGTCCATGCCGGCGACACGATCGTCCACCGCGCGCAGGCCGAGGCGCACACGATCGTCGCCGGCGACGACGGCCTCGACGTGCTGGCCTTCGGCACCGGCTCGAGCACCGGGATGACGTGGCTGCCGCGCGCGCAGACCTGGTGGATGGGCCCGCACTGGATCCCGCACGACGGCCCCAACCCGTTCGCCGCCGAGGCCGCGGCCGGGCCGCTCGACCTGCCGGCGCCGGAGGCCGGGCGTCCGCCTTCCATCGTCGCGCTGGCCGACGCCGAACGCGGGGCGACCGACCGCGACGGCTACCGCGAGGAGTTCCGCGGGCTCGCCGGCAGCGCAGGCTCGATCCTGGCCGGCCTCAACCACGGGGTGCTCGAGGCGGGCCAGATCCCGTGCCCGCCGCACTGGCATTCAATGGAGGAGGAGTGCTTCGTGATCCTCGAGGGCGGCGGCCAGGTGTGGCTGAACGACGAGCGCCACGACGTGCGCCCCGGTCACGTGCTCGTCTGCCCGCCCGTCGGGCCGGCCCACACCCTGTGCGCGGGCGAGGCGGGCATGACCTACCTCGTGTTCGGCACCCGGGCGGTCGGCGACTACTGCTACTACCCGCGCTCCAAGAAGCTCAACTTCGGCAACGGCGTGATCTTCCACGTCGAGGAGGCCGACTACTTCGACGGCGAGTAGCGCCGTCTAGCTCTTGTACTTCTTGCGCACCTTGGCCCGGCAGGCCTTGCGCTTCTTCGCCGTCTTCCTCTTGCCGCACGCCTTGAGCGCCTTGCGCTTGGCCGCGGCCCGCTTCTGCGCCGCGGTGAGTGGCCTGGTGGTCGGCGTCCCCGCGGGCTCGGTCTTCTGCGGCTCGGGCGCGAGCGCGGCGGGCACGACCTTGCCGACGAACGCGCGCAGCGGGTCCTCGGCGACGCGGGCGTAGACGCCCGGCTTGCCGGCCTGGGCGCAGCCCTCGCCGAAGCTGGTGGCGCCGACCAGACGCTGGACACCGGTGGGGACGTCGACGAGCAGCGGCCCGCCCGAGTCGCCCTGGCAGGTGTCCGTGCCGCCCTCGGGAGGCCCGGCGCACAGCATCGTCTTGGCGTCGAAGCTGCCGTCCGGGTAGTCGGCGGCACAGGTCGCGTCGGACTGGATCGGCACCTGTGCACGCTGCATGGTGTCGGGCGCGTCGCCGTTCTCGGCGGTCAGCCCGAAGCCGGCGATCGTCGCCGAGACGCCGGCCTTCCAGGACGAGCGCTCGCCGAGCGCCGCGATCTTGATCGGCGGCGCCTTGGAGGCGGTGTCGAGCTCGAGCAGCGAGACGTCGCTGCCGCCGCCGCCCTGGATGCCGTAGTCGGTGGCGACGACCACCTGCTTGACGCTGTGCTGCTCGCCGCCCTGGCCGCTGGCCTTGACCGTGTCGAGGTAGACCGTGTAGGCGGAGGCCGGGACCGGGAGCGTGCTGGGAATCGCTCCGCCGGTCAGCACGCCGGTCAGCGAGCCGCAGTGCGCCGCGGTCATCACCCATGTCGGCGCGATCAGCGTGCCGGTGCAGCCGAAGGCGCCGCCGACGTAGACGTTGGCCACAGCGCGCAGCTCGCCGGCGGGCACGTCCTTGCCGCCGACGATGGCCTGTGCGGGCGTCGCGCTGAAGGCCAGCGCGGCGAAGATCGCTCCGAAGATCCGCATCATCTTCGAAGGTACTACCCGGAATCGGCCGGGGCGGCAGCAGGGTCGAGCGCGAGCGTCCGGTCGGCCGCCGCGCTGACGACCGTGTCGTGCGTCGCGCAGACGACCGTCGCGCCGTGGTCGTGGGCCGCGGAGCGCAGGAGGCCGGCGATCGCCACCGCGTTGGCCTCGTCCAGGCGCGAGGTCGGCTCGTCGACGAGCAGCAGGCCGCGCCCGCCCGCCAGCGCCCGGGCGATCGCGACGCGCTGCCGCTCGCCGGCCGACAGCCGCCCGACGCGCTGGCCGGCCCGCTCGGCGAGGCCGACAGCGGCGAGCCAGGCGCGCGCGGCGTGCTGGTCCGGCGCGGCGAGGGCGACCTGCTCGGCGGCGGTGAGGAAGGAGAGCAGCTGCGGGTCCTGGCCGACCACGCCGACGTGCCGCGCGCGCAGCGCCGCCAGCCCTTCGCGATCGAGTCCGTCCAGCGCCTGATCGCCGATGACGACGCGGCCGCCGTCCGGCCGGGCGAGGCCCGCGAGCAGGCGCAGCAGCGTGGACTTGCCCGAGCCCGATCGCCCCGTGACTGCCGTCAGGGTGCCCGGGTCGAAGGCGGTGCCGAGGCCGGTGAACACGGCGCGCTCGCCGAAGGACATGCGGAGCCCCTCGACCCGGGCCGGCACGCCGGGCACCGCGGGCGGCGGTTCGACCGCCACGACGGCCGGCGTGTCCTGCGCCGCCGCCCCGCCCGCCGCGGGCTCCAGGATCACGGCGCCGGCCTCGGCTCGCACGGTCGCGCGATCGGCGATGCCCGCCGACGCGAGCACGTCCTCGGGCACGTGCAGCCAGCCGCCGCGGCCGATGACCACGGCAAGCCCCTCGGCGCGGCCCTCCTGGCTCACGCGGCCGTCGCGGATGCGCACGGTCCGGTCGGCGGTGTCGGCCGAGACGGCGTCGTGCGTCACGACGAGGACCGTCGCGCCGTCCTGCGCCGCGAGCCCGGCGAGCAGGGTCAGCACCTCGGTGGCGGCGCGCGCGTCGAGCTCGCCCGTGGGCTCGTCGGCGAGCACGACGGGAGGACGGTGAGCGACGGCGGCGCACAGCGCGGCGCGCTGGCGCTCGCCGCCCGAGAGCTCGTGCGGGCGAGCCGTCGCGCGGTCCCCCAGGCCCACGCGGGTCAGCAGCTCGTGGGCGGTGGCCCGGGCCGGCGCTCGCGACGCGCCGCGCAGCAGCAGCGGCAGCGCGACGGACTCGGCGAGCGTCAGCGCGGGCGCCAGCTCGCGCTCGGCGTGCTGGCCGACCACGGCGACGAGATCGCGGCGGGCGACCGCGCGGGCCCGCGCGCCGAGCCGCGCCATGTCCTGCCCGGCGACGAGCGCGCTGCCCGCCGACGGCCGCTCGAGGCCCGCGAGGATCCGCAGCAGCGTCGACTTGCCCGAGCCGCTCGGCCCCAGCACGGCGAGCATCTCCCCCGGCTCGGCGTCGAGCGTCAGCCCCTGCAGCGCGGCGGCGTCGCCCTCCGGCGTCCGGTGGACCTTGAACAGGTCGCGGCAGCAGATGCTCATGCGGACTCCGCCGACGATCGGGGCCGCGGGACGTCCTCGCGCAACGCGGGCGCGGCCGCCAGCGCCCCGGCCCCGAGGGCCGCGAGCAGCAGCAGCGCCGCCCCGGCGCCACCGGTCGCCCAGGGGATGACGGTGACCAGCGGCGGGTCCGGCGCCCCGGTGGCGCCGGCCCGGACCGCACCCGTGACCAGACCGGTGAGGGCGAGCGCCAGCAGGCAGCCGCCGGCGACGCCGACCACCGCGACGATCGCGCCGCGTACGCGCAGCCCGGCGCGCAGGGCCCGCGGACCGAGCCCCTGGGCCTCGAGATCGAACAGCGCGGCGGCGTCGTCGCGCAGGGCACGGCGCAGCGCGACGGCCACGCCGGCCAGGGACAGTGCCGCGGCCAGCAGCGCCGCGGCGGTCAGCGCGCCGAGGACCTCGCGGGAGAGCGGCTCGGCATCGAGCGCCCGGCGCACCGCGACGTGCGTCCTTGCCCGCAGACCCGAGGCACGGGCGGCGGTGGTCACCGCCGAGGCCAGCCGCTCGTCCTGTCCCGGCCGTGCCGCCAGCCACAGCTCCCGCGCCTCGCCGCTGCCCGGCAGCTGCGCGTCGAGTGCCGCCGAGACCGCGGTCACGTCGGCCAGCACGAACGGCTGGCCGGACGCCACCGTCGGGAAGCGCCGGGCCACGCCGACCACCCGGGCGTGCAGCCGGACGCCCAGCACGTCGAGGTCGACGTCCTTGGCGATCGCCGCGTCCGCCGCGGTCGCCGGATCGGCCAGCAGCGGCAGCGGCGCGGCATCGGAGGGCTGGTCGGGCCGGACCATCCCCGGCGCCGTGAGGTGGTAGGCGACGGCGCCGGCGCTGCCGGAGAGCGGCTCGCGCGGGCGCCAGCGCGCGAGGTCGATCGTCGTGGCTCCGGCGCGCAGCGGGCCGAGCCGGAGCACGCCGGTCGCCCGCGTCCCTCCCCCGCCCTCGGCGGCGTTGTGACCAGTCGTGGCGAGCAGGCTGGCGGTGGGCTCGAGCGCGAGCGCGGTGACCAGGCCGCCGCGGGCGGCGCGGGGCAGCGCGGCCGACAGCGTCGTGGTGCGGGTGGCCATGCCCAGCGGGACGCGGACCGTTCTGCCGCCGCGGCCGCGGACGATGAGCGCGACGTCGATGCGGTCGCCGTCGGCGCGCGCCGGCAGCGTGACGCGGGCAGCGTCCGCCGGGAGCCGGGCGCCCGCGGGGGGCCGGTCGAAGGGCGCCGCGTTCAGCCTCCCCGCCAGTGCCGAGCGACCGCTCCCCGCGCGCCACGCCCGCAGTCCGGCCAGCGCGCCGGCGGGCAGCGCGACGAGCTCGACGGGGTCGCGGGTCGGGCCGGCGAGCACGTTGGCGTCGCGGCGCAGGACGGGCACGGCAGCAGCGGCTCCCGCGAGCCGCGCCCAGACGGCCGGAGCACGGGCGGCCAGCGGCGAGCGGAAGTCCGGCCCCGGCAGCACGGTCGCGGCCAGCGGCACGCGCTGGTCGGCCTGGTCGGCGCGGCTGCGATCGAGCGTCGAGCGGTAGGCGAAGGCGAAGCCGCACAGCCCGAGGCTGACGACGAGCCCGGCGGCGGCGATGGACGCCGGCCCGGGACGGCGCGCCAGCTCGAGCAGGCCGAGCCGCACCGCGGGGCGCCGCGCGGGGACCACGCGCGCGACCATCCGCAGCAGCGCGGGCAGCACCAGCGCGACGAGCAGGCCCGCGGCGGCCGCGGCCAGCGGCACGACCGATCCCGGCAGGGGGTCCGAGGCGCTGCCGCGCGGAGCGAGCATCCCCGCCAGCAGCGCCACCGTCGCGACGAGCGCGCCGGCAGTGAGCGCGCGACCCAGGCGCTCGGGCGCGCGAGCCGCGGCCAGCGTCAGCACCCAGCCGATCAGGCAGACGACCGCGACGCGGGCCACCATCCCGCCGGCCGCCTCGGTCAGCACGTGGCCGGCGTCCACGTCGCCCGCGGCCGCGCGGCCCCACGCGACGGCGAGGCCCGCGA
>JBJMLA010000059.1:0-20646 GCA_045805505.1 Solirubrobacteraceae bacterium
ACGTACGAGCGCCCGAGGTGGAGGTAGATCGCCCCGTCGTGGACCGTCGAGTGCGCGCGCGCGGCCTCGACGGTCCCGAGCACCTCGCCCTGGTTGACGTCGACGATCGTGAACGTGTCGGGCGAGGCGCTGCAGACCCGCCGCAGCGCGCTGGGCGAGGCGGCCGACATCCTCGTCGACCTGGTGACGAAGGGCTCGCGCTCGATCTGCTTCATCAAGTCGCGCAAGGCGGTCGAGCTCGTCGCCAAGATCGTCACCGACAAGCTGCGCGACGAAGCGCCCGAGCTGGCCGACAAGGTCGCGCCCTACCGCGCCGGCTACACGCCGCAGCAGCGGCGCGAGCTCGAGGGCCGGCTGATGCGCGGCGAGCTGCTGGCGGTCATCACCACCGACGCGCTGGAGCTCGGCATCGACATCGGGGCGCTCGACGCGTGCGTCGTCGTGACCTTCCCCGGCACCGTCGCCTCGCTGCGGCAGATGTGGGGGCGGGCCGGGCGCCGCGGCCGCGGCCTGGCCGTCTACGTCGCCGGCGAGGACGCGCTCGACCAGTTCTTCTGCCGCCACCCCGACGAGTTCCTCGACCGCGCGGTGGAGGCGGCGATCCTCGAGTACGAGAACGAGCACATCCACCTGCCGCACCTGCTGTGCGCCGCGCACGAGGGACCGCTCGAGGACGCCGACGCCGAGCAGCTCGGACCGCGCTGGCGCGCCTACGCCGAGACGCTCGAGGCGCAGGGCTCGCTGGTCGAGCGCCGCGGCAAGTTCGTGCTGCGCGAGCCCGAGGACTACCCGGCCGCCCGCGTGTCGCTGCGCAGCGCCCAGCCCGACTCCTTCGCGGTGATGGACGTGATGAACGGCGAGCTGCTCGGCACCGTCGAGTCGGCGCGCGCGTTCTCGACCACGCACGACGGCGCGATCTACCTGCACATGGGGCGCTCCTACGAGGTCGTCGACCTCGACGTCGAGGCGCGGCGCGCCGACGTCCGGCCGTTCGACGGCGCCTGGTACACGCAGCCCAAGAAGGAGACCGATACGTGGATCGAGCGGGTGCTCGACATCCGCGAGACGATGGGCGTCAAGCTCTCCTTCGGGACGGTGACGGTGACCGAGACGGTGATCGCCTACCAGCGCAAGCGCCTGCCCGACCACGAGGTGCTCGACCTCCAGGCGCTGGACCTGCCGACGACGTCGTTCACCACGCAGGCGCTGTGGTACGAGCTCGACTCGCTCGGCGACGTGCCGCTCGACCAGCTCCTGGGCGCGCTGCACGCCGCCGAGCACTCCCAGATCGCGGTGCTCCCGCTGCTGGCGATGTGCGATCGCTGGGACATCGGCGGGCTGTCGACCAACGCGCACCCGCAGACCGGCCGGCCGACGATCTTCATCTACGACGGTCATCCCGGCGGCGTCGGGATCACCCGCCAGGGCTTCCGCGCGTTCGAGACGTTGGTCGCCGACGCGCACCGGCTGATCGCCGACTGCCCCTGCGAGAGCGGCTGCCCGTCGTGCGTGCAGTCGCCCAAGTGCGGCAACCTCAACGAGCCGCTCTCGAAGGCAGGGGCCCTGGAGATGATGGCCTCGATGTTGCAGGCCTGAGCGCAAGAGCCCGTGCAAAGACGGCAGTGCGGTTGAAGGAACTTCGCCGACGGCCGACGGTTTGGAGGGAATGCGGCGGTTTGCCCTCATCCCTGCGGTCGTGCTGGCCTTCGGCGGATCGCCCGCGCTGGCCGACAACGGCGGCACGGGCGCGCCGGCCGACACGATCGCCACCGGCAAGTCCGGTGGCCTCGGCGTCGGGGCTGGCGCTGCGCCGCGCGCGCACCTGTTCGCCGCGGCGAAGGCCAAGCGCCCGCGGATCAGCGTGCGCTTCGCCGAACCCGGCGTGTCGTCGGTCATCGCGCGGGTCGAGGTGCTGCGCGGCAGCCGCGTCGTCGCCCGGATCAGCCTGGGCCGCGTGCGGGTCGGACGCACCGTCCGCGTCCGCTGGCGCGGGGGAGCGCTCGCGGCCGGCCACTACGTCGTGCGCGTCCACGCCCACGACCGCTGGGGCAACCAGCTGCGGCGCTCCGGGCGGCTGACCGGCAAGCGCACGCTCGTCGTGCACGGCACGCCGTCCTCCTCGTCGCCGCCCCCGTCGGTCCCGGTCACCGCCTCGGGCGTGTTCCCGATCGCCGGCCCCTGGTCGTTCGGGGAGGGCTTCGGCGCTGACCGCGGCGATCACTCCCACCAGGGCCAGGACATCGCCGCCGCGCGCGGCCTCCCGGTGGTCTCCCCCGTGGCCGGCGTCGTGGCGTCGACCGACTTCCAGAAGGGCGCGGCCGGCTACTACGTCGTCGTCAACGGCAACGACGGCCGCTCGTTCTTCTTCGCCCACTGCCAGTCCGGGTCGTTCGGCGTCTCCGCCGGCCAGACCGTGGCGGCCGGCACCGGCCTGTGCCGCGTCGGCTCGACCGGCCGCGCCACCGGCCCGCACCTGCACTTCGAGATCTGGGTCGGCGGCTGGCGCGTCGACGGCAACAGCCATCCGGTCGATCCGCTCCCGCAGCTGCGCGCCTGGGCCGGATAGGCCCGCACGCGCGCTTGCACGTTTCGGAGGGTCTGCGAACTACGTTGGCGGGCTGGTCATGCGGCGCCTGATCCCTCTCGTACTCGTTGCGCTGTTCGTCGCCGTGCCCGTGGCCGGAGGGCAGGACGAGGATGCGCTGCGCAACAGGATCGGCGCCGGCAAGGCGGCCGAGAAGGCGCTGTCGTCGGCGGCGGCGCGGCTGGGCGCCCTGGAGCGGGCGGCCTCGCGCGAGGTCGCGCTGATGGAAGGCCGGCTGAGCGAGGCGCAGTCCGAGCTCGATCGCGCCGAGGCGGCCGCGGACCTCGCGGCCTCGCAGCTGGCGGACGCCCGCAAGCGGGTGGCCCGGCTGAAGATCCGGCTGAGCGAGGTCGAGGACCAGCTCGCCGAGAACCTGCGCGAGCGCTACATGGGCGACCAGCCCGACCTCGTCTCGGTGGTCCTCGACGCCCATGGGTTCGCCGACCTGCTCGAGACCGTGCAGTTCCTCAAGACGATCCAGGACCGCAACACGATGATCCTCGACCTGGTCAAGGACGCGCGCGCCGACGCCGGCCGTGAGCGCCGGCGGCTCGTCGTCCTGACCGAGCGGCGCCGCAAGGCCGAGGCCGCCGCGACGCAGCGGCGCAACGCGCTGGCCCAGATCGCCTCGGGCCTGCGGGCGCGGCGCGACGCCCTCTCCCGCGCGCACGCCGCGCGGCTCGCGGCCCTCTCGTCGGTGCGGGCGCGCCGGGTCGCCGCGGAGAAGGAGCTGGGCAAGCTGCTCGAGGAGCGCCGGCGCGCGTCGATGGTGGCCGGCCCGGGCGGCCCGTGGGCCATCCCGTGGGCCGTGGTCCAGTGCGAGTCGGGCGGGCAGAACCTGCCGCCGAACTACGCCGGAGCGAGCGGCTACTACCAGTTCATGCCCGCCACCTGGCAGGGCCTCGGGGGCTCCACGCCGCAGGCCTATCAGGCGCCGAAGGCCGAGCAGGACCGGCTGGCGGCCGAGCTGTGGGCCGGTGGCGCCGGAGCCGGCAACTGGGTCTGCGCCTCGCTCGTCGGCATCATCTAGCGGACGCGGCGTAGGCCACGCGAGGCGTGCCGGCCTCGTCGTGGATGACGACCCAGGAGCGCGAGACGTCGTCGGAGCCGGTGCGGAAGAACGACGTGATCGCGCCGGTCGTCGGGCAGTCGTCGACGCGGATCCCGTTCGCGCGCGCCGAGAGGATCCGCTCGGGCTCGCCCTCCATGCCGCCGTCGGTGGTCGTCAGGAGCTCGCCGGGCGGCAGGTCGCGTGGCAACGGCGGGAACATGGTGGCGTCGGCGGGCTCGAGGTCGTGGACGGTGTCGACGGAGAACGCGTCGGCGCCGCCGTAGACGTCGGTGCTCGTCAGGACCCGCTTGCCGTCCTCGCCCCACACGATGACGACGCGATGGGACTCGCCCTCCTGCGCCTCGTGGACGGCAAGGTCATAGACGATCTCGGCGACCATGGCGCGCGAGCCTAAGGGGTACGCCGCTAGGCTTCCCTCGCCTCGGCGAGTTAGCTCAGTTGGTAGAGCACACGACTGAAAATCGTGGTGTCCCCGGTTCGAGTCCGGGACTCGCCATACGCCTGCTCACGCGCACCGCTCGGACTGCCGATAGGGACGTGTGATCTTCGCCGGTGGCGATCCGCGCGGAATCACCCGCCGCGATGTGATGGCCGGCGGAGCGGTTGCTCTCGCCGCCGGCCTGCTCCGCGGACCGGCCGCGTTCGCCGCCCCGGTCGCCGAGGTGGCGCCGGTGTCCTGGCGCCACACGGTCACCCCGGCCACGACGAACCTCACCGCGGTGCTGGGCGCCTTCCCGAGGGGACCGGTCAACCAGGCGGTCCTCGTCACGTCGTGGGATGACTTCGCAGCGCAGTTCGGCGCTCCTGCGATCCCACCGTTCGGGAATGCCCCGAGCATGGCCGTCTACGCCGTGTGGCAGCTGTTCTACAACGGAGGGATCGGGGCCTGGATCGTCCGGCTCGACGCGCCGGGCAGCACGATCGCGCAAGCGACGTACGGACCGCTGACGCTGCGCGCGGACGACGAGGGCGCCTGGGCCAGCGGACTGCGCGTCGCCTTTCGGCCGGCCTCCTCGGGAACACCCGATCACCTCGACTTCACGGTCAGCGCTCCGGACTCCTCCTCGGGCCAGGCGGGCGCCGTGCTCGAGACGCTCGTCAACCTGCCCAACGACGCCACCCTCGCCACCGGCATCACGAGCCAGTCCCAGTATTTGAGCGCCACCGCGCAGGGCACGGATCCGCTGGTTCCCCAGTCCCAGGACGTACGACTGGCCGGCGGTGCCGACGGCGCCTGGTCGGTGGCCAGCTTCGCTAGCGCCGTCTTGGCGCAGCTGGGCGAGGACGGCTCGTCCTCGGCACCGACGCCCGCGCTCGATCAGATCGCGCCGCAGGTGTTCAACCTCATGTGCATCCCGGACCTCGTGTATCTCTCGACGACGGCGCAGGGCTCGGCGATCGCGGCGGCCCACCGCTACTGCCAGAGGCACAACAGCTTCCTGATCGCCGATCCGCCGCCGCCCGCGTCGGCCATGGCCGACGCCTGGCTGCCGGACACGCAGGCCACCTCGATCGACTCGGTCGGTACCGCCGCCGGGATGGCGAGCCTCAACCAGTGGGGCGCGCAGGTCCTCAGCCCCGAGCACGTCGCGGCCGCCACCTACTACCCGTGGCCGCGGATCCCCGATCCCTTCAACGACGGCGCGACGCGCCTCGTCCCGCCCAGCGGGACCATCGCCGGGGTCTATGCGACCACCGATGTGAATACCGGCGTCTGGAAGGCCCCCGCGGGGATCAAGGCGGTGCTCACCGGCGTCACGGCCCTCGCCGACCTGACCATCGACGACACGGTCAACGGGACCCTCAACACGCAGGGCATCAACTGCCTGCGCACGTTCCCCGGCGCCGGGAACGTCGTCTGGGGCGCTCGGACCCTCGCGGGCGGCGATCTCCTCCAAAGCAACTTCAAGTACGTGTCCGTGAGGCGGCTGACCTCCTTCGTCGAGCAGAGCCTGCAGGAGTCCCTGAAGTGGGCGACGTTCGAGCCCAACGACGCGCAGCTGTGGTCGTGGCTGACCATCGAGGTCTCCGCGTTCATGGCCATGCTCTACGGCTCCGGCGCGTTCCAGGGGGCCAGCGCGGCCGCGGCCTACCAGGTGGTCTGCGACGCCTCCACGACGACCCCGGCCGACATGCAGTCCGGCATCGTCAACGTCAGCGTCGGGTTCCGGCCCGTCGATCCGGCGGAGTTCGTCGCGCTGACCGTCACGGTCGCGGCCAGCTCTCCGGCCACCTAGTACAGCCCCGGCACGATCCGCCAGCGCACCCGCGCCCGGTACTCGTCCCACAGCGGCCCGTACTTCTCCGCGCAGCGCCGGTCGTCGTCGCGCTCGCGCGGGAACAGCAGCGCGACGTAGTACAGCGGGTAGAGCCACGGGATCGGGTCGGCGGGGTCGCCGAGGGCGAGCGTCAGGCCCGTGGCCATGAGGATCTCGCCGAGGTAGTTGACGTGGCGCGAGACGCCCCAGAAGCCGCTGCACAGCAGGACGCCGCCGATCGCCTCGCCGCGGGTGGGGTCGCGCTTGAACCGGTACTTCTGCAGGTTCGCGCCGCGAGCCAGCGACCAGCCGCCGAAGAAGACGATCGCCGCCACCACGAGCAGCCACGCGGGCGCGCCCGGGTCGGGCTCGTCGGCCTGCGACCACAGCCCGACGACGTAGAAGTAGGGATAGAAGACCAGGCAGCCCCAGCCGAGCTTGAAGCCGACGCGCTCGGCGAACAGGTCGTAGGTGTAGAGGTGGACGTGCTCGAAGGTCAGGTAGTCGACGACGAACCACGTGAACAGCGCGCAGTACAGGACGACGCCGGCACTGACGTCCTCCTGGTGCGCGGCGAAGGACAGGACGTTGAGATCGAGCAGCACGGCGCCCGCCAGGTAGAGCCACATCTTCGCGTCGACCCGGCCGCCCCGCCAGCGCGGGTTCTCGAGCCGGCCCAGGTAGAGGTCGGTGAGCAGCGGCTTGCCCGTCGATGGCACCGGCAGCACGATCGCCGCGGTGAACAGCAGGCCGAGCACGCAGGCGCCGGCCAGCGACGCCCAGCGATGCTCCCAGAGCAGGTCGGCCTCGACGGCGTCGGCCGCCACCAGCGCGACGGCCAGGCCGACGCAGACAACCAGCACGAGCAGCCCGTTGAGCCGGTAGCGCAGGGGGACGCCGGCGGCGTCGCGGACGTAGCCGTCGAGCCAGCGGCCCGGCAGCACGACGTGCAGCGCGAGCACGACCGCGAAGACCAGCCACGGCAGGAAGAAGCCGAGGATCATCCGCCGAGGCGGTCGATCGAACGGCGCATGATCGCCACGGCGGCGCGCCGGGGCAGCACGCGCCGCATGGCGAACGTGGCGACGCGGTTGGTGGCGCCGGGGACGACGACGGGACCCTTGCCGAGGGCGCCCAGCGCGGCCTCTGCGACCTGCCCGGGATCGAGCGTGCCGGGGGCGTCGCCCGACGAGGCGCCCGCGTAGCCCGGCGTGCGGATCGCCCCGGCCAGGCAGCCCACCACGTCGACGCCCGAGGGCTCCAGCTCGCCCCACAGGCTCTCGGCCAGCGACGTCGTGAACGCCTTGCTGGCCGCGTAGGCGGCGAGCCCGGGCGAGCCCTGGTTACCGGCCAGCGACGACATCAGCACCAGCCCGCCACGCCCGCGCGCGACCATCGCCGGCGCGAGCGCGTGGGCGAACAGCAGCGGGCCGCGGACGTTGACGTCGACCACCCGCAGCGCGTCGGCCGGCGGCCGCGACAGCAGCGGCGCGACGAACGAGAACGCCGCGTTGTAGACGCCCAGGCCGATCTCCAGGCCGACCGTGGCGGTGGCCAGCGCCTCGGGGAACGCCGGATCGGCGAGGTCGAGCGCCAGCGTCCGGACCTCGACGCGGTCGATCCGTGCGGCCAGCGCGTCCAGCGGCTCCTCGCGCCGCGCCACGGCCACGACGTTGACCCCGCGCGCCGCGAGCGCGTCGACGAACGCCGCTCCCAGCCCTTCGGAGGCCCCGGCGACCACGGCCCAGGGCCCGTAGCGGTCTGCGAATGACGTGGCGATGCGGCGAGTTCTACTGCACGGGCCCCGGGCGCCCGAGATGGAAGCCCTGGACGTAGTCCGCTCCCATGGTCCGCAGCGCCTCGAGCGTCTCGGCGTCCTCGACCCCCTCGGCGATCGTCCGCAGCCCGAACTGCTCGGCGATCCCGATGATGCTCTGCACCACGCGGCGGTCGTCGACGGAGCGCGCCGCGTCCGAGACGAAGGTGCGGTCGATCTTCAGGTAGCGCAGCGGGAGCCGGCGCAGGTAGGTGAACGAGCCGAAGCCGGTTCCGAAGTCGTCGAGCGCCAGGCCGCAGCCCAGCGCGGTGATGTCACGGGCGAACACGCACGCGGCGTCGAGGTGCTCGGCCGCCGCGGTCTCGGTGATCTCGAAGATGATGTTCGCCGCCGCCTGCGGCGACCCCGACAGCAGCGACAGGATCCGGCCGCGCGCCTGGGCGTCGCCGAGCGTGACCGCGGAGAGGTTGACCTCGAGCGTGCGGCCCGCCGCCGCCAGGCCGAGCGCCTGCTCGACGACCCACGCGTCGATCGATTGGATCAGGCCGAAGCGCTCGGCGGCCGGGAGGAAGTCGGCCGGCGGCAGCAGCTCGCCGCCGTCCTCGGCCAGCATCCGGATCAGCAGCTCGCTGGAGGCCTGCTCGCCCGTCGCCAGGTCCACCACGGGCTGGGCGTGGAGCACCATCCGGCCCTCGGCCAGCGCCGAGCCGATCCGGCTTCCCCATTCGTCGCGCTCGCGCCGGCGGTCCTCGTGCTCGCGGCGCTCGGTGACGTCGGTGCCGATCGTGCACGTCTCGACCGTCCGGCCGTCCTCGTCGGGCAGCGCGAACGTGACGGTCACGTAGGTGCGCTCCTCGGCGCCGCTGGCCAGCACCACCTCGTCGTAGATCGGCCCCTCGCCGCTGACGGTCCGCGCGTCGTTGTCGCGCTGGCGCGCGGCGACGTCGGCCGGGAAGACGTCCTCGCACTCGCGGCCGATGACCTCGTCGGGGCTGACGCCGAGGATCCGGCCGGCCTCGAGGTTGACCATCAGGTAGCGCCCGTCGATGTCCTTGACCGCGACGAACGACGGCGTGTTGTCGACGACGGCGCGCATCCGCCGCTCGCTCATCCCCAGGGCCTGGCTGGCGTGGACCCGCTCGGTGATGTCCTTGCAGACGCCGACCAGGGACGCGGCGCGGCCGTCCGGCCCCGTGACGATCTGCCCCTCGGAGAGCAGATGGCGCTCCGTGCCGTCGGGCCAGAGGATCCGCTCTTCGAACGCGAACGGCTCGAGCGATTCGATGGACGCCTGGACGATCCCCCACACCCGCTCGCGGTCGCCCGGATGCAGCCGCGCGACGAAGTCCTCCGCGGTGCCGCCGAAGTCGCCGACCTCGACGCCGTAGATGCGGTGCAGCTCGTCCGACCAGCGGACGGTTCCGGCCTCGAGATCCCACTTCCAGACGCCGAACCCCGCGATGCGCTCGGCCTCGGACATCTGCGCCGCGTACTCGCTGAGCCGATCGTCGATGCGCTGGACCTCGGTGATGTCACGGAACAGGACGACGAGCTCCTCCTCGACCGGATACACGCGGATCTCGAAGAGCCGGTCGAGGGGCTCGTAGAACTCCGTGACGCGCACCGGCCGGCCCTCCTCGCGGGCCAGCGCGTAGGCGGTGTAGGACGGCCCGCCGACGGCGTCGGGGAAGAGGGTCCACGCGTGCGCGCCGAGCAGCTCCTCGCGCCGGCGGCCGAGCAGCGTCGCCGCGGGCTCGTTGACGTAGCGGAAGTGCCAGTCCGTGCCGAAGACCAGGATCCCGTCGGTCAGGTGGTCGAGCAGCCCGACGAGGGTCTCGGGCTCGAGCGAGCCGAGGAGGTCCGGGTGCTCCGAGCGCGATGACGGCGGATACCTCATGTGCGGGTCGCCACCAATGAGAGCACGTCACCGGCCCGGTGGCAAACCGGGCGTCAGGACGCTCGACGCCGTGCCTGGAGCCCGTCGGCTCCCGCCCAGCCCGCGAACAGCAGGCCGCCGGTGATGCCGGTGACCGTCGACAGCACGCCGGCCGCCGCGACGGCGGCCACGCCCTGGCGGCCGAGGATGAGGACCGCGGCCGCTGCGCCGACGCTCGGGCCGATCGGCAGCTGCGAGAGCGTCGACATGGCGATCAGCACCGCGGTGGCGTCGAAGATCGAGGCATCGACGCCCACGCCGTGCAGCAGCGCCCAGTTGCGCGTGACCTGCGCGGCGATGGCGATCATCACGAAGAAGACGAGCCGTCCGCCGCCGCGGGCGCTGCGCAGCACCAGCAGTCCGCCCCACAGCGCGCGGGTCGTGCGCTGGGCCAGGTGGCGCAGCCCGGTGCTGAGCAGCCCGACGGCCAGCAGGATGAGGAACGGCACCCACCACGCCAGCCCGAGCGGGCCGATCAGCGTGAAGGACGTGATGGCGCCGAACATCATCTCGACGGCCATGATCGGGACCTCGGCCGCTATCAGGATCGAGACCTGGGGGCTGGTCTCGGGTGAGGACCGGCGCAGCGCGGCGATGCGCGCGGCGGTGCCGAGCTGCGCGTTGAGCAGGCTGCCCACGTAGCCCAGGCTCGACGCCCGGAACAGCAGCCGCCGCTCGACCGTCCCGCCCGCGGCGTTGATGCAGCCGTGCCACGCCTCGGTTCGCGCCAGCAGCGCGACGATCTGCAGCCCGGTGGCCAGCGCCAGGACGCCGAGCGATGCGCTCGAGAAGGCCTCGGCGAAGTCGTGACGGTGGCCGTAGAGCACCACCACGAGCAGTGCCGTCACGGTGACCGAGCCGACGACGGCGATCAGCTTGCGGTGGCGGGCGGCCAGGGCCCGCAGCCGCTGGGCGGCCGGCTGGGGGTCGGCGGTGTCGATGCGCGAAAACCTACCCGGCCGCCTCCCCGCGCCGGGCCGCGGGAGCATTGCCCGGCGCCGGTGCGGGAAGGCTCAGCCCGGCATGCCCCGGCCGCCCGAACCCCTCAAGCCCATGCTCGCCCAGCTGGGCAAGCTCCCGGCCGACGACGATCGCTGGGCCTACGAGGTCAAGTGGGACGGCTACCGCGCGCTGGCCTACGCGACCGGGCAGGGGCTGCGGCTCGTCAGCCGCAACGGCAACGAGGTGACCCGGCGCTACCCGGCGCTGCAGGGCATGCGCGAGGCGCTCGGCGGCCACGAGGCGCTGCTCGACGGCGAGGTGGTGGCGTTCGACGACACGGGCCGGCCGAGCTTCCAGCAGCTCCAGCGCGGCGAGGGCCACATCGCCTACGTCGCCTTCGACATCCTCTGGCTCGACGGCAGCGAGCGGATGGAGCTGCCCTACGAGGAGCGCCGCGCGCTGCTGGCGCAGACGCTGCCGGCCGGATCGCACTGGCAGGTCCCGGCCCATCACGCCGGGGGCGGCGCCGCGCTGCTCGCCGCCGCCCGGGAGCAGGGCCTCGAGGGCATCCTGGCCAAGCGGCTGGGCTCGACCTACGAGCCGGGCAAGCGCAACGGTGCCTGGGTCAAGATCAAGAACACCGCGCGCCAGGAGCTGGTCATCGGCGGCTGGTTCCCCGGCGAGGGCCGCCGCACCAACCACATCGGCGCGCTGCTGATGGGCTACTACGACGACGGCGAGTTCCGGTTGGCCGGCAAGGTCGGCACCGGGTTCGGCCAGGCCGAGCTCGAGCGCCTCGCCGGCCTGCTCGCGCCGCTGGAGACCGACGCCTCGCCGTTCGACGGGCGCCAGCCGCGCAAGGGCGCGCACTTCGTCGAGCCGGTGCTCGTCGCCGAGATCGAGTTCACCGAGTGGACCACCGACGGGATGCTGCGCCACCCGTCCTACAAGGGCCTGCGCGACGACAAGCGCGCGGCCGACGTCGTTCGCGAGACACCGGCCTGAAAAACCCAACGGCCTGAGGCCGCGTCCCGGCGCTCATTGGCGGCGCCGGCGACGCGGTTTGCAGGTCGCGTGGTGTCCTAGCGGATCTCGAGCGCGCCGCCGCAATGGGGGCAAGCGCTTCGATGACCGGCGCTGTCTGTAGACCAGAAGCGCAGACACATGCGGCAGAACAGTCTGTATGGCATGACTGTCCTCCTCTCTTCTTTCGCCGGGGGAAATTCCCCTCACCGGCGAGTTGCAATCCTCAGTATAGGGCGAGTGGTTAGGCCGCGGCCATGGTGAGGCGCATGCGCTCGAGACCCAGCCGCAGCCGGCCCTTGACGGTGCCCAGCGGCCAGCCGCAGGCGTCGGCGATCTGCTCGTGCGTCAGGCCGCCGAAGTAGGAGAGCACGAGCGCGGAGCGCTGCTCGTCGGGCAGGGTGCTGAGCAGCTCGCGCACCGCCATCTGCTCGGCGGGGTCGACATCGGCGAGCGCCGCCGCCTCCGGCGCGCTCTCCTCGGGGACCTGCGACGGCCGCGCGCCGGCGCGGCGCCACGCGTCGGTCACCCGGTTGCGCACGATCGTCGCCAGCCAGGCGCTGACCGACCCCCGGTGGGGCTGGAACTGCGTCGACCGGCGCCACAGCGAGACGAACGCCTCCTGGACGACCTCCTCCGCGAGCTCCGGGGATGCGCCCTGGCGGCGCGCGACGAGGAGCGCGGCCCTCACGTGGCGCCGGTAGAGCTCCTCGAACGCGTTGCTGTCACCGAGGGCGATCTGCCGCATCAGGCGGTCGTCGGAGATCGAGAGGGCGCTGTTCATACCCATGTTGTATCACGTCTGTACAGGGTTTGTCTAATGTTTGTCGAAGTGGCATACTCGGAGTCATGAGCAGTCGCTGGCGCATCAAGGAGTTCGCCGGGCGCACGGGCGTCACCGAGGTGACCCTGCGCGCCTGGGAGCGCCGCTACGGCCTGCTCGACCCCGTCCGCAGCGACGGCGGCTACCGCCTGTACTCCGAGGACGACGAGCGCCGCGTGATCTCGATGCAGGCGCACATGACCCGCGGCGTGGCCGCCGCCGAGGCGGCGCATCTGGCGCTGACCGAGGCGCCCGCCCTGGCGGGGCTTCCGCAGCACCCCGCCCTGATCGTTTCCGAGCTGCTCGAGGCGGTCGAGAACTACGACGCCAGCCGCGCCGACGCGCTGCTGGGCGGCGCCTTCGCGCTCGGTCGTTCGGTGGCCATCAGCGACGTCATCCTGCCCGCCATGCGCGAGATCGGCGAGCGCTGGGTAGCCGGCCGCATGACCATCGCGCACGAGCACTTCGCCAGCCACCTCGTCGAGCGGCGCCTCATGCGCCTGGCCGGCGACTGGCAGGCCGGCCGCGGGCGGCTCGCGCTGCTGGCCTGCCCCTCGGGCGAGCGCCACACGCTCGGCCTCCTCTGCTTCGGCGTGGCCCTGGCCGAGCGCGACTGGCGGATCGCCTACCTCGGCGCCGACATGCCGCTGGGCCACGTCGCCGACGCCGCCGCGCGCCTGCAGCCCGACGCGATCGTGCTGAGCGCCATCGACCCCGCCTGGCTGACCGACAACGTCGAGCTCGTCGCCGCCCTGCGCGACGAGCACCGGACGCTGATCGCGGGCGCCGGAGCGACCGCGGCCGTGGCCGAGCGGCTACGTGTCGACCGGCTCGCGCTGGACCCGGTGGAGGCTGCCGCGGAGCTCTGAGGACCGACCTGACACGGTGTCAAATTTCCGGTACTGTCCGCGCCATGTCCGCCGACGCCAAGCCCATCGAAGACGTTCTGCTCACCGAGCGCGAGAACTGGCTCGACGGCCCGCCGCACGAGCTCTTCCGGCAGATGCGCGCCGGTTGCCCGGTCCATCGCACCGACTCGATCACCGAGTACCCCGACGAGGAGGGCTTCTGGTCGGTCACCAAGGCCGAGGACGTCCACGCCGTCAGCCGCGACTGGCAGACCTACTCCTCCGAGGTCGGTGGCATCACGCTGCTGACCAACGCGATCATGCCGCTCGAGCTGATCCAGTCGATGTTCATCGGGATGGATCCGCCCAAGCACGACCGCCTCAAGGCGCTGTTCCAGCGCGGCTTCACGCCCAAGCGCATCGCCGAGCACGCCGACGAGATCCGGGCGATCACCGCCGAGGTGCTCGACCGGCTCGAGGGGCGCGAGACCTGTGACCTCGTCGACGACGTAGCCCAGCCCGTCGTCGCGCGGGTCATCGGCAGCTTCATGGGCATCGACCCCTCCGACGACGTCGTCTGGGCCAACCTGATGAACGCCGTCCTCGGCGCCGGCGATCCCGACGTCAACCCCGAGGGTCCGGTCACGGTCATGGAGCGCGACGTGCCCGAGATCTTCCGCCGCTGCAGCGAGCTGATCGCCGCCCGGCGCGAGAACCCGACCGACGACCTCACCAGCGTCCTCGTCCACGCCGACATCGACGGCTCCAAGCTCGAGGAGCACGAGATCGTCATGGGGTTCTTCCTGCTGATGGCGGCGGGCAACGACTCCACGAAGGCGACCTACTGCAGCGGCATGCGCGCGATCATGGAGGACCCCGAGCAGCGCGCGCTCCTGCTCGAGGATCCGTCGCTGGTCCCCGACGCCGTCGAGGAGGCGCTGCGGATGTTCCCCGCCTTCGCCCACTTCCGCCGCACCGCGACGCGCGACGTCGAGCTCAACGGCGCGCAGATCAAGAAGGGCGACAAAGTCGCGCTCTGGTACGTCTCCTCCAACCGTGACGAGGACGTCTACGACGACCCCGACCGCTTCGACCTGCGCCGCCGCGCCGAGCACCAGGCCTTCGGCGCCGGCGGCCGGCACTTCTGCCTCGGCACCGCGCTGGCCCGCCTCGAGCTGCGCACGCTGATGGAGGCGACGCTGGCGCGCTACCCGGAGATCGCCATCGACGGCGAGCCGCAGTACGTCGAGTCGCCGTTCGTCAACCAGCTCAAGACGCTGCCCGTCCGGCTGGGCCCGCGCGCCTCCTAGCCGAGCGTCCAGTCATAGCCGCCGTAGCGCAGGCGCAGGCCCGAGAGGTCCTCGCCCAGCCGCGCGGCAGCGAACGCGCGCGGGTCGGCGAAGTCGGCCCGGTACAGGCGCATCAGGTACGGGAGCCGGACCTCGCCGCGGGCGCGATCGACGACGGACTCGGCCACGAGATAGGCCCGCGTCGCGTCCTCGAGCTGCTCGTCGACACGATCGCCGTAGTACTCGCGCACGGGTGGGCACGATCGCGCGCCGCAGTTCAGCGCGAAATGGATCCGCGGGTCCGGCCGCTCCGGGGCCAGCGCCAGCCGCGGGTCATCGCGGCCCAGCAGCGGCCGGAGACCGTAGGGAGGTCGCCGGTTGCCGCGCAGCAGGCCGTGCTCGATGACGTCGGGCGTCAGCCACAGGCCGTCGACGTCACGTCCGGTGGTGCGAAACAGCCGCCGGTGGCGGAAGAGGTGGCCCGTGCGCGGCCGGGCGGCGAGCTCGTCGCGCACGATCGCGTTGTAGGCGTTGAGCAGGAACGCCAGCCGGTCCGCGGAGGCGCTCAGCGCAGCGGCTGCTGGTAGATCGCCTGCAGCGGCGCCGGGTCGAGCAGGTCGATCGGGCGCAGTGTCTTGCCGGCGTCGATGTCCTCGTCAGTGATGCCGAAGCCGAGCTGGGCGAACTGCGACAGCGGGTCGCGCAGGTTGTGCCCGCGCGGCGCGCCGCTGACCGGCTCGTAGACCTGGCCGTGCTTGTCCTGCCACAGGGTCCACAGGCGATCGATGTTCGAGTGGATCAGCCAGAAGACGGGGTCGTTGGGCGACGCCGCGCCGGTGGTCGTGCCGAGCTGGATCCCGCCCTGCTCCTCCCAGGCGCCGCCGAGCCACAGGTGCACCTGGTTGTGCGCGCCGGTCTCGTCGAGGCCCTTCTTCGTCGGCCGGCCCCAGCCCTCGAGCGCGCAGCGGAACGAGAAGCGCGGGTCCGTGTCGCGGGTCCACGGCTTGGCGTCGTACTGGCCGATGCCCATGATCCGGTCCATCTCGGCCGCGGTGGGCAGCGAGTTCGCCGTGCCGATGCGGCTCGTCCACCCCATCGCCCGCTGGATGTAGGGGTGGTCGGCGACCTGGTCGATGCGCGGGATGAACGGGTTCTTCGAGCCGAGCTGCTCGGGCACGTCGATGTGCCAGCGGCCCTTGCGGAACGGGCCGTCGACGACCGCGTGGTGCCGGCGGGGGTCGCCGTCGCCGCCCATGAAGTCCTTGCTGAAGACGGCCCGCGTGCTGGCCGGATCCGTCCAGTCCCAGTACGGGATGGCGATGTTCTCGTTCTTGCTGTACTCGATGAGCACCGACTCGAACGCGTAGAGGAACTCGCGGTGCCACGGCAGGAACGCCGGCCCGCCGTGCGCCCCGTCGACCGGCAGGTTGTTGACCCGCCGGTGGTAGTAGACGAACAGGTCGTAGAAGGAGATGCCGTTCTTGCCGAACGGCGACTTCGTGTTCTTGACCTTGATGACGGCGTCGACGAAGGCCTTCTTCTCCGCCGCGGACATGTCCTTGACGTCCTTGCGGATGGCGATCGCGCCGTGGGCGCTGGGCGCAGCCGCGAGCAGACCGGTGACGATGAGCAGGAGCTGGACCAGGCGACGCATCCGCGCGGAAGCTACTGGTCGAGCAGGTCGCGCCCGAGGGCGAGCAGGAGCGCGTCGTTGGCGCCCTCGCCGATCTGGGTCTGCGGCGCGTCGCGGCGCAGGCGGGCCAGCTCGTCGCCGGCGGCGTAGGAGCGGCTGGCCGCCAGCCGAGCGGCCTGATCGACGGCCCACACCGCGGCCTCCGAGGCGAACAGCTTGGCCGCGGTCGGCAGCGTGCGCCGGTCGTCGGCGGCGGCGTCGACGGCAAGCGCGGCGCGCACCGTGAGCGACTCGGCGGCCAGGAGCTGAACGCGGATCTCGCCGATGCGCAGCTGGGCGTGCGTGTGCTCGCGCAGCAGGCCGTCGCCGACCTCGCGCTCGTCGGCCTCGCCCACCGCGACGGCCAGCGCACGGTCGAGGATGCCCAGCGCGCGGCAGGCGACGTTGACGCGCCCGACCTCCAGCGCGTCGAGCATCTGCGGCGCGCCGCGGCCGGCCTGGTCCGGGCCGCCGAGGACCTCGGCGCCCGGCGCCTCGTGCGCCGCGAAGCGGTAGGCCGCCGACTCGACGCCGCGGTAGCCGACCTTGTCGAGCGCCTCGAGCGCCCACGTCGCGCTGTCGCGGCCGTCGGCCGGCAGCACGATGCAGGACGGCTTGTCGGTCCCGGGGACCTCGGCCATCAGGAAGATCACGTCCGACGACGCGCCGCCGGCCACCCACCGCTTGTGGCCGTCGAGCACGAACCCGCCGCCGTCGCGCGGCGTGGCGGTCGTCTCGATGCGCGCGAGGTCGCTGCCGGCCTGCGGCTCGGTGATGGAGAAGGACGCGGTCAGCCGCCCCGCGGCCAGCGGCGGCAGCCAGCGGGCCTGCTGCTCGCTCGTGCCGTGACGAACCAGCAGCGTCGTGGCGAGCCCCGACGGGTTGACCGCACCGGCCAGCGAGATCCAGCCGCGCGACAGCGCCCGCCAGACCGGGACGAGCTCGCTGATCGTCAGCCCCTGCCCGCCGTGCTCGGCCGGCACCATCGCGCCGTGCAGCCCGAGGTCGATCAGGCGCTGCTCGGCGGCGGCCGGCAGGACGTCCTCGCGGTCCCAGTCGGCGACGCTGGGCGCGACCTCTTCGGCGACGAACCGCTCGACCGCTTCGAGCAGGTTCACCGCGCCGTGACGAGGATGTGCAGTGTGAAGCGCTTGGCCACCGAGCCGTCGGGGGCGACGTAGCGCAGCCTGAGGTCGGTCGCGCCCGGCGTGACCGCGCGGTAGACGAGCACGCGCTTGCCGGGGCCCCCGACGGTCCCGTCGGGCTGCGGCGCGACGTAGCGGTTCGACAGCTTCTTCATCATCGCCTTCTTGGGCGCCTTGGCGATCTGCCAGCGATAGCCGCATGAGGCGCACTCGACGAGGCGGACGGTGACGCGCTCGTACGGGGCGAGGCTGACCGTCCGGCCGCTCTTGGTGACGACCTGGTCGGCGGAGGCGGGCACCGCGGCGCCGGCGAGAACCGCAGCGGCGATGACTGGACCGAGGAAGCGCATCGCGCCAGCCTAAGGCGCGGCGCTCCGTTCCGGGTGGCGGGCGTGTTGTCCTTCGATGGTGCTCGCTCGTCGTGTCCTGTTGCTCCTGTGCGTGTCCGCCGTGGCCGCGCCGCCCGCGTCGGCGGGCTTCGCGGGCCGCAACGGCGCGGTCGCCTACGTGGCGGATGTCGGCGGCGCTGACGCGGTCGTCGTCCGGCGTGCCTCGGGCGTCACGACCGTCCTGGACGGCGGCGCGCTGTCGGGCACCGCGTGGTCGCCGAAGGGCCGGCGCCTGGCCGTGGTGCGCTCCGGCCAGTTGTGGACGGTCTCGCTCGACGGCGAGGGCGCGCGGCAGGTCGGCGACGTCCCCGGTGGCGTCTCGGGTCCCGCCTGGTCACCGACCGGCGGCGAGATCGCCTACGCCACCGGCGGCCACGTCTTCGCGGTCACCGCCGACGGCAGCGCCGCACGCCAGATCACCAGCGGCACCGCCGACGAGCGCGACCCGGCCTGGAGCGCGACGGGCCGCATCGCCTACGTGGTCGCGACGGCCAAGACCGGCGACGATCTCTACGTCGTCCCGGCCGCCGGCGGAACGCCCAGGCGGCTGACGAAGGCCGCCGGCGACGAGAGCGCCCCGGCCTGGTCGCCCGACGGCAGGCGCCTGGCCTACGTCCGCGAGGGCGCGCTGTGGATCATCGGCGCCGACGGCAAGCATGCGCGCCGCGTGCGCAACGGTCCCGCGACCGCGCCGGCCTGGGCCCCCGGCGGCGGGCGGATCCTCTACTCGACGGGACCCGTGGGACGCCGGAGGATCGCCTCGGTGCGGCCCGGCGGCCGCGGCTTCGACGCGGTGAGCACGCCGGGCAGCGACGGCCGCGACCCCGACTGGCAGCCGACCGGCTTCGATCCGGTGATCGCCACGGCCGGCGACATCGCGTGTGACCCGACGAGCAAGTACTGGAACAACGGGATCGGCGTGCCGGGGCAGTGCGGACAGCTGCGCGTCTCCAACCTGCTGCTGCAGCAGGACTTCTGGAAGGTCCTGGCCCTCGGCGACACCCAGAACTCCGACGGCGCGCTCGCGAAGTTCATGACCTCCTATGACCCCTCGTGGGGCCGCGTGAGGTACATGACGCGGCCGGTCATCGGCAACCACGAGTACGTCACGGCGGGGACCGGCTACTTCGACTACTTCAACGGCGTCGGGGCGATCACCGGCCCGGCGGGCAACCGCGAGCGCGGCGGCTACTACAGCTTCGACATCGGGACCTGGCACGTCGTCGCGCTCAACTCGATGTGCAACCGGGTGCCCGGCGGCTGCGAGGCCGGCTCGCCCCAGCAGCAGTGGCTGGAGCGCGACCTGGCGGCCCACCCCACCCGCTGCTCGCTGGCGATGTGGCATCACCCGCGCTACAGCTCCCATGGCGGCGGGCTGACGCGCACCCACGCGCTGTGGGACACGTTCGCGCGGGCCGGCGGCGACGTCGTGCTCGACGGCCACCATCACTTCTACGAGCGGCTGGCCCCGATCGACGGGATCCGGCAGTTCACCATCGGGGTGGGCGGCGGCACGCGCAAGCCGGCCAACGGGACCATCCCCAGCAGCCAGAAGCGCATCGAGTCGACGCTCGGCCTGCTGAAGATGACGCTGGGTCGCGGGCGTTTCGACTGGCGCTTCATCTCGGCCAGTGCCGACCCGGCCACCGACGCCGGGAGTGACGTCTGTCACTGAGCGCTCGCGCGCCAGGTTCGGATTCTTTCGGCCGTGGGTACGTATCCCGCACCATGGCCACGAACGTCACTTACGAGCAGTCCAAGCAGATCGCCGAAGCGAGCCGCGAGACGTCCTGGGAGCTTCCGAGCTTCGGCAAGGGCCTCTTCCTCGGCGACCTCCAGATGGATCTGATCCATCCGCAGCCCGAGCTGCCGCCCGAGTCGGTCGAGAAGGGCGAGCGCTTCCTCGAGACCCTGCGCACCTTCCTCTCCGAGCACTGCGACCCGCTCGAGATCGAGCGCGAGGCGCGGATCCCGGAGAAGATCGTCGACGGGCTCAAGGAGATGGGCGCGCTCGGGATGAAGATCCCCGAGGAGTACGGCGGGCTCGGCCTGTCGCTCGTCTACTACAACAAGGCCCTCGGGCTGGCCGGCAACTTCCACTCGTCACTGACCGCGCTGCTCAGCGCGCACCAGTCGATCGGCGTGCCGGTGCCGCTGATGGAGTTCGGCACCGACGAGCAGAAGCAGGAGTGGCTGCCCAAGGTCGCGCGCACCCACATCTCGGCCTTCCTGCTGACCGAGCCCGACGTCGGCTCGGACCCCGCGCGGATGAGCACGACCGCCGTGCCCACCGAGGACGGATCGGGCTACACGATCAACGGCACGAAGCTGTGGGCGACCAACGGCGCCTGGGCCGACGTGGTCGTGATCATGGCCGCCGTCCCGAAGTCCGACGGCCACAAGGGCGGCATCACCGCCTTCATCTGCGACTACAACGCCGAGGGCATCGAGGTCGTCAAGCGCAACCAGTTCATGGGCCTGCGCGGCATCGAGAACTCGCTGACCACGTTCACCGACGTCTTCGTGCCGAAGGAGAACGTGATCGGCGGCGAGGGCAAGGGCCTCAAGATCGCCCTGTCGACGCTCAACACCGGCCGCCTGGCGCTGCCGGGCATCTGCTCCGCCGCCGCCAAGTACTCGCTGAAGGTCGCGCGCGAGTGGTCGGCCGAGCGCAAGCAGTGGGGCAAGCCGATCGGCAAGCACGACCCGGTCGCGCAGAAGCTCGCGTTCATCGCCGGCACGGCCTTCGGCCTCGAGGCAATGCTCGACGTTTCGTCGCGTCTTGCCGACGAAAAGCGCAACGACATCCGCATCGAGGCCGCGCTCGCCAAGCTCTACGGCTCGGAGATGGGCTGGAAGGTCCTCGACGAGATGGTGCAGGTGCGTGG
>JBJMLA010000060.1:0-4987 GCA_045805505.1 Solirubrobacteraceae bacterium
CCTGGCCGATCGGGATGTTCTTCTTCGGCTTGCGGCGGCCGGCGCGGGGGCGCTTGGGTGCGGGCACTTACTTCTTCCCTGCCTTCTTCTTGCCGGCGACGGACATGCGCTTCGGACCCTTGCGGGTGCGCGCGTTCGTCTTGGTGTTCTGGCCCCGGACAGGCAGGCCGCGGCGGTGGCGAAGCCCGCGGTAGCAGCCGATCTCCATCAGGCGCTTGACGTTCTGGCTGCGCTCGCGGCGCAGGTCACCCTCGACGGTGAGGGTGCGGTCGATGAGGTCGCGCAGACGGCCGACCTCGTCCTCGGTCAGGTCGCGGACGTAGGTATCACGGTTGATCTTCAGCTCGTCGAGCAGGTCGACCGAGGTCGAGCGCCCGATGCCGTAGATGTAGGTGAGCCCCACTTCGACGCGCTTGTTGAGGGGGATGTTGATGCCGGCGATACGTGCCATGCCGCTACCCCTGCCGCTGCTTGTGGCGCGGGTTGGAACAGATGACGAGCACCGCGCCGTGTCGGCGGATGATCTTGCACTTCTCGCACATGGGCTTGACCGAAGGTCGGACCTTCATGATTCCTTCCGGAAAGAGGGCGAATCCAGCACCGCGCGCAGCCAAAAAGGGCGCGCTGGGGCGACGGATGAGATTAGCAAAGGTTCGGAGCCCTCCAGATCGGCGGCGAAACGGGGCGCGATCCGTCCGGGAACACGTTGCCTCGCAACATAGACTCCCGCACGTGAACATCGCCCGAGGTCCCGTCAGGAAGGTCGCCGCCGCGGGGGTGCTCATCTGCCTGTTGTTGACGCTGGCGCTCGTGCTGACCATCGGGCGCTACGAAAGCGCCGTCAGCGCCTCGCGCAACGCGACCGAGCATCAGGACGCCTACGCGCTGATCGCGTCGGTCAACGATCACATCATCGAGCGGCTGGCCGTCTTCGACCAGGCGACCGGGCCGCTGACCTCCGACGACACGTCGAATATCGAGAGCGAGCGCCAGGCGGTCGACGCCGACTACGACGAGCTGCGCACCATCAGCTTCGACGAGACCTTCGACAAGCAGCTCGAGACGGTGGTCGGCCTGGACAAGGCAATGCGCGACGCCGAGGACGAGATCAGCGCCGGTGCGACGACGCCGTCACGCGACGAGCTGCGCGGGCTGGCGTCCGCCGCCGTCGCCGTCAACCACGCGATCGACCCCATGGCCTCCCGCCTCGACGAGGAGGGGATCCAGGCCGACAAGCATGCCCAGAGCGAGGCCTCCTCGGCGAAGCGGCTCGGCATCATCGTGGGGATCATCGCCCTGCTGACCGCGATCGCCCTGGTCGTCTACACGGTCCGGCTGCTCAGCCGGCTCATCCGCCGGATCCAGGACACCGCGGGCACGCTCACCGGCGCGTCCATGGAGATGAACGCGTCGGCCCAGGAGGCCGCGGCGGCGACCACCGAGCAGTCCGCGGCGATCTCCGAGGCCGCGGCGACCGTCGAGGAGCTGAGCGCCACGGCCGCCTCCATCGCCGCCAACGCGCAGACCAGCACGGCGGCCGCCCAGCAGACGAGCGAGACGATGGAGGACATGCAGGCCACCGTGACCACGATCGCGGAGCGCTCCCTTGAACTCGGCCAGGGCAGCCAGCAGATCGGCGAGATCCTGCAGCTGATCAACGAGATCGCCGAGCAGACCAACCTCCTGGCGCTCAACGCGGCCATCGAGGCGGCCCGTGCGGGCGAGGCGGGCCGGGGCTTCGCCGTCGTGGCCGGCGAGGTCCGCAAGCTCGCGGAGCGCAGCGTGCGCTCCACCGAGTCGATCAAGGAGATCATCCAGACCGTCCAGGACAAGACCAACGCGACGATCCTGGCGACCGAACGTGGCTCCAAGCAGGCCGGCGAGGTCGTCGAGCTCATGCGCTCCACGGGCGAGGAGCTCGAGGACAGCCTGCGGGCGACCGAGCAGCAGCGGCAGGCGGCCGACCAGGTGGCCGTGGCCATGACCGAGATCCGGACCGCGGCCGAGCAGCTCTCGGCCGAGCAGGAATCCCGGCTGGAGGTCACCGAGCGCGTCGAGGGGCTCGTGGCCGACCTCGAGCGCCTGCTCTCGGAATACGGGATCGACGTCAACCGCGCGGGCACCTAGCCATGGCGGAGACCTGCGTCCGCGTCCGGGTCGGCACGGAGCAGTACGCCTTCCCCGTGCGGCACGTCCCGGAGGTCGCCGAGATGGGCGACATCACCCCGGTGCCGGGCGCGCCCCCGCAGGTGATGGGGATTCGCAACCTGCGCGGCGAGGTGCTCGCCGTCTTCGACCTGGCCGCCGGCCTCGGCGCCCAGGGCTCGGGTTCCCCCGAGCGGATCATCCTGGCCGACGTCGACGGGCGCCGCTGCGCTCTGGCGGTCGACGAGGTGCTCGAGGTGGCCGAGCTCGGCGAGCCCGAGGAAGCCGTCGAGTCGCCCTTCCTCCTCGGCGCCGTGCTGCTCGACGGCCGGCTCGTCGGCCTCGTCGACGTTCCGGCGCTCTTGCAGGCGATCGCCCCCGCCGAGTCCCGATGAGCCTCGACCCCGAGCTGCTGGAGATCTTCCGGCAGGAGACCGAGGAACGCCTCGACCGCATGATCGACACGCTGCTCGCCGTCGAGGCCGGGACCGCGGCCGACGACGCGATCGACCAGCTCTTCCGCGACGCGCACTCGATCAAGGGCAACGCGGGCATGGTCGGGTTCGACGTGGCCTCGAAGGTGGCCGGCGCGCTCGAGGACATCCTCGAGCGGGCGCGGGCGGCCGACGCGCTCGACCCGGCGCTCACCGCGCCGCTGCTGCGCGCCGCCGACGCGATCCGGGCCTCGGCCGTCGATGGCCAGGACGGACCGGCCGCGTCGGCGATGACCGAGCTCGCGGCGCTCGAGACCGTCGCGAGCGCAGAGCCGCCGGCGGCCGACGAGGAGCCCGCCGAGCCGGTCGCGGACGCCCCGGCCGCCGCGCCCGCGCCGACGGCCTCTGCCGCCGCCCCCACCCGGACCTTGCGCGTGGCCGCCGACCGGGTCGACCGCCTGCTCGACGCGGTCGGCGAGACCGTGCTGCATCGCCGCCGGCTCGAGCACCTGCTCGGCCCGTCGGTCCTCGAGGCCGACCAGCGGCTGCGCGAGGAGATCGATCGTGGCGACGTGCTGCTCGAGGACCTGCAGGACGCCGTGGTGCGGATGCGCACCCTGCCGCTGGCCTCCATCGTGGGCGCCTTCCCTCGCGCCGTCCGCGACATCGCGTCGACCGCCGGGCGCGAGGTGCGACTCGAGCTCAGCGGGGTCGAGACCCAGCTCGACCGCGTGATCCTCGACGGGATCTCGGAGACGATCGTGCACCTGCTGCGCAATGCGGTCTCGCACGGGATCGAGCCTCCGGACGAGCGCCTGGCCGCGGGCAAGCCCCGAGAGGGGACGATCGAGCTCAGCGCCCAGGGTCGCGGCGACCGCGTCGCGGTGACGGTGGCCGACGACGGCCGTGGTGTCCCCGCCGCGCTCATCGCCCAGGCCGAGCGCGAGGGCTCGCTGGTCGACGTCCTCGCGCGCGCGGGCTTCTCCACCGCCGAGAAGGTCGACGAGCTCAGCGGCCGCGGCGTCGGCCTCGACGCGGTCAAGCGCCACGTGGAGTCGCTGGGCGGCGCGCTCGACGTCTGGTCGCGCCCGGGCGAAGGCACGGCGGTCACGCTGCTGCTCCCCCTGACCCTGTCGCTGCTGCACCTGCTGCTGTTCGAGCGCGGAGGCCAGACGTTCGGCCTGCCGCTGGCCAGCGTGCTCGAGGCGGTGACCGCGCACGACGTCTCGTCGCTCGGCGGCCGCGGCTCGATCGAGCTGCGCGGGGAGAGCGTCGGGCTGAGCGATCTGGCCGCGGTCGTCGGTGCCGCGGCGCCCGCGTTGCCGGAGAGCCCGCCCGCCGTGGTGGTCGCATCCTCGACCCAGCGCGTCGCGCTGATGGTCGATGCGGTCACGGGCGAGCAGGAGACGGTGGTCAAGCCGCTCGGCGCGATGCTGTCCGGGGTCCCGGGCTACCTCGGCGCGGCGATCCTGGCCGACGGGCGCGCCGCACTCGTGCTCGACCCCTCCTACGTCGCGCGGGCCGGTGCGACTCGCCGCGGCGCGCCGGCCGTGGCGACGCCGGCGGTGGCCCCGGCCACAGAGCCGCCGCGGCTGCTCGTCGTCGACGACCAGTTCACGGTGCGCGAGCTTCAGCGCTCGATCCTGGAGTCCGCGGGCTATCCCGTGGAGACCGCCAAGGACGGGCAGGAGGCGCTCGAGCGCCTGCGGCGCGGCGGGATAGACCTGGTGCTCAGCGACCTCGAGATGCCGATCATGAACGGGCTCGAGCTCCTCGCCGCCGTGCGCGCCGAGGCCGAGCTCGGCTCGCTGCCGTTCGTCATCGTGACCTCGCGCGGGTCCGAGGAGGACCGCCAGCGGGGCGCCGAGGCCGGTGCCGACGCCTACGTGGTCAAGGGCGAGTTCGACCAGCAGGCCCTGCTTGACACGGTGCGGCGGCTCGCGGTCCTGCGATGAGCGCGGGCGACCGCCTGCGCGTGGCGGTCTGCGACGACTCCCGCACGTACTCCTGGGCGCTCAAGAAGTTCCTCGAGCACGACGGCGACATCGAGGTCGTGGCCGTCTACCCGCGTGCCGAGGAGCTCCTGTCGCACCTCGCCGTCGACCGCCCCGACATGATCACGATGGATCTCGAGCTGCCCGGCATGGACGGCGTCGAGGCGACCCGGCAGATCGTCGAGAGCGCCCGGCCACTGCCCGTCGTGGTGCTCAGCGCGCACGTCTCGCCGGGCAGCGAGAAGGCCGCGGCGGCCCTGGCCGCAGGCGCCGTGGACGCGATCCTCAAGAGCACGGTGCGGTTGATCGATGCCGACGGCGCGGCCGCGCGCGCGGTACGCCATCGGCTCCGCCGCCTGGCCCGGGCGCGCGTGCGCCCGGCGGCGCAGCGGCCGGCGGGGCGCCCGGCCCAGG
>JBJMLA010000061.1:0-116035 GCA_045805505.1 Solirubrobacteraceae bacterium
CGCTTGGTGGCGTCCGCGACGAGGCCGAGATCCGGGGGCATCGCCGCACCTACATCGGTGCGCTTCCGGGTCGTCTGGTGCGTGCGCTGCGCGACGCGGCGACGATGAACCCGGTGATCATGCTCGACGAGGTCGACAAGGTCGGCGCCGACTGGCGCGGCGACCCGAGCGCGGCCCTGCTCGAGGTCCTCGACCCGGCGCAGAACTCGACGTTCCGCGACCACTACCTCGACATCGAGATGGACCTGTCGCAGGTCATCTTCATCGCCACCGCCAACCAGGCCGACACGATCCCCGGGCCGCTGCTGGACCGGATGGAGGTCATCCGCTTCGACGGCTACACCGTCGCCGAGAAGACCGCCATCGCCCGCGACTACCTGTGGAAGCGCCAGCGCGAGCGCAACGGCCTGCTCCCGGAGGAGGTCGTGGTGTCCGACGAGATGCTCGAGCTGATCGTCTCGGAGTACACCCGCGAGGCCGGCGTGCGGCAGCTCGAGCGCGAGCTCGGGACGCTGCTGCGCAAGACCGCGACGAAGCTCGCCAGCGGGAAGGCACAGGCGCCGATCACGGTCGACCTCGACCTGATCCGCGACGCGCTCGGGCGTCAGAAGGTGTTCCACGAGGCGGCCGCGCGCACCGCGGTGCCCGGCGTGGCCACCGGTCTGAGCGTCACGGGGACGGGCGGCGACGTCCTGTTCATCGAGGCCAACTCGACGAAGGCCAAGGGCACCCACCTGCACCTCACGGGGCAGCTGGGCGACGTGATGAAGGAGTCGGCGAAGATCGCCCTGACCCACGTCCGGGCCCACGCGGAGCAGCTCGGCATCCCAGAGGAGGCGTTCGAGGACCGCGAGTTCCACGTCCACGTCCCCGCGGGTGCGATCCCGAAGGACGGCCCCAGCGCCGGCATCACGATGGCCACGGCGCTCGCGTCGCTGCTGTCGGGGCGCCCGGTGCGCCACACGGTGGCCATGACCGGCGAGGTGACGCTCCAGGGGCGTGTCCTGCCGATCGGCGGGCTCAAGCAGAAGGTGCTGGCCGCGCACGCCGCGGGGCTGACCGACGTGGTCCTCCCCGAGCGCAACCGGCCCGACCTCGACGACGTCCCCGCGGACGTCCGCGAGGCGATGACGTTTCACCCCGTGATGACGCTGGGCGAGGTGCTCGAGCTCGCGCTCGAGCCGGCGCCCGCCGTCGTCGCGTAAGCGAATCTGGCCGGCGCGGGCCCCGCGGGGGTCCGCGCCGTAGGATCGCGCCATGGAACGAGCGATGACGGCCAGGGAGCGTCGCCTCGCTCTCGGCGGGCTCGGGCTCCTGGCGGCCATCGTCGTCGTCGACGTCCTGTCGGAGCCGACGATCCTCATCTCGCTGCTGGTCGTCGTGCCCGTCCTGGCCGCGCTCGCCTCGCCCCCGCGCATCGTCATCGGCCTCGCCGCGCTGACGTTCGCCACCGCCGTGGTGATGGGCGCCGTGGACGGCCTGTTCCTGGCCGAGCGCCACATCGTCGGGCTTCTGGTGGTCGCCGCCGGCGGGGTGGCCAGCATTCAGGCGGCGCGGTCGCGCGGGGCGCTGTCGGCGCTCCGTGAGACCGAGAGCGAGGCGTTCCGGCGGATCGCGCTGCTCGACCGCTCGAGCCTGCTCATCGCCGCGCCGATGGAGTTCGGCGCGCGCCTGCGCGAGCTCACGCGACTCGTCATCCCGGACCTGGCCGACCTCGCGATGATCGACCTGACGACGGCCGACGGCCGGCTCGACGGCGTCGTGGCCGGCGCGGCGGACCCGGAGCAGGCGGCTCTCGTCGAACGCACCCGAGCCGCCTTGCCGATCGACCCGGCGGGCGACCATCCGGTTGCCGTCGCGCTGCGCACCGGCGAGCCGCAGCTGCGCGGCGCCATGACCGACGACACGCTCGCCTACTCGTCGGCGATCGTCATCCCCCTGATCGCTCGCGGGAGCACGCTCGGAGTCCTGTCGGTCCTGCGACTGGGCACGGCGGTCCCGTTCGCGGAGGCCGACGTGTCGCTGATCAGCGACCTCGCCAGCCGCGCGGCGCTGGCCGTCGACAACGCGCGGCTCTTCGAAGAGCAGCAGCGCACCGAGGCGCAGCTGCAGACCGTGCTCGACGGGCTCGCCGAGCCGGTGGTGATGGTCTCGCGCGAGGGCGAGCTGGTCTACGTCAACGATGCCGCTGCGGCGCTGTTCGATGCGGACGGGCCGCCCACCCGGCTGTCGGACGTCCACGCGGGCTTCGAGCTCTTCGACGAGCAGGGCGCTCCGCTGGACCCCGACGCGCTGCCGGGCCGCAAGGTGCTGCGCGGCGAGCCTGCCGAGCCCGTCACCTACCGCCGGCGGCACCTGGCGACCGGCGAGGAGCAGTGGCTGACGGTCAAGGCCTCCGCCGCGCACGATCCGGCGACCGGCGAGCCGATCATCGCCGTCAACATCATCGAGGACGTCACGGAGCAGCGCCAGGCGCACGAGCGCGCGGCGTTCCTCTCGGATGCGTCGCGCCTCCTTTCGGCGTCCCTGGAGTTCGAGTCCACGCTCGAGGACGTCGCCCGCGCGGTCGTGCCGCGGGTGGCGCCGTGGTGTGCGATCGACGTCGAGAACGAGGGCGAGCGCCTCGACCGGGTGGCGGTGGCCGGGGACGTCGCCGGCGAGCCCGGTCTCGTCGTCCCGCTCATCAGCGGCGAGCGCGTCCTCGGCTCGATCTCGCTGGGCGGAACGCCCGACCGCGAGCTCGCCGAGGAGCTCGGTCGCCGGGCGGGCGTGGCCGTCGAGAACGCGCGGATCCACCAGGATCGGTCACGGATCGCGGCGACGCTGCAGCGCTCGCTGCTGCCGCCGCGGCTGCCGGTCGTGCCCGGACTCACCCTCGCCGCGCGCTTCCGGGCGGCCGGCGAGGCCAACCAGGTCGGCGGTGACTTCTACGACCTGTTCCCGATCGACGGCGACTGGATGGTCGTCATCGGCGACGTCACCGGCAAAGGCCCCGGGGCAGCGGCGATCACCTCCCTGGCGCGCTACACGATCCGGACGGCGGCGCTCTACGAGCCGACGTCGGCCGGCATCATGCGCCGCCTCAACGACGTGCTGCTGGCCGAGGGCGACCGGCCGCAGATGTGCACGGCAGTCTGCGTGCGCATCACGCCGGCCACCGGGCTCACGCCGCTGCGTGCCGAGCTCGTCTGCGCGGGGCACCCGCCGCCCTATCTGCTGCACGGCGGCGGCGGGATCGAGGAGCTGTGCCGGCCCGGCCCGCTGCTCGGCGCCTTCGCGCACGCCGGATGGGAGCCGTTCGTCGTCGACCTGCACCCGGGCGACGGCGTGGTCCTCTACACCGACGGGGTCACAGACGCACGCGGCTCCGACGGGCTGTTCGGGCAGGCACGCCTGGAAGCGCTGCTCGGAGAGCTCGCCGGCGCCGAGGCCGACGCGATCGCCGGCGAGATCGACGACCGGCTGCTGGCCTTCCAGGAGGGACCGCAGCGCGACGACGTGGCGCTGCTGGTGCTGCGTGCGGGAGCGCCGGCGAGCGCCCCGGAAACCACGGTGGTTGCGGGCTCGTCGGCCACAGCGACTTGACGTCCGTCCGGTGGTTCGTGTCTGATCGCACGAGCTGCACATGGCTCCCCCTGCCGGACCCATCTACGCCAGCACGCTGCACCGGCGCGACCGGGGGTGGCAGCCGCGCCGTCGGCGCGCTCGGATGCGCCTGCTGCGCGGCGCCGTGTGGAGCAGTGCGACCGCCGCGATCGCCGCATTGTTGATCGCCCACTTCGCCTGAGTCGGCCCGCGAGGGCAGCGGCTCCGCCACGGGCGACGTCGTCGAGAAGATCTCGCAGCAGCGGCTTTCTCTCACCTACGCTCCGGGCATGGACGATGCGCGGAGCCTGAGCGACCTCCAGGATCGCTCGACTGTCGACGACCGGGGCGTCCCGAAGACGCTGTTGCCCGAGGGCGTGACCTTCCGGGACGCGGTCACCCACACCGACGACCGGGGCACGGTCTGTGAGATGTTCGACGAGCGCTGGGACTGGCACGACGCCCCGCTCGTCTTCAGCTACCTCTTCACCCTGCGACCCGGCCGCGTCAAGGGCTGGGGCATGCACAAGCTCCACGAGGACCGGTACTTCATCCTCCGGGGGGTCATGGAGGTGGTCATGTACGACGGCCGCGAGGACGCCGAGACCTACGGGCTGGTGTCCAAGGCCGTCCTCAGCGAGCACCACCGGCGGCTGATGAACATCCCGGCGGGGATCTGGCACGCCAACGCCAACATCAGCGACACCGAGGCCCTCGTCGTCAACTTCCCCACGGAGCCCTACGACCACGAGGCGCCCGACAAGTACCGGCTCCCGCTCGACACGGACGAGATCCCGTACACCTGGCCGGCCTCCGCCGGCTGGTGACGCCCCCGGAGGCGTCGATCGTCATCGCCACGGCGCGCGACGGAGCGCGGCTGACGGCGGCCCTCGACCGTCTGCCCTCGACGCTCGCGGGCGTGGCCTGCGAGCTGATCGTCGTGCTCAACGGCGCCGCTCAGGACGTGATCGGCGCCGCCCGCGCGCGCACGGACATCGACCACCTCCTCGAGTCGGAGGCGAACCTCGGCTTCGCCGGCGCCACGAACCTCGGGGCGCGAGCCGCCACCGGCGAGTTCGTGGTCCTGCTGCACGACGACACCGAGCCCGTGGCCGGATGGCTGGCGCGGCTGCTCGAGACGGTCCGGGAACATCCGCAGATCGGCGTGATCGGCCCGCTGACCCTGCGCCGCGACGGGACGGTGCAGGTCGCCGGCGCCACGCTGACCGCGGACGGCAGCCCGTGGGCGCCCGCGCAGGGCTGCGCCCCCGATGACCCCGCGGTCGGCACCGGTCGCGCCACCGACTACTGCGGCAGCAACGCCGTCGTCGTGCGCAGAGCGGCATGGGAGGCGATCGGCGGGCTGGAGGAGGCGCTGTTCCCCGCGGGCTACGTCGACGTCGACCTCGCGTTCTCGGCCCGTCGCGCGGGCTGGGAGGTGTGGTTCGAGCCGCGCGCCGCGGTCGTGCACGAGGGGGGGCACGGGACGCTCGCGCCCGGCTTCCGCGCGTGGGTCGCCGCGCGCAACCGGGCGGTGTTCACGGAGAAGTGGGCCGCGGCGCTCGAGGCCTTCGAGCCGGCTGATCCCGGCGACATCGACGGCACGATCGCGCGCGCCGTCGAGCGAGCCCGGCAGCGCCGGCCCGATCCGGGACCGCTACCGAGCGCCGCGGCGCCGCGTCCGTCGGAGGTCGCGCTGCTGCACGCCTACGTCGGCGAGCAGGACGCCTGGGCGGCCGGCGTGCACCGCGAGTGGCCGCGCCTGGCGGCCGAGATCGCCGCGCTGCAGGGGGCGCTCGCCGCGGCGGGAGAGCAGACGCGCGGACAGGTCGAGACGATCGCCACGCTCGATGCCGAGGTCCAGCGGCTGCGTGAGCGGGAGGCCTTCCTCGACGCCGAGTGCGGGCGCCTCGCGCGACTAGGTGGCGCTCGGCGGAGCCTGCGGGGACAGCTGCGGGGCCTCCTGCGGCGCTAGCCGCCCGGCCGCGGCGACCGACCACAGCACGCTGATCCACGTCAGTGTGGCCAGCGTGATGTGGACCCAGACGAGGCCCGGCGGCAGCTCGTTCTCGTACTGGACGAAGCCGACCACGCCCTGGGCGGCGATCAGCACGCACATCGCGGTGACCGGCCCGCGCAGCCGCGGGCTCGCCCCCTGCTTGCGCAGGTACAGCCACAGCGCGACGGCGCAAAGCCCGAAGAACGTGCTGAACCGGCCGTGCCAGTGGATCATCCAGTCGAGCGTCTCGCCGCCCTTGAAGACGAAGCGGCTGGCCACCTCGTCGCCGTGCGTCCCCGGATGGGGCCCGGCCCCGGTGGTCACCGCGCCCAGCAGCAGCACCCAGGCGGCGACCGGCGCGATCGCCCGCGTGGCGAGGACCGTGTTGCGCGGCTCGACCGTCTCCTGCGCCCGGACGCGCTCGTCGGGGATCCGCGAGCGCCACATCAGCGAGAACGCGGCGACGACGATCAGCATGCTCAGGACGAAGTGGCCCATCACCAGGCCGGGCGCCAGGTCGAACAGCACCACCAGCCCGCCGAGCGCGATCTGGCCGATGACGCCTGCCGGCAGCGCCAGCCCCAGCCAGGCGAGGTCGCGCCGGAACGGGCGGCGCAGGTAGGCCAGCAGCGCCGCGGCGATCGCGGCGATGGCCACGAAGCCGGTGATCAGGCGGTTGCCGTATTCCACGCCGGCGTGGAAGTCGAGCTCGGTGGTGACCAGGCGGCCGTTGCACTTCGGCCACGTCGGGCAGCCCAGGCCGGAGCCGGTCAGCCGCACCGCGGCGCCGCTGAGGACGATGGCGACGAGCGAGACGAAGGCGACCAGCGCGATGCGCTGGTAGAGCTGCGGTGAGATTCTCGGCAGCCGGTCGCGCATGGGCCCGGGAGTCTATGAGCGGCAGGGTCCGGGCCGGCAGGGAGTTAGGCTCGTCGCGTTGATCGCCATCTCGGAAATGGACTCGGCACGGTTCGGCCTGGTCGTCGCGCGCGCTGCGCCCGCCGGCGAGTCTGATCTCGAGCCGATGCTGGGCTTCTGCGCCGATCACGACGTGGACCTGGTGATCGCCCGCTGCGACGCCGCCGACTCGGCTCTGTCGCGGGCGCTGCGTGCCGCCGGGCTCGAGTCCGTCGAGGGCCAGATCGTCTATCGCGGACCGGCCTGCGAGCGACCGAGCCACCCGGGCATCCGGCCGGCTGTCGCCGGCGACGAGGAGGCGATCGCCACGCTGGCCGCCCGCGGGTTCGACGAGTACGGAGGCCACTACTTCTCCGATCCGAGACTCCCCGCGGAGCTCTGCAAGGACCTCTACGTGGACTGGGCGCGCAGGGGGGCGTCGGGCGAGGCTGCCGACGAGATCGTCGTGGCGGAGCACGGCGGGGGCGTCGCGGCCTTCGGGATGTGGACGATCTCCGGGGACGAGGTCACGTTCCAGCTCGCAGCGGTGGCGCCGGAGGCGCGGCGCCTGGGTCTCTACACCGCGCTCACGCTCCACGGTCAGGACTGGGCGCACCGCCAGGGCGCCAAGAGCGTCATCGGCATCGTCGCCCACGCGACGCTCGGATCGCATCGCATGTTCAGCGGGGCGGGCTGGCGGCCCGAGCAGGCCTCCACGACCTTCCACGGCTGGCGCGACCGTATGGCCGCCGCTCAGCCGGTGGCGAACTTGAGCGACTCGGCCACGTAGGCGGCGTCGTCGAGCGTCATCCCGTTCCACAGCGGGAGCCGCACCAGTCCGTCGCTCGCGGCGATCGTCACGGGCAGGTCGCCGGCCGCACGCCCGAACCGCCGGCCGGCGGGGCTGCTGTGCAGCGGGACGTAGTGGAACACCGCGTGCACCCCGCGCTCGGCCAGCCGCGCGATGACGCGGTCGCGGCGGCTGTCGTCACCGACCAGCACGTGGTAGAGGTGGCCGTTGGGCTCGCAGTCGGCGGGCACGACGGGGCGCCGGAGACGGCCCGCCGCCTCCAGGGGGGCGAGGGCCTCGTGGTAGGCGTCCCAGATGCCGCGGCGCTGCGCCGTGATGCGGTGGGCGTCGTTGAGCTGCGGCCACAGGAACGCGGCGTTGAGGTCGCTGAGCAGGTAGGAGGACCCGAGATCGACCCAGGTGTAGCGATCGACCTCGCCCCGGAAGAACCGCGAGCGGTTCGTGCCCTTCTCGTGGAGCACCTCCGCCCGGTCGACCAGGTCGGGATCGTTGATGAGCAGGGCGCCACCCTCGCCGCAGGCGATGTTCTTGGTCTCGTGGAAGCTCAGGCAGCCGAGCTGGCCGATGGTGCCCAGCGCGCGGCCCGCGCACCGGGAGAGGATGCCCTGCGCGGCGTCCTCGATGACCACGAGGCCGTGGCGCTCGGCGAGCGCGGTGAGCACGCCCATGTCGGCGCCGACGCCCGCGTAGTGCACCGGCAGGATCGCCTTCGTGCGGTCGGTGAGCGCCGCCTCCACGAGCGACTCGTCGAGGTTGAGCGTGTCCTCGCGGATGTCGACGAACACCGGCACGCCGCCGCGCGCGGCGATCGCGCTGGCGGTGGTGACGAACGTGAACGACGGGACGACGACCTCGTCGCCCGGTCCGACACCGGCCAGCGCGATGCTCATCTCGAGCGCCGACGTGCAGGAGGTCGTCAGCAGCGCACGGGCCGTGCCGAGCTCCTCCTCGAGCCACCCCGCGCAGCGCCGCGAGAACGGCCCGTTCCCGGAGAGGTGGCGGTTGGCGATCGCCTCCTGGATCGCCTCGGGCTCGTCCCCGGTCGCGTAGGGCCGGTTGAACGGGACCCGGCGCTCGGGCTCGCGGCTCACCGCGGCGCGTACTCGAACGGCAGCGTCTCGGCGATCTCGGCGAGCGTGGGCGCCGCGGCGTCGCGGTCGGAGACCTGCAGCTCGTCGAGCGGCAGCGGCCACTCGATGCCCACGTCGGGGTCGTTCCAGCGGAACTCGCTCTCGAGGTCGGAGTAGTAGGCGTCCTGCTTGTAGGTGACGTCGGCGACGTCGGAAAGGACGCAGAAGCCGTGCGCGAAGCCGATCGGCGCGTAGAGCACGTGCTTGTTGTCGTCTGAGAGCGTGTAGGCCTCCCACTCGCCGTAGGCCGGCGAGCCGCGGCGGATGTCGACGAGCACGTCGACGATCTCCCCGCGCGCGCAGCGGACGAGCTTGCTGACGCCGCGGCCGACCTGGAAGTGCATGCCGCGCACGACGCCGCGGTCCGAGCGCGAGTGGTTGTCCTGGACGAACTCCTCCGGGATGCCGGCGTCGGAGAAGTCGCTGCGCCGGTAGGTCTCCATGAAGAACCCGCGCTCGTCGGCGAACGCGCGCGGCTCGAGCAGGAGCGGGCCCTCGAGGCGGGTCTCGATCACGCGGAACGGCATGGCGGTGAGCCTATCCCGAGGCCGCGGCCGGGCACGCACGCACGCAGGCGACGACCTCGCCGACGGCCTCCGCGCCGAGCACCGGGCTCAGCGGGATGGCCAGGTGCGTCGCGGCCAGCTCGTCGGTGACCGGAAGCTCGACGCCGGCGGCGAAGCGCTCCATCGCGGGCTGGCGGTGGACGGGCGTGCGGTAGTAGACCTTGTTGCCGATGCCCGCTTCGCCGAGCGCCGCGGCGATCTCGTCGATGCGCGGATGGCGGACGACGTACAGGTGCCAGGCCGGCGCGCAGTCCGCCGACGGGACCGGAAGCGCGACGAGCTCGCCCAGCCCCGCCTCCTCGTAGAGCCGGCCGGCGGCGCGGCGGCCGTCGGCCCAGCCGTCGAGGTGGGGCAGCAGCACGCGCAGGATCGCCGCCTGGATCTCGTCGAGGCGCGAGTTGTAGCCCACGTGCTCGTAGGTGACCTTGTCCCATGACCCGTGGAAGCGCAGCATCCGCACACGGTCGGCCAGGTCGGGATCGGATGTGGTGATGGCGCCGCCGTCGCCGAACGCGCCGAGGTTCTTCGACGGGAAGAACGAGAACGTGGCGATCGTCCCCAGCGCGCCGGGACGAGCGCCGTCCGGGCCGATCGTGCCCGCCGCCTGCGCGGCGTCCTCGATGACGGGCAGGCCGAGCGCGGCGATCTCGGCGACCGGCGCCAAGTTGCCGAACAGGTGGACGACCATCACGGCCTTGGTGCGCGGCGTGATGGCCGCGCGCACGGTCTCGGCGGTCACGCACATCGTCTCGGGGTCGACGTCGCAGAACACCGGGACGGCACCGGTGGGCGGGATCGCCTCGGCGCTCGCGTAGAACGTGAAGGACGGCACCACGACCTCGTCGCCGGGCCCGACGCCGAGCGCGCGCAGCGCGATGGTCAGCGCGTCGGTCCCGTTGGCCACCCCGATCGCGTGGCCGGCCCCGCAGTGGGCGGCGAACTCCTCCTCGAACGCCGCGACGTTCGGGCCGAGGATGAAGCGCTTGTCGTCGAGCACCGCCGCGATGGCCCGGTCGATCTCGGGCCGCAGGGGCGCGAGCGGCGTCGCGGTGTCGAAGAGGGGGACAGCCACGGCCCCGAGGCTATCGGCAGAGCGCCCCGAACCGGGCATCGAGCCGCCGCCGCTCGACTTCTGCCACGAGGGTCGCGTGGCCTGGGAGTCCCAGGCCTCGGGGGGCCCCGACGTGGTTGGGATGAAACAGCGTCACCGGGTCAAACGGCTGAGCTGCGGCGTCGCTCAGCTCCACGCCGAGCGCGCGGTCCCAACGCCGGCCGAGGCGGCGAGCGCTGCGACGGCCGATCGAGAGGCCGGCGGCACGGGTCACCCGTCGCACGTCGCCGGAGCGCTGCGACACCGCGGTCTCGTAGGGCACGATGGCGGCTGCCTCGGCAATGCGCTCGAGCCACTGCAGTGCCTGGTCCATCTGCGCCGCGGCGGACTCAGGCGAGTACGAGAGGGCCTCGCACATGCTGACCAGGGCCGGCATCGGTTCCCGGATCGTGGCTACCGCCGTCACTCGCCCGCTCCGGATCTCGTCAACGATCTTGTCGGTCAAGATATGGCTCTTCACGACACAGGGCGTCGGCAGCGCGAGGACGCGTTCGAGCTCTGCGTCACTGCCGGGGAACCCGGCGCGAACCGGTGAACCGACCTGCTCGGCCGCTGCCTCCCGCAGCAGGTTGTAGAGCCGCGTGGACCCGCTGCGAAACATTCCGGCCACCAGGATCCGCATGGACGCGCGCCTCAGTCGCGTGCGTCGATGAGTTCGGTGAGGGCACCGATCGCTGCTCGCCCTTCGATCGCGGAGTCAGCGGCGTCCCGGCGGGCCAGCAGCAGATCGCGCTCAGACATCCTCAGCCGCTCCTGCAACCGCAGAATGGTCGCTGCGCCCAGATCACGCTCTCGCTCCAGCTCGCATCGGAGGCGTACGAGCTGGGCGTCCTCGTAGTCGTCCGTCGCGTTCGCCGGGGCGGCAAGCCGTCGCAGCAAGGTCTCGTCGCCGCGTTCGACGAAGAAGTGATTGATCCCGTCGAAGAGCGCCCGCTCATATCCCACCTTTGCCATGAACTCCTCGAGAGGTCCTCCGGTGGAGTCCCAGGTGACCGGTTGGATGCTCTCGAGCAGCACCAGCCTCGGCCGGAAGGTCTCCCACTGGGCACCGCGCAGGACGTCGAGCTCCAACCCCTCGACATCGACCTTGAGGAAGTCCACGGGTTCGCGAACGTGCTCTTCCCAGATGTGGCGCAATGTCGTCACGGGCACCGAGCGCTCGCTCGGGTTCAGGCCGCGAGCGCGCAGCAGCCGTGCCACGTCGCTGGAGAAGGTCGACTCCTCGGCGGCCTCGGAGGCGACGTCGTAGAACAGGAGCGAGCCCGACCGGCCGGCGACCCCGACGCCGAGGTTGACGTCGCGTGGGCGCTCCCGGACCAGGGCGTCGTGCCATTGGGGCAGGGGATCGATGTTGACCCCGCACCAGCCTCGCTCGTAGAAGTGGCGTGTCACCGAGTTGACGCTCGGACTGGCCGCGCCGACATCGACGTAGAAGCCGGTCCCGTCCGGGAACGCCCGGGCGAGCACGACGTCCTCGCGATTCTGCGAGTAGGAGATCATCCGGCTCGCCGCGTTCCGCTGGCGAGACCTCCCGAGGCGCGGGCGCGACGAGCCCAGGCCGCCAGTATCTGGTCCAGCGTGCGCTGGGCCGAACGGTCCCAGCTGAACGCCTCCTGCAGCTCGCCACGGGCGTCGCCGATCGCCTCTCGTGTCGCATCCGGGTCCGACAGGATCGCGCTGACGATCGCCGCCGTCCCATCGGCGTCGTCCCCGTCGACGAAGAACACGCCCGGCCGGCCGTCGAACAGCGACCTGGCCGCAGGCAGGTCCGTCACGATCGCGGGCGTCCCGGAGGCAAGAGCTTCGACGACCGGCAGCCCGAACGCCTCGTATTCCGACAGCAACAGCAGGACCGCGGAGCTCTGGTAGGCAGCGATCAGCTGAGCCTCTTCGACGAAACCAACGCTGTCAACGTGGGCGGCGACCTCGGGAGTCAGGCGGTCCGTCGAACGCGCGCTCTCGTTGCCCACGACGAGAAGCCGCGCGTCGTTGCCCGACGCCCGCACCCGCTCCAGCACGCGAACGACACGATCGAAACGCTTCCGCGACTCCCGATGGTCGCCGACGAACAGGAGCACCGGTCGATGATCCGATCCGGGCCGGAACTTGACGAAGTCGCAGCCCGGCGGCACGACTGCCGTCCGGGGGATCGCGGGAAGGACGAGGTCCGTCACCGCGCGACGCTCCCAGGGCGAGATGCAGATGACGACGTCAGCCCGGCGCAGCATGGCGCGGTGCGTCCTCTCGACGATGTCGACCCCTTGCTCGTCCAGCGGGACGGTCCACGTCGGTTGGTGGAGTGGGAGATAGACCAGCGAGACGTGATCGGGGAGGTGGGCGTGGACGAGGGCGTTGGTCGCGGCGTTGGCCCAGCTCACCGACAGGACGACGTCCCACGGCTGCGCCAGAAGCTCGGGCAGAAGGGCCGAGGCAGAGTCGGGGGCGCCGGGCACCACCGTCGAAGGGCCCACGACGATCGGGACGTCATGTCGATCGCAGAAGGCTCTGGCGATCGCCACGTTCTGGTCGACCAGGTCGTCGATCGAGACGCTGAGGTCAAGCCGGTCCAGCAGGCGCCCGAGGGTTTCGAACAGCACCCGGCCCGTGCCGGAGTACAGCTGGTTCGACGACGACAACACCAGCAGTGTCCTCGGCCGCGACACGAGACGTCAGGCCTGGGGCTGCTCGCCCGGGACCGCCGGGACCGGGGGTTCGGTCAGCGCAGCCAGGCGCTCCTCGAGCTGGGCGAGGCGCCGGCTCAGCGCGATCTGATCCCACGCCAGGGCGTTGGCTGCCGCCATCTCCTCCACCAGCTGCTCGTAGCGGCGATCCATCTCGTCCGTCCGCTGCGCCACCAGGTCCGTCGCCGCTGAGCGCCCGGCCTCGACCTCCCCGGCCAGCTGCGTGTAGCGACGGTCCATGTCCTCAGCCCTGCGCACGGCCAGCTCCGCCGCCGTTGCGCTGCTCGCCGCGAGCTCCTCGACCAGCTGCGCATGACGGCGGTCCATCTCGTCGACTCGCAGGCACAGGTCATCATGTGCCTGCCACAGCTCGGCGTGGGCGGTCAGGAACCGCTCCATCATCGGGGCGAGCACCCTGAGGAGCATCCTCCGAGCGGGCTGGATCAATCGCCCGGACATCTTGCGTGCAGAGGCGGCGTGCAAGCCGGGAGTGGTGCGAGACACGGCTCTCCGATCAGGTGGGTCGTTCGGCCCACGTCAACGCTAGGCGTTCGGCGAGACGGGCGAGCACGTAGGCCTGATCCGCCGAACCCGGGCGTCGAGCGGGAAGGTCCTGCGCCACGCCCATCAGGCGCTCGACCTCTGGCGCGATGCGGTCGACGGACAGGTCCGTCCTTGCCATCCTCTGCGCACGTCGGCCGATTCCCGGAAGGTCACATCGACCGTCCAGCGCAGCGCCCAGCGCTGCAGCAACAGCCGGCGCGCTGCGCTCGATCTTGATGGCGTGGACGGAGTCGACGAGCCATTCGGCAAGGCCGCAGTCGTTGCTGATGACCGGTACGCAGCCCCTGGCCGCCGCTTCGAGCGGCGCGAAGCCGAAGGGCTCCCGGCGCCATGTCGGGAACAGGAACATGTCGTAGTTCCAGAACTCCTCGACCAGGCTTGCGTGTTCCAGCATGCCGCGGAGGCGGACGTGCTGCGTCAAGCCGTCCTCGAGGATCAGGCGGTGATAGCGATCATTGAGATCGTCACCGATCAGGTCGATGGTGAACCCCGACCGTCCACTGTCGAGCAGCATCTTGACGGCCTGCAGGATGAGGTCGATTCCCTTGTTCGGGTTGAGCTGACCAGCGGCGATCACCCTGAGGCCCGGTGCCGCATCGGGGTACCACGCGCGAGCGCGCTCACGCGGCTGCTCGACCCAGTTCGGCAGGATGCTCAAGCGCCCGTCGAAGTCGTAGCCGGCCGCAGCGATCTCATCGACCAGCCGTGTCGAGCACGCGACGTAGGACGCTCGCATGCGATGGCTGAGCAGCTGCGCAACGGCGGTGGCCGGGGGCTTCTCTGCCTGCGTGACCATGGCTCGAGGCACGTCGTCCATGAGATGCCAGAGGACCGGGACCTGAAGATGAGCAAGGGCTGCCGTGACCCCGAGTGCTCCGATGTGCATCACGTTCCAGAGGTAGACGACATCCGGGCACACCCGGGCGATCGCTTCGGTGATGACCTGCACGTTCCCCGCCATGACCCCGCGCGCCTGAACGTCCATGACGCGCGCCACCCCGGCGTCGACCTGCCCCCGCTCGCCCCTCGTGTACCACTCCGTTGCGCGGAGCGAGCGCTCCACTCCCGCCATCGCCGGGACCGGCCAGCGCGGCGTCGACGTGACCACCTCCACCGTATGGCCGCGCCGGCGAAGGGCCTCCACCATCTGGCGGCAGCCGATCTCGTAGCCCCCGATGACGTCAGGCGGATAGAGGTTGGTGATCGTGAGGATCCGCACCTAGCCGATCTCCCGGTACGCCGCGAGCAGGTGCGTGCCGACGACGTCAACCGCGTACTCGCGCTCGACGCGTCTCCTGGCCGCCGTCCCCATCCGCTCGGCGTCCGCGTCCCCGCCCGCCAGCTCTCCGATCAGCGTCGTCAGGTGGGTCAGCGAGTCGAAGACGAAGCCCGTCTCGCCGTGTCGGACGAACTCGGCGAGGGCACCGGCGGGACTGACGATCGCCGGCGTGCCACAGGCCATCGACTCGAGCGCCGTGAACCCCATGAGCTCGGGCGCCTCGTACACACGCCCCCATGCGTCCCGGTGTACCGATGGCAAGACCGTCGCGATCGCGTCGCGGTACAGCCGGCGGAGAGCGAGGTCGTCGGCGTTCTCGACGAAGGAGATGGTCCGGCCGCGACCCAGCGCGTGCACGTAGGCCGTGTAATCCGGGTCATACGGACGGCCGGCGATGACGCACGGCACCTCGGGAGGAAGCGCGGCGAGAAGACGGTCGACTCCTTTGTGGGGGAGAAGCCGGCCCACGAACAACACGTGGGAGCGCTGGGACGGCGAAGGTCCGGGGCAGAAGAACCGGTGATCGACGCCGCCGGGTAGGACGACGTGGGGCCGGTTCGCCTCCAAACGCCCACGCGCGAACTGCGACTGGAAGACGAAGAGGTCGACCAGATCGAGGTAGTGGACGTCGTGCTCGATGTGGTTGCTGACCGCCCCATGGTCCGTCACGACGAGCCGCTTTCCGAGGAGCTTTGCGATCAGGATGGCGAATTGGCTCGCGCGCGTGAACGCCTGGTGGACGTGCACCACATCACACCGCTCGATGGGCTCCCATATCTCCGGCGCGATGTGGTCGAGATCGCTCTCGCCCTCGACGGCGACCGGCACGGTGCAGAGGTTCAAGCGCGGGCCGGCCACCACGGAACCGACCACCGGGCCCGGCGCGACGATGTCGACGTGCACATCGGAGTCGGCCGCGATCAGACCGCGGGCCAGATTCAACGGGTAGCGCTCCCCGCCCCCGATATAGGGTCCGAAGTGCTTCGGCGTCAGGAAGGCGACCCGGAACGGCGTCCGGCTCACGTGGCGGTCATGGACACGGAACGGGGGGCGTCAGCGGCCGTGTCATGAGCGGAGGCTATAGATGCCCGCTCGCGTCGCGACGGGCGTCTCCAGCTCATGCGCGTCAGTAGCCTGCCGCCCCGATGACCAACCTGCGGATCGGCGTCGTCGGGCTCGGCTACTGGGGCCCGAACCTCGCGCGCAACTTCGACGCGCAGCCGGGCTGCGAGCTGACCTGGCTCTGCGACGGGCGCGAGGAGGAGCTCGAGCGCATCGGACCCAACCACCCGGCGGCCCGCCGGACCACCGACATGGCCGAGCTGCTGGCCGACGACAGCCTCGACGCCGTCGTGCTCGCCACGCCCGTGCCGTTTCACGCCGACCACGCCGTCTCCGTGCTCGAGGCGGGCAAGCACTGCTTCGTCGAGAAGCCGCTGGCCCAGTCGGTCGCCGACGCCGAGCGCGCCGTCGCCGCGGCGGACGCGGCCGGCAAGGTGCTGATGGTCGACCACCTGCTCGAGTACCACCCGGGCGTCGAGAAGCTCAAGGAGATCGTCGACTCGGGCGAGCTCGGCGACATCCACTACATCTACGGCAACCGGTTGAACCTCGGCAAGCTGCGGGCCGACGAGAACGCGCTGTGGAGCCTCGGCGCCCACGACGTCAGCGTCCTGCTGCACCTCGCCGGCGGCGAGGAGCCGGTGCACATGAGCGCGCGCGGCGAGTGCTACATGCAGCCGGGCGTCGAGGACGTCGTGTTCGCGTTCCTGCGCTTCCCCAGCGGCCTGAGCGCGCACCTGCACCTCAGCTGGCTGGACCCGCACAAGGAGCGGCGGTTCACCGTCGTCGGCTCCAAGCGGATGGCCACGTTCGACGACATGGAGCTCGAGCGCAAGCTGACGGTCTACGACAAGGGCTTCGACGAGAAGGCCGAGGGCTACGGCGAGTACATCACCCGCAGCGGGGACATCTGGAACCCCCGCGTGCCGGCGGCCGAGCCGCTGAAGATCGCCACGGGCGAGTTCGTCGCGGCGATCCGCGAAGGCCGCTCGCCGCGCTCGGACGGCGCCAACGGCCTGCGTGTGGTCCGCGTGCTGGAGGCGCTTCAGCAGGACCTCGAGGCGAGCCGCCGGGGATGAGCCCCGAGGCGCTGACGTCCCCCGACGACCCGCGCCTCGACGGGTGGTACCACACCATCGAGCTCGCCCCTGGTGTCGTCACCCGCGGCGTCTACGACCATCGCTCCGTGCTCGATCGCTACAGCTTCCCGGAGGACCTGACCGGTCAGCGGGTGCTCGACGTCGGCCCGGCGAACGGGTATTTCTCCTTCGAGCTCGAGCGCCGCGGCGCGGACGTGGTGGCCATGGATCTGCCGGGCGACGAGGCGGCCGACTGGGTGCCGACGGTTCCCCGCCGGCACGGCCTCACGCGGCATCGCCCGCTGTTCGAGCTCGCCCACGCGACCCTGGGGTCCGCCGTCGAATACCGGCGCGGGAGCATCTATGAGCTCGACGTCGCGCGTCACGGCGTGTTCGACCTGGTGTTCTGCGGCTCGTTGCTCCTGCACCTCATGCATCCGATGCAGGCGCTTCTCGCCCTGCGCTCGGTCACGCGTGGAATGCTGATCCTCGAGACGGCCATCGACCCCTCCCTCGCCGACGCGCGCCCGGGCGAGCCCGTCGTCCGCTTCGGTGCCCGCGGGGTCGAGGAGGCCAACGGCGAGCCCATCGGCTCGCGCCGCACGTACTGGTGGTTCACGCCGGCGGCGCTGGCCGAGATGCTGGCGCACGCGGGCTTCCGCGATGTCGAGATCCGCGAGCCGTTCGCCTTGCCGCCCACCGGTCTTCCGGTCGCGGTCGCCCACGCCCGTCCATGACCCTCTGCGCCGCGACGGTTGCCGCCAAGGATCATCTGGCCCACGCGAGGGTCGTCGCCGCGTCGTTCCGCCGCCATCACCCCGATGTCCCGTTCTACGTGCTGCTGGCCGACGAGGTCCAGGACTGCTTCGAACCGGAACGCGAACCGTTCACGCTGATCGAGCTGGACGAGCTCGAGGCTCCGGAGCCTGGGCTCATGCGGTTTCGCTACCCCAAGCAGCCGCTGAGCTACGCACTCACGCCGTGGTTGATCGCCGAGCTCTTCACGCGTGGCTACGAGCGCGTGATGTTCATCAAGCAGGAGTCGCTCGTGCTCGGCTCCCTCGCCCCCGAGTTCGACCGGCTGGCCACCGACGACATCCTCCTGACGCCCCATCTCCTCGCGCCCATCGAGGGCCCGGAACGGTCGGCCCGCGAGCGCAACGTGATCCTGGCCGGGGCCTACAACGTCGGGCTGCTCGGCGTCGCGGCTCGGGCTTCGGGCCGGGCGATGCTCGCATGGTGGAAGCGGCGCCTGGAGCACCATTGCCTGCATGCCGTGGGTGAAGGCATGCACTACGAGCAGCGCTGGAGCGCGTTGCTGCCCGCGATGTTCGACAGCGTGGGCATCCTCCGCGATCCCGGCCTCAACGTCGGGCACTGGAACGTCGAGGAGCGCGACCTGCTGGTCGACGGGGACCACGTCACGGCGCTCGGACGCCCGTGCCGGCTTGTCCGCTTCAGCGGCTACCGCCCGGAGGACCCGGACCGGGTCACGCGCTATGACGACCGGCGCGCGGTGCACGAGCTCGGCCAGGCCGCCGAGCTGTTCGAGCGCTTTCGCAGCGCGCTGCTCGGCGCAGGTCACGAGGCCGCGGCGGAGTGGCCGTACGCGTTCGGCACCTTCGCCGACGGGCTGCCGATCCCGGACCTGGCCCGTGAGCTCCATCTCGAGGGCAGGGACGAGTCCGCCGGGCTCGGCGACCCGTTCGCGACCGGCGCGGGGTCGTTCCGGTCATGGCTGCGCGAGCCGAGCGCGGACCGCCCGGGCGTGCCGCGGCTGCTCGACGCGATCTACGACAGGCGCCCCGACGTCCGCGCCGCCTACCCGCGCGCCCTGGAACCGGGCGGCCTCGACGAGCTCCTCGGCTGGTTCCTCAACACGGGTGCAGGCGAGCACGGCATCGATCCACGCCTCCTGGAAGCTTCCCCTTGAGCATCGCCGTAGGCACCATCGTGCGCCCCAACTACCTGCCGTTCGCCCGCGTGGCAGCGGCATCGCTGCATCGCCACCACCCGGAGCTGCGGCTCGTGACCGTCGTCGTGGGCGAGGATGCCGATCGGCACGCGGACGAGCCCTTCGAGGTGCTCGGACTGGACGACCTCGCGATCGACGACCTGCGCCGCTGGCGCTTTCGCTACGACCCTCAGCAGATCACCGTCGCGGCGAAACCGCAGTTGCTGCGCCACATGCTGGCCCACCACGACGCGGCCCTCTTCATCGACGCCGACGTCCTGGTGCTCGCGCCGCTTTCCGCTCTCCTGTCCAAGGTGGAGCACCACGCGGTCGTCCTCTCTCCGCACCTGACCGAGCCGCTGGCCGGCGCAGGCGACGCCGAGCGCGAGCTCAACATCCTGACCTCCGGCGTCTTCAACGGCGGCGTCATCGGGGTCTCGGGCCGTCCGGAGGGCCTGCGGTTCCTGGACTGGTGGCAGGACCGTCTCCGGCGCGACTGCCGGCACGCCCGGCAGGAGGGGCTGCACTTCGACCAGACGTGGCTGGATCTCGTTCCGGGGCTGTTCCGCGACGTGCACGTCGATCGCGACCCGGCGTTCAACGTCGCCCACTGGAACCTCCCCGAGCGCCTCGACGAGCTCCGCCAGGGGCGAGCGGCACTGCTGCACTTCAGCGGCTTTCGCGTCGACGCGCCGGACACCATCACCCGCCACAGCGGACGGCTGGAGCCGGCGGACGTCGGGGAAGCGCGCGCGGTCTTCGACGCGTACGCCGCGGCCCTCACGAACGCCGGAGCCCCGGTTGAGGATCCGGGTCCTGAGGCCTGCACGCGCTTCGACAACGGCATCGCGATCAGCACCGCTGCTCGGGCGGTGTACGCCGGACTCGACGACCACGTGGCAGCAGGCTTCGGCGACCCTTTCGAGACCGCACCCGCGGGCAGCTTCTATCGGTGGCTGCAGGCGCGCCACCCGGAGTGCGTCGGCGGCCGGCGCTCTACCGGTTGAGGCTGAGCGTCGCCGTCGTCCTGCCGAACTGCGAGATCAGCACGTAGGTGACGCGCAGGAAGCCCTGCCGGTCGAGCACCGCGAAGTCCGACGCGCCGAGCCGCATGGGCACGCGCGACGAGGACTGCGACGGCGTCGTGACCTCGGCCTCGTCGATCGTCCGGTCGCCGATCTTGAGGATCGCGCGGCCGGCGCAGGCCTCGCCGGGCGTCTCGCAGTAGACGCCAGTCGTGAAGCGCCGGTCCTTGGTGACGTACGGGCGCTGCTCGCTGCCGCCCGCGACTCGCAGCTCGCGGACCTTCGGCGCGACCAGCGTGCCGTCGGGGTGCCGGCGCGGGCCGCCGCAGGGCTCCGAGCGGTCCGTGCCCGTGGCCACGACGACCTGCATCAGCAGCTCGGTCCGGCGCTCGACGCGGCCGTAGCCGTCGAGCGCACCCGTACCGCCCGAGGGCGTCATCAGGTTGCCGTTCTTGGTGCCGCCGTCCTTGGAGAACCACGCGGTCGTCGAGCGGTTCACCGAACCGAAGATGCGCCACGGCGTGCCCCGCTGGTAGTGGGTGGTGTCGATCGGATCGGGATCGAACGGGTCGCCGCCGTTCCACCCGAAGCCGCCGATCGTGTTGAACGCGACGGCCCCGTTCTTCGGCACGCAGAGGTTCTCGGGCTCGAAGCGGGTGGTCGCCGCCGGCCGGTCGATGGGCATGTCGAAGAAGGCGCTGGTCAGCACGACCTCGCGAGCGCCGCTGCGCTTGGGCTCCGACAGGCTCTGGAAGTGGACCATGTTGGCCGGCGGGCCCGCGCCGGGCTCGGTGACGGCCGCGCCCTTGATCCGGACCTCGACGACCTGCCCGTCGACGGGCACGCGGATCGCGCGGCCGCGGCTGTTGGTCAGCCAGTAGGCGGTGTCGGCGCCCTGGGACAGGGTCACGGCAGCGGGAGCCCTGAGGTTGCTGCCGAGTTTGATCCGGTCGGCGCTCGCGGGCGCCGCACAGATCAGGACGACCAGGGCCACCGCCGCTCGAAGAGCGGGGTGCATGCCCTACGTGTCCCCGGATTGTGCCCCGGGCTATCTACCGATTGAGGCTGAGCGCCTGCGTCACGGTGCCGAACTGGGAGGTCAGCACGTAGGTGACGCGGAGGAAGCCCTGGCGGTCGAGGACCCGGAAAACCGAGGCGGGAAGGCGCATCGGGACGCGCAGCGAGCTCTGCGACGGGACCGTGACGGGCACGGTGGCGATGGTCCGCCGTCCGACACGCAGGACCGCGCGGCCGCGGCACGTCTCGCCCGGCGTCTCGCAGTAGACCCCCGTGGTGAACCGGCGGTCCCTGGTCACGTAGGGGCGCTGCTCGGCGCCGCCGGCGACCCGCAGCTGGCGGACCTTGGGCTCGACCAGCGTGCCGTCGGGATGGCGGCGCGGGCCGCCGCAGGGCTCCGAGCGGTCCTGGCCCGTGGCCACGACGACCTGCATGAGCATCTCGCGGGCGCGCAGGACGGCGCCGTAGCCCTCCAGCGCGGTAACGCCGCCGGACGGCGTCAGCAGGTTGCCGTTCTTGGTGCCGCCGTCCTTGGAGAACCAGGCGGTGGTCGATCCCCGCACGGAGGCGAAGATCTGCCACGGCGTGCCCTGCTTGTAGTGGGCGAGGTTGATCGGGTTGGGGCTGAACGGATCGCCGCCGTTCCAGCCGAAGCCGCCGATCGTGTTGAACGCGTAGGAGCCGCCCTTGTGCACGCAGAGGTTCTCCGGGGCGAAGGTGGTGATCGCGTCCGGCGTGTCGATCGGCATGTCGAAGAAGCCGCTGGTCAGGAAGACCTCGCGGGCGCCGTTGCGCGCCGCCGGCTCGAGCGACTGGAAGTGGATCATGTTGGCGGGCGGGCCCGCTCCGGGCTCGGTCATCGCCGCGCCCTTCATCCGGACGGAGATGATCTGGCCGTCCTCGGGCACGGTGATCGCGTCGCCGCCGATCGTCGCCGGCCAGTACGCCGTGTCGGCGCCCTGGGGCACGGGCGTCGTGGCGGCGGACTTGAGGTCGCTGCCCAGCGTGAGCTTGTCGGCGTGCGCGGCGGGCGCGAACGCGAGCAGCGACACGAGCGGCAGGATCCAGCGGAACGTGGGCATGCCCGGCGCTAGCGCTTGAGCGTGAGCGTCGACGTGTAGACGCCGAACGCGGTCGTCAGCACGTAGGTGACCTTGAGCTTCTTGGTCCGGGACTTGTCGAGCGTCTTGAAGTCCTTGGCCGAGAGGCGCATCGGGACCTTGCCGGTCTTCATCGCGGGCACGTTGAACAGCGCCTTGGCGATGATCCGCTTGCCGATGAGCATCGTCGCCGTGCCGGAGCAGTACGGGTTGGCCTCGCCGCCGCAGTAGACGCCGGTGGTGAACTTGCGGTCCTTGGTCACGTAGGGCTGCTGCGGCTTGCCGCCCGAGCTGACGACCTTCATGTAGGACGGGTCGGGGCCGGTCTGGACGAGCGTGCCGTCCGGGTGCCGGCGCGGGCCGCCGCAGGACTCCGAGCGATCGTCGCCGGTGCCGACGATGACCTGCATGAGCAGCTCCTTGCCCTGCAGCTGGCCGCCGTAGCCGCCGAGGGCGTCGGTCCCGCCCGCCGGCGTGAGGGTGTTGCCGTTCTTGGTGCCGCTGTCCTTGGAGAACCACGCCGTCGATGACGTCGAGCTGGCGGAGAAGATCTGCCACGGCGTGCCCTGCTTGTAGAACGACGGCGGGTTCTGGATCGGGTTCGGGTTGAACGGGTCGCCGCCCGCCCAGCCGAAGCCGCCGATGGTGTTGAACGCGACCGCGCCGCCCTGGCGCACGCACAGGTTCTCGGGCGTGAAGGTGGTGACGGCGCCCGGGTTGTCGACCGGCATGTCGAAGAACCCGCTGGTCAGGTACACCGTGCGCGCGCCGTTGGCCGTCGCCGGGTCGAGGCTCTGGAAGTGGACCATGTTCGCCGGGCCGTTCGGAGCACCCTTCTCCGTCAGAGCCGAGCCCTTGACCTGGATCGAGAGGACCTGCCCGTCGGCGGGGATGTCCACGCCGCCGCCCCGGATCGTGGTGGTCCAGAACGCGGTGTCGGCGCCCTGCGCCTCGGTCTGCGTGGCGGCGCCGCTGAGGTCGCTGCCCAGGGTCAGCTTCTCGGCGTGTGCCGGAGCGACGACGACGAAGGGAAGGGCGGCCAGAAGGGCAGGGGCCCACCGCGGGAACACGTGCATGTAGGACACATCGGCAATTCTGCGATGGACCTGAAATCAGCCGCTGTCGGCGCCCGGACGGGCTCCGGGCAACGGCGCGCGCTCCTGGCCGTCGGCGACACCGTCGAGGAAGGCCTCGAGGGCGTCGATGCGCACCGTCCAGGCGTAGCCCTGGGCGGTCCGGCGGCCCTCCTCGCCGAGCCGCTCGCGCAGCGCCGGGTCGTCGAGCAACTGCTGGATGGCGTCCCCCACCGCCCGCGGATTCGCCTCGGGCATCAGGCAGTTGCCGCCGTCGACGCAGAAGTCGCGGTTGCCGTGGGCGTCGGTGCAGACCACCGCTCCGCCCGTGGCCATGGCCTCGAGCGGAGGGAGCGCGAAGCCCTCGTGGCGCGAGGTCTGGACGAAGACCGTCGCCTCGTTGAACAGCGCGTTGACACCCTCGTCGCTCGGCCGCACGACGTACTCGGCGCCGTGCCTGGGCCCGAGCTCGGGCTCGACGCCGAAGAGCTTGAGGCGCGGGGCCGGCTTGCGCAGGCGGCCGAACGCCTTGACGGTCAGCGGGAGGTTCTTCAGTGGGTTGGTCCGGCCCACGGCGAGCACGACGTCGTCGGCCCGCTGGGCGTCCTCGAGCGGGCGGAACGTGTCGAGGTCGATGCCCGGCGGGATCAGCTCGGCGTCGCGGCCCAGCTCGCCCAGCCGCTCGCGGTTCCACCCCGAGATCGTCATGTAGCGGAACTCGGCCCGGTAGCTGTCGAGCACCGTGTCGCGCGCCCGGCGGTCGTCGGGGTAATAGGACGTCTCGATGTCCTGGACGAAGTAGACCGGGACGCCCCGGGCCATCGAGGCGCGGAAGACCGACTCGGCCGTGTGCCACCAGGTGGCGATCTTGATGGCGTCGACCGGCGCCAGCGCGGCGGCCAGCGCGTCGTAGTCCTCGAAGGAGTGCACGGGCGCCTCGAGCGGGAACCAGTCGGGCGCCGGCTCGAGCGTGTAGAGGGCGACCTCGTGGCCTCGCTCCTGCAGGCGGTTGAGGTGCTCGAAGACGTCGCGGTGCCCGCCACCGACACCGGTGTCCTCGGTCACGTAGACGATCCGCAGCCGGCCCTCGGGCGTGCGCACGTCGCGCTGCTCGAGGAACCCGCCCCACTGCGCCCAGAACGCCTCCTGGGAGATGCGCTCGCGCTCGCCCACCGTCGTGCCGCGCGACACGGACTCCTTGTGGGTGAGGACGGCGGTCGGGGCGTACTCGACGCTCCAGCCGGCCGCCCACGCGCGCAGGCACCAGTCGACGTCCTCGTAGGCCATCGGGTAGCGCTCGTCGAGCAGGCCGGCCTCGTCGATGAACGCGCGGCGCACATACAGGCAGGCGCCGGTGGCCGCGAGCACGGGCCCGGGCACGTTGGCGGGGCCGTGCTCGGAGGGCTTGAACCGGTAGCGGTGGTCGAACCACTGCGGCGCGTCGATGTTGCGGTGCACGCCGGCGTGCTGGATCCGGCCGTCCGGATAGAGGAGCTTGGCGCCGACGATGGCGACGCGGTCGCGCTCGTAGGCGGCCTTCTGCAGCGCGGCCAGCCAGTGCTCGTGGGCGACGACGTCGGCGTTGAGCAGCACGACGTCGTGAGCCGGGTCGGCCGCGGCCAGTGCCCGGTTGGCGTTGGCGGCGAAGCCGACGTTCTCGGCGCCCTCGATGAGCTCGATGCCCTCGATCTCGCGCAGGCGGGCGACGTGCTCGGGCGCGCTGGCGTCGTCGGCGACGACGATGCGGACCTGCTCGGCCGGCGTCGTCGCGCGGATGCTGCGCACGGCGGCGATCACGTCGTCGGGCGGGCCGTAGGCCGGGATCGCCACCGTGACCGGGCGCCCGCGCTCCCGGTACCACCGGGCGGCCTCGCGGCGCTCGAACTCGATCGCGCCGCTGCCGGCGTCGATGCGGCTGCGCAGCGGGGTGAAGCGCAGCGGGAAGGTCAGGACCCGCAGCGCGACGGTGCGCGGGCCGAGGTACCGATATGTCAGGACCGCCCGACGCCAGAGGCCGGCGAGCGGGTTCGTCCGCGTCACAGCTCCTCGGCGACGCGCGGCGCCGCCCGGTTGAACACCCACAGGCCCAGGAAGAAGGTGACCAGCGTGATGGTGATCGGGCCCAGGAGCGTGACCACGCCGCCCATCGCGCTCGCCGCGGCGGGGATGTCCTGATCGACGAACGCGTAGCGCGCCTGCTCGATCACGGCGGCCACCGGGTTGATCAGCAGCAGCTTGGCGAGCGTCTCGTACTTGGCCGCGACGGTCTCGAACGGCACGATGATCAGCGAGCCGTAGAAGACCATCTGCAGGACCACCTCCCAGATGGGCTCGAGATCGCGGAAGCGGACGTAGAGCGCCGAGAGGAGCATCGCGCAGCCGGTCGCGAACATCGCCAGGCCGACCAGCAGGAACGGCATCTCGAGCCAGGTCCAGTGGAACTTGATCCCGACGGCGAGCCCGAAGATCAGCACGACGATCATGTTCAGCGCGAAGTTGATGGTCGCCAGCAGGACGACCGAGAGCGGGATCGCCATGCGCGGGAAGTGGATCTTGCGCACGAGGTTCTCGCGGTCGACGACGGAGCGCACCGCGCCGCCGGTCGCCTCGGCGAAGAACGTGAACAGGACGACCCCGAGCAGCAGGGACGCCGGGAACAGCGGATGGTCCGAGACGGTGATGAACTGCGTGAAGACGACGTACAGGACGCCGAAGAGCATCAGCGGCCGCATCAGCGTCCACACGTAGCCGAGGATCGAGCCGAAGAAGCGCAGCTTGAACTCGGTGACGGCCAGGGTCCACGTCAGCAGCAGGAAGCGCCGCCAGTCCCCGCCGAGCGCCGAGGGGCCGGCGATCGGCCGGCCCATCAGGGGATGGCTGTCGGCGCTCACGTCGGTGCCTCGGCCGTCAGCTGATCGGCGCTGCGGCGCTCGATGATCAGCGTGTGCGGGAAGTCGACGAGCGCGCCGCCCGCCGTGGCGCTGGCGATGCGGATGCTGTGGGCCTCGTCCCAGCGCTCCACGAGCTCGCCCTGCCGGCCGATGTTCATGGCGATCGTGTAGGTGCCGGGCGCGAAGCCCGCCTGGAAGTTGACGGTGAACGTCACCTCCTGGGCGGCCTCGAAGTACCCGGTGTGCGGCAGCTGGCTGGCGGTGGCGACGGCGAACACCGCGGTGCCCTGCTCGTTGATCCACACGACGTTGAAGGTCGGGTCGAGCATCGCTTCGTGGAACCGCACGCGGGCGCGGAAGACGGAGTTCTCGCCGGCCATGTAGAGGGCGCGGCGCTCGCCCGAGCCGTCCTCGGTCCAGACCTCGAGGATCTCGGTCGGGCCGTTGCGCCAGTGTCCGCGCTTGGGGACCGGCAGCTCGTCGTCCTGGAAGTTCAGCCGCAGGTACTCGTCGGCCACCTCCGCGGGGGCGCCGAGCGCGACGGTCCGGCCGCGCTCGAGCAGCATCACCCGGTCGCAGAAGCGGGTGACCGTGCCCATGTCGTGGGTCACGAACAGGATTGTCTTGCCGGCCGCCTTCAGGCGGTTGAACACGTCGAAGCACTTCTGCTGGAACGCGGCGTCGCCGACCGCCAGGACCTCGTCGATGAGCAGGATGTCGGAGTCCGCCTGGATCGCGGTGGCGAACGCGAGCCGGACGAGCATGCCCGACGAGTAGTTCTTGATCTTGAGGTCGACGAACTCCTCGAGCTCGGCGAAGGCGATGACCTCCTCGAACCGCCTCCGCGCCTCGCGCGGGTCGACCCCCAGCATGATCGCGTTGAGCTGGACGTTGTCGCGGGCGGCGAGGTCGGGGTTGAAGCCGACGCCCAGCTCGATGAAGGTCGCCATGCGGCCCTTGGCGTAGATCGCCCCGCTGTCGGTGCCGTAGATGCCGGCCAGGCACTTCAGCAGCGTGCTCTTGCCCGAGCCGTTGCGGCCGACGATGCCGAAGAACTCGCCGCGCTCGACGGTGAACGACACGTCGTCGAGTGCCTGGAAACGCTCGCCCGACGACCGCCGGAACGGGTGCAGGGCACGTTCCTTGAGCGTGTGGCTGCGCTCGTGGGGAAGATGGAACGTCTTGCTCACGCCGTCGACGAAGACGGCCGTGGCGTCTGTTGCCGCTGCCTGCACGGGTCCAACGGTAGCCGCGCTGTCACCATCCGGGGGCATATGGCCGAGCAGATCCCGATCCCCGCATGGTCTCCCCTGGCGCCACACGAAAGCCGGCCCGGGGCCGAAGCGGCGACGGAGCTCGTCGCGGGCACGACCATGCTCCCGCCCGGGCGCCTGCAGACGCTCTACGGGCTGGGTGCCTACTGCGAGACCGCCGCGCTGCCCGGCGCGATCGTCCAGTGCGGCGTCTGGAAGGGCGGAGCGGCAGCGGTGCTGGCGCGCGCGGGCCTCGACCACGGTGCGGGAGCGCGGCCGCTGCACCTGTTCGACGCCTACGACGACATCTGTGAGCCCGACGAGGCCATCGACGGCGAGCGGGCCGTGCGCGAGTCCCGGGAGCAGAGCGGCGTCACCGGGCCGCTGCGGGGCCGTCTGCGCGCCCTGCGCGGCGTCTACGACCGTTTTGGCGGGCACGGGACGGTTCCCGAGGCGCGCACCGTGGTCGTCGACCAGGCGGGGTACGACGCGGCGCTCGTGCACTTCCACTTGGGCTGGTTCCAGGACACCGTCGCGGAAGCCGCGCCGACCATCGGGCCTGTGGCGCTCCTGCACCTCGACGCGGACTTCTACGCGGGGACGAAGCTGTGCCTGGAGACCTTCTGGGCGCAGGTGGTGCCCGGCGGGCTCGTCGTCATCGACGACTACGCGACCTACGACGGCTGCCGCGCGGCCGTCGACGAGTTCCTCGCCCAGGTGCAGCCCGCGCACCTGATCAACTGGATGGACGAGGACGCGCGCTACGTCATCAAGCGCTGACCCTGGTAGAACGACGCATCGTGCCTCCGCCCTCGCCCGTCACGCCCGGCGCCGTCGATCAGCTCGCGCAGCGCCTCGACCGTCTCGAGGCCGAGGACACGCGCTTTCGCCATGACGTCCGTGCCCAGCTGCGGCGGGCCGACATCGCGCTCGAGGACATCGTCGCGGCCCTGGAGGTCCTGCGCTCCCGGATCGAGGCGCTCGAGCCCCCGGAGCGGTCGCCCGCGCCATGAGGTTCTGCACGAGCGCCACGGTGCTCGAGCTGCCGCACGTCCGCTCGCTGGCCGACCGGCTGGACGAGCACCATCCGGGCACCCGGCTGGTCACGCTGCTGCTCGGCCGCCCGGAGCTGCGTCCCGACGAGCCGTTCGACGTCATCACGCCCGCCGAGCTGCAGCTCCCGGCCTACGAGGAGATCGCGCCGCGTCACACCGCGGAGGACCTCGCGCTGCTGCTGCAGCCCCACCTGCTGCAGAAGCTGCTCGGCGACGAGGCCGGCGACGCGCTCGTCTACCTCGACCCCGCCCACGAGGTCCTCGCGCCGCTCGACGCCATCGCCCGCGAGCTCGAGCGGGCGCCGGTCCTGCTCAGCCCTCGCACGTCCGCCCCGCTGCCCGAGGACGGCAAGCGGCCGTCCGACGTCGACGTGCGCGAGGACGGCCGCATCGACCCGGGCTTCGTCGCGCTGCGCCCGGGCGAGGCCGCGACGCGGTTCCTCGACTGGTGGGCCCAGCGCGCCCGCGACCTGATCGTTTACCTGGCCGCCACCGAGGCGGCGGGCAGCGCGGATCAGGGACGTCGCCAGCTCAAGCGCATCCTCGATCTCGCGGCGCCGCTGCATCCCGACGTGGGACAGCTGCGGGACTCGACGCTGGAGGTCAGCGGCTGGAACCTGCACGAGCGCTCGCTCGACGCAGCGGCCTCGGTCGCCCTGCACGGCTTCCGGCCCGATCAGCCCCATCTGATCGCCGCCCACCTGACCCGGGTGACGCCCGCGGGCAACGCGCAGCTCGCGGCGCTGCTCGACGGCTACGCCAAGCGCCTGCGCGACCGCGGCCTCGTCGATCTTCCCCACCGCGCCCAGGTCGGCCGGACGCTGGCCAACGGCGAGGTGTTCAGCGACCGCCTCCTGCGCCTCTACGTCGAGGCACTGGCCGCCGGCGAGGACTTCGGCGACCCGTTCTCGGCGGAGGGGACCGAGCGCTTCATGGCCTGGCTGCGCGCGCCGGCCGGCCCCGGCGCCCGGGCCGGGATCTCGCGCTACCTGCTGCGGGCCTACCACGACCGGCCGGACCTGCCGGTCGCCTATCCGGACCTCGACGGCCCCGACGGCGAGCAGTTCGCGGGCTGGGCGTGGGTGTTCGGCCGGCGCGAGCTCGACATCCCGGATGCCTTCCTGCCGCCCGCGCCCGCCCACGTCCAGGGCGCGGTGACGCGCACGGCCGCGCCTTCGATCAACGTGGCGGGCTACTTCACCGGCACGCTCGGGCTCGGCGAGGCGGCACGGCTCTACGTGCTCGGGCTCGACACCGCGGGCGTGCCCGTGGGGACGCGCACCGTCGACGCCGCGCTTCCCGTCGAGCAGCGTGCCGCGGCGCAGCGCAGCTACACGCGCGTCGGCTTCGCCGCTCGTCCCGAGCTCGATGACGCGCCGTTCAACCTCGTCTGCGTCAACGCCGACGAGCTCCCGCGCTTCACCCGCCAGATCGGCGAGCAGTTCCTCGCCGGGCGCCACAACATCGGGGTCTGGGCCTGGGAGACCGACGTCGTGCCGCGGCGCTGGGACGAGTCGTTCCGGCTCCTCGACGAGATCTGGGTCTACAGCCGCTACATCGCCGAGAACCTCGGCCGGGTGTCCCCGGTGCCGGTCATCCCGATCCCGCCCCCGGTCCTGGCGCCCGAGCCCGGCCCGGCGCCCGAGCTCGGCCTGCCCGGCGGGTTCCGGTTCATGTTCATGTTCGACTTCTTCTCGACGGTGCAGCGCAAGAACCCCGTCGGGGTCATCGAGGCGTTCAAGCGCGCGTTCGCGCCCGGCGAGGGGCCGCACCTCGTCATCAAGACGATCCACGGCAGCGACCGGCCGGCCGACCTCGAGGCGCTGCTGTTCGCGGCGCGCGACCGGCCGGACGTGTTCGTCATCGACGAGTCGCTCAGCGTCGCCGACAAGAACGGCCTGCTGGGCAGCTGCGACTGCTACGTCTCGCTGCACCGCAGCGAGGGCTGGGGCCTGCCGCTGGCCGAGTGCATGGCGATGGGCAAGCCGGTGATCGCCACGGCGTACTCCGGCAACCTGGACTTCATGGGCCCGGGCAACTCCTACCTGGTCGACTACACGCTCACGCAGGTCGGCGGTGACGCCGAGATCTATCCCGCCGAGGGCACCTGGGCCGAGCCCGACCTCGACGACGCGGCACGGCAGATGCGCGCCGTCTTCGACGACCCCGCGCTGGCGCGGGCGCGCGGTGTGCGCGCCCGGCGCGACATCACCGAGCAGCTGAGCCCGGAGCGGGCCGGCGCGATCGCGCGCCGGCGGCTCGAGCACGTGCTGGAGGCCAGGGCTCGGATCCCGGTGGCCCCGGTCGCCCCTCCGTGGACGGCCCGCCGGGTCGCCGGCGCCGCGCGGCGGCGACTGCGCGAACTCGGCGGCCGCTAGCGCGAGTCGCGCGCGGTGGTGTCGGCGGAGCTGCGCAGCGCGCCCAGCGTCGCGGAGATGTCGTCGAGGCGAGCCCCGAGCTTGCGGACCTGCGCGGCGGCGTCGGCGTCGCCGGCGACGCGGGCTCGCTCCGCCTCCTCGAGACGGTCCTGCAGGCCCTGCACCACCTCAGACAGCGCCGCGACCTCCTCGGTCAGGGCGTTGACGGCGCGACGGCTGCCACGGCCCGTCACGGGCGGTGGTGTCGCTGCGGCCACGGGCCGCTGGGAGCGGGGAGGCGGGGTCACCTCCTGCAGTATTGCCTCCAACCGCGCGCCCGCAACCGCGGATGAGTGGGTCCGGCGGATGTCCTCGGCGCCACGGCGGCCGCGTTCGGCCGCCAGGGCGGGGTCGTCGAAGACCTCGCGCTGGCAGGCGGCCGCGTGGTCGAGGTCGGGCTCGGCCCAGCGCGCGTCCGCCGGGTAGGGCTCGGCGTCGGAGCCGACGTTGACCAGCTCGTAGTCGACGAGCCAGCTGTTCTCGGGCGTCATGAAGTCCAGGTTGCCGGAGTAGCCCGTGGCGACCACCGGCTTGCCGAGGTACATGGCCTCGCCCATGGTCAGGCCGAGGCCCTCGCTGCGGTGCAGCGAGACGTAGCAGTCGCAGCTGGCGATCAGCGAGTTCTTGGCGGCCGAGCTGAGGTAGTCCTCGAGCAGGTAGAGGTTGGGCTGCTCGCTGGCGAGGACCCGCAGATGCTCGGCCCGCGCCGGATGGTGGTCGCCGTTGATGGTCTTGATGACCAGCGACGCGCCGCCGTCGGGGAAGGCCCGGTTGAAGGCCTCGATCAGGCCCAGCGGGTTCTTGCGGCGAAAGACGCTGTGGAAGTCGAAGACGAACAGGAAGACGAAGCCGTCCGGCATGCCGAGCTCCTCGCGGGCCGGCTCGATGCCGTCGGGCAGCTCGATGGGCACCCGCACGTGACGGATCGGCTTGGTCGACTCGAGCTCGAGGGCCTCGGCGATGTGCTGGGTGGCCACCCACACCTCGTCGACGTACTCGAACGCCTTGGCGAAGCGGTGGGGGAAGCTCGAGATCTCCCAGAACCACATGCCGGCGGTGAAGCGGTCGCGGAAGAACCCGCGCCCGACCTCCTTGCCGAACACCGGGAAGACGTCGGCGTTGATGCAGACGAGGTTGACCGGGAACGGCGCCGCCTCCGACCCGCTGGTCGAGAACGCGTGACCCTGGCGGCTGCCGGGAGCCAGCTGCCCGCGTGCGACCAGGGGGATCCCCCGTGCGTCGAGCGCGCTGATCATCTTGCGCGCGACCTCGCCGACGCCGAGCTCGGCGTTGAGGTAGCCCGTGACGTTGACGCCCCAGTGCGCGACGGGCGGGCCGACGGAGCCCTCGGCGTCGATGTCGAGGTCCATCACGGCGTCGGCCTCGTCGGCGGCGTCGAAGTCGAACTCCGGCTCGCTGCCGTCGTCCTCGTCCCCGCCGGACGATGGCAGCAGCGCCGCGGGGGCGCCGGCCTCGGCGGCGGCGAAGGCCCTGGCCCACTCGACGAGCCGGGTGCCGTCCGGGCCGTTGAGGTGCGGCATCGTCCGCTGCAGGTCCTCGCGGCTGTTCCAGACACCGCGCAGGTAGCGGGTCACGCCGCGCCGGCCGCCGATCGCGTCGGGCCCGTTGAGCCAGGCGACGAACTCCGCGGCGCCCTCGGGGGTGGTGACGGGCTCGTCGAGCGCGCGCAGCCGGTAGGCCTCCACCCAGAGGGCGTGCAGCACGCCGTCGATCGGCGTGCCGTCGGGCAGCCGCAGGACCTCCGGCAGCAGCTCGGCGATCATGTCGGGCTCCTGGGAGCCGTGCGTCTGCGCCCACTCGACGTAGCGGTCGGCGTCGGACGTGCGCAGGTCCGGGAACTCCGACATCAGGTCGGCGCGCGACTCCCACACCGCCAGCAGGTAGCGGTTGACGTGCCCCTCGGCGCCGATGCGGGCCGGCTGGCGCAGCCACGAGAAGAACGCCTCACGGCCCTGGTCGGTGGTGATCGGGCCGTTCAGGACGCCGGCCTCGCGCGCCTCGCGCCGCAGCCGGCGCAGCACCCGGTTGAGCTTGCGCCCGTCGGCGAACAGCTGAAAGCCGGTCTCCCAGGTCGTCGTCTCCAGGAAGCCCTCGTCGACGAGCTCCTGCGCGTAGTCGCGGCACAGCTGCGCGAGCACGGGATCGTCGGCCAGGCTGATCCGGTCCTGGTGCTTGGAGAGCAGGTGCCGCGTGCGGGGGTCGAAGCCGCTGAAGTGGAAGAAGCGCAGCGGCCGGCCGTTGACCGTGTAGCGCCCGCCGTCGAGGCCCACCTCGCGGTGCGGGAGGTTCCAGTACGCCACGTCGTGGCCCGGGTCGCGGTAGATCTCGGTGCGGTCGTAGCGCCCGGGCACCAGGTCGATCCAGCGCTGGTCGACGAAGAAGCCGCGGGCCGGATCGATCAGGCAATGGCGCTCGAGGCGCTCGGACCACCAGTCGAGCATGTCGCGGGCCTGGTCGGTGTCGCCGAGCCCCAGGTAGCCGAGGTTGTAGGTGCCGGCGATGAGGATGTCGTTCTCGCTCGGCCGCTTGCCGTCGAGCGGGATCGGGCCCGTGAAGTGCGGCATCACCACGATGCCGTGCTCCTCGATGAGCCCCTGCAGCTCGTCCATCCGGTCGTAGACCCGGATGTCCGGATCGAAGTACGAGACCGTCCCGTGGCGCTCGAGCAGGGTCCGCATGAGCCAGGGCTTGACCGCGGTGGAGAGCTCGGTGACGTCGTAGTCCTCGGTCATCCGCTGGAAGTCCGGAAGCCCGATGTCCTTCGGAAGGATCACGTCGAACGGCTCCGCGGCCGGGTCGATCCTCGCGTCCGGGCCGTCGATGACGAGCACCGTGCAGGTCCCCTCGGGGTGATGTTCCAGAAACGAGCGCGTCAGGACGCGGGCGAACGAGAGGTAGTTCTTGAAGACGATGGTGCAGATGTGCATCGGTCGCCCCCGATCCTAGATCCGTTGGAGCCTGATGCACGCCACTGCCCGTGCCGCGACCGCTCCGTCGCTCACGGGTCGCTGATCGGAAAGGAAGTCGCGGTAGGACGCCTGCGCCTGATCCTCGAGCGTCCCGCGCCGCCATCCGGCCGTGTCGTAGCCGAAGACCTCGACCTGGGCGCTCAGCGGCGCGGCCGCCGCCACGATGCGCGCGACGCCGGCCTGGTCGAACTGGCGCAGCCAGCCGTGGTCCTCCGGCGCGCCGTAGGGCACCGTGATGAGCAGCCGTCCTCCCGGCGCGAGGACGCGCACGAGCTCGGCGACGGCGCGATCCACCTCGGTGGCCGGGTCGGTGGCGCGCGGCTCCGCGATGCCGTACTCGGCGTTGTCCATCCCGACGTGGTCGAGCGTCGAGACGCAGACGATGGTCTCGAAGTGCCCGTCGCGATAGGGCAGGTCGCGCAGGTCGGCGTACACGTACGTGGCTCCGAGCTCGGGAAACGACCATTGCTCAGGCGCCAGGGTCACGATGTCGAGCGTCGTGACCTCACGCAGGACGGGCTCGAGCACATGGGGATGGTTGAAGACCGAGCCCGCGTCGAGCGTGCGCCCGCCGAGGCCCTGGGCCATGACCCACGGGTACTCGACGACCCGCTCGTCGTAGCCGCGGCCGAACCCCTCGGGAAGCGCGCCGCGGTCGACGATCCAGCGCTCGAGGTCCGGTGCGGCGATCGCCTCGGCCACCAGCGCCCGGTTGGCCGCGTTGTACTCGAGCGTCCACGGCGGGTCCACCGGCGGGTGCCGCGCGACCAGGTCGGCCATCGGCGAGGCGACGGCGACCACGTGTCCCGGGGGGACCGTGGGATCGGTGAGGACGTGCTGGACGCGGTTCTCCAGGATGTCGCGGGCGGCGATCACGTCGGACAGCCGCGCCTCGAGGCGGGCGACGTCGCGATCCTGGCGCCGCTCCGCCGACAGCAGGGCCGGGAGCACGTCCGCGGCGCCGACGAGGGGTCGCTCGATCTGCAGGCGGTCGCGCAGCATCCGCCCGACCGCCGCAGGAGCGTGGTCGCGCAGGATCCGCTGGCGCTCCCGCGCCACCTGGGCCCGCAGCTCGGGAGCGTCGATGCGCGCTGCCCGCAGCCCCTCGGCGTCGTGCGCGACCGGCAGCCCGAGCAGCGCGGCGTGGCCCGAGGCGAGCGCCGCCAGCGGCTCGGCGCCCGTGTCGAGCACGCAGTTGCAGCCCGCGATCAGCACGCCTCGCTCCCAGTCGTCGACGTCGTCGACGACGACCACGACCTCCGGCCGCCCCGCGAGGGCCTCGCGCACGGCGGGCCCGGACCGCGGGGCGTGGACGACGAGGCGCTCGGCCCCGAGGTCCGGGAAGGCGGCGGCGAACGCCGCGAGCGCCTCCGAGAGCAGCTCTGGGCGGTCCTCGCCGACCTCGAGGAGGACGAGCGCCAGCCATCCGTCCGGGAGGTTGAACGTGCCGCGGTCCGGCCACAGCCCCCGTGGCGGCAGCGCGATGGGCAGGGCCACCGCGCCCCACAGCGGCTCGTCGGTCCACCACCGCACGACGTCTCCCGGCGGCAGCGCCCCCGGGTCCGCGGCACAGACAAGGTTGAGGGCGAAGGGCGCGCCCGCGGCGTCGGCCGTGCGCGGGACGCCGTTGTCGCGGTCGGCCGCGCCGGGCAGGGCGATCGGGTAGACCGGTATGTCCGCCTCGTCGAGGGCGAGCAGCGCCGCGCGCGCGAAGTGGCCCGCAAGCCCGTCGGCTCGGAGGTGTCCGATCAGGTTGACGCCCCCGAAAGCCACCCGGCCACCCTAACCTCGCGGCCTCCGCGGGGCCTCCGCGAGCCCGCCGCCGCGCCGAAAGGTGCAGCTACCCTGCGTGCTCGCTGACTGGCGTCTGCACCAGATACGGGAGCCCATGACCACCACGATGGAGATGGCGCAGAAATGCGTCACCAACGCGATCCGCGACGTCAACGATCAGCAGCTCGGTGAGATCGCGATCTCTGAGGACCCGGCGACCGAGCTTCTCGGCCCCGCCTCCCCGCTGGACTCGGTCGCGTTCGCCTACCTGTTCGTCACCATCGAGCAGTACGTGCTCGACGATTACGACCAGGAGATCCTGCTGTTCGACGAGGCGGCCATGGAGCTGGACTTCGAGGCACTCGACAACCCGTTCTACACCGTCGGCTCGCTGACGCAGTACGTCGCGGAACGGCTCACGACGTGAGCCGCGTGGTGGTGACCGGTGCCAGCCGTGGCGTCGGGGCCATCGTCGCCGGCGCCCTGGCGAAGGACCACGATGTCGTCGGGCTCGCACGCTCTCCGGTCGGCGAGTGGGCCTGTGACGAACGGGTCACGCGCACCGAGTGCGACCTGACCGACGAGTCGGCCACCCGGCGGGCGTTCTCGCAGCTGCGCAAGTCCGGTTCCGGGCCCGACGTCCTGATCCACTCCGCGGGCATGTTCTCGGCCGATCTGCTCGGCGCGACGTCCGGGGCCCGGTTCGCCGACGTGCTCGCCGCCAACGTGGTCGCCTCTCAGAACGTCATCCGCGAGGGCATCAAGGAGATGCGCCGCAACGACTTCGGGCGGGTGGTGGCACTGTCGTCGATCGCCGCCCGCATCCCCCTGACCGGAAACGCCGTCTACGGCACCTCGAAGGTCGCGCTCGAGCACGTCGTGCGGTCCTATGCGGTCGAGCTGGCCGGCACCGGCCTGACGTTCAACTGCCTCGCGCTGTCGTTCATCGAGGGAACGCCGATGGTCGAGGCCCTGCAGGACGACGCGCGCCGGCGCTACGAGGCGCGCCTCTCCCACCCCGCCGCGGTCACGCCCGCGCAGCTCATGCACGCCATCGGCTTCCTGATCGCCGAGGACGCCGCGGCGGTCACCGGCGAGACGCTCGTCCTGGGCGGGCCTCATTGAGGCAGAGCCCGGAAGTCGAGCGGCTGCCGGGCGGCCCGTGGAACGAGAACTGCTACCTCGTCGTCTCGGGAACAAGCGCGGTCGTCGTTGATCCGGGCGGCGACAGCGAGGACGTCCTGGCGGTCCTCCGCGACCGCGACCTCGAGCTCGCCGGGATCCTGTGCACCCACGGGCACTTCGACCACATCGCCGGTGTGGCGGGCATCGTCGAGGCCAGCGGCGTGCCGTTGTCGATCAGCGGGCGCGACCGGACCATCCTTCGCGCCGCCAACCTGCACAGCTTCGTCTGCGGGTACAAGCGCAAGGTCCGCGTCCCGGAGGTCGGCGACGACATCGACGAGCGCGGCCCCGAGCTGCGCTTCGGAGCGATCGGGATGACCAGCGTCCCGACGCCGGGGCACACGCCGGGCAGCCACGCGTTCGTGGTCGGCGACTACCTGCTCGGCGGCGACACGCTCCTCGGCCCGGGCCTGTCGGACTCCCGGCTGCCCGGTGCCGATCCCGACGAGCAGCGCCGCACGGTGGAGCGCCTGCGGGCCGAGCTGGACCCGAACCTGACCCTCCTCCCGGGGCATGGCGCTCCGGGGCCGCTGGCGGCTGCACTGGCATGACCGGCGAGCTGCGTCCCGTCGAGTCCATCCTCTCCCGGCTGCAGGGGTTCGGCGACAGGCCGGCGCTCGGCGGTCATTGGGGCGAGGCCACCTACGCCGACGTGGTCGCCGGGTGCGCCACGGCCGGCGCGGCGCTCGACGACGCCGGCGTGCCGGCCGGCGCCCGCGTCGTGGTCCTCGGCGATCACGGGCCGGGAAGCGCGTCGGTGATCCTGGAGCTCGCCCGGCGCCGCTGCACCTCGATCCCGATGACGCCCGTGACCGCGCAGGCGCGAGGCGAGGAGCTCGAACGCCTCTCGCTCGCCGAGTACCGGATGGAGGTGCCCGACGGCCCGCCTCCGGGTGCCGGCGACATCCGGATCACGCCGCTGCCCACCGGCGACCAGGAGGAGCACGACCTGCTGCGCGGCCTCAAGGAGGAGTCGCTCGCGGGTCTGATCCTGTTCACGTCGGGCTCCTCTGGAGAGCCGAAGGTCGTGATCCACGACTTCTCGCTGCTGATGGAGAAGTTCGTCCCGGAGAGCAGGCCCATCCGCATGATCAACGTCCTGCTCTTCGACCACTGGGGCGGGCTCAACACGATGCTCCGGGTGCTGTCGTCGGGAGGGTTCGCCGCGTGCCCCGAGAGCCGGCGGCCCGACGCGGTCTGCGCGCTGGTCGAGCGCTTCGGGCTGGAGATCCTCCCGGCCTCGCCGAGCTTTCTGAACATGCTGCTCATCTCCGGCGCGCAGGGCCGCTACGACCTGTCCTCGCTCAAGGTCATCACCTACGGCGCCGAGCCGATGCCGGAGTCGCTCCTGACACGGATGCACGAGCGATTCCCCGACGTCAAGCTGCGCCAGACCTACGGGCTCGTCGAGCTCGGCGTGATGGACGCCCGGTCGGAGTCCGACGACTCCCTGCTCATGAAGATCGGGGGTCGCGGGTTCGAGCACCGCGTCGTCGACGGAAAGCTCGAGATCCGCGCGCGGTCGTCGATGCTCGGGTACCTCAACGCGCCGTCGCCCTTCACCGAGGACGGGTACTTCCGCACGGGCGATCGCGTCGAGCAGCACGGCGAGTACCTGCGGATCCTCGGCCGCGATTCCGAGATGATCAACGTGGGCGGCGAGAAGGTCTTCCCCACGGAGGTGGAGTCCGTGCTGCTCGACTCCGCCGACGTCGCCGACGCCGTCGTCTACGGCGAGGCGCACCCGTTGCTCGGCCAGGTGGTCTGCGCCGACGTCGTCCTGGCCACCGACCTCGCCGCGGCGGAGGCCCGCAAGGCCATCCGCACCTTCTGCGCGGAGCGGTTGCCCGGCTATCAGGTGCCGATGAAGATCCGCGTCGTCGAAGGGCCGCTCGTCAGCGACCGCCAGAAGCACGTCCGTGCGCCCCGTCCCGATCGGGCGACGTGACCGCAGACAAGGACCGTCCCGTCTGGCGGGCCGGCGACGGCCTTCCGTCGCACCGCGACGTCCTCACGCTGCGGGCCGGCCTCGCGGACCCTCCCCCCGGCGCCGTGTCGGTGGTGCTCGCCGGCAACTGCAACACCGACTTCCTCATCGACCCTCTGCGGATCGAGCTCGACGCGGCAGGCGTGCCCGCAGGCGTGGTCAGCACGGCCTATGGCGCGGGCGTCCAGGACGCCCTGTCGGACGCGCGCGACGGGGACTTCTGGGTGTTCTGGCTCTCCTCGATGGGCGCCACGGACGGGGGGACCGACCGCCGGCCGCTCGACGTCGCGGGCGTCGTCGCCGCCGCGGAGCACCTGATCGCCCGCGGCCGGCGGGTCATCGTGATCCCCCCGGAGCCCGTGCTGGCGGAAGAGGATCCCTTCTCCCCCTTCGGCGTCTGGCGCCGCGAGGCGACCGAGGCGCTGACCCGAGAGCTGCCGGCCGACGTCGTGGTCCTTCGCGCCGACGGCCTCCTGCAGCGTCTCGGCATCGACCGGTGGGTCGCGCCGCGCTACTGGGAGCACGCCAAGGCCGCCTGCCATCCCGACGCCGCGGTCGCCCTCGCGGTCGAGATCGGCGTGGTCGTCGCGCGACTGCTGCGACCGGTCGTCAAGGCGGTCGCGATCGATCTCGACGACACGCTGTGGGGAGGGCTCGTCGGCGAGGTCGGCGCCGCGGGGCTCGAACTCGACCCGCAGGGCGCCGGGCGCAGCTACCTGGAGATGCAGCGCTACCTCGCGGACCTGCGCGATCGCGGGATCCTGCTCGGCGTGGTCAGCAAGAACGACGATGACGAGGCTCGGCGGCCCTTCGCCGAGCGCAGCGAGATGCTGCTGGGGCTCGAGGACTTCGCGTACTTCTCCGCATCCTGGGACGCCAAGCACGCCGCGATCCGCGCGTTCGCCGCGGCGGTCAACGTCGGTCTGGATGCCGTCTGCCTGCTCGACGACTCCCCCGGCGAGCGCGAGGAGGCGCGCGCGTTCATCCCCGAGCTCATCGTGCCCGAGCTCCCGGCCTCGCCCGGCGCCCGCGTCGCCCACCTTGTCCGCACCAAGCTCTTCGTGACCCCCGTGGTCACCGAGGAGGACAGGCTGCGAGGGCAGTCCGTCCAGCACGTCCAGCCCGCCGCCGGCGGCATGGACCACGCGACCTACCTCGCGGGGCTGGAGATGGTGCTCGAGGCGACACCGCTCGGCCCCGACACGATGGCCCGCGCGGTCAGCCTTCTCAACAAGACCAACCAGTTCAACCTCAACGGCCGGCGCCCGACGCCGAGTGAGGTCGAGGCCGCGGCGACCGACGACGGTGCCTACGCCTACGTCCACCGCCTGCGCGACCGGGTCGCCGACCACGGCAACATCGCGGTGCTGATCGCCCACCGGAGCGGCGGGACCGCCGTCATCGACTCCTGGGTGATGTCGTGCCGCGTGTTCAACCGCGGCGTCGAGTGGGCGGTCGCCGAGCACTTCGCCGCCTGGGTCGCGCGGACCGGTGTCGAGACCGTCCGCGGTGAGTACGTTCGCACCGACCGCAACCATCTCGTCGCCGACCTGTTGTCGGACATCGGCCTCCGAGCGGCCGCCGCCGCGGAGGATCGCCGCGCCTATGAGGGCGAGTCCATCCATGTCCCGGACCATCACCTGACCATCGTGGAGCCATGACCGCAGCAGAGACCGTGCTCACCGACGCGCTGCGCCTCGTCCTGTCGCGCCCCGACCTCGAGCTGTCACCCGACATGGGCCTGGGGGTCACCGAGGGATGGGACAGCTTCGCCCACATCGACCTGGTCCTGGCCATCGAGGAATCGGCGGGAATCGAGTTCGGCACCGAGGAGATCCCGGAGGTGACGACGGTTCCAGCGCTGCTGTCGGCGATCACCCGGAGGATGGACGGCGGCCCCGCGTGAGCGCGGCCACGCCCGGAACCCCGCGGCCGAAGCTCGAGCTCGCCCACCACGAGGCCCGGGCGGACGACATCCCGGCGTTCTGCGCGCTGGCCGCGACCGAGTACCCCGGCGAGCCCGTGACCGACGTGGACTACGTGGTCTGGAAGCACCTGCGCGGACCCGACGGGCCGTCCACGGCGATCGAGCTCAAGGCCGGCGACGCGGTCAAGGGACGCATCTGGGGCCAGCGGCGGCGCTGGCGCGTGCACGGCCGCGAGCACGCCGCGAGCAACCCGATCGACCTCGTCATCGAACCCGACGCGCGCGCGCTGCCCTCGCTCCTGCGCCTGCTGAAGGGATCCTTCGCGATCGGCATGGAGGAGGCCGATCTGATCTTCCACACGTCGAGCACCTCGACGGACATGATGTACCGGCGCTTCATGCACCTGACCCCCGTCGCGGACCTCGACGGCGGGGTGATCGCGTTGCGCCCGGCCCACCTGCTGTCGGCTCGCGGCAAGCGCAAGGCAGGGCCACTCGCTCGCGCCGCCGACGCCGTGTTCGGGCTGCTGGCCGGCGGGGTCGCGCGGGTGCTGGGGCGGTCGATCGCCCTCGTCCCGGAGGTCGAGCCCGCCGAGGACGCGCGCATCATCGCGGCCTTCCACGCGGAGGAGGCGGTGGCGGGAGTCCGCGACGTGCCGTGGCGTGACTGGCGGCTGCGCGACCCGAGCATCGCCGGCTACAGCTTCCGCTGGATCGTCGCGAAGGACCGGCCCGTGGGCTGGCTGGCAGTCGCCGATCGCGAGGTCGACGGCATGCAGCTGCGCTTCGTGCTCGACGTCATCGCCCCCGGAGCGGTCACCTCCGGGTTCGCGCGATCGCTGTGGTCAGCGGCCTCCGCGGACGCACTGGCCGCCGGTCGCGACGCGATCGTCGTGCTCGCCAACTTCGGGGGCAATGAGCGGCTGTCAGGGCTGGCTCGCCTGCCGCTGATCCGCGTCGCACGGTCGCGCCTGCCGCAGGAGGTGCCGCTCTTCGTACGGTGGTCCGAGAACGCCCGCGGCGACGAGCCGGACCTGGGTGTCGGCTACTGGACGATGTCCGACTTCGACATGATCTGAGACCGTGCGCCCGACCTGGACAATCGAGGGGATCGAGATCCCGGCGATCGCCGCGGCGCTGCCGTCCACCGCGATCGACAACGCCCGGATCGCGGCCGACAGCGGCGATCCCGACTACGTGCAGCGCATCTCCGACGTCGTCGGGGTGCGTTCCCGGCGGGTCGTCGACGACGGGGAGTTCGGCTCCGATCTCGCGGCCCGTGCCGCGCGGGCGGTGGTCGAGCATCTGGGTTGGGGCCCCGACGACATCGACGTGCTCATCGTCGGCACGCAGACCCCGGACCGGCTGTTCCCCGGTATCGCGTTCTCCGTCCAGCAGGCACTCGACCTGTCCAAGGACTGCGCGGTCTTCGACATCAACCTGGGCTGCTCGGCCTTCGTCTACGGCGCGTGGATGATGGCGTCGACGCTGCCCCGGCCCCACGGGCGCGGGCTGCTGGTCACGGTCGACACGATGAGCAGGACGCTGGACGCCGGCGACGTGGGCAACCGCGTCCTCTTCGGCGACGGCGCCGCGGCGGCCGCGTTCGAGACCACGCCCGACGGATCGGTGCTCAACGTCGCGCTCAGCAGCGACGGCCGCGGCGCGGACTTCGTGTGCCTCCCCGGAACCGCCATGAGCACGGGTCTCGCCCCGGCCGAGGGCTTTCAGCTCAACGGCCCGGCGGTCCTCGGGCTCGCGCTGCGCAGCGTGCCGAAGCTCATCGGCGAGCTGCTCGAGACGGCCGGCACCACGCTGTCCGACGTCGGGCTCGTCGTGCCCCACCAGGCCAACGAGTTCATCCTCGAGAAGCTGCGCGACCGGATGAAGATCCCCGCCGATCGCTTCGTGATCGCGATGGACGAGACCGGCAACACGAGCTCGGCCTCCATCCCCATTGCGCTGTCCGACGACCGGGTGCGCAACGCCGGACACGACCGCAGCGCCACCCTGATGGTCGGCTTCGGGACCGGTCTTTCCTGGGGCGCGATCCTCGCCGACCTGAGCCGCACGGCCCTGCTGGGCTTCGCCGACCCGAGCGACTGACGGCCCGTGCGCCTGACGGTCGACGAGCGGTCGCAGCGGGCCTTCGCCGACCTGTCGGGCGACCACAACCCGCTGCACGTCGATGCGATGGAGGCCCGGCTCAGCCACCTGGGAGCGCCGGTCGTCCACGGTCTGCACTCGGTGATGCTCGTCCTGGACCGGGCGCTGGCGCTCGCGGACGGGCCGCGGCAGCTGACGCGCCTGACCGCGCGTTTCCGCTCGGGCTTCACCGTCGGCACGCCGATCGACGTCGACGTGGAGACCGCGCCGGACGGCACCTGGGCCGGAACGGTCCGCAGCTCCTCCGGCGCCGGGGCGGAGGTGTCGTTCGAACTTGCCGCCGCGGAACCGGCGGGCGCCCCTCCCGCCGGCGCGGCGGCGCCGTTCGAGGCCACCGTGCAGGACCGCCGCGCGATCGGCGAGCTCGCGACGCTGCACGGATCGGAGCCGCTCGCGGTCGATCCGGACGCCCTCGCGCAGGCGTTTCCCTCCGTCGCGGCCGGGCTGGCGCCCGGCGACGCCGCGGCGCTGCTGGCGCTCACCCGCGTGGTGGGCATGCGCTGCCCCGGCCGCTGGGCCCTGCTGCGCTCGGTGCACTTCGCGCGCGCGGACGCAGAGCAGCGCGAGCCCGGCGTCGTCCGCTGGCGCGTGGCCCGCGTCCGCGAAGCCCTGCGGCTGGTCGAGCTGGAGTTCGAGGGCCCGGGATGGGATGCGGGGGCGCAGGTCGTGCTGCGCGACCCTCCCGTGCGGCAGGTGTCACGCGAGAGGGCGGCCGAGCTGGTCGGCGCCGGCGAGTTCGCCGGGGTGCGCGTCGTCGTCGTCGGGGGATCGCGCGGGCTCGGCGAGGCGGCCACCCGCCTCCTGCTCGCCGGCGGGGCGACCTGCCTGGTCACCTACCGCCTCGGACGCGAGGACGCCGAGCGTGCCATCGACGGAGCCGCGGACGGCCAGGCGGCCGTCCTCGCCTATGACGCCGCGGCCCCGGATCCGCAAGCGCTGCGGCGCATCGAAGACTTCGCCCCCACAGCAGTTGCGTACTTCGCCACCCCGCCCATTCCACGGCGGCTGGGCGTCCCGTGGGATCAGGCCCTGTACTCCTCGCTGGAGGCGGTCTACGTCGACGGGTTCGCCCGGTTGTGCGAGGTGCTCCGCGACAGCCCGTTGCGCACCGTGCTCTACCCCTCGACCGCCTACCTCGACGAGCCGGCGCCGGGCTTCGACGAGTACGTCGCGGCCAAGACGGCCGGCGAGGCGCTGGCCGGGGCGATCGCCGATCGCCCCGGAGGCCCCGCCGTGCACGTCGAGCGGCTCTCGGCGGTGGCCACCGACCAGACCGCCGGAGGCCCGGCGCTGCCGGATCCCGCCGACGTCCTGCTGCCGCTCCTACGGGAGCTGTTCCGGTGAGGCCGCGGTCTCCTGGGTGGCGCCGCGCTTGAGCAGCAGCAGCGCGCCGGGCAGGCTGGCCAGCAGGAGGGCGGCGACCGAGATGAGCGAGATCAGCGTGGCGTCCGTCGCCGAGATGCCGGCCTCGCCCAGCACGACCACGTAGGAGGCCTCCCGGACCCCGAACCCGGCGACCGAGATCGGCATGAGGATGGCGACGTTGACGAGCGCAACCGCGACCGCCGCGGTGCTGAACGGCAGGTCGGCTCCGATGGCATCGGCGACCACGACGGTCTGGAGGACGACGAGCACCTGAAACGCGATGCTGGACAGCAGCAGCCACACGAGGAGCTCGCGGTCGCGAAGGCAGGTCAGGGTGGCCTCCCGTGCCTGCTGGAGGATGTCGCTCACGCGCGTGGGCAGCCGGCGGCCGAGGCCGCGCGCGCGGAACGCGAGCAGCAGGACCACCCCGGCCACGACGACCGCGGCGGCCGTGGCGATCAGCAGCGCGGTCAGCGCCGAGTCCGGCACGGCATCTCGTTCCAGGGCGACGCCGGCCCAGGCGACGATCAGCAGGCCGGCGAGCCCGGCGGCGCGATCGATGAGGATCGAGAGCAGCGCGCGGGTCAGACGCGGACCCCGCCGCGCCATCATGAGCGCGCGCGCCACGTCACCTCCGAGAGAGGTGGGCAGGAACGTGCTCGTGAACGAGGAGATCGCGTACATCCTCGCGACACGCCCGTGGGAGGCCGGAAGGTCGAGCGTCACGAGGACACGGCCCCAGCGGATCGCGCCGACCGCCAGCGTGGCCGCCACCAGCAGCACGGCGACGACGAACAGGCCGGGGCTTCCGTCCGCCAGCCGGTCGCCCATCTTCGACCAGTCGATCCTCGCGCCGACCCACCCCAGCAGGGCCGCGGTGACCAGCGCGCGGAACCAGACCGAGCCCGCGAGCGTGCGAGCCAACCCGCGCCAGCCGCGCTTCTCCGGAACGGACATCACACCCCGGGCGCGGCCGCGAACTCGCCGTCGAGGCGCTCGGCCAGCGGCGGCCCGGCCCCCATGCGGTCGAGCAGCATCTGCACCCGGCCGTAGGTGTCGCGCCTGCGGTGATAGACGATGCGGCTGGTCATCCAGCCGTAGCCGGGCATGAGATGGAAGGGCTGCTCCACGTCGAAGTCGTGGGCGTGCAGGTACATCCACGGAACGCCGTCGTCGGGGAGACACGCGGCCAGCCGGGCGATCACCTGCCGCGGCAGGTAGCGCAGGTACACGCCGCCGAGGTAGGGAAGGCTGATCCGGCCGAGTCCGGCCACCGCGCAGGGCAGCTCGAGCAGCCCGTTCGGCCACCGGAACGCGCGCTGCGGAGCGCCCGGGAAGCCGTGAAGCGGGCTGTGTGCGGGAAGCACGCTCGACGAGTAGCGAAAGCCCGCCTCGAGGAGCAGGTCGACGGCCCACAGGGTCTCCGGTGTCAGCGAGAACGTCGGTGCGCGGAAGCCGACCACCGGCGCGCCCGCTGCGTCCTCCAGGACCGCTCGCCCGCGCGCGAGCGCCTCGGCGAACGCCTCGGGGCCGGTTTCGGCGAGCGGCTCGTGCTCCCAGCCGTGCAGCGCGACCTCATGGCCCGCCGCGGCGATGTCGCGGACGAGGTCGGGATGCTCCTGGGCCAGCTTGCCGACGACGAAGAACGTGCCGCGCACGGCGCGGGCTTCGAGGAACGCGAGGACGTCGCGGGTGATCGCCGGGTGACGCGCCGGATACGAATCCGGGGGCCGCACGTCCTCCAGGTCATAGGTGAAGGTGGCGGCGGGCACGGCTCAGGAGCCGTCGTCGGATCGGGCGAGATCCTTCTCCATGATCACGATCACGACCTCGGATCCCTGGTCGCGCAGCTCCGCGACCCGCGACCTGACCGCGTCCTCCCATCCCTCCGCGCCGTCGAGCACGAGCGGCGGTGACGACGCATCCTGGCGACGGATCCCCATCAGGCCGATCTCCTGCACGAGCCCCGTGTGCTTGCGCTCCATCGCGCTGAAGCGGATGGAGAAATGCAGGAGCATCATGAAGACGAAGACGAGCCCGAAGAAGAACAGCGTGCTGCTCGGGGTCGTGCCGCCGATGACGTCCGTGATGAACCCCAGCAGCTCGAGCCACCCCGCCAGGACCAGGACCACGATGCCGGTCATGACCCAGAGGACGGAGTACTCCTCCTTGAGCCGGCGACGGCGGACCAGCTCGACGATGAGCAGCAGCACCCCGAGTCCGCACACGAGCGCGAGCACCCGGTTGCCCGTGGTGATGACCACCTCCTCGGCGGCGATCACAGCTCCTCCTGCCGTCGCGGGCGCAGAATGGTGACGAAGAGCGAGAGCAGCATCTTGTACACGTAGTACGGGCTGCGATGCCCGGAGTGCATCGACTCGCTGTCGGAGTGCAGCATCTGGACCGGAACCTCCTTCGCGCGGAAGCCTGAGCGGTGCAGGAGGACGAGCATATCCGCGTCCGGGTAGTCGGCCGGATACACGTCGGTGCAGAAGAACTCGGCCACTTCGGGACGCAGGACCTGCAGGCCCGACGTGGGATCGGTGACGTGCGCCCGCGTCAGCACCGAAGCCACGCGGCTGAACAGGGCGATGCCGAGCTTGCGTGCCGCCGACGGGCGGTAGTGCCCGTCGCGGCTGAGGAACCGGGAGCCGATGACGACGTCGATGGAGGGGTCGTCGAGGACCGCCAGCATCTCGGGCAGGTAGCTGGCCCGGTGCTGCCCGTCCGCGTCGATCTGGGCGAGCCACGCGTATCCCTCGCGGACCCCGTACTTGTATCCCGTCTGCAGCGCGGCGCCGTAGCCGGCGTTCATCGGAAGCTTGACGACGGTGGCCCCGGCCGCGAAGGCCTCGGCGGCGGTGTCGTCGGCCGACCCGTCGTCGATCACGAGGACATCCGCGGCCGGCAGGTGCTCGCGAACGTCTCGGACGACGGCGCCCACGTGTCCGGACTCGTTGTACGCAGGGATGATCACCAGGGTGCGGCCCGCGTCCATCCCAGGCACGCTAGCGGCTGCAGGGGCCTTTTGCTCTAGCCTCCGCGCGTGCTTTCTGCCCTGCTGGCCACCGCCCTGACCTGCGTGGCCAGCCTCTCGGTTGGTCAACTGGTCCTGAGGATCTGCGGGAGGCCCCGGTGGAGTCCGTCGGCCCCGGCCGTCGGCCTTTCGGTCGTCATGCTGCTGGCCGTTCCGGCCCTGCACGTGCCCGGCCGGTCCGTCACCTGCGGGGTGGTCATCCTGCTCGCCACCGCGGCAGGAATCGCCTCGCTGGCCACCGCCCCGGCGAGCCGCCCGCCCCTCTCGGCGGTGCTGGCTCCGGCAGGGGTGCTGCTGCTCGCGCTGGTGCCGTTCATCGCGGCCGGCCACGGCGGGATCCTCGGCGTGTCCTTCAACAACGACATGGCCGGGCACCTCAGCACGGCCGAGGCCTTCGGGTCGCAGGCCGCCACGGACGCCCTGACCCTCAACGACTTCTACCCGATCGGTCCCCACGCGCTGGTGGCGGCGATGTCGCACACGCTGGGGTTCAGCACGGAGTCCGCGTTCACCGGCGTCTCCATCGCGGCCGTCCTCCTGCTGGCCTGGTCGGCCCTCGCGGTGCTGCGTGGGCTGGGCGCCCTCGCGAGCCTGACGGTGGCCACGGTCGCCGGGATGCCGTTCCTCGTGGCGGGCTACTACGGACAGGGCGCGTTCAAGGAGACCCTGATGGCGGCGCTGGCGGTCGCCGCGCTCGGGGAGCTGGGCATCGTCAGCGGCCGGTGGGGGGCACCGGTCGAGCGCAGGGAGCTGATCCTGCGCTGGGTGCCGATGGGCCTGATCCTCGGAGGCGTGATGTCCGTCTACTCGCTGAGTGGCGTCGCCTGGCCCGGGGCGCTCCTCGCGGGAGCCGCCGCTGTCGCGCTCGCCCGCCGGATCGCGTCATCCGGCCTGCGCTCGGTGCCACGCGCCCTGCGTCCCGAGGTGCCCGGCCTCGCCGTCGCCGGCGGGATCCTCTTCGTGGTCCTCGTGCCGCAGCTGGCGCGCATCGATCGCTTCTACGGCTGGATAACGAACGAGGGCGGAGACGGCTTCACGCGGGAGAGCCTCGGCAACCTCGCCGGCCGCCTTCCGCTCAACGAGAGCCTCGGGATCTGGGGAAGCCCGGACCTGCGTTTCGCGTCTCCCGACCTGCTGGGCAACGAGCTCTGGGCCGGGTTCGTGCTGCTGCTGGTAGGCATCGGACTGGTGTGGTCCCTGGCCCGGGGAGATTGGCTGCTGCCGATCGCGGCGCTCGTCGCCCTCGTGCTGTGGATCTACGCCGACAGCACGGAGTCTCCGTACGTCTCGGCCAAGACCCTCGTGATCCTGTCGCCCTTCCTGCTCCTGCTGGCCGTGCGGCCCATGGCCGAGCGTGGCGCCTCGAGCGCGCCCGCCTGGCCGTGGTGGCGGGTGGCGGCCCCGGTCCTCGCGCTCGTGCTGGTGGTCAAGGTGGTCGGCTCGAGCCTCGATGCCCTGCGCTTCAGCCACGTCGGCGCGACCGCGCACCTCGCGGAGCTGCGCGACCTCCGGGATCGCGTCGGGACCGATCCCACGCTGTTCCTCGGCAACGACGACTTCATCGGCTGGGAGATGGCGCCGGCGCACGTCTCGGCCCCCGTGGCCGGCATCGCCACGGGCAATCCTCCGCTTCGCGCCGAGAAGGCCTGGGAGTACGGCAACCCGCTCGATTTCGACTCGGTGACCGCCGCGACCCTCAACGCCTACCGCTGGGTGATCATCCCGTCGGGGTCCGACGGGAGCTCGGTCCCCGACGGACTGAAGGCCGTGCAGCACACCCGGGACTACACGCTCTACGAACGCGTAGGCGAGGTCGCCGACCGCACGATCCTCGCGGAGGGCCCGGCGGCGAGCGCCGGGTTCGACTGCACCTCCCCCGAGGGGCGCGCGCTCGTGCGCCGGGGCGGCACGGCCGCGGTTCGCACGCCGTCGATCTCCGTAGCCGTACCGGCCCTGGGCCCCGGGTCGAGCGCCACGGTGGACCTCCCGCTCGCGCCGGGCACGTGGAAGCTCGACGCGCCGTACACCAGCGATCTGTCGATCGAGGTCACGGGTTCGGGCATCGACACGACGCTCGTCCCGAACCTCGATCGGCCGGGCACACGCTGGCCGATCGGCGAGGTGACGGTGCCGGAGAGCGGCACCGCCCAGCTGACCTTCCGGACCGCGGACACCTGGCTGTCGCCGAGCACGTCGGGCGCGGCGATCAACGCGGTCATCGCCACGCCCCCCGACCCGGTCTCGGTCGTGCCGATCCGCCGCGCCTGCGGCAAGCCGGTCGACTGGCTCCAGCCCGGCTGAGCGTCTAGGCGGGGGAGCCGAGCTCGCCGAGGTCGATGCCGCGGCGGCGACGCAGCGTCTCCTCGCCAAGGCGCAGCGTGTCGCTGTCGGGCGCGGGAGCGCGCACGCAGAAGCGCTCGGCTCCCTGGACGACGACGAGGTCGGGCTTGACGCGCTCGATGTAGGAGCTGTCCCAGCCGAACGGCAGCCAGACGAAGTGCACCTCGCGCAGCGCGAGCGCCAGCCACCACGCCAGTCCCTGCGCGCTTCCGGAGCCGAAGCCGTAGGAGTCGCCGAAGACGACGATCGTGCGCGGATCGGGCGCGGACGCGTTGCGCAGCACCGAACGGGTGCCGAGATGGCCGCCGACGGCGAAGATCTCGACGTGGTTGTCCTCGACGACCTCCATGGGCGCCTCGGCCACCCGGCGGAAGACCTCGACCAGCGGCGGGTCGAAGTGCCCGCCGAGGTCGCCGGCGGCCAGGATCTCGTGCTGCGGCAGGCCCTCGTCGGGCGGCGCGGGCGCGCCGAAGGCCTCCAGGACGATCCGCGCCAGCTCGCGGTTGCCCTCCAGCGCGAGGTGGCTGTCGGTGCGCAGGAACGCGCGCGGGCGCACGGCCCGGAGCTCGGCGACGGGGTAGAGCATCGGCACGCCCACCTCGTCGAGCAGCTGCTGCACGGGACGCCGCGCGTCGGGCAGCGGCTCGGTCAGCAGGTGGCCGTCGCAGGCCAGCTTGTCGGGCACGGTCAGCCACACGCAGTCGACGCCGAGGCGCTCGGCCTCCGCGGTGCGGACCGCCACGGCCTGCGCCCAGTCCTGCTCCCACCGCTCCGGCAGCTCGAAGCGCCCCGCGAACTGCTCGCGGTTGTCGTTGGTGCCGCCGCGGAGGAACAGCACGCCCTCCCGGCCGACCTCGGCCACGCCGTCGGGCGAGATCGTGCCGGGAGCCGGCGTGAAGCGCGCGTTCTCCGGGGTCCACATGTTCACGTAGCGCGTCGCGTAGGAGCGCGCGGGCGCCGTGGCCCAGCGCAGCCGGAACTCCTCCGAGCCGACGATCACGTCGAGGAGCTCACCGAGCGTCCGCGCCTGCAGCTGGGCCTCCACCTCGGCGTCGCCGGGCGGGCGGCCGAGCAGCCGGTCGTAGAAGACGTCCACCTCGCGCGGCGACACCGCGGCGCCGCTCTGGCGCGGCGAGCGCTTGCGCGAGCGGGGCGTCCAGGACGGCACGCGGCAGAGCCTAGAGCCGGATGCCCCGGTCGCGGGATAGCCTTGCCAGCGCTGACGGACCATCAGCTCCAGCGATGAGCCCCGCCCTCTCCTACCTCGCGGTCGTCCCGGCCTACAACGAAGCCGACACGATCGGCGCCGTCGTCGCCGAGATCGGCGACCGCGCGCCGGACTTCGACGTGCTCGTCGTCGACGACGGCTCGACCGACGACACCGCCGAACGCGCCCGGGCCGCCGGCGCCCGCGTCCTGCAGTTGCCGTTCAACCTGGGCATCGGCGGAGCCGTCCAGTCGGGCTTCCGGTTCGCGCTGGAGAACGGCTATGACTTCATGGTCCAGGTCGACGGCGACGGCCAGCACGACCCCGGCGAGATCGCCAAGCTCCGGCGCGGCTACGCCGAGGACCCCACCAACGAGATGGTCGTCGGCTCGCGGTTCCTGCGCGGCTCCGACGACGCGCCGGCCTACCCGGCGCCGATCAGCCGGCGCACCGGGATCCACGTGTTCGCCTTCCTGCTGCGCCGCATCGTCGGCCCGCGCGTCAGCGATCCCACCTCCGGCTTTCGCCTCTACGACCGCCGCGCGATCGAGCTGTTCGCGCGCGACTACCCGCACGACTACCCCGAGGTCGAGGCGATCCTGCTGCTGCACCACCACAAGCTCTCGATGCGCGAGGTCCGCGTGACCATGCGCGAGCGCGGCGGTGGCCGCTCGTCGATCGCCGGCTCGGGCAAGTCGGCGTACTACATGATCAAGGTCCTGCTGGCCCTCGGCGTGGGGCTGGTCCGGGCGCGACCCGCGGTGGAGCCCGGAGACGACGCCCCCGTCTCCGCCTCGGGAGCCTGAGCGATGGGCACCATCCAGACGGTCGCCATCATCGGCTCGGCGCTGCTGCTGCTGGTCGTGCTCGAGCTCGTGCGCCGCCGCCGGTTCCTCGAGCGCTACGCGCTGATCTGGCTGGGAGTCGGCCTGGTGCTGCTGGTGCTGGCGGTCTGGCGCGGCGCGCTCGAGGCCATCGCCGATCTGCTCGGCATCGCCTACCCGTCCAACGCGCTGTTCCTGATCGCCTTCGCGTTCATGCTCCTGCTCGTCCTGAACTTCTCGCTCGCCGTGTCGCGACTGACCGATCAGACGAAGATCCTCGCGCAGCGCATCGCCCTCCTGGAGGAACGGCTGCGACGCACCGAGGACGAACAGGAGCGTTGATAGCCTCGCGCTGATGCGAGCTCTGCCATGCGCGATGGTCGCCGCGCTCGCCTTCGCAGGCTGCGGCGGCGGGGACGACGACAAGGGGACGGCGAAGCCGAAGGGCACCTCGGACCCGCAGGCCAAGGCCGCCGCTCAGGCCTACCTGGACGCCTACTCGGCCAAGGACCCGGTGGCGATCTGCAAGTCGCTGAGCGCCAAGATCCAGAAGCAGCTGGCCGACAACAAGGGCACCTGCGTCAAGACGGTGCGGTTCTCGCTGAAGGGCCAGAAGTTCCCCAAGCTCGTCGTGGCCGACGCGCTCGCCGACGGCACCACGGCCGTCGCGACGATCACCGGCGCCGAGCGCCAGATCCGCCTGCAGCGCGAGTCCGGCTGGAAGGTCGTCGACGGCGGTTCCTGAGCGCCGCGGCATCCTGCCGCCCGTTCTCTCAGCGACATGGTGATCAACTGGCTCCTGTACCCGGTGGCGCTCACGGTCGCGGCCACCGGCCACGGTCTGCTGGTGCGGCGTGTCGCCCGGGGCCCGTCGAACCTGCTGCTGCTGCCGACGGGCTTCGCCTCCATGATCGTCCTGACGACGATGTGCATGGTCACGTCGCTGCACGGCGTGGCCTGGCTGGCGATCGTCGTGCCCACCGTCGCGGGGCTGGTCCTGGGCCGTGCCGATCTGGCGGCGTTCCGCGCCGCGCCGCGCGCCGACTGGCAGTGGGCGGCGGGCGCCGCGCTGATCGCCTTCGGCATCTTCGCCGTGCCCGTGGTGCTCTCGGGACAGCTCAGCTTCACGGGCTACTCGATGATCACCGACACCGGCAACCACTTCGACCTCACCGCGCAGCTGGTCGAGTTCGGCAAGGTCCGGCCGAACCCCGTCGACTCCTCCTACGCCGAGTCGGTTCGCAAGCTGATGGACGCGAACTACCCCATCGGCCTGCACTCGCTCCTGGGCGGGTGGTCGGAGCTGCTGGGCCGCGAGCTCGCCTGGATGTACCAGCCGACCGTGGCCTTCGCCGCTCCCATGGGCGCGCTGGCCGCCTTTGGGGTGCTGCGGTGGATCGGCCTGCCGCCCGCGCTGCGCGCCGCGGCCGCCGTGGTCGTCGTCCAGCCGAACCTCCTGTTCGCCTACGGCCTCGTCGCCGGGTTCAAGGAGCTGTTCGGCGCGATGATGCTGCTGGCGGTCCTCGCCCTGCTCGTCGAAGGCTTCCAGGCCGCAGACCGCCGGCTGATCGTCGCGGCCGTGCCGCTGGCGGCGGGCATCTGCGTCTTCACCGTGACCATTGCGCCGTGGATGGGGATGGTCCTCCTCGTCTTCTTCCTCGCGGCGATGATCTGGCCCGGCGCCACCGCCGGTGGCCGCGTCCGCACGCTGGGCCGCTGGATCCTCCTGACCGCCACGGCGGTGGTGCTGTCGTGGCCGCTGTTCCCGTCGATCAAGACGTCCTCGGAGGTCAGCGCCGGCACCGGCGGGCTCTCGCAGGTGGTGACGTCGACGACCGACATCGGCAACCTCGCCGCCCCGCTCGACGGCCTCACGAGTGTCGGGATCTGGCTGACCGGCGACTACCGCTATCCGCTCGCCTCCAACATCGACCTGACCCACGGGCTGATCTACCTGGTCATCGCGCTCGCGGCCCTCGGCGCGGCCAGCGCGTTCTGGAGACGCCGGCCGGAGATCGTCGCGGCGGCCCTCGCCGCCGTCGTCGTGCTGCTCGTGGTCCCGTCGCGCACCGGGCCGTGGGTCGACGCGAAGGTCTTCGCCGTCACCGGCACGCTGATCCTGCTGCTCGCGTTCATGGGCGCCGCCGTCTTCGCCCAGCGCCGCCGCACCATCCCTCTGGCGTGGATCCTCGCCGCGATCGTCAGCGGCGGCGTGCTCTACGGCAACGCCCTGGCGATCCACAGCGCGACGCTCGCCCCCGTCAAGCGCCTCAGCCAGCTCGAGGACATCGCCCGGCACTTCGGCAGCGAGGGGCCGACGCTCGCGCCGTCCTTCGACGAGTACGCCGAGTACTTCCTGCGGCACATGAAGACCACCGGCCGGGTCAACCCGCCGGCGGGCTTTGCCGGCGACCCGCCGCTGTTCGGCGCCGACATCGACAACATCGGCTTCGAGTTCGTCGAGGGCTTCAAGCTGCTCGTCGTCCGCCGCAACCCGCAGCGCAGCCGCCCGCCGGGCAACTACGCGCTGGCCTACCGCACGGCCGACTACGACGTCTGGCGACGCGTCGCGGACCGCTCGACGCTGGTCACGCACATCCCGCTCGATCCCGGTCTCAGCGAACGTCCCAAGTCGCTCTGCGACGACCTCGTCGCGGGGCTCGGCGCCTACCCCAAGGGCGGCCGGCTGCGCTGGGCGCTCGCCACCCGGCCAACCGTCTTCCTGCCGACCGATGCGCCGGTCCGCGCGGGCAACTGGGCACCCGATCCCGCGGGCGCCGCCGTGCGCACCAACGGCCCCGGGCGCGTGGCGGGAGCGGTCACCATCGAGGAGGCGGGCACCTACCGGCTCTGGCAGTACGGCTCGTTCGAGCGGCCGCTGACGATCGTCGTCGACGGCAAGGTCGTCGCGCGGCTCTCCTATCTCTCCGACTACGGCAACGAGGCGATCAACGCCGGCGTCGTGACCCTCGGCAAGGGCCGCCACACCGTCGAGCTGCGGCGCGGCGGCGGCAGCCTGCGCCCGGGCAACGGCGACGCCACGGGAAGCCGGTACGCCGGTCCGCTGCTGTTCGAGCGCGAGGGCGGATCGGCGAAGCCCTTCTACACGAGCTCGGTCAAGGACACCTTCAAGGTGTGCCGCAGCAACCGCCCGCTGGACTGGGTCGAGCTGCTTCCGCCGTCAGCCTGAGCGGTGCCCGGCGCGGTAGAGCAGCCGCAACAGGGCGAACAGCGGCCGGCGCAGCGCCGGGCGTGAGCTGACGGCCAGGAGCGGGCGCAGCATCTCCGGCGGCAGGAACCCGTCGGGCCCCAGCAGCGCCATCGCGTCGTCGCCGGTGCGCGCCCGGAACTCCTCGTAGCGGCGCTGATGCTCGATCTCTGCCGCGACGACCGGCGCGACGTGCCGGCCGGGTGCAGCGAGGACCTCGTCGTAGAGCGCCTCCATCCGCTCGGCCACGTCGGCCCAGCGGTAGCGCGCGGCGGCGGCGCGCAGCAGCGCCACGTGCTCGTCGCGCGCGGGGCCCCGCGCCAGCAGCGAGACGGCCCGGCGCGCCGAGGCCTCCGCGTCCCACGGCGCGATCGTGGCCGCCTCTGCGGGCAGCGACTCGCCCATCGCGCCGACGGGCGCGAACAGGCACGGCACCCCCGCCTCGGCCGCCTCGAAGGGCATCAGGCCGAAGCCCTCCTCGACCGACGCGAAGACGACGGCGGCGCAGTGCTCGAGCAGCCACGCGCGCTCGCGCTCGCTGACCCTGCCCAGGGTCGTCAGCCCCGGCTGCGCCGCCACCGCCGGCGAGCCCCCGTGCTCTGCCCGCGGCCCGGCGAGCACCAGGCCGCCGTCCCAGCCCGCGGCGCGCAGCGCCTGCCAGAGGGCCACGGCGAACGGCCGGTTCTTGTGCGCGAGATCGGTGCCCAGCATGAGCAGGAACGGCTCGTCGGAGACGCCGTCGGGCCGCCGCGCCTCACCGGCCGGCGGGTCGGCCCGGTCCACGCCGATCGGCACGACGCTCGCCTGCGCGGGCTCGAGCAGCTCGTCGCGCAGCGCCTCGCGCCGCGCGTGCTCGGTGAAGAACACCGTGCGGTCGGCCCAGGCCAGGGCGATGCGGCAGACCTGCCGGTAGTCCTCCCAGTCCGCCGGCGAGGCGAAGTAGGACGGGGTCCGGTAGAGCAGCTGGTCCTGCTGGGTGACGATGATCCGCCGGCCCAGCCGCTGCAGCAGGCGCAGGTCGTGGATCGTGAAGACCTGGAAGGGGCGGTGGACCACGTCGTCGACGATCCCGCTGTCGACGACGTCTGCGTAGCTCTTGAGCTCGATCCCGTCGAGCGCGCGCAGCTCCTCCAGCGCGCCCGGCGCCACGTCCTCGAGTGGCGGCAGGACGATCCGCAGGCGCAGGCCCTCGCGGCCGGCTAGGGCGCGGACGAGCTCGAGCGTGTGGACCTGGGTGCCGGCCCCGCCCGCGACGAGGCTGCGCGCGTCGATCGTCACGCGCGGCCCGAGCGCGCGGGCCCGGGCCAGGTCGCGCGCGTGGCCCGCCGGCCCGTCGGCGTCGGAGACGAGGTCGACGCCCACCGCCGCGCCGTCGCCGACGAGGTTGGTCAGGCCGTGCTCCGCGCAGCGCGCGGCGAAGCCGCGCGCGAAACCGGCAGGGTCGCGAGGGTCGAGGCCCGCGGTGTCGACGAGCTGCAGCGCCTCGGCGGTCAGCAGCACGCAGCCCGCGGCCGGAGCGTCGGCGACCACCGCCTGACCGAGCGCCGGGTCGACCGCGGCGAGCCGCGCGGCGGGCGCGGCCACCGGCACCGCGGTCACGACGCCGACGGCGAGGCCCGCGGGCCGCGCCGACAGCGCGGCCAGCCAGTTCTCCGGGACGTCGATGCGCTCGGAGACGACGACCACGTCGGCGGCGGGACCGCTCAGCGCGGCGGCGAGGCCGGCGGCGTCGATGACATCGGCGGGCACGCCGGCGCGCGCGGTCAGCGACGCCGTCCACGCGGGGTCCGGCTCGGCCCCGTCGCCCAGCGCGACACACACCTTGAGGGGCCGGGTGCTCACGTGCAACAACGCTAGTCCCGGCCCCGGACTGGGTAGAGTCAACGTGCTGCTCCCGGTGCGTGCCGGTCCAGTTGCCGCGACTTTTTGCTCGCCGCTCCGTTAGCAGTCTGAACAGGATGCCCGCACGCTCGACATCCGGACTTGATGCACTGCCGCTCCGCGAGAGCCCGGCGGTGAAGCTGCCGACCGTGCCCGTCGTCGGCACGTCGCTGGCCATCACCGACTACGACGAGACGATGAGCTGGATGGACTCGGTCGTCGCGCGTCGCGATCGGGTGTGCCTGACCGCCGCGGCGGTGCACCTCGTGATGGTCGCCAAGGAGGACGCGGAGACCCGCCGCGCGGTCAGCCAGGCCCTCGCCGTCCCCGACGGCCAGCCGCTCGTCTGGGCCATGAAGGCGCTCGGCCACACCGGCGCCTCCCGCGTCTACGGCCCCGAGCTGATGGACCGCTACTGCGCCCGCTCGGCCGGCACCGGCGTGAAGATGTTCCTCTACGGCGGCCGCAACCAGGGCGCGCTCGTCGAGCTCGCCCTGCAGCTGCGCAAGCGCCACCCCGGCCTGCGGATCGTCGGCGGCTACTCGCCGCCCTACCGCCCGCTGACCGGCGAGGAGGAGCGCTGGGTCGCCGCCGAGATCGATCGCAGCGGCGCCGACGTCGTGTGGGTCGGCACGGGCCAGCCCAAGCAGGAGAAGTGGATGGCCCACATGCGGCCGGTGCTCGCCGCGCCCCTGCTCGTCGGGATCGGCGCCGCGTTCGACTTCCACGCCGGCCTGGTGCCGCAGGCGCCGAGCTGGATGCAGAACCTGGGCATGGAGTGGCTGTTCCGCCTCGCCCAGGAGCCGCGACGGCTGTGGCGGCGTTACGCCCGCTACAACCCGCGCTTCGTGATGGGCTTCGCGCGTCAGTACGCCGCCGCACGCGCGCGCTCGTCGGTTCCCGGCAAGTAGCCTGAGCAGCATGGATGCCGACGTCTCGGTCATCGGGCTCGGGCGCGTCGGACTGCCGCTCGCGCTGAGCTTCGTCGACCGCGGCCTGCGGGTCATCGGCGTCGACCGCGACGCCAGCCGCCTCGACGCCCTGCGCGACGGCCGGATGCCCTTCCACGAGGAGGGCGGCGACGAGATGCTCGCCCGCGTCATCGCGTCGGGCCGCTTCAGCCTCAGCGCCTCCGCCGTCGACGCGGCCAACGCCGAGCACATCGTGCTGACCGTCGGCACGCCGTCGTTCTCCCACATCGAGATCGACGTGTCGGAGATCCGCGCGGTGCTCGACGAGCTGATCCCCGTGCTGGCCCCCGGCCAGGCGATCTCGCTGCGCTCGACGATCGCGCCCGGCACCACCGACTTCGTCGCGGGCTACCTCGCCAAGCACCGCGGTCTGGCCATCGACGAGGAGCTGTTCGTCGCGCACGCGCCCGAGCGCATCGCCGCGGGCCGCTTCTTCGAGGAGATCGACACGCTGCCGTGCATCATCGGCGGCGTCGGCCCGGAGTCGGGCGAGCGGGCCGCACAGCTGTTCAGCGTCTTCGACGCGCCGATCCGCCAGACGACGCCGGCGCAGGCCGAGCTGGCCAAGATCTGGACCAACATCCTGCGCTACACGAACTTCGCGCTGCCCAACCTCCTGATGATGGACTGCGAGCAGTACGGCGCGAACGTCTTCGAGGTCATCGACCTGATCAACCGCGACTACCCGCGCGGCGGCATGGCCCAGCCCGGGCTGACCGCGGGCACCTGCCTGCGCAAGGACTTCGCCTTCTCCGAGGAGCGCTCGCACGCCCCGGGCATGCTGCTGGCCGTCTCGCGCGTCAACGAGTCGGTGCCGCTGTTCCTCGTCGAGGGCCTCAAGCGCCGCCTGGGCAGCGTCTCGGGCCGCAAGATCGCCGTCCTCGGCCTGGCCTTCAAGGCCGACACCGACGACGAGCGCGACTCGCTGGCCCACAAGCTCATCCGGCTGCTCGAGCGCGAGCTCGCCGACGTCGCCATCCACGACCCGATGGTGCCGACCCCGACCCAGTCCTTCAACGAGGTCGTCGCCGACGCCGCGGCCGTCGTCATGACCACCAACCACAGCGCGTTCCGCGACCCGTCCTGCCTGGCCGAGCTCGCGCGCGTCGGCGGCCCCGACACGCTGATCGTCGACCCGTGGGACTGCTGGGGCGTCGGTCAGGTCTTCACCTACGCCAGCGAAGCCGTCGCGCTCTCCCACGCATGAGCCGCGTCCTGGTCACCGGCGGCGCCGGCACCATCGGCACCGCGGTCGTGCGGCGGCTGCTGCGCGACCCCGACTACGAGGTCCGCGTCGCCGACCAGCGCGAGGCGCCGAGCTGGATGCGCGAGGGCTGCGAGGTCCGCGCCGTCGACCTGCGCGACCTGTCCGCCGCGCGCGAGGCCACCGAGGGCTGCACGCACGTCATCCACCTCGCCGCGATCGTCGGGGGCATCGGCAACTTCCACAAGCTGCCCCACACCCTCACCGAGGTCAACAACGCGCTCTACAACGGCGTCGTGCACGCGGCGCTCGACCACGCCATCGAGCGCTTCGTCTACGTCAGCTCGTCGATGGTCTTCGAGCGCGCCGAGCAGTACCCGACGCGCGAGGACTACCTGCGCGACTGCCCCGTGCCCGACTCCGCCTACGGGTTCTCCAAGCTGACCGGCGAGGTCTACTGCCGCGCCGCCCACGACGAGCACGGCCTGCCCTACACGATCGTGCGCCCGTTCAACGCGTACGGCCCGGGCGAGGAGCCCGAGCCCGAGCCGGGCATCGCCCACGTGGTCCCCGACCTCATCCGCAAGGTCCTGGAGCTGGGGCCGGGCGAGCCGCTGCCGATCTTCGGCGACGGCACGCAGACCCGCACGCTGACCTACGTCGACGACATCGCCGACGGCATCGTCACCGCGATGTCCTCGCCGGCCGGGCTCAACGAGGACTTCAACATCTCCGCGTCGGAGGAGCAGACGGTCGCCGAGATCGCCCGCGTCATCTGGGAGGTCTGCGGCCGCGACCCCGAGGCCTTCGCACTCAGCCACGAGCCCACCTACGCCGTCGACGTGCGCCGGCGCTGGCCCGACGTCTCCAAGGCCAAGAGCATGCTGGGCTGGGAGGCGCAGATCCCCGTCCGCGAGGGCGTGGCCCGCACCGTGGAGTGGATCCGCTCGTGCACGTCTGTCTCAGCCTCCTGACGCTGTTTCCCGGGCGCGTCGGGGGCTCGGAGACCAACGTCCGCGGCGTCCTGGGCGCGTTTGCCGCGGGACACGGCCCCGAACGCCTGACGGTGCTGGGCAACCGGCACATGGGCGCCGAGTACGCGGGCTGGCCCGTCACGCCGGTCCCCGCCTACCGGCCCGGCAACTCGAACCTGACGCGCTTCATCGCGATGAACGTGGGCCGGATCCACCCCGAGGTCAGCGGCCGCGAGTACGACGTCGTCCACTATCCGGTGACCGTGCCGGTGCCGGCCATCGACGGCCCGGCGCGCGTGGTCACGCTGCTCGACGTCCAGCACCACGAGCTGCCGCAGATGTTCTCGCGCGGGGAGCGCCGGCTGCGCTCCTGGGCCTACGACGGCGCGGCACGCGGCGCCGATCTCGTCATCACCATCTCCGAGCACGCCAAGCGCGGCATCGTCGAGCACGTCGGCGTGCCGGCCGAGCGGATCGAGGTCATCGGCCTCGGCGTCGACCACGAGCGCTTCACACCCGAGGGCCCGGCGCGCGACGACCTGGGCGACTACGTCCTGTACCCGGCCAACCTGTGGCCCCACAAGAACCACGACCGGCTGCTCGACGCCTGGCGTGCGATCGACGACCTGACGCTGGTGCTGACCGGCCAGACGTTCGGGCGCACCATCGCCCAGGACCGGGTCGTCCACCTCGGCCATGTCCCCCACGACGAGCTCCCGGCGCTGTACCGCGGCGCGCGCGCCGTCGTGTTCCCGAGCCTGTTCGAGGGCTTCGGCGTGCCGGTGCTCGAGGCGATGGCCTGCGGCACGCCCGTGGCCGCCTCCGACCGCGGTGCGTTGGCCGAGGTCGCCGGCGGCGCGGCGCGGACGTTCGACCCCGACGACCCGGCGGCGATCGTCGCGGCGGTGCGCGCCGCGGTCGGCGACGACACGCTGCGCGCCGCGGGCCTGGCGCAGGCCGCGCGCTTCACGTGGACGGCGGCCGCCGACGCGCACGTCGCGGCCTACCGGCGCGCGCTGGACTACGCCGGGACGCCGATCAGGTAGCTGTGCCCGCCGGGCACGTGGTCGAGCTCGACCGCGTGCCAGCGCAGGGTGACGCGCTCGCGCAGCTCGTCGAACCAGACGCGGTTGTCGGCGCCCTCGAACTCGTGCTGGAAGGCCAGGAAGACGTGGCTGCAGTCGCGCATCGCGTCGATCCAGGGCTCACGCTCGACGACCGGCGTCTCGCTCAGCGACCACATCGCGACGAACAGCTTGCCGCCCGGGCCCGCCGGCGGCACCTCGGACTGAGCCGTGCCGAACGTGATGTCCGCGGCCAGCGCCGGATCCTCGCGCAGGGCGGCCACGGAGCCGAGGAAGTAGCGCTGCAGCGCGCCGAGCTCGGCGAAGTCGTGGATGTGGAAGCCGCCCGTGAACCCCGTCCGGCGCGCGAGTCGCGCGAAGCTGCCATAGCCGCCGCCGTACTCGACCACCTGCGCGATGTCCGCCAGGGGGCCCGCGACGGCCTCGAAGCGCATGAGGTGGTAGGCGTGGTGGACGAGGTTGGCGCTCGTGGCCCGGTCCCGCGGCCAGCGCCGCGGGCAGCCGCTCGGGTCCTCCTCGATAGCCGTGCGCCAGCGTGTGGACCAGCCTGCGTCGGCCCGCAGCGCGGCGTACTCGACCGGCACGTAGGGCTCGATCGCGTCGACGAACATCGTCTCGCGGATCTCCGGCCAGGTGAGGAAGCGACGCGGATCGTCGTGCAGGACGTTGCCGACCAGGCGGCGGCGGACGTCGGCCCACCACGGGCTCTCGACCGCGGCGCCGCCGGCCTCCAGCGTGCGCATGTCCTCGCGCAGCCGCGCCACCAGCGCGTCCTGCGCGGGCCCCGCGAGCGCCGGCAGCTGCCGCTGGGCGAGGAGGTTCTCGCGCCGGTCGCGCAGGGCGCGGGCCATCCGCCCGGGCTGGGCGCGCAGGCCGGCCAGGGCGCTCACGCCGCGGCCTTCGCGTAGGAGGCCCACAGCGTGGGCGCGGGCAGGGTCCCGCCACGGCGGGCGATCGCGCGCACGCGCAGGCTGATGTCGACCCGCTCGGCCCAGGAGCGCAGCGGCGTGGGCGCGAACCGATCGAGGCCGCGGCCGCCGTGGGCGACGCGGTGCAGGTGGGCGAGGTGGGCGGCGATCTCGGCCTGGTCGGCCGGCTCCTCCTCGACGGCGACGACCGCGAGGCCCGCCGCCTCGCCGGCGATGCGCAGCGCCTCGGGCGTCCAGCGGCCGACGTGGTTGGGGGGCAGATCGAGCATCTGGGTGAGCGCCTCCTGGGCGAGGACGTGCGGGCCGTTCGGGACGCTGACGAACAGGCGCCCACCGGGCGCCAGCAGGCTCGCCAGCCGGGTGAGCGCCTCGCGGGGGGCGGCGAGATGTTCGAGTGTCTGAAACAGGCAGACGGCGTCGTGGGCGCCGCGATGGCGCTCCTGCCCGGCCAGCTCGTCGATGGAGGCCTCCTCGACGGGATAGCCGTCCGCGCGCAGCGCCGCCACGGCGGCGGCGCCCAGCTCCACGGCCAGCGTCTCCCAGCCGGCGGCGCGGGCGTGGCGCAGGAACCGCCCGTCCCCCGCGCCGATCTCCAGCAGCCGCCCGGTCGGCGCGCCCTCGAGCGCGCGCATGGTCTGGGCGAACTCCCAGCGGTCGGCCGGGTAGGACGGGGCGTTGCCGTAGAGCAGCGTGTAGAAGGCGGCGTCACCGGCGACCTGGGGGTCGGCGAACCCGAACCCGCAGCGCCGGCAGGTCAGGACGCGCGCGCCTGCGTCGCCCCACAGCCGGCGCAGGATCGGCTCGACGTCGCCGGGGCTGACGCCGGGGGCGCCCGCCGCGAACCCGCGGGCGGCCTCTGCGACGTCGATCTCGAGGTGGGTCTGCGCGTCCGGGGCGCCGCACACGGGACAGTCGGGGGCGGGCATCAGCGGCCGAGAAGGGCGCCGATGCGGGCGCGCACCGAGGGTCGCGCGGGCTCGGCCGGCGGCTCCTCGCGCAGTCGCGCGAGCCCGGCCGCGAAGGCGTCGAGGCTGACGTCGTCGGCGAACAGCCCGGCCTCGACGATCGCGAAGAACGGGTCGCCCGGCACGACCGATCCGAGCTTCTCGCGGATCGCCGGAGGCAGGCGGTCGAGCTGACGGCCGATGCCGACCAGCGCGTCGCGCTCGTTGGCGCCCTCCTTCTGGCGGCGGGTCCAGTAGCTGTCGTGGGACGGGCGCTCGAGCCGGTGGCGGTAGCCGGCTCCCGGGGCGATCGCCACGTCGTAGCCGTGGGCGAGGTGCTTGAAGCCGAACGTCCACGTGTCCATCGCGCCGAGGTCGTCCTCGTAGCCGCCGACGGCGTCGAAGAGCTCGCGCGTGTAGAGGTAGTTGCCATGGGCGGCCGGAACGCCGACCTCGGTCAGCGCGTGCATCAGCGTCGAGCGCCCGTCGACCGCCGACATCGTCCAGGTATGACGCTCCTTGCCGGTGGTGCCGTCGAAGAAGCGCTGGATCTCCGGCGACACCGCGGCCGCGCCGGTCGCCCGCTGATGGGACAGGACGGCCTGGGCGGTCCCGGTGTCGAGCAGGTTGTCGGCGTCGAGCACGTAGAGCAGCTCGCCGCGAGCCAGCCGCGCAGCGGTGTTGCGCGCCGCTCCGCCGCCGCCGTTGACCTCGTGGTGATGCACGCGCAGGCGCTCGTCCTCGGCCGCCAGGCGGTCGAGGACCTCGCCCGTGGCGTCGGTCGAGGCGTCGTCGACCGCCACCACCTCGAAGGGCTCGTCGAGGCGCTGCGCGAGCGCAGAGGCGACCGCCGCGCCGACCACGTCGGCCGAGTTGTAGGCGGGCACGAGAAACGACAGCACGACGGCCCATCGTATCCTCGGCCCGGCAATGATCGCGGTCGAAGCACGGGGCCGCCTCGGCAACCTCATGTTCCAGTGGGCGTTCGCCGAGGCCGCGGCCGAGGGTCTCAGAACGCGCTTCGCGATGGACCCCACGGGGCTCGCCGGGCTCTTCACGCTCAACGGCTACAACGCCCCGCTGCGGCGCGCCTCACGGCTGCTGGCGCTGCGCGCCAAGGGCGGCATGATGGGCTTCCCCGCGGTCGAGATCGACAACGACGACGATCCGGCCGTGGCGCTGGCGACCCTGCGCGACGGCGTGCGCTACGGCGGCTACTTCCAGTCCGAGCGCTACTTCGCCGGTGCGGCCGAGCGGGTGCGCTCGGCCCTCACGCTGCACGCGCGCCACCGCACCGCGTTCGCCGAGCGCTACGGGGATCTCCAGCGGTCGGGCTACGTCTGCGTGCACGCGCGCCGCGGGGACTACAAGGAGTGGCGCGGAGGCGTCGCGCTCCCGTGGAGCTATGCGCGCGACGCGATCGGACGGCTGGGCGACACGGGTCTCCCGCTCGTCTTCATCTCCGACGAGATCGCCGAGGTGCGCGAGGAGTTCGGCGATCTTCCGGGCGCGCGCTTCGAGACCAACGACGTCGCGCTGGACCTGCAGCTGCTCGTCAACGCCAGCCACGTCGTGCTGTCCAACAGCAGCTTCTCCTGGTGGGGCGGATGGCTGGGCGGCGCCGCCGGCCGGCGCGTGCTCGCCCCCCGCGACTGGGTCGGCTTCCGCGAGGGCCGGGAATGGCCGCGCGACGTCATCCCGGCCGGCTGGGAGCAGGTCCCGGTCCAGGACGGCGCGTCGTGATCCGCGTCCACGTCCTGCCCGTCGATCCCCGGCTGCAGCCCGCCACCCAGCCCTTTCAGTATCCGGCGCACAACGACGACTACGGCGTCGAGCAGGACATGCTGCGCTGGCTCGAGGAGACGCCGGGGGTCCGCGCCGCCGATGCGGGCTCGGCGGACTGGCACTACCTGCCGGTGTTCTGGACCCGCTGGCACCTGCACCACGACTACGGCAACCACGGCCGCGAGGAGCTCGCCGCGCTCGCCGGCGCCGCCGTGCTCGACGACGCGCGCACGTTCACGGTCTGCCAGAACGACGACGGCCCGCTGATCGACCTGGGCCGCGCCACGCTCATGCTCGCGTCCCGCAAGGGAACCGAGGGGATCGACGTGCCCCTGCTGAGCAGCGCGCATCGCGCCCGGCCGGAGTTCCTGGTCCGCCGGCGCTGGCTGGCGTCCTTCGTCGGCCGGCTGGCCACGCATCCCGTGCGGCGCGAGCTGGCTGACGCGCTGGAGGGCCGGCGCGACGTCAGGATCCTCGACGGCGACCACGGGACGCGGCGCTTCGTCAACACCACGCTGGCGTCGCACGTCGCGCTGAGCCCGCGCGGCTACGGCGGCAGCTCGTTCCGCTTCTTCGAGGCCGCGCAGCTCGGCCGCGTGCCGATGCTGGTCGGAGACCTCGACACCCGGCCCTTCCCGCGCTCGATCGACTGGTCGGCGGCATCGTTCTACGCGGCCGACGGCCACGCCGCCGCCGCCGTGCTCGACGGCCTCGAGCCCGAGCGGCTCGGCGCCATGGGAGCGACGGCCCGGCGGGTGTGGAGCGAGGACCTGACGTGGGGCCGCTGGTGCCGCCACGCGCTGGCCGAGCTGACCGCCGCCGAGCGCTGATCGGACCGGCCGCCACTAGTCTCGGAGGCATGTCGACCGCCGTCTCCGAGCCCGTCGGGACCGAGCTCCCGATGCGGGAGGCCACCGCCACGTCGCGCCGCGTCCACCCGCTCGACGTGGTCACCTCGTGGCCCGTCGCCCGCATCATCGGGTCCCGCGACATCAAGGTGAAGTACAAGCAGTCGATCCTCGGCCCGGCGTGGCTGCTGATCCAGCCGCTCGGCCTGCTGACGGCCATCACCATCGCGTTCTCGGGCGTGACCGACGTCTCGACCGGCGACGTCCCCTACGTCGTGTTCGGCCTCGTCGGCGTCTGCGTCTGGAACTTCATCTCGATGACCCTGGCCATCGCTCCCCAGGCCTTCCTGACCAACCAGGCGCTGATCAAGCGCAGCCCGACGCCGCGGATGGCGTTCATCACCGCGAGCATCGTGTCGAACCTCCCGTTGCTGGCCTTCATGCTGCTGGTGACCGTCGTGGCGTCGACGATCTCCGAAGGCTTCCGGGTGCAGTTCCTGCTGATGCCGATCCTGGTCGCCTGGCTGCTCGTCTTCGTCTGGTCGATCGTGCTGCTGATCGCGCCGGTCGCCTCGCGCTTCCGCGACGCGGTCGCCGTCGTGCCGCTTCTCATCCAGGTCGGCGTCTTCCTGGCCCCGATCGGCTACAGCCTGGAGTCGGCGCCGTCGAACATCAAGCTGCTGCTCTCGATCAACCCGGTGACCGGCATCGTCGAGAGCTGGCGCTGGATGCTGCTGGGGCTCGACCCGTCGCTCGAGGTCATCGCGGTGAGCGCGGGCTGGACGGTCATCCTGCTGTTCGCGGGCTGGCAGGTCTACCGCCGCATGGAGGTTCGCCTTGCCGACTTCGTCTGAGCTGGCGGTCAGCGCCGAGGGGCTCGGCAAGAGCTACCTGATGGGTCAGGAGCTCTCGCTCCAGGCGACCCTGCGCACGCTCGCGCGCCGCAAGAACGAGAAGCGCGGCTTCTGGGCGCTCGACGACGTGAGCTTCGAGGTTCCGCGCGGGGCGTTCTTCGGGATCGTCGGCCACAACGGCTCGGGGAAGTCCACGCTGACCCAGATCATCAGCGGGATGGCCGCGCCGAGCGCCGGGCGCCTGCGCGTGTGGGGCCGCGTCCTGCCGCTGCTCGAGGTCGGCACGGGCTTCCACGGCGACCTGACCGGCCGCGAGAACGTCTACCTGCTGGGCGCCATCCTCGGGCTGAGCGCCGACCAGGTCACCGAGCAGCTGCCGACCATCGTCAGCTACGCGAACGTGGCCGAGCACATGGACACGCCGCTGCGCCGGTACTCCAGCGGCATGCAGGCGCGGCTGTCGTTCGCCACCGCGATCTGCTTCCCGGCCGACATCTACGTCTTCGACGAGGTGCTCGCGGTCGTCGACGACGACTTCCGCAACTGGTGCATGAACCAGCTGCGCGAGCTCAACGCCCGCGGCAGCACCGTCATCTTCATGAGCCACGACCTGCGCCTGGTCCGCGATCTCTGCAACCAGGGGATGTGGCTCGATCACGGCGCGGTGAAGATGACCGGCCCGATCGAGACGGTCACCGACGCCTACGCCGCCAGCCACTAGCCGCGGCGCGCGGTGATCTGCGCGCCGAGGGCCACGCGGGCACGACGGACGTCGTACGGGCGAGCCGCCCACCGGCGCGCGTGCAGCGACGCCAGCTGGCGGTGCAGCTTCTCGGCGGCCTCGGTGCCGAAGCGGTCGGCGCCCTCGTCGCGGTAGTCGATCAGCGGCTCGCCGAGGATGACCATGCGGGCGCCGTGGTCGGCGAGGCGCAGCCACGTGGCGTAGTCCTCGACCCCCTGCCAGCCGGGCCGCTCCGGGAAGCCGCCGGCCGCGCGCAGCAGGCTCGTGCGCACCAGGACGGTGGACGTGATGATCACGTTGTCGCGGGCCAGCATCTCCGGCCGCGGCGCGGCGGCGAAGTAGGGGCGCCCGTCGCTGGTGCGCAGCCCGTTGGCCGCGACGAGGTCGGCCGCCGTGAGATGCGGAAGCTGGCCGGCGATCTTGCCCGGCAGCCAGCGGTCGTCGTCGTCGAGCAGCGCCACCCACTCGCCGCGGGCCTCGCGCAGGCCGTGGTTGCGCGGGGCGGCCGGGCCGCCGCTGCCCCGGACGGCCGGGAGGACCCGGACGCGCGGGTCGGGCAGCTCGCGCACGCGCTCGACCGTGTCGTCGGTGGAGCCGTTGTCGCAGACGAGCACCTCGAGCACGGGCGGGTCCTGGGCGAGCGCCGAGGCGATCGCCTCCCGGACCAGGGCCGACCGGTTGTAGGTGGGGATGACGACGCTGATCGTCATGCGCGTTCCGCGACGCCGAGCTCGGTCAGCATCCGCGAGACGACGGTCTCGATCGCCACCCGGCCGACGACGTCGCCGTGGTCGGCCGAGGGCGGACCGGCCACGGCCTCCTCGATGGCGCGCGCGAGGTCGGCGGCGTCGCGGGGCCGGCAGAGGTGCGCGCGGTCTCCGAACAGCAGCCGGGCGTCGCCGACGTCGGTGAGGACGAGGACGCGGTGGTGTGCCGCCGCCTCCAGCACGCTGAGCGGCATGCCCTCGCTGTAGGACGGGAGCACCAGCGCGTCGGCGGCGTCGAGCAGCGCGCCCGTCCGCTCGTGGGGCACGAGCCCCGCGAACGTGACGCCGTCCTCGAGGCCCAGCTCACGTGTCCGGTGCTCGAGCTCGCCGCGCGCCTCGCCGTCACCGGCGATGGTCAGGGTCACGTCGGGATGGTGCGCGCGCACCGCGCGCATCGCGTCGAGCAGCTCGAACAGGCCCTTGGCGGGATCGAGCCGCCCGAGGAACAGCAGGCGCCGCACGCGCTCGGGGGCGACCGTCCGTGACCACGCCGAGACGTCGATGCCGTTGGGGATGGCGCGGATCCGAGCGGCCGGGAACCCGTACTCGTGGAGGTGCTCGACGTTGGCGGCGCAGATCCCGTTGAGCCGGTCGTGCCCCGAGACCAGCGCCCGCGAGACCCGGAACAACGGCCGCTCGGCGAGCGCGACGACGTCGTCGGCCGACCCGCCGATCTCGGCGGTCGCCAGCGTGGGGAAGCGGATCAGGCCGAGGCGCTTGAGCGCCCCCACGAGCACGGCCGGCAGCGTGATGGTCCGCACCACGGCAAAGGCCGCGGTGCGGCGATGAGCGAGGACCAGGCGGGCCATCGCGGCGGCGACGCGGAGCTGCAGGGCCAGGCTGCGCCGCGGCGACGAGGGGATCCGCAGCACGCGGATCCCGTCGACGAGCTCCTCGCGCGGGAGGTCCTCGCCGAGCTGCTCGGTGATCACCACCGGGACGTAGCCGCGGCGGGCGAACTCCGCGGCCAGCAGCGCGCACTCACGCTCCATCCCTCCCAGCAACGGCGGGTATCGGGGAGTGACGATCAGGGCCACTCGCCGCTCGTCCTGGCGCACCCCCGGGAGGCTAGCGTTGACGCTCGTGGCCGACCGCCTGCGCATCCTGCACGCCGTGGAGTTCTACGCGCCCTCCGTCGGCGGCGCGCAGGAGGTCGTGCGCCAGGTCTCCGAGCGCCTCGCCGCCCGCGGCCACGAGGTCACGGTGGCCACCACCGCCCTGCCCGGCCGCACCGCCGGCGAGATCGCCGGGGTCCGGATCGCCGGCTTCGACGTCGCCGGCAACGCCGTGCGCGGCATGACGGGCGACGTCGAGGGCTACCGCCGCTTCGTCCGCGACGGGGAGTTCGACGTCGTCATGACCTACGCCGCGCAGCAGTGGACGACCGACGCGCTCCTCGACGTGCTCGCGGAGGTCCCCGGCCGCCGCATCCTCGCGCCCTGCGGGTTCTCCGGACTTCACGACCCGGCCTACGCGGGCTACTTCGCCGGGCTGCGCGAGCAGCTCGCCGGCTTCGACGAGCTCATCCTGCACACCGAGGACTACATCGATGCGCGGTTCGTGCGCGAGGCGGGCTACGGCGACCGCGTCGCCGTCGTGCCCAACGGCGCCGACGAGCACGAGTTCTCCACGCTGCCGGCGCGCGGCGCCTTCCGACGCCGCCACGGCGTCCCCGCCGACGCGCCGCTGGCGCTCACCGTCGGCGGCCACACAGGCCTCAAGGGCCACTCGCAGGCGATGACCGCGATGCGGCACGCCCCCGGCGCCGGCGGCAGCGTGCTGGCCATCGTCGGCAACACGCCGACGGGGCGAGGATGCCGCCCGCGCTGCGCGGTCGAGGCGCGCGTCTCGCGCGTCCTGCGTCCGGGCCGTCGCGTGGTGCTCGCCGACCCGCCGCGAGCCGGGGTCCTGGAGGCCTACGCCGACGCCGACGTCTTCCTGTTCTGCTCGCGCGTGGAGTGCTCGCCGATCGTGCTCTTCGAGGCGCTCGCCGCCGGGCTGCCGTTCGTGTCGGTCGACGTCGGCAACGCCGCCGAGATCGCCGCATGGAGCGGCGGCGGCGTGGTCGTCGGCTCCGACGAGGAGGTCCCGGCCGCGCTCGGCGCGCTGCTGGCCGATCCCGACCGGCGCCGCGAGCTCGGCGCCCGCGGCAGGGCCGCCTGGCAGGAGCGCTACACGTGGGAGGCCGTCGCCGCCCGCTACGAGGCGGTCTACACGAAGGTGCCCGCGTGAGCGGCCGGATCGCCGCCGTCGTGCTCGCCCGCGACCGGCCCGCGATGACGCGCGAGACGATCGATGCCCTGCTGGTGCAGGAGCCCGCGGCCGACACGCTGGTGCTCATCGACAACGCGGCGACCCCGGAGGTGCGCGCGACCCTCGAGGAAGCCGCGGCCCGCCACCCGGACGGCCACGTGGTCAGCAGCGCGGAGAACCTCGGCTGCGCGGGCGGCTACGAGCTCGGCCTGCGCCACGTCCTCGACAACGTCGACGCGGAGTTCCTGTGCGGCTTCGACGACGACGCCACGCCGCTGCCGGGCTGCCTGGGCGCGCTGCGCGACGCGGCGCAACGCCTGCCCGCCGTCGGCGCGGTCGGCGCCGTCGCCCACGCGGCCGACGGACGGCTCGCCTGGCCGATGTACGTCGACGGCGAGGACGGGCCGGTCAGCACCGTCGACGAGGTTCGCGCGCTGGCGGGCCGCCGCTCGTCGCTGCCGGTCCACAACCTCGCCTGGCAGGGGATGATGTTCCCGACCGAGGTGCTGCGCCGCCACGGCCTGCCGTGGGGCGCGCTGTTCCTGCAGTACGAGGACATCGAGCTCGGGCTGCGACTGCGCCGCGCGGGCCTGCACAGCTACCTCGTGCCCGAGGCGGAGTGCCGGCACCCGGCGCCGCCGCCGGCGCGCGCCGTCCGCCTGCTCGGCCGCCAGATCGACGTGACCCGCCAGAGCGCCGCGAAGGAGTACCTGACGCTGCGCAACGGCCTGGTCGTGCGCCGCCGCTACGACGGATTGCGCTTCTGGTACGGGACGGGCCCGTTCGTGATCCTGCGCGGTGTGCTCAGCGCCTTCGCGATGGACGTGCCGCTGCGCAAGGCCCTGCGCCACGTCGTGGTGCAGGGCATCGCCGACGCGGTCCGCGGGCGCCTGGGCCCGCCGCCGCCCGGCACCGCGCGGCTCTAGCCGCGGCCCTGCCGCATCGCGCGGTAGGCCAGGACGATGCCGCGGCTGACCGCCTGGTTGATGCCCACCGCGACCGGATGCCCCGCCCCGTGCTCGCGCGCGTTCTGGGCGTGCTCGGCGAACTGCGTCTCGAACCCCGTCATCGACAGCGACTGGCCGGCCATGCGGAAGGCGGCGAGCGGCTCGTCGATGACCACGGGCGCCTCGCGGCGCGCGAGCTTGAGCCACAGGTCGTAGTCCATCGAGTAGGAGAAGCGCTCGTCGAAGCCGCCGAGCTCGAGCAGCGTCTCGCGGCGGATGAACGTCGCCGGCGCCGCGATGAAGTTCTGGACGAGCAGCGAGCGGTGGCTGTAGTGGCGCAGGAACCAGCGCTTGTAGGCGGTCACCCGCGAGCGGATCTCGGCGCCCTCGTCGTCGACGATCCGCACGGGTGCCGTCACCCACAGCGCGGCGGGCCGGCGGGCCAGCGCGTCGCGCACGCGCGCCAGCGCACCGGGCAGGTAGTAGTCGTCGGCGTTGAGCCAGCCGACCAGGTCGCCGCGCGCGGCGGCGATGCCCTTGTTCATCGCATCGGACAGCCCGCGGTCGGGCTCGCTGGTGAAGCGCACGCCGTCGGCGCGCTCGAGGATCTCGACGGTCCCGTCGGTCGAGCCGCCGTCGACGACCACGTGCTCGACGAGCTCGCCGAGGCCCTGGTCGCGGACGCTGCGCAGCGTCTCCTCGATGGTGGCCGCCGCGTTCAGGCACGGCGTGACGACGCTGACGAGCGGGCTGCTCACAGACCCAGCGCGGCGAAGATCGCCGCGAAGCGATGGTCGTAGGTGTGCTCGCGCAGCACGCGCTGGTAGCCCGCCTCGGCGACGGCCGCGCGCTGCTCCTCGTTGGCCAGCCACCAGCTGACCTTCTCGACGAGCTCGTCCTCGGAGTCATAGACGCCGATCTCGCGGTCGTAGGCGAAGTAGCGCTCGAGGTGCGGGAGCCGCTCGGTGAGCAGGAAGCCGCCGCACCCCGGCACCTCGAAGTTGCGGCCCTTGATCTGCGGCGGCCGCGGCGCCGGCGCGCGGCCAAGCAGCTTGCCGACACGCGAGCGCAGGGTGGTCGGCGGCGTCGAGGAGTTCGAGAGGTTGAGGTTCACGCGGCTCGACGCGAACACCCGCACCATCCCGTCGTGGTCGAGGCGGCCGCTCGGCCAGCCGGTCCCCCAGCACTCGACCTGCAGGCCCGCCGCGCGCAGGCCGTCGATGACGTCCTTGCGGTTGCCGTGCGGCTGGCCGACGAACGTGACGTCGTGCTGCGTGGTCTCGGTCACCCGCGTGTAGGCGTAGCGGTTGCAGGCCCACTGCGACAGCAGGACGTTGTCGATCCCCGCCGCCGCGTAGCGGGGCAGCGAGTCCTCGTCGGTGGTCACCGCGAGGTCGAGCGCCGGCGCGAGATGACGGCTGAAGTCGTCGAAGCGCCAGTGGTCGTCGGCGAACCAGTTGACGGTGGGGTGGCCGCCCTCGCGGCGCACGCCCTCGAGCGTGGCGGTGTCGATCTCGTCGGTGAACAGGCAGAAGAAGGCGACGTCGGCCTTCGTCTCGGCCGCCGTGGACAGCAACTCGCGGCGCATGGCCTCGTTGCCGACCGCCTTGGAACGCTCCATGAAGTCGAAGGCCACGACGTCGTGGCCCATCCCCTCCAGCGAGCTGCGGAAGTTGGTCTCCTCGAAGGACAGCCCGCGACTCGGGATGCCGTAGTCGTGGGCCATCCCCACGTACAGAATGCGCATGCCCTGGCGAGTCTAGGCGCGGCGCAGGTGCTGCTCGAGCCGCCGCCGGCGCCGTCCCATGGCCCGTGCGCGCAGGCTCGTGGAGACCGTCAGCGCGTAGCTCAGGGGCCGATCCAGCGCGTCGAAGGCACGCTCGATGCGCCGGCCGGCCAGGTCGGCCTGCGGCAGCGGTGCGCCGCCGACCGTGCCCGTCATGTTCAGCGACACGTTCTTGCCGAAGGGCAGCGGCGAATGCGATGCGTCGTTGGCGCCCACCTCCGCGAAGCGGTCGACCCGGCGGATGTCGCCGAAGCCGGCCTGATCGAGCAGCCACGCCAGCCACGGCTCGGTGAAGCCCGTCTTGTGGAAGTCGTACTCGTCCTTCTGGCCGCCGTAGATCGCGCCGACCCACGGGCTGTGGGGGGGCGTGAACCAGCCCTCCCGGTCGATGAGCATCCGCGCGATCGTGTCGAGGTCCGGCACGGCGATGAGCACCTTGCCGCCGGGCGCCAGCACCCGGCGCCAGTCGGCCAGCAGCGCGGGCACGTCGTCGGTGGCGAAGTGCTCGAGCAGATGCACCGCGTAGATCAGATTGACGCTGCCGTCCGCGAACGGCAGCGGCTGGGAGATGTCGGCCACCAGGTCGACGCCGGGGGCGTCGGGGAGCGCGTCGACGTTCGTGAAGCCCTCGAGGGGCAGGGTCCCGGACCCGAGGTTCAGCCAGACCGCCATGGGCGCGATGGTACTTCCGGGCGTCAGGTGGCGCGGCGGGCTTCGAGCGCCGCGGCCACCCGGCTGGTCCGGTAGGCCTCGCGCAGCCGCCGCAGGGGCCCGAGGCGCCCGCGGACGTACAGCGCGTCGCCCCAGTCGGCGCCCGTCCAGCGCGTCGCCACGCGCCGCAGCCCGTGGCCGGCGAGGAACTCGTCGATGTCGCCGACCAGCGCGCAGCCCGCGTAGACCTCCGCGCGGTTGACCTCGGTGTAGACGATGTCGATCTGCGCCAGCAGGGCGGCCGCGCCCTTCAGCGCCCGCAGCTCGGCGCCCTGGAGGTCGATGTTGAGCATGTTCAGCCCGCTGACGTCGTGGTCGGCGGCGAGCGCGTCGACCGTCGTCGTCTCGAGCGCCAGCTCGTGGCTGACCTCGACGTCGGGGTAGTGCTGCTTGTGCGTTCCGAGCTCGAGGATCGAGGACGCCTGGGAGTAGCTGGTGACGTGGAAGTCCACCTTGCGCCCGGCGACCTCGTCGATCAGGGCGACGACGACCTCGTGACCGCGCGGCTCGACCGCGCCGCGCAGCTGCTCGGCGAGCTCCGGGTTGCCCTCGACCCACAGGACCCTGCCGATGCCGGCGGCCGCGTAGCTCTCGGCCTCCTCGCCCAGGTGCGCGCCGAGATGCAGCACTCCGGTGGGCCGGATGCCGTACCAGCTGATGAGCTTGTCGAGGGGGATCAGCACGCGGCGATGCCCTGCGCGGCGCGCAGCTCGCGCAGGTCGGTCTCGACCATGGCCGCGATCATCTCCTCGAAGCTCGTCCGCGGCTGCCAGCCGAGCTGCTCGACCGCGCGCGCCGGATCGCCGACCAGCGCGACCGGGTCGACGGGGCGCACGAACTCCGGGTCGACGACGACGTGGGGCTCGTACTCGAGCTCGACGTGGGCGAACGCGGTGGCCACCATGTCGCGGACGGTCCGTGAGACGCCCGACGCGATGACGAAGTCCTCGCCCTGCTCCTGCTGGAGCATCAGCCACATGGCCTCGACGACGTCACCGGCGAACGACCAGTCGCGCGTCGCGTCGAGGTTGCCCAGCCGCAGCTCGGAGGCCAGGCCGAGCTTGATCGCCGCCGCGGTGCGGGTGATCTTGCGGGAGACGAACTCCGGCGGCCGGCGCGGCGACTCGTGGTTGTAGAGGATCCCGCTCGACGCGTGCAGCCCGTAGTTCTCGCGGTAGGTCGAGACCATCAGGTGGCCGTAGAGCTTGGCCACCGCGTACGGGTTGTGCGGCTTGAACGGCGAGTCCTCGTTCTGCGGCGACTCGGTGGTCGCGCCGAAGATCTCCGACGTCGAGGCCTGGTAGATGCGGATGTGCGGGTTGGTGATCCGCACCGCCTCGAGCATGAACGTCACGCCGACCGCGGTGAACTGGGCGGTCATCACGGGCTGGCGCCAGGACGCCGGGACGAACGACGTCGCGGCGAGGTTGTAGAGCTCGTCGGGCTCGGAGGCCTGGATGGCGCCCAGCAGCGAGATCTGGTCGAGCAGGTCGGCCTGGATGAGCTGGACGTCGTCGCGGACGGCCGTCAGGTTCTCGTAGTGGCCGCTGGGCGAGCCGCGGACGATGCCGAAGACCTCGTAGCCCTTCGACAGCAGCAGCTCGGCCAGGTACGAGCCGTCCTGGCCGGCGATGCCGGTGATCAGTGCGCGAGGGATGCGCCCTGCTCCCGGAAGCTCTCGATCGTGCGGGCCAGGCCCTCTTCGAGCGAGACGACGGGGCCGTAGCCCATGAGCTCCCGGGCGCGGGTGATGTCGAGGAAGCGCTTGGGCTGGCCGTCGGGCTTGGTCGGATCCCACACCGTCTCGCCCTCGAAGCCGACGAGCCGCTCGATGGTCTCGGCGAGGTCCTTGATGCGCGTCTCGACGCCGGTGCCGACGTTGACCGGCTCGGAGACCTCGAGGCGCTCGGCGGCCAGGAGCAGCGCGCGCGAGGCGTCGTCGACATAGAGGAACTCGCGCGACGGCGAGCCCGTCCCCCACAGCGTGACCGTGGCGTCGCCGCGGTCGGACGCCTCGACGTACTTGCGGATCATCGCGGCGATGACGTGCGAGCTCTCGAGGTCGAAGTTGTCGTTGGGCCCGTAGAGGTTGGCGACGATCGGCACACAGGAGTCGAAGCCGTACTGGCGCCGGTAGGCGTCGGACAGCACGAGCATCATCTTCTTGGCGAGACCGTACGGCGCGTTGGACTCCTCGGGGTAGCCGTTCCAGAGGTTGTCCTCGTTGAACGGCGCCTCGACGAACTTCGGGTAGGCGCAGACGGTGCACGCCGAGACGAGCTTGGCCACGCCGGCCTGCCGCGCCTGCTCGAAGATGTTGCCCGTCATCATCATGTTGTCGTAGACGAGCGGCGCCGGGTTCTCGCGGTTGTAGCCGATGCCCCCCACGTTGGCGGCCAGGTGGACGACCACCTCGGCGCCATCGACGGCCTCGCGTGTCGCCTGCGCGTCGCGCAGGTCGAAGTCGGCCGAGCGGATGATCTTGACCTCGGCGCCGAGCGCGTCGAGGTCGCGCGTGACCGCGGTCCCCAGGAAGCCGGCGCCACCGGTGACGGTGACGGCCTTGCCGTCCCAGAACTCGCGCGTGGGCTCAGCCACGGTGCTCACCCAGCCGGATGCCGCGGCCCGCCATCTGGTCCTCGAGCAGCTTGACGTCGGACTCGACCATGATCCGGACGAGGTCCTTGAAGGTGGTCGTCGGCTCCCAGCCCAGCTTCTCCTTGGCCTTGCTGGGGTCGCCCTGCAACGCGTCGACCTCGGCCGGGCGCAGGTAGCGCGGGTCGAACTCGACGACCTTCTCCCAGTCCATGTCGAGCATCTTGGCGCTCTCGTCGAGGAACTCGCGGACGCTGTGCATCTCGCCCGTGGCGATCACGTAGTCCTCGGGCTCGTCCTGCTGGAGCATCCGCCACATCGCGTCGGTGTAGTCCGGGGCGTAGCCCCAGTCGCGCTCGGCGTCGAGGTTGCCCATGAACAGCTTCTCCTGCAGGCCCAGGTGGATCGCCGCCAGGCCGCGGGTGATCTTGCGCGTGACGAACGTCTCGCCGCGGCGCTCGGACTCGTGGTTGAAGAGGATCCCGTTGCTCGCGTGCATCCCGTAGGACTCGCGGTAGTTGACGGTGATCCAGAAGGCCTGGACCTTCGCGACGGCGTACGGGCTGCGCGGATGAAACGGCGTGTCCTCGCCCTGCGGGGGCGGTGTCGAGCCGAACATCTCCGAGCTCGACGCCTGGTAGAAGCGCGCGTTGACGCCGGCGTCGCGCATCGCCTCGAGCATGCGCACCGCGCCCATGCCGGTGACGTCGTTGGTGTACTCCGGGACGTCGTAGGAGACCCGCACGTGCGACTGCGCCGCGAGGTTGTAGACCTCGTCGGGCTGCAGCTCGTACATGAGGCGCACGAGGCGGCTGGAGTCCTGCAGGTCGCCGTGGTGCAGGAAGAGCTTGACGTCGGACTCGTGGCGGTCGCGGTAGATCGGGTCGATGCGCTCGGTGTTGAACGACGACGAGCGCCGGACGATGCCGTGGACCTCGTAGCCCTTGTCGAGGAGCTGCTCGGCGAGGAACGATCCGTCCTGGCCCGTGATGCCGGTGATCAGAGCTTTCTTTGACACCCGGGGGATGCTAGCCACGGGCGGCGCCGCGAGGGGGCGGTGAAGGCCTGCCTAGCATGGGCTCCGTGCTCGCCGTCGCGCTGCTCGGGCGCAACTACACGCCGCAGGCCACGGTCCTCGCCGAGTCCTTCTCCCAGGCGTGCCCGGACGGCCGGCTGGTACTGCTCGTCGTCGACGGGCAGGAGCCGATCCCGGGCGCCGAGGTCATCGGGCCCGCGGACATCGGGATCGACGACGCCGAGCTGCGCCGCCGCGCCGGGCTCTTCGATCCGATGGGCGTCATCGGCTCGATGAAGGCGGCCGCCGTGCTGTCGCTGCTCGATCAGGACGAGACGGTGTTCATGCTCGACGCCGACATGCAGCTGCTGGCCCCGCTCGACGACCTCGCGGCGCTCGCCCGGCGGCACGGCACCGTCCTCTCACCGCACCTGCTCGAGCCCCTTGCGGGCGCCCCGCGGCAGTGGCCCGAGGAGGAGATCCTCAACGCGGGCGCCTACAACGGCGGGTTCCTCGTCGCGGGCCAGTCCGGGCGCCCCGCGCTCGAATGGCTCGACGAGCGCCTGCGCCGGGATTGCTCGATCGAGCATCTCTTCTACGGTCAGCGCTGGTTCGACCTGATCCCCGGCACCTTCGGCGGCCATGTGCTGCGCGACTGGGGCGTTAACGCGGCGCCCCACGTCTACCGGGGCCGCGACATCGAGTGGCGCGACGACCGCGCCTACCTCGAGGGCGCAGAGCTGCGGCTGCCGCACTACTCGGGCTTTGACCCGGCCAACCCCGCCGCGATGTGCCGGTACTACGGCGAGGGCGCGATGCCGGACATGGATCTGGACGGCCGGCCGGGCCTGCAGCGGCTCTACGGCGCCTACGCCGAGCGCCTGGAGGCGGCGGGCTGGCCGGGCCAGGGCGCGTGGCCGTGGTTGCACGCCGCCGACGGCACCCCACTGGACAAGCCGATTCGCCGTGCCTACGGCGACGCGCTGCTGGCGGCGGAGCGCGAGGGGACCACCGAGCCTCCGGACGCGTTCTCGCCGGCCTTCCCGGCGTGGCTCGCCGAGGAGCTTCCGGGCGCCGCGGGCGTCTCTCGCTACCTCGCCGGGCTCCACGCGCTGCGCAGCGACCTGCAGGCGGCGTTCCCGGACCTCGCGGCCGACGCCCCGCGGCTGGCCGACTGGGCGCGCCAGGCGCCCGAGGGCCACCTCGCGCACCACCTCCTGCTCGCCTAGAGGCGTTCGGCGTTGCCGATGTCGGTGGTGCGCGTGACGCCGCGCAGGTCCAGCACGCTGGGCACGGCCGCACCGACGGCCACGAGATCGAGCTCGGGGTGCGCCGTGACGACGACCGCGAGCGCGGTCTCGCTCAGCGCGTCTTCGAGGCTCGAGTTGCGCAGGCCCAGCTCCGGGACCTCGTCCACGTAGGGGTCGTGGTAGACGAGCTCGCCGCCCAGCGCCTGGAGCAGGCGGCCGATCTTCAGCGCGGGGGATTCGCGCATGTCGCCGACGCCCGCCTTGTAGGAGACGCCCAGCAGCGCGATCCGGCTGCCCTTGACCGCTCGGCCGTCCTCGTTGAGGGCGCGGACGACGCGCTCGACGCAGTATTCGGGCATGTGCTGGTTGACCTTGCCGGCCAGCTCGATGAACTCGGTGGCGAAGCCGACCTCGCGCGCCTTCCACGCGAGGTAGAACGGGTCGACGGGCAGGCAGTGGCCGCCCATGCCCGGACCCGGCTCGAACTTCATGAAGCCGTAGGGCTTGGTGGCCGCCGCGTCGACGACCTCCCACACGTCGATGCCCATGCGGTCACAGAGCATCGCCAGCTCGTTGACCAGCGCGATGTTGACCGACCGGAAGATGTTCTCGAGCAGCTTCTCCAGCTCGGCGGCCTCCGGTGTCGAGACCGGCACGAGCACGTCGCACACGCTGCCGTAGAACGCCATGGCGCGTTCGAGGCAGGCGGAGGTCAGGCCGCCGATGACCTTCGGCGTGTTGCGCAGCGTGAAGTCGGTGCGGCCCGGATCCACGCGCTCGGGCGAGAACGCGACGTTGAAGTCGCTGCCCGCGACGAGGCCGGTCTCCTCGAGGATGGGGACGAGCTGCTCGCGCGTCGTTCCCGGGTACGTGGTCGACTCGAGCACGACGAGCTGGCCGGCGCGCAGGATGCCGCGCACGGCGCGGGCGGAGGACAGCAGCGGGCCGAGGTCGGGCTCGCGCTGGGCCGACAGCGGCGTGGGCACGCAGATGACGATGGCGTCGGCGGCGGCGAGGGCCGACGCGTCGGTCGTCGGCGTGAAGCGCTCGAGCACCGCGGCGAGCCGGCCGGAGGGGATGTCCTCGATGTAGGAGTCGCCGGCGGTGAGCGCGGCGACCTTGGCCTCGCTGACGTCGAGGCCGATGACCTGATCGCCGGCCTCGGCAAAGGCGACGGCCAGCGGCAGGCCGACGTAGCCCAGTCCGACGATTCCTACGGTTTGCACGCCGCCATCGTACGGCGCGCACGTCGATCAGATTTCCAGTGCGGATTAGGCTGGCAACGATGCAGTTGCCCCAGGCCGTGGTGAACGCCCGCCATGTCGTCCACGAGACGATCGACGGCGAGACGATCCTGATCCACCTCGGGACCGGCGTGTACTACAGCCTCGACGGAACGGGGGCCGAGATCTGGGCGCTGGCCTCCCAGGGCGTCCCGGCCGCCGACCTCGTCGGCTGGCTCGAGGCCCGCCACCCGGAGCAGGCCGCGCTGGTGGAGGGGGCGGTGGCCGCGCTGTTCGCCGAGCTGCTCGCCGAGGAGCTGCTCGTCGAAGGCGTGCCCGAGCAGTTGCCCGAGCTGCCCGCGGACGCCTCCCCGGGAGCCTTCACGCCCCCCGCGCTGCAGAAGTACACCGACATGCAGCAGTTCATGCTCGTGGATCCGCTGCACGAGGTCGACGAGCAGGCCGGCTGGCCCAATGTCGCCTCGGGCTGAGGCGGGCGTCGAGAGCTACTTCGCCGCGGCGGCGCAGGCCCACGCGAGGGCCTGTGCCGAGCGGGGGACGGTGACCGTCGACCTGGCGATGGCGGGCCGCCGGCTGCGACTGACCTTCGCGGGGCGCGCGCTGCCGCACGCGCTGCTCGGGCCGTTTGCCGGGCTCCGCGTCGACCGCGCGGCGCACGCCGATGCCGAGATCGCCCTGTGGGAACGCGGCACGGAGCCGGTGACCGCCCCGTGGAACGGAAGCAACGTCGAGGCCGCGGGCGCGGTCCGCGGCGCGGACGGCGCCGTACTCGCGGTGCAGGATCCCGGCAGCGGCGTCATCACCGCCGTCGGCGAGGACGGCGCGCGGGTCCTCTACAACGCGCCGTCGGCCGCGGGCTTGCCGTGGTGGGAGCGCGCTGCGCCGATGCGCACCGCGCTGCACTGGGCGCTCGGCGGGCCGGGCCGCGGACTCGTCCATGGCGGCGCGGTGGGCGATGCGCGCGGCGGCGTGCTGCTGGCCGGACGAGGAGGTTCGGGCAAGACGACGCTGGCGCTCGCCGCCCTCGACGCGGGCCTGCACTACGTCGCCGACGACTACCTGCTGCTGGAGTCCGGCGCCGAGGCCAGGGCGCACAACGTGTTCGGCACCGCCAAGCTCGACGCGGGACACATCGCGCGGTTCCCCGCGCTGGCCACGGACGCGGCACTGTGCGGGCCACTGCGCGACCCCGGCGAGAAGCTGGTGCTCGACGTCGCCGTCGCCCGCCCCGCTCAGCTCCGTGACCGGCTGGCGATCCGCGCCGTGGCGCTGCCGCGCATCACCGGCGGCCCGACGGCGGTGCGGCGCGTCAGCGGCGCCCGCGGGCTGCTCGCGCTCGCGCCCAGCACGATCTTTCAGATGCCGTTCGACGACGGGCGCGTGCTGCGCCTGCTCGGCACGGTCGCCCAGGCGGTGCCGTGCTTCGAGCTCGACGTGGGCGACGACGTCTCCGAGCTGCCCGCCGCGCTCGACCGGATCCTCACGGAGGCCGTCGCATGACGGCCGGGCTCGTCTCGGTCCTCGTGCCGGCCTACGAGGCCGAGCGCTACCTCGGCGCGGCCCTGAAGAGCGCGCTGGCGCAGGACCACCCCGCCTTCGAGGTCATCGTCATCGACGACGGCTCCACCGATGCCACCGCGGCCATCGCCAAGGAGCACCCCGTCCGGCTGATCGAGCTTCCCGCGAACCGAGGCCCGGCGGCGGCGCGCAACGCCGGGCTGGCCGCCGCCCGCGGTGAGTACGTGACGGTCCTCGACGCCGACGATCTGTGGCCCGGCGACCGGCTGTCGCTGCAGGTCGGCCACCTCGAGCGCCACCCCGAGCACGACCTCGTCATGGGGCTCACGGTCGCCTTCGTCACACCGGGCGAGGTGAGACCCGCGCACTTCCCGGCCGCCCACGACGGCGAGCCGCTGCAGGCGCACGCCGGCACCATGCTGTGTCGCCGCACGCTGTTCGACCGCATCGGACCGTGGGACGAGTCGTTCCGCCACGCCGAGGACGTCGATTGGCTGTCACGGGCCAAGGACGCGGGGGCGCTCGCCGGCGAGGTCGACGAAGTCGTGCTGCACTACCGCATCCACGCGGCGAACATCTCGCGCGACAAGACGGTCAACGGCGCCGCCATGCTGCGGGTCCTGCGCGACTCGGTCCGCCGGCAGCAGACCCCACTGGTCTCGGTGGTGATCCCGCTGCACGACGGGGCGGCGTTCATCGCCGACGCACTGGCCACCGTCGCCGCCCAGACCCACCCCGCCGTGGAGACGATCGTCGTCGACGACGGCTCGCACGACCGCGGCGCGGAGATCGCCGCCGCGCACCCGGGCGTGCGGGTGCTCCGCCAGCCGCAGGCCGGCCCTGGGGCGGCCCGCAACGCCGGGGTCGCCGTCAGCAGCGGCGCGTTCCTCGCCTTCCTCGATCAGGACGACCTGTGGCACGCCGACAAGCTGGCCCGCCAGCTCGCCGCGTTGCGGGCCGAGCCCGGCGCCGATCTCGCCCTGTGCCACCTGGACATGCTCGTCACCGACGGGCTCGAGCGACCCGGCTGGTTCCCGGAGGCATGGCTCACCACGCCGCAGCCCGGCTACATCCCGAGCGCCTGGTTGCTGCGCCGATCGGCGTGGGCGCGCGTCGGCCGGTTCGACGAGTCCTACGCGATCGCCTCGGACGCCGACTGGCTGTCGCGCTTCAGCGACGCCGGGCTGCACGCCACGATGCTGCCCGACACCCTGGCCTGCTGGCGCGTCCACGGCGACAACGGCTCCTACGACCGCGAGACGATGCAGCGCGAGCTGTTCACGGTGTTCCGCCGTGGGCTGCGCCGGCGCGAGCAGGACGTCGCCCATGACTGATCCTCGCGTCGCGGTCGTCATCCCCGCCTATCAGGCCGAGCGCTACCTCGGCGAGGCGATCGAGAGCGTGCTGCACCAACCCTGCACGGTCGCCGAGATCGTGGTGGTCGACGACGGATCCACCGACGAGACGAGCGCGCTGGCCGCGGGCTTCGGCGAGCCCGTGCGTGTCGTGCGGCGGTCCAACGGCGGCATCGGCGCCGCGCGCAACACCGGGTTCGCCCAGACCACCGCCGAGCTCGTCGCCTTCCTCGACGCCGACGACGTCTGGACCAGGGAGAGCCTGTCGAGCCGCCTTCCCGTGTTCGCCGACCCCGGCGTCGACCTCGTGTTCGGCACCAGCGCGACGTTCACCGAACGCGGCCCGGACGGCCCCGTGGCCAGCGGGCCGCTGCTGGCCGCCGAGATGCCCGGGGCGATGCTCGTGCGGCGCGACGCCTTCGCGCGCGTCGGGCCCTTCGCCGAGGGCACGGCGGTCTCCGAGGGCCTCGACTGGCTCCTGCGCGCACAGGAGGCGGGACTGCGGACGGCGACCGTCGACGAGCAGATCGGCTGGCGGCGCGTGCACGGGACCAACAACACGCTGCGCCACCGCGCCGAGATCGGCGAGTTCGCCCACACGCTGAAGGCGGCCCTCGACCGCCGCCGCGCGGCCGGAGGCGAGGCGGCATGACCGCGCCGCCGCTCGTGCCCTGGGGCACGGAGGCCGACCGCGTCGACGTCTGGCCCACCGCGGATCAGGACCAGCTGCTGCGCGCCGCCCTGCTGCCCGACGAGCGCGCGATCGCCGCCTGGCGCGACATCCGCGATCGCGTGGACGTCGCGTCCCTCGACGGGGCCACGACCGCGCTGCTGCCCGTCCTGCGGCGCAACCTCACGGGGCTCGGCGTGCAGGACGAGCTCATGGAGCTGTTCAAGGGCGTCCAGCGCTACCACTGGGCGCGCACGCAGCTCCTCCTCGAGCCACTCGTCCCGATGGTCGCCGCCCTCGAGGACGCCGGCATCGCGACGATGCTGCTCAAGGGCGGCGCGCTGACCGCCGACGGCCGGCTCTCGGCCGGTCTGCGGCCGGTCAACGACCTCGACGTGCTGGTGCCCACCGACCGGACCGCCGACGCGGTCGCGCTGCTCGGCGCCCACGGGTTCGTCCCGGTGGCCGACGCCGACCCGCGCTACGTCGTCGACCACGCGCACCGGTACACGCCGAGCTTCGGGTTCCGCGACGGTGTCGACCGCCAGCTCGACGTGCACTGGCACGTGCTCCACGACTCCTGCCAGCCCGGCGCCGACGACGACTTCTGGGCGGCCGCCGGCGGCATCGAGCTCAAGGGCGTGCGCACCCGGTCGCTGTGCGGCACCGACGAGCTGCTGCTGGTCGTCCTGCACGGCCTGCGCTGGGCCCCGGCGCCCACCTACCGGTGGATGGTCGACGCCGCGATGCTCGTCGACGGAGGATCGGGCCCGATCGACTACGACCGCCTGGTCGACCAGGCGCGCCGCCGGCGGCTGACGGCACCGCTCGCGGCGGGCCTCGCGCACCTGCGCGACGTCGCCGGCGCGGCGGTCCCGTCCGAGGTGCTGCGCGGGCTCGGGCGCGGCACGCGCATCGAGCGCGCCGAGCTGCGCGCGAGGATCACCGACCCGCGGCACCGGTCGCCGGCCGCGCGGCGGCTGCTGGTCCACGAGCAGCACCTGCGGCGCACCCTGCCCCTCGGATGCCGGGCGAGCACGGTCCGGCGCGTCCGTGCCGAGGCGGCGCGCCTCGGGATCACCGGGCCGGGCGCCCTCGGCTCGCTCGTGCGCGGCGCGCCGGCCCCCGGGCCGGGACGCCCGCAGTCACTCGACAGCGCGGCGGTCGGCCCCGCGGCCGCCCGGCGGCCGGTGACGCTCGGCGTGCCGCTGGACTTCCGGGACTGGGAGGTCGTCGCCGAGCACGTCGAGCACGGAACCTGGCGCAACGAGCCCGGGGGCTGCTGGCTGGCGGGCCGCACCGCGCGGATCGTGCTGCCCCTGCCCGCGGCGGCGCCCGCGCTGCTGACCCTCCGCCTGCGCGCGCTGCCGCTGCTCGGCGGCGCGACGACGAGCCAGCGCCTGCGCGTGAGCGCCAACGGCGCCGAGCTCGCCGATGTGGCCGCCGACGGGCCCCTCGACCTCGGTCTCGTCGTGGCGCCGGAGGCGGTCGCGGGAGCGCAAGCGCTGGAGCTGCTGCTCGAGACGCCCGATGCCGTCTCGGAGGCCGCGCTGGGCATCGGCCACGGCGATCGCGCCATGAGCTTCCTGCTGCGCGACATCACCGTTCACGCCCCGGCGCCGACCGCGCTGGGCCAGCGGGTGAGCTTCGTCGGCGGTGCGGCCGACGACGGGCATCTGGTCGGGGGCTGGCACGAGCCGGAGGGAGCGGGGCGCTGGACGAGCGGCACGCGCGCGGTCATCGCCCTGCGGCTCGCGGGCGGGCCGGCCGACGCCGACCTCGTCCTGGAGGGGCTGCCGTTCGTCGGGCGCCCCGGCCGGTCGCTGCTGGTCGACGTGGTGGCCGCCGGCCGTCGCGCCGGGACGCTGGCCTACGACGATCCCCTGGCCGACAACAGCCGGTCGGTTGCCCTGCGAGCGGCCGATTTCGGGCCCGGCGGTGAGATCGTGGTCGAGCTGCTCGTGCGCGACCCGCGGTCACCGCGAGGCGAGGGCACCGGCGGCGACGAGCGGCTCCTGGGCCTGTGCCTCGCCGCGGTGGCGCTGCATGCGCCGGCCGGCTAGACCGTCTGGGCCCACTCGAACGTCCGGCGCAGCCCCTCGTCGATCTTGACCTGGGCCTGCCAGCCGATCGTCTCGCCGGCACGGCCGACGGCCAGGCACGAGCGGTCGATCTCGCCGAGGCGCGTCTCCTTGAACTCCGGCTCGAAGCCGCCGTCGCCGGCGTGCTCGCCGAGCAGCTCGACGAGCCGCAGGACCGACGTCTCCTCCTCGGTGCCCAGGTTGATCGCGCCGCCCACGGCGGAGTCGCCGGCCGCGATCAGGCCGCTGACGACGTCGCCGACGTAGATGTAGTCGCGGGTCTGCTCGCCGGTGCCGTAGATCAGCGGGCGCTCGCCCTTCTGCAGCTTGCCGCAGAAGATGGCGATGACGCCGGCCTCGCCGTGCGGGTCCTGTCGCGGGCCGTAGACGTTGCCGAAGCGCATCGCGACGGTCGACAGGCCGTGCAGGCGGTCGAACAGGCCGAGGTACTGCTCCGCACACAGCTTGGAGGTGCCGTAGGGCGCCATCGGCGCGGGAGCGACGGTCTCGGGCGTCGGGACCGTCTCGGTCTCGCCGTAGATCGCACCGCCGGTGGACGCGAAGACGAAGCGGCGGGCGCCGGTGGCCAGCGCCGCGTTGAGCAGGTTGATCGTCCCCTCGACGTTCGTGCGGGCGTCGTAGGCCGGGTCCGTGACGGACAGCCGGACGTCGATCTGGGCGGCGAGATGGAAGACCACGTCGGGCCGCTCGGTCTCGAAGATCTCGGCGATCCGGGCCGCGTCGCGGATGTCGGCGCGGTGCACGATCGCCCCGGAACCCTCGAGGTTTCCCTCCTTGCCGGAGGAGAAGTCGTCGATGACCGCCACCTCGTCGCCCCGCGCGAGCAGCCCGTCGACGAGATTTGACCCGATGAACCCGGCGCCGCCGGTGACGATGGCCTTCATAGGCGGACGATCCTACGGCTCAAGGCGAACGGCGCATCTGCCGATGTTCTGAGGGCCATGTCTGTCCGTCACCTGACCCTGCTCATGCTCGCCCTGCTCGCCGTCTTCGGCGTGACGGCGCTGCCCGCCACCGCGGCGACCCCGTCGCCCGCGCCCGCGTTGTCACCGGCCGCCGCCGCCGACGACGGCGACACCTCCGCCGACGACGAGGACGCCACCGACCCCGGCGACCTCGGCGAGGACGTGCTCGACGACGGGTTCGACGAGGCCGACGACACCGGCTTCAGCGACGACGTCTGCGACTTCAGCGGTGACGTCGTCGGCGCCGGCGACGAGGACGTCGCGGGCGACGACGAGGACATCAGTGGCGACGACGTCAGTGGCGACGACGTCAGCGGCGACGACGCCGCCGACGACATCGTCGACGAGGACCTGCTCGATCCGGGCGCCGACGACTCCGGCGACGACACCGGCGACGACGAGGACCTCTCCGACGAGGATCTCTGCGCCCTGCTCGAGGACGGCGTGACGCCCGACGAGGTCACCGAGTCCGACACCACCAAGGCCGGCAAGAGCGGCACCATCACCGCCGACATCTACGTATCGGGCCCCGGCACCGTCGACGGGTCGCTGACCCAGGACTCCGGCGCCCGCGCCGTCATCGCCAAGGCCGCCGTCCTCGGCCGCGGCCACAAGCGCGTCGCCAAGGCCGGCAAGGTCACGCTGCGCATCAAGCTCACCAAGAAGGGCCGCAAGCTCGTCAAGAAGTCGAAGAAGGCGCTGAAGCTCACCCTCGGCACCATCGTGGCCCTCGACTCCGGCAAGACGACCAAGGGCACCACCAAGGTCACCGTCAAGCCGTCCAAGAAGAAGCCGGCCAAGCACAAGAAGCCCAAGAAGCACTAGCCGGCGCACCATCTCCCGTTGACCTCGCGAAGGCCCGCTCCGGCGGGCCTTCGTCGTTTCAGCCCCCGGCGTAGACGGCGGCCAGCGCCGCGGCGACCTTCTCCGGCGCGCAGCGCTCGCGCACCGCCGCCAGCCCGCGCTCGCCGGCCGCCGCGTCGCCGTACAGCCGCGTGGCCGCCGCCGCCAGCGCGCCGGCATCGCCGGGCGCCACCACGGTCTCGACGAGCTCGGGCAGCGCGCCGATCGCGCTGGCCACCACAGGGACGCCCGCGGCCATCGCCTCGGCCGCCGCCAGGCCGAAGGTCTCGGCCGCCTGCGAGGGCACGAGCGCCAGCGCCGCGTGGTCGCGCAGCTCGGCGAGCTCGCCGACCGGCACGCGGCCGGTGAAGCGGACGCCGGGATGCGCGGAGCGCAGCGCGTCGAGCAACGGCCCGTCGCCCGCCACGACGAGCGGCAGCCCGGCCTGCGCGCAGGCCGCCGCGGCGATGTCGACGCCCTTCTCGACCGCGACGCGGCCGGCCATGAGCACGTGCTCGCCGGCCGCGGCGGACGACCGCGGCGCGAACGAGCGCACGACGTGCGGCACGACGTGCGGCACGGTGACGGGCGCCCGCAGCGCCGCGAGCCGCTGCGCCGCTGCATGGCTCGGCACGACGAACGCGTCGACCTGGGCGGCGAGCCGCCGCTGCCACGCCGCCAGCGCGGCGCCGTAGACCGCCGCCTCCGGCCCGGTGCCGCGGCAGTTCAGGCGCACGCCGGGCAACGTGTTGGCCCCCTGGCAGCGCGTGCAGTCCTCGCCGCGCGAGTTGAAGCACGTCCCGACCGCGCAGACGAGCCGGTAGTTGTGCAGGTGCAGCACGACCCGCGCGCCCGCCGCGCGCGCGGCGGCCAGCCCGCGCCAGCCGAACGCCGGGTTGACGTTGTGGGCGTGGACGACGCGCGCGCCGGTGCGCCGCACGGCCACCCCGACATCCTCGGGATCGAGCCCGCCGCGCAGCAGGCCCACCGCGGCGCGCGAGCGGCCCAGCAGCGCCGAGTCGCGCTCCAGGATCTCCGCGTCCTCGCCCATGTGCTCCTCGACGAGCCAGCGCAGGTCCTCGACCGCGCGTTCCTCGCCGCCCGTGGTGCGGTACCGGTTGTGGAGGAAGAGGATCACGCGAGAAGCACAGGTTCCCAGCTGAGGAGGCGGGGTAGGCCCACGACGATGAGCGTCCTGAGACGGAAGAAGAGCAAGCGCGACCTCGCCAAGAAGGCGATCAAGGCGTGGGGCATCAAGAAGGCGCTGCAGAAGCTGGCGCCCAGGCGGATCGGCGTCGCGGTGGCGGGAACCGCCGCGGCGGTCGGCGGAGCGCTGGCGCTGAAGAAGCGCAAGGGCGCGAGCGCGGCCCCCGAGTTCACGCCGCCGGCCGCCCCGCCGACCCCTCCGCCGCCGCCCACCGCTGCGCCTCCGGTGCCCCCGGAGCCGCCCGCGGGAGCGCCGCCCGTGCCCCCCGCGCCGCCGACCACGCCCCCGGAGACCGCCCCCTAGGCCAGAATCACGACCGTGCGTGTCGCGGTCGTCAGCGAGTTCTACCCCCGGGGCTATGACCCGGTCCTCGGGGTGTGGGCGCACCGCCAGGCGCTGGCGGCCCGCGACGCGGGCGCCGACGTCGAGGTCTTCGTGCTCCACCGGATCGTCCCGGCGAGCGCCGAGCCCCGCAAGCTGCGGATGCTCGCGACGATGGCGCGGCACCCGCGGCGCGTGGAGCTCGACGGGCTGACCGTCCACTACGTCCCGTTCGTCTCGCCGCCGCGCCGGCGCGGCTACGGCAGCTGGGGCAGCTGGGCGGCGCCGACGCTCAACCGCGCGCTGCGCCGCAACGGGCCGTTCGATCTGGTCCATGCCCACAACGCCGTCCCGGCCGGCGACGCGGTCCGCGGCGACACGCCGCTCGTCGTCTCGGTCCACGGCGGCGACGTCCTGTTCACCGCCCGGCACTTCGGCGACGAGCGCCTGCGCCGCGTCTTCGCCCGCGCCCGCCTCGTGCTGGCGAACTCCGAGGGCATCCGCCGCATGATCCCGGCCGGCGAGACCCGCGTCGTGCACCTGGGCACCGACATCCCCGAGCCCGAGCCCGAGCACGCCGCGAACACGATCGTCACCGTCGGCCACCTGGTCGCTCGCAAGCGCCACGCCGCCGTCATCGCCGCGCTGCGCGAGCTGCCCGGCTGGCGCTACGTGATCATCGGCGACGGCCCGGAGCGCGCGCGGCTCGAGCAGCACGCCACGGGGCTCGACGTCACGTTCACCGGCCAGCTCCCCCACGCCGAGGCGCTGGCCCGCGCCGGCGCCGCCGGCGTGTTCGCCATGCCGTCGACCGACGAGGCCTTCGGCGTCGCCTACATCGAGGCGATGGCCGCCGGGCTTCCCGCCGTCGGCCGCGCCGGCGAGCCGGGCCCGGAGGAGATCGCGGCGCTCGGCCCGGGCATGCACCTGGCCAGGGACGCCGATCTGGCCTGGGCGATCCGCGCGGCGACCAACGGCGCCGCCGCCCGCGCCACCGCCCGCGAGCACTTCACGTGGGAGGCCTGCGGCCGCGCCACGGTGCAGGCCTACGAGGACGCCCTGCGGTGAAGCGCGTCCTGTTCGTCACCAACCACGTCGCGCCCAACCGCGTCGGCGCGTTCGCGGCGCTGGCCGAGCGCGTCCCGCTCGATGTCGTCACGTTCGGCGGGCCGCAGAAGCACGGTGCGACCGTCACGCCCTACGGCCGGCCCCTGAGCGAGCGCGCCGTCGCCCGCGAGGTCCTGCGCGGCGACTGGAGCGCGGTCGTGTCGGGCACCGCCGGGCGCCTGGCCCTCCCCGCCGCCTACCTCGCCGCGCGCCGTCGCGGCCTCCCGTTCGTCCACTGGGCGGCGTTCTGGGCGACCCCGCGTACGCCCGCGCACCTGGCCGCCACGCCGCTGATGCGCTCGATCTACCGCCACAGCGCCGCGGTCGTCACCTACGGCCCACACGTCAGCGCCTACGTGCGCGAGCACGGGGCGCAGGCCGTCTTCGTCGCGCCCCAGTCGGCCGACAACGCGTTCTGGAGCGAACCCTCCGGGACGCCGCCCGACGCGTTCACCGCGCTGTTCGTGGGCCGCGACGCCCCGGAGAAGGGCCTGGGAGTCCTGCGCGAGGCGTGGGACGGCAACGGCCGTCTCGACGTGGTGACCGGCGGCCGCACGCCCGAGCAGCTGCGCAACTTCTACGCCCGCTCACACGTCCTGGTCATGCCGTCCCTGCGCACGCGGGAGTTCCGCGAGCCGTGGGGGCTCGTCGCCAACGAGGCCATGAACCAGCGCACCGCCATCATCGCGTCCGACGAGGTCGGCGCCGCCGCCGGCGGCCTGATCGCCGACGGGCGCAACGGGCTCGTCGTCCCGGCGGGCGACGCAGGGGCGCTGCGGACCGCGATCACCAGGCTGCGCGACGACGCCGCACTGCGCGAGCGCCTCGCCGCGCAGGGCGAGCAGGACGTCGCCGCCTACTCCCACGACGCCTGGGCGGCGGGGTTCGAAGCGGCGCTGCGGCAAGCGGGGGGTTGCTAGCGTCGATGGGGATGCTGCGTCGTCTCACGACCGCGGCAGTCGTCGCGCTCAGCCTGCTCGTCCCGGCCTCATCGGCCCTGGCGAGCGGCGATGACGTGCTGATCGACTGCAACGACCACGGCCGTCTCACCAAGGACTACTCCCAGAAGGAGTACCGCGACGCGCTGTCGCGGATCCCGGCCGACCTCAAGCAGTACACCGACTGCGAGAACATCATCCGCCGCGCCCAGCTCGGCCAGCGCGGCACCAGCGAGGCCAACGCGGGCACGCCGTTCGCCGGCGCGACGCCCGAGGAGCAGGCCGCGGCCGAGAAGGACATCGCCGAGGCCGCCAAGGTCGGCCGGACGCCGCAGCGCATCGGCGGCGCGGTCATCACCCCCGGCGCGCTGGCCTACACGAAGGTCTCGGCCGCGACGACCGAGCTGCCGACCCCCCTGCTGGTCCTCGTGGCCCTGATCCTCCTGGGCACCGTGGGCTTCGCCATAAACCACGTCATGTCCCGCCGCCGTGAGCGCGCAGGCGAACCCGGCGCCTAGCCCGCGCCTGCCGCGCTCGTTCGCGGTCCGGCTGCCCTCGCTGGAGTCCGACTGGGTCTACGCCGGCCTGATCGCCGTGGTGCTCGGGTGGGTGGCCATCCGCGCCAACGGCGGCCTGCGCCTGGGCGACACGACGACCGTCGAGATCGTGGCGGACCTGCTGGCCGCCGTCGTCGCGGCCATCGCCGTCCTCGTCGTCCCGCAGGCCCGGCGCGACCTGCCGGCGCTGCTGGCCGCCGGGTTCTTCGGGCTGTTCGTCGTCGGCAGCGCCATCTCGACGATCTGGTCGGTGGCGCCGGACCAGAGCTGGGCCGAGGCCAACCGGCTGGTCACCTACCTCGCGGTCTTCGGCATGGGGATGGCGTTCGTCCGCCTCGCCCCGCATCGCTGGACCGCGCTGCTGGGCGGGATCACCATCGTCTGCATCGGCATCTCGGGCTGGGCGCTGCTGCACAAGGTCTTCCCCGGATCGCTCGAGCCCGAGGAGATCTACGCCCGCCTGCGCGAGCCGTTCGGCTACTGGAACGCCGTCGGGCTGATGGCGGCCATGGGCGTCCCGGGCTGCCTGTGGCTCGGCGCGCGGCGCAACGGCCACGCCGCGGTCACCGCGCTGGCCTACCCGGCGACCGGCCTGCTGGTCGTCGTGCTGATGCTCAGCTACTCCCGGGGCTCGCTCGTCGCGCTGCTGCTCGGCTGCGTCTTTTGGTTCGCCACCGTGCCGCTGCGGCTGCGCGCCGCCGCCGTGCTGGCCGCGGGCCTCGTCGGGGGCGGCCTGGTCATCGCCTGGGTGTTCAGCCAGGTCGCGCTCAGCGAGGACCGCGTGCCGATCGAGCTGCGCGACCAGGCCGGCCACCAGCTCGGCATCGCGGTGCTGTTCATGCTCGCGGTGCTGCTCGCCGTCGGCCTGCTCGTCGGCTTCCTGCGCGATCGCCGGTCGCTGCATCCGCTGACGCGCCGGCGCCTCGGCCTGGCCGTCGTCGCCACGCTCGCGCTGTTCCCGCTGGCCGGCGCAGCGAAGATGGCGACCAGCGATCGCGGCCTGACCGGCTCGATCTCTCACGCCTTCGACCAGCTGACCGACACGAGCGTCGGCGGCGTCACCAACGAGCCGGGCCGTCTCACCGCCGTGGCCAGCGTCCGTGCGCGCTACTGGAACGACGCGCTGAAGATCGGCAAGGAGCACCCGTGGATCGGCGTGGGCGTCGGCGGCTATCAGTTCGCGCGCCTGCGCATCCGCACCGACACGCTCGACGTGCTGCACGCCCACGGCTACGTCGTGCAGGTCTTCGCCGACCGCGGCATCGTCGGGCTGCTGCTCAGCCTGGGCGCGCTGCTGGCGGTCGGGTTCGCCATCAGCCAGGCGACCGGCCTGCGGCGCAAGGGCCGCGGCGAGCGGCGCACCACGCCCGAGCGCGTCGGGCTGCTCACGCTCACGTCGATGATCGTCGTCTTCGGCGTCAGCTCGTTCGTCGACTGGACCTGGTTCATCCCCGGCGTCGCGATGCCCGTGCTGCTGGCCGGAGGCTGGCTGGCCGGCCGCGGCCGCCTCGAGCTGCCGCCGCGGCTGCCCGACCACCTCGCCCGCCGCGTGCGCGGGGGGCTCCGGGACCGGACCCGCACGTTCATGGCCGCCGGCATCGTCGTCCTGGCCCTGGCCGCGGCGTGGGCGGCCTGGCAGCCGCAGCGCTCGGTCGACGCCACCAACGCCGCGCTGGACACGCTGGCCGCCGACAAGCCGGCGATCGGCACCGCCCGCGAGCAGGCCCGCAACGCCCAGCGGCGCAACCCGCTCGCCGTCGATCCGTACTTCGCGCAGGCGGCGATCGAGCGCAAGGCGGGCAACAAGGCCGGCGCGCAGAGGGCGCTCGAGTCGGCGGTCAAGCTGCAGCCCGCCAACCCGCTGACCTGGACATCGCTGGCCGAGTTCCAGCTGCACGAGCTCAAGGACGCCGCGAAGGCCAAGAAGACGCTCAGCGCCGCGCTGTACCTCGATCCGAAGTCCGTGCAGGCCATCCAGCTGCTGATCGAAGTCAACCGGACCGCGACCGCAACCTCGTAAACCCGTCAGGGTTCCGAAGTCGAACATGCGTCGCGCGCTTCTCCTTGCCCTCTTCGCCTGCCTGGCGGCCCCCGCCGCCGGTTTCGCGTCGCCGTCGCAGGAGTCCTGGTTCCAGGACGACAACATGCTCGAGTTCTCCGAGACGCCGACCGTCACCAAGACGCTCGACCGGCTCAAGACGCTCGGCGTCGACCGCATCCGCGTCTCGGTCTTCTGGCTGGCCGTCGCGCCCGACGGCGCCTCGCGCACCAAGCCCGCGGGCTTCGACGGCTCCGATCCCGACGCCTACCCGCAGGCCAACTGGGGGCGCTACGACCTGCTGACCAAGCTCGCGGCCGAGCGCGGCATCGCCATCCTCTGGGACGTCACCGGCCCCTCGCCGGCGTGGGCGCTCAAGCCGATCAAGTCGCGCCCCGACATCGCCGACGCGTGGTATCCGAACGCCAAGGAGTTCGGCGCCTTCGTCAAGGCGATCGCCACCCGCTACAGCGGGTCCTACATCCGCCCCGACGACCGGCCCAGGACCGTCACGGTCCCGGCCAAGGGGATCCAGGGACTGCCGGGCTACGAGCCCGAGCACACGACCACGACCCCGCCCGGGCCGCCGCTGCCGCGCGTCGACGCCTGGGAGATCTGGAACGAGCCCAACCAGGGCGCGTGGCTGGCGCCGCAGCACACCCGGCACAAGGTCGGCGGCCGCACGGTCTGGCTGCCCACGTCGCCGCGGCTGTACCGCCGCCTGGCCGACCGGATGTACGCCGCGCTGGCCGCCACGGGCCACGGCAGCGACACGATCCTGCTCGGCGCCACGGCCCCGAAGGGCTCCGACGACGTCGGCATCTCACGACCGATGAACCCGCGCCTGTTCATCCGCGAGCTCTACTGCGTCGACCGCAACAACCAGGCCTACAAGGGCAGCGCCGCCAAGATCCGCGGCTGCCCGGCGACCGACGCGCTGCACAAGGTCCCGGCCCAGCACCCGGTCCTGTTCGCCAACACGGGCTTTTCCCACCATCCCTACGAGCTGACCTTCGCGCCGTCGCGCAAGCCGCCGTCGGCCGCCTTCTTCACGATGTCGAACCTGCGCGGGCTGACGCACACGCTGCGCTTCGCCTACCTGCGCTACGGCCAGAAGGTGCCCAGCGCCGGCGTCCCGCTCTACCTCAGCGAGTACGGCTACCAGACCAACCCGCCCGACCGGATCGGCGTCTCGCTGCGCCGCCAGGCCGCCTACCTCGCCCAGGCCGAGTACCTCGCGTGGCGCGATCCGGCCGTGCGCTCGTTCGCCCAGTACCTGCTGTTCGACAACGGCGCTCCGATCTCGAGGACCTTCCAGACCGGGCTGCTGTTCGCCGACGGCAAGGAGAAGCCGTCCTATCAGGGCTACAAGCTGCCGATCTGGCTGCCGAAGCACCGCGGCCGCAACGTCACGGTCTGGGGGCTCGTCCGCCCGGCCGCCAACGGCACGGCGCCGCAGGTCAAGATCGAGTTCCGGCGCAGCGGCTCCAAGCGCTACCGGGCGCTCAAGACCGTCACCGCCTCAGCCGCCCGCGGCTACGTCTACGAGAAGCTGCGCGTGCCCGGCAGCGGCCGGATCCGGCTGAACTGGAACGGCCAGCTCAGCCGCGCGATCACGGTGTCGGCGCGGTAGCGACCGCCGCGACCGGCTCCTCGGTCGTGTCGCAGTGCTCGGGCGGCAGCAGGCCCGGCCCTCGCATGGCGCACACGCGCCGCAGCAGCTCCTCGTACTCGTCGGTCACCGCGTTCCAGCTGTAGCGCTCGGCGCGCACGAGCGCCCGCTCGCGGTAGTCCTCGACGAGCTCGGGGGCCTCGAGGATCCGCTCGAGCTGGGCGGTCAGCGCGGGCACGCCCTGGCGGCCGGAGAAGGTCAGGCCGGCCTCGCCGACGGTCTCGACGTTCGGCGCATGGTCGTTGACGATCACGCAGTTGCCGGCGGCCAGCGCCTCGAGGATGACCGGGTGGGTGCCGCCGACCTCGGTCGGGGCGCAGAACGCGTAGGCGTTGCGCTGCAGCTCCCAGTAGCCCTTGCCGAAGACGTAGCCCGGGAAGACCACGCGCGGGTCGCCGGCGCGGTGGACCTGCTTGATGTACTCGCCGGCGTAGGGCGCGCCGCCGACGACGACGAGCTTCATGCCCTTGGTCTTGGCCATGGGGATGCGGCTGAACGCCTCGACGAGCATGTGCGGGTTGTTCTCGGGCTCGAGGCGGCCGACGAACAGGATGTAGCGGCGCGGCTCGAGGCCGAGCTGCTCGAGCGTCTCGGTGCCCTCGCCCCCAGGATCCTCGACGCCGTAGGGCACCACGCCGATGCGCTGGCCGTAGCGCTGCTCGAAGATCTCGGCGACCGCGTGGGAGTCGGTCAGCGCGGTGTCGGCCCAGCGCGGCGCGTTGCGCTCGGCGAAGCGCAGGTAGGCCTTGGCGATCGGCGGCCACTTCGAGCGGTCCGAGTCGAGGCCGTCGACGTTGATGACCGTCGGGATGTCGGCGCCGCGCGTGATGCGGCACATCGGGCTGTTGCCGGCGATGAAGAACAGCGCGACGTCGGGGCGCAGCGTGTGCGCGGCGTGGACGCTCGACAGCAGCGTGTGGGTGAACGTGTCGAGGTACTTGTTGCGGATCGTCGGCAGGTGCACCAGCCGCGCGCCCTTGTACTCGTGCAGGCGGCGGTCGACGACGTGCGGCCGGCAGTAGACGACGACCTCGTGGCCGCGGTCGGTCAGGCGGCTGGCCAGCTGCTCCGCGGCCGTCTCGAAGCCCGAGTAGCTGGCGGGGATCCCGCGGGTTCCGAGAATCGCGATGCGCACGGCGGCTGTGAGGCTACTGGGCCCTCAGGGCCCGCCGATAGGCATCCAGATGGGCTTTTGCCGAGGCGTCCCAGCTGAAGCGCGCCGCCCGCTCGCGGCCGCGCGCGGCCAGGGCCTCGCGCCGCGCGGGGTCCTCGTGCAGCCGGCGCACCGCGCCCTCGAGCTGCGCCGGGTCGCTGGCGTCGACGTACTCGGCCGCATCGCCGCAGACCTCCTCGACCGCGACGCTGCGCACCGCCACCACCGGCACGCCGGCGGCCATCGCCTCGAGCGGCGTCAGGCCGAAGCCCTCGTGGATGCTGGGATGCACGAGCACCAGCGCCTTGGCGTAGAGCGCGGCCAGGCCGGGCGGGTCGACCGTCTCGCCGCCCGGCCCCGCGTGACACAGCGGCAGCGGCAGCTCGGCGGCGTGCAGCAGTCCCAGGTTCTTGCGCGGCTCGTCGTCGCCGACGTAGAGCACGAGGCTCGGCTCCTCGCGCCGCGCGACATCGGGCAGGTCCTGTCCCGGTCCGTGGTGGGCGACCACGAGCTTGTCGGGCCGGACCTTCCAGCGCTCCATGACGTCGTCGGCGGTGGCCTGCGAGACGCAGATGACCACCGCCGCCTCCTCGGCCGCCTCGCGGTGCGCGCGCCGCGCCCAGCGCGCGAAGCGCGGGTCGAAGTGCTCCGGGTGCGTCTCGAAGGCGATGTCGTGGACCGTGATCACCTGGGGGCACGGCGGCTGGCGCGCGAGCGCCGGCAGCGGGTGATGGACGAGCGTCGCCCCGACGTCGGCGGCGAACTGCGGCAGCGAGCGCTTGAGCCAGCGCCGGTCGGCCAGCAGGTTGCGCACGCTGCCCATCCCACCGCCGGCCGGCGGCCGCCGCCGATCGTTGGAGACCTCGACGATGTCGACCCCGAGTCGCCGCAGCGCGGCCGTGAACTCGAGGATGTACGTGGCCGTCCCGGAGGGCCCCCGCAGCGCATAGCTCGTGTCGATGAGGACCCGCACCTGACCGCGAGCGTACGCGAACGTCCCATCCATCCCGTCATATCGGGACCGAATGGACGTTCACCGGGTCCGTAGGGTGCGATCCCACGTGCCGCGCCTGCTCGCCATCAACGCCGTCAGCGGCCTCGGCGGCGCCGAGATCGGCCTGCTGCGCCTCATCGAGCGACTGCCGGACTGGCAGGTCACCCTCACCGCCCCGAACAGCGGCCCGCTCATGGACGAAGCGCGACGCCGCGGAGCCGCCGTCGAGTCACTCGCCCTTGGCGGCCTTGCGCCCGGCGGCGGGGCCCGCGCCCTCGGCAGTTGGGCCAGGGCCCGGCGCCTCAGCCGGCGCCACGACGTCACCTACCTCAACGGCACGGTGGCCGGACGACTGCTCCCGGCGGTGAAGACGAAGACCGTCCTGCACGTCCACGACCTCGTCACCCGCGTCCCCTCGCACTGGCAGCGGGCCACCACGATCCTCGCCGACTCCGAGGCCGTCGCCGACCGCCTGCATCCGCTCGCCGCCCACGTCGTCCACTGCCCGGTCGCCCTGGACACGGCGCGGGCTCCCGCACCGCCCTGGCCGACCGACGACCCGCGCCCGGTCGTGGGCTACGTCGGGCGCATCGAGCCCCGCAAGGGCGTGCTCGATCTCGTGCGGGCCGCGCCCGCCATCGACGCCCGCGTCGTGCTCGTCGGCGACGACACCTTCGGCGGCGACGAGGAGTACGGTCGGCTCGTGGCCGCCAGCACGGACGTCGAGCACTGCGGCTGGATCGACGACGCCGCCGCGATCATGGGCCACCTCGACGTGCTGGTGCTGCCCTCCTACGCCGAGCCCTTCGGCACCGTGCTGGCCGAGGCGATGGCCGCCGGAACGCCGGTCGTGGCGACCGCCGTCGGCGGGCTGCCCGAGGTCGTCGGCGACGCCGGCCTGCTCGTCCCGCCCGGCCGGCCCGACGCGCTGGCCCGCGCGGTCAACGAGGTCCTCGCCCGCCGCGACGAGCTCGGTCCGCATGCGGTCGCTCGCGCCCGGAGTTATGACGCTGACTCCTACGCTCGCCGCGTGGAGTCGCTGATCGCGCCATGAAGGTCGCCTTCGACAGCCGCCCGGTCAACGACCCGCGGGGCATCGGCCGCTACACGCGCTGCATCCTCGACGCGCTGCGCGAGACGGCCGGCGGCAACGAGCTCGTCGAGGCCGTCCGCCCCCGCGGCGCCGACGTCTTCCACTCCCCCTGGATCGACGGCGTGCGCGTGCGGACCGCCTGCCCGCAGGTCGTCACGCTGCACGACCTCGTCCCGCTCAAGCGCCGCAGCGAGTACCTGCGCACGGGCATGCGCTTCCGCCTGCGCTACATGGCCGTCGAGCGCGCCCAGCGGATCATCGTCCCGAGCGAGGTCGTCGCCCGCGACGCCGTCGAGCACCTGCACATCGACGAGGAGCGCATCGTCGTCATCCCCGAGGCCGCCGCGCCCGCGATGCACCCGTCGACCGAGGACGAGGTGGCCGGCGTGCGCGAGCGCTACGGCCTGCCCGACCAGTACCTGCTGTGGGTCGGCGGGCTCGAGCACCCGGACCCGCGCAAGCGCGTCTCCGCCCTGGCCGAGACGCCGCGCGACATGCCGCTCGTCCTGGTCGGCCCGACGAAGCCGTGGGCCCACGACCTGCCCGACGTCACGCTGACCGGCCTGGTCTCCGACGAGGACCTCGCCGCGATCTACACCGGCGCCCGCTCGCTGGTCATCGCCTCCGACGACGAGGGCTTCGGCCTGCCCACCGTCGAGGCGCTGGCTTGCGGGACGCCGGTCGTCGCCTGCGACGTCCCCGCGCTGCGCGAGCACTTCGCCGACCAGGTCACCTTCGTCGAGCGCGACGACCTGCGCAGCCTGCTGGCCACCGCCGCGCTGGCGACGCGGCCCGCGCCCGATCCGCCCGCGTGGACCTGGCACGACGCGGCCGACGCGACGTGGGCGACCTACCGCGCGGCTGTGGGTTGAACGCTTCGCGGTGAGGTGGGAGGCTGGCGCGGCCGGTCCAGCAGCACCAAGTAGGGGGAACTCAATGAAGACGTTCGTCATCCTGCGCCGCAACGGCTGGCGCACCGGTGAAGACCTGCAGGCGGCCGCGGCGAAGTCCTCGGCGGTCGGCGACGAGGAGATGTCCGACGACATCCGCTGGATCCGCTCGTACGTGCTGGGCGAGGAGTCCGGCGGTCTGGGCACCGTCTGCATCTACCAGGCGTCGAGCGCCGAGAAGGTCCGCGAGCATGCCGAGCGCGCCGGGCTGCCGGTCGACGAGGTCATCGAGGTGGCCGACACCGTCCTGGTCCGCCCGGACCCGGAGCCCGCCGCGGCCTAGCGCTAGCGCCGCGGGGTCAGGCCGAACGGCGGCCGGCGCACGGTCCGGCGCGACTGGATCACGCGCCGGCGCCGCCGCGCCGCCGGCCGCGCGGCGACGAAGTCGCGGTAGCCCCCGAGCAGCGCGCGGTCGCGCAGCAGGGCGAAGCCGAGCGCCGCGAGCTCGTAGCCGGCGATCCACGGCCAGTCGCGCAGCAGGCCCCAGACCGTCTCGTTCTTGTAGGCCATCAGCAGCCGGTTGCGGAACTGCAGCCGCCGGTGCTCGGGCGCGAGGTCCGCCCGCGGCGTCGACGGGCTGTAGGTGCGCACATGGTGCGCGACGGCGCGCGGCTCGTAGGCACAGCGCCAGCCGCGCAGCTGCGCGCGCCACGCCAGGTCGGATTCGGTCGCCCACAGCGCCATGTCCTCGTCGAGGACCTCCGCACCGACCGCGCAGTCCTCCAGCGCGCGGCGCCGCCACAGCACCGCGGCGCCGTCGCCGCCGAACGCGGGGCCCGGCAGGCCGTAGCCGCCGGCGGCGCTGCCGTGCCCGACGAGCCCGTTCTTGCGCCGGCGGTCGACCGTCACGCCCGCGGCGTCGATCTCCAGGCCGTCGGGACGCAGCAGCTTCGGCGCGACCGAGCCCAGGCCGGGATCGGCGGAGAGCGTCTCGACCAGCGGCGCCACGAACCCCGGGGCCACGACGCAGTCGGCGTTGAGCAGCAGCACGTGGTCGCCGCCCGTCGCACCGATGGCGACGTTGAGCGCGGCGGCGTAGCTGAGCCGGTGGGCGAGCCGCAGCACCTTCGCGCCGAGCTCCTCGGCGACCTCGGGCGTCGAGTCCGTGCACGCGTTGTCGACCACCACGACGTCGGCACCCACCTGGCCGACGATGGCCGGAAGGCAGGTGCGCAGGTCGTCGTCCTCGTCGACCGACAGCACCAGGACGGTGACCGAGCTCACGCCGCGAGCTCCGCGTAGACCGCGACCGTCTCGCGCGCGGTGTGCTCCCACGACAGCCCGGCCACGCGCTCGCGGCCCAGCCGCGCGAGCTCCTCGCCGCGCTCCAGCGCGCGCGTCATCGCCGCGCCGATCGCGTCGGCGTCGAGCGGGTCGAAGAGCTCGGCGGCGCCCTCGCCCAGCTCGCCCAGCGCCGTCGTCGCCGAGCAGGCCACCGGCACGCCGCGGGCCATCGCCTCGGCGACGACCAGGCCGAAGCCCTCGTAGAGGGACGGGTGCACCAGCAGGTCGGCGCCGCGCAGCAGCGCGTCGAGCTGCGCGTCGTCGACGAAGCCCGGCGTCTCGACGCCCGGCCACGCCGCCTCGCCCAGGCCGGCGACGATCAGCCGCCGCCCGTCGGCGGCGCCGGCGCGCCACGCCTCGACGAGCCGGTCGAGGTTCTTCTTCGCCCGCCGGTCGCCGATGGCCAGCACGTACGGCTCGCCGTCGGGGACGGGCGCGGAGCCGACCGGCAGCGACGGCGCGTTGGCCACGACGCGCAGCTTCGCCTCGGCGACGCCGTAGCGCGCGGCGACGTCGTCGGCAGTGAAGCGCGAGACGCAGATCACGCGCTCGGCCGAGCGGACCGCGCGCGGCGTGAAGTAGCGGTACTTCGCGCCGGTCTGGCGGGCGAAGTCCTCGGGGTGCGTCTCGAAGGCGAGGTCGTGCACCGTGACCACGCCCGGGCACGGGCGGCGCAGCGGCAGGAAGCAGTTGGGGGCGTGGACCAGGTCAGGGTTCGAACGCGCGAGCTTCCGCGGCCAGCGCCACTGCTCGAAGACCACCTCCGGCCCCGGGCCGCCGTCCCGGACGACCTGGAGGTCCACGAGCTCGGGCAGCGTCCGCTCCAGCTCGGCGGCATAGCGCCCCCAGCCCCGCAGCGGGGGACGGTGGGCATCCCGAGCGTCGAAGGCCACGATCACCGCCCGGAGCCTATGGCGCGTAGGATTCGCCGCCGCATGGCGACGCAGGCGCCCCAGAGCTCCAGGATCTTCGACATTCCAGTCGATCTCGGCCAGCCCGCCGAGCTCATGGGCCGGATCACGGGCTGGGTCGGCTCGCACGCCACGCCCCGCAAGGTGATGTACGTCAACGCGCACGTGCTCAACCAGTCGCGCGAGTACCCCGAGCTGCGCGACGCCCTCGAGGCCGCCGACCTCGTCTACTGCGACGGCTACGGCGTGCGTCTCGCCGCCAAGGCCCTCGACGTCGAGATCCCCCACCGCATGACGGGCGCCGACTGGATCTGGGACCTCGCGACAATGTGCGAGGTCTCCGGCCAGTCGCTCTACCTGCTGGGCTCCGAGCCCGGCGTCACCGCCCAGGCCGCCGACCGGCTGCGCAAGCGGTACCCGCGGCTGCAGGTCGCCGGCAGCCACCACGGCTACTTCGAGCCCGGCTCGCCCCACGACGACCGCGTCGTCGAGCACATCAACGAGCTGCGTCCCGACATCGTGCTCGTCGGCATGGGCACGCCCCGCCAGGAGCTGTGGGTCGAGCACAACGCCCACCGCCTCGACGCCGGCGTCGTCTGGACCGTCGGCGCGCTCTTCGACATCGTCAGCGGCAAGGTCCCCCGCGCGCCCCACTGGCTCGCCGACAACGGCCTCGAGTGGATCTTCCGCCTCGCCATCGAGCCCCAGCGCATGTGGCGCCGCTACCTCCTCGGCAACCCGGTCTTCATCAGCCGGGTGCTGCAGAGCGCGAAGCGGTAGCCGCGCGTCCGCGCCCGGCGCCGGGCGAGCGGCAGCGCGTGACATTCCGCGGGTCAACCCCACGGAACGTCACACGCTCCACGCACCTACGGCTGGATCATCAGCTTGCTCGACACGTCGAGCACGTCGGAGTGCGGCATGTCGAGCGTGCGCAGGACGAACGAGAAGCTCTGCCTGACGACCGGGCCCGAGTGCGGCGGGCGCGGCCACGGCTTGCGGTTCTTGATGACCGGGCCGGGAACGAAGCGCGGCGTGGTCACGTAGTCCGCAGCGACGCTGAAGGGCGCGTGCGCGTAGGTCGTGTTGAGCACCGGGAACGGCGTGCCCAGCCGCTTGCCCGCAAGCATGTACTGCACCCACAGCTGCTCACCCGACGGCGGGATGTCCATGCGGATGCTCGCGTCGGCGGGCAGGTCCTTCTTCCACTCGCGCAGCAGCAGCATGTCGGCGGTGACCTGCTCGGGCGTGGCGCGCGTCTCGTCACGCACGCGCCCGACGGCCACGACCGTCCACACCGCGACGAGCACGAGCGCGGCCGCCACCAGCTCGCGCCGGCGCGAGACGACCATCGCCGCCAGCCCGCCCGCGGCCAGCGCCAGGACGATCGCGCCGAGGTAGCCGAGGTGCTTGAAGTCCATGTACTGCCCGCGGTCGGAGATGCGCAGGCGGATGTCGAACAGCACACAGATCGCCACGAGCCCGGCGAGCGCGATCGCCTCGCGCCGCTCGACGAGCCGCAGCACCGCGGCCACCGCCACGGCCAGCACCGCGAGCATCCCGACCACGCCCGCACCGGTGCCGACGAACTCGCCCAGCGGCGTGAAGTCGAAGATGTCGCCGCCCCACAGGTTCGCGTGGATGTCGACGAGCTGGCGCACGCCCTCCCAGATCTTCTTGGTCGCGCCGAGCAGCGGCAGCAGCAGCAGGACACCGACGACGATCGTCCCCGCCCATTGCAGCGTGCCGCGCGGCCGCGGCAGCCGCGGGCGCGGCAGGCGGTGCGCCCAGGCCATCCCCGCGAAGACGACCAGCGGGTAGAAGACGACGAGGGAGTACGCGAGCAGCAGCCCGACGAGCAGCCCGGCGAACGCGATGCCGGCCGTCCGCGACCGCTCGCGAGCGGCCCACCACCCGACCCCGACCGCCCACGGAAGCAACGCCAGGCCCCACAGCTGGTTGTAGTACGGGTGCCACGCCTGGTGCAGCACCAGCGCGTTGAGCGGGATGGCCATCGCCACCCACGGCCCCGCGGCCAGCGGCAAGCGCAGCCCGAGCACGACGAGCGCCCCGAACCCCAGCGCCGCCAGCATCACCAGCAGCCCCTGCATCGCCGGGAAGACGAAGATCGGGTCGAACTTCGCGAGGTTCGACGTGCCGGCCAGCGCGTAGAGGATCGGGTAGCGGAAGCGCCACGCCGAAGGCACGACGTTGACGGGCTGGCCCTCGCGCGTCACCCACGCCGGCCCGTGCTTGAACAGCTCCGCCGAGCCGACGACCTGATGCGAGTCGGGGTTGGTGCCGAAGATCGTCGTCTCGTTGAGCCGGAACGCGGGCATCGTCGCGATCAGGAAGGCCAGGGCCCCGGCGACGATCCACGGCGCCGCGGCCCACCAGTCGACCTTCGGCGCGCGACCGCGACCGAGTCGCCACCAGGCGCCCAGGCCCGCGGCGAGCACGACCCAGAGCGACACCTCGAGCGGCACCGCGGCGAAGCCCAGCAGCGTCAGCGCGATCGGCCCCAGCACCGCGCCGGCGGGCAGCGCGAAGACCGGCCAGATCCGCTGCAGCGGCGCCGGCGTCAGGCGCGCGGCCGCGGCCAGGCCGGTCACGGCGAACAGGATGGTCCCCGCCACGGCACCGCGGCCGATGTACGGGATCGGGCCCGTGGTGTCGGCCTCGCAGAGGAGGGCGACGGTCAGTCCCAGCGCGAGCAGCCCGGCGACGGACAGCAGCGTCGTTCGACGGGCCATGAGCATCCGCGCTCATTCTCCCAACAGCGCGGGGCAGGCGAGGAGAACTAGGCGGACGGCGGCCGCTGGCGGCGCTCCGCCAGCCGCTTGCGGACCCGCTCGATCTTCTCTTTGTTCTTGGGATCCTCGGCCATCTGCTTGGCCCGGGCGAGCGCCTTGCGCCCCTGGGGGCTGCGGGCAAAGCGAGCGGCGCTGCTGAAGAGGGACATCCGCCTGTTCTACCCGTCGAGGAGGGTGAGCACCGCCTCACCCGCACATCACCCTTTTCCTCACCCGGAAATCGCCCCCAACGAGGGATGACGAACCCGGGCGCAGCGGGCACTATTCCCCCATCGGCCGCGTCGGGGGACCCGGCCGACACAGAGACTTCCCAAGGACGGACTGGGGTACGACCAAGGGACACACGGGAAAGCGCCTTCGGGCGCTTTCCCCGTTTAAGCGGCGCCTTCGAGCAGCTCGCGCAGCAGCGCCGTGGTGTGGGCGTAGTCGTAGTGGCGCAGGCGCGCATGGCCGCGCTCGCGCAGCGTCGCCCGCAGCTCCGGGTCGGTCATCGCGAAGTGCGTCAGCTCGGCCATGGCGTCGAGCGAGCCGTCGAGCAGCAGCCCGGCGTCCCCCACCGTCTCGGTGATCGCGCCGCGCGGCCGGGCCACCACCGGCACCCCGTGCTGGAAGGCCTCCAGCAGCGGCACGCAGAACCCCTCGTGCTCGCTCAGGCACAGGAACGCGTGCGCGCTGCGATAGCGAGCGGCCAGCTCCGCGTCGTCCAGTCCCCGCTCGAACGACACCGCGCCCGGCGCGAGCTCCTCCGCCAGGCCCTCCAGGGCGGCGAGGTAGCGCTCGTGCAGCGGCTCGCCGACGAACACCAGCCGCGCGTCGGGCTCGCGGTGGCGGCGCAGCAGCGCGAAGCAGCGGATGATCTCGTCCTGGCGCTTGTGCGGGACCAGGCGCCCGACGAACAGCAGCGTCGGCGGCCCGCCGGGCTCGGGCGGCAGCGGCGTCCCCGCGTCGATCCACGGCAGGATCAGCGGCAGCGCCCGGTCAGAGCCCAGCTCGGCGGCGTTGAACAGCGAGTCGCCGACGACGACATCGCAGCGCTCGGCGAACGTGTGCATCTGCTTGCGCCCCAGCGAGCACTGCACCGCGATCTGCGCGTCGTGGGCCCAGAACCAGCGCGCCGGCGTGACGTTGTGCGACAGCAGGATCCGGCGGCCCGGCATGTCGAGCACGGTCGCCAGCTTCGGCGCGTAGGCCGAGTAGTGGACGAGCACCGTGTCGCCGTCGGCCGGCGCGAGCTCGCCGAGCGGCCGCACCCGCCGCCCCATGCGCGGGTCGATGTGGACCGAGTGGTCGGCGCCGCCCCAGCCCCATCCCGACGCGAGCTCGCGAATGGCCAGGGCCTCGCGGGTGATCGCGTCGAAGGGTCCGGCGCCGCTAAGGACTTGGTGGAGTGTCCTGCTCACGCAGGCTCTCCAGCTCCTGCAGCCGGGCGACGACCATGAGGTTGAACCGCGACTGCTGCGCGTAGGCCTGGCCGAGCTCCTGGCGCATCATCCGCCGCAGCGCGCGCTTGTACCAGGTGATCGGGGCGCCCCACCAGCGCGTCGAGCGCACCAGCGCCGGGTCGGTCTCGATGACCGCCCACTCGGTCAGCCGCTCGATGGTCAGCTCGTCGGTCGGCTCGACGACGAACCCCGAGAGGTCCTCGCCGAACGATGCGCGCTGCGCTCGCTCCAGCGCCTCCTCCGGCGTCATTCGGGGGTCCCCATGAGCCGATGGTAAAAGGACAGGCCGTCGCCGGACGGGCCGTCGAAGACGACGCTGCCGCCGTCGAGCACGACCGCCCGCGCACACGTGCGCCCGATCAGGGCCGCGTCGTGGGAGACGAGCACCAGCGTGGCGCCGGCGGCGATCCGCTCGGCGATCCGCTGCTCGCACTTGCGCTGGAAGGCCTCGTCGCCGACCGCCAGGACCTCGTCGATCAGCAGCACGTCGGCGTCCATGTGCACCGCGATGGCGAACCCGAGCCGGACGAACATCCCGCTCGAGTAGGTGCGCACCGGCACGTCGATGAACTGGCCGAGCTCGGAGAACGCGACGATGTCCTCGGTCCGCTCCTCGATCTCCTCACGCGTCAGCCCGTGCAGCGCGCCGTTGAGCATGATGTTCTCGCGGCCGCTGAAGTCGCGCCCGAAGCCGGCGCCGAGCTCGAGCAGCGCGACCGACCGGCCGCCCACGTCGACCGTCCCCGAGTCGAGCGGCACGATCCCCGCGAGGACCCGCAGCGTCGAGGTCTTGCCGGCGCCGTTGCGCCCGACGATGCCCACGGTCTCGCCCGGCTCGACCCGCAGCGTTACCTCGTCGAGCGCCTGCACCGGCGGCGGCCCGCCCTCCTTCGAGCGCCCCAGCAGCGCCGACTTCAGCGTCCGTCCCGGATCGGCGCGCACGTGGAACGCCCGCGACGCGTCCTGCAGGACGATCTCGCCCGGTCGCACTAGACGACCACCGCCAGCTCGGCCGACAGCCGCCGGAACAGCGCGAGCCCCGCGGCCATCGCCAGCACCGCGCCCGCGAGCACGTAGAGCATCGTCGCCAGGGACGGCCACACGCCGCCGTAGAGCACGTCGCGCAGCGCGATGATGAACGGGGCCACGGGGTTCAGCCACGTCAGCGCGTCGCGCGCGACGTCGCTCTGCACCACGTCGGCCGGCGCGAAGAAGATCGGCGAGATGAAGAACCACGGCAGCAGCACCGCGCCGAGGATCGGTCCGACGTCGCGGAAGTAGGCGTGCAGCACCGAGACGATCAGCGACAGCCCGACCACGAACGCGGCCAGCGCCACCAGGATCACCGGCAGCAGGACGAGCGGCGCGTCGAGCGTCCCGCGCACGACGATCGTCAGCACCGCCACGATCACCAGCACGACCAGGAACGTCACGAGCTGCACCGCCACCGTCGCGGCCGGGATCGTCTCGCGCGGGAAGCGCGCCTTGCGGATCAGCGCGCCCTGGTCGAGCAGCGACGAGGACGCCGCCAGCAGCGACTGCGAGAAGAAGATCCACACCGTCAGCCCGACGAGCAGGAACAGCGGATAGGCCTCGTGCTCGAACCCCGGCTTCAGCGCCACCGCGAACACCAGGTAGTAGGCGCCCATCAGGATCAGCGGGTTGACGACGTACCAGGCGATGCCCAGCACGGAGCCCTGGTACTTCTGCCGCAGCTCGCGGCGCACCATCTGCTCGAAGAGGAAGCGGTAGCGGAGAAGCTCACCCACGGCCGGGCATCCTCGCAGCTTGCATCGCGGGCCCCCGGGCTGCGAAGGTCGCTCGCATGACCAGACTCAGGTTCGGCGTCGCCGTCGGCGTCCTCGCCGCCACCGGCACGGCGATGGCGGCGGTGACCGTCACCGAGACCGGCAAGATCGCCAACGCGCCGAAGTCGTCGGTCAGCGCGAAGATCGTCGCCGTCGGCGGCAAGGCCCGCAAGATCGGCTCGTTCGTCTTCACCGGAGTGCCGGCGCGCTGCGACGGCGGTCTCGCCCCCGTCGACGCACGGCTCTCCATGAAGCTGGTCGTGGATCCCGTGACCAACGCGTTCGAGGGCCGCAAGGAGATCACCACCGGGGCCGGCGGCTTCGTCGCCGTCCAGGGCAAGGTGGCGGCCGACGCGCGGTCCGCCCGCGGCACCGTGAGCTTCGACATCAGCAACCCGCCCCCGGACGGCGAGTGCCGGGTGACCGGCAAGCACTGGAAGATCAAGGGGCCGTGAGCGCCGCCCGGACCGCCCGGTAGGCCGGCTTCGGCCGCAGCCGGGCGTCGAGCAGCAGGGCGTTGCCGGTGCCGGGGAAGAACTCGGGGATCCACGAGTCGCCGTCGTCGAGGCCCCAGAAGGTGATGCCGCGGCAGCGCGCCACGGCCAGGCAGGCGCGCGCGATCCGCCGGTAGGCGACGGCCTGCGCGTCGAGGTCGGCCTGCGACGCATGCTCGGGCAGCCGCACGTCGACCTCGGTCAGCTCGACGTCGACGCCGAGCGCCGCGACCCGCCGCAGCTGGCGCTCGAAGCCGGCGATGCGCTGCGGATCGACGTGGACCTGAAAGCCCACGACGTCGATCGGCGCGTGCTGGCCGACGAGCACGCGGATCAGCCGGTAGAGCTCGCGGCCCTTGGGCGTGTCGGGCGACTCCGCGCCGTAGTCGTTGTAGGCCAGCTCGGCTTCGGGGTCCGCGGCGTGGGCGAGCACGAACGCGCGGGCGATGTAGCCCTCGCCGATCGTCCGCAGGAACGGCGTGTCGCGCAGCCCGCCCTCGTCGGCCAGCGCCTCGTTGACCACGTCCCACTGCGCCACCTGGCCGCGGTAGTGGCGCGCGACCCCGTCGATGTGGCGGCGCATCTCCTGCAGCGTCCCGGTCACCCACGGCGGCAGCTGCAGGTGCCAGACGAGCGCGTGGCCGCGCAGGCGCAGGTCGTGCGCGCGGGCGAACGCCGCGATCCGATCACCCGCCGCGAACGAGAACTCGCCGGGCTCGGGCTCGGTCGACTGCCACTTCATCTCGTTCTCGGGCGTGATCGAGCGAAACAGCCGCACGCCCGCCGCGTAGGCCGGATCGCTCAGCCGGTCGGCGCGAACCGCGACGCCGGCGAGCACACGCCCGTCCGGCATCGCCGGCGTGCCCGGAGGCGGCGGTGCGTCGGCAGCCCCGCCGCCGCAGCCGGCCAGCAGGAGGCAGAGAAGAAGCGGGCGCCTCGCGCTCAGAACGCGCCGCGGCGCGCCAGCACCGCCGGCACGGTCTTCACGAGGATCGAGAGGTCGAGGAAGACCGACCAGCGCTCGAGGTAGAGGAAGTCGAGCCGCACGAGGTCGTCGAAGTCGAGCTCGGAGCGCCCGGAGACCTGCCACAGGCCGGTGATGCCCGGCATGACCAGGTAGCGCTTCTTGTGCCAGTCCTCGAGGCGCTGGAAGTCGCGCTCGGGCAGCGGCCGCGGCCCGACGAGCGACATCTGCCCGCGGATGACGTTGAACAGCTGCGGGAACTCGTCGAGCGACCAGCGGCGCAGCACGCGCCCGACGGTCGTCACGCGCGGGTCGTCCTTGATCTTGAACAGCGCGCCGCTCTTCTCGTTGCGATCCTCGAGCCCGGCCTGCTCGAGGTCGGCGTCGCGGTACATCGTGCGGAACTTGAAGCAGGCGAACGGCTGGCCGCCGACGCCGGGCCGCCACGAGCGGTAGATGATCGGGCCGCGCGAGCTCAGCCGCACGGCCAGCGCACAGCCCAGCAGGACCGGCGAGAGCAGCAGCACCAGGAAGCCCGACACGACGATGTCGAACATGCGCTTGAGGAAGTAGTCGACGCCCTCGAAGACCGGCGGCTTGAGCTCGAAGAGCGGCACCGTCTGGCCCGGGACGAACTCGGCGCGGTGGACGAGGATCTCCATCGTCGACGGCGCGATCCGCACGCGCACCCCGCGCTGGTGGGCCTGGTCGACGAGCTCGACGGCCTGCTGCTGCGGGAAGTCGGGGTCGGCGATGATCACCTCGTCGATCCGGTTGTCGGCGATCACCTGGCCGATGTCCTCGAGCGTGCCGAGCGAGCGCAACCCGTTGTCGGGGCGCGGCGTCAGGGAGATGAAGCCGACGACCTCGACCTGCTTGGCCGGCGAGTCGCGCAGCGCGTGGCCGACGGCCTCGATGTGCTGGCCGGTGCCGACGAGCACGGCGCGGCGCTGATAGCCCGCGGCCCGCAGCACGGCGCCCGTGACGCGGTCATAGACCCACCGCATCGACGCGATGTAGGCCACCGAGAAGATCAGCGAGCCGTAGAAGATGTAGTAGCTGGAGAACTCGTTGCCGTTGATCACCGCGAAGGCGAAGGCGACGACGGTCACCTGGAACAGCGATCCGACGATCCGCGCCATGCCCGGCCGCTGTGCACGATCGGCGTACAGGTCGGACTTGGCGAACAGCAGCAGCGTGACGAGCGTGGCGAGGACCACGAGGTCCTTCGTCTGCTCCCACACGAGCTCGGCGTCGAAATTGCCGCGTACAGCGAGTTTCACGCCCAGCGCGGTGTAGATCGCCAGGAACACGCCGGCGATGTCCAGCGCGACCAGCGACAGCACCCGTCCGGCACGGCGCAGCGTCTCCCACCTGAGCACAAAGCTCAGCAACGGCGGGCGTTTTGCCCTGACGTCGCGATGCGGGAAGGGGAAGTCCACCACGCTCTGTGGGTGCGCCTCCCGGCGCTTGGGTGTCGTCGGCGAGCTCGCCATTCCCCAGCCCTAACGCAGAAGTCTGCCCAAAGTGACGGAAAACCGCACGCTCTGGACGAGAACTTCCACGCTCAGGCGGACGCTCCTACCAGCGCGGCGACGCCGGAATCGTCGATCGTGCGCTGCAATCCCTCGCGCAGCTCCACCTTCGGCTCCCAGCCCAGCAGCTCCTTGGCCTTGGTGATGTCGGGCTGGCGGACCTGCGGATCGTCGGTCGGCAGGGCCTCGTAGACCATCTCGGACTTCGAGCCCGTGATCTCCAGGATCGTCTGGGCCAGCTCGAGCAGCGTGAACTCGTTGGGGTTGCCGACGTTGACCGGCGTGTGCTCGCCGGACTCGGCGAGGGCGATCATGCCGCGGATCAGGTCGTCGACGTAGCAGAACGAGCGCGTCTGGCTCCCGTCGCCGAAGATGGTGATCGGCCGGTCCTGCAGCGCCTGGCGCAGGAACGTCGGGATCGCGCGGCCGTCGTGGGCGCGCATCCGGGCCCCGTAGGTGTTGAAGATGCGGATGATCGCCGTGTCCACGCCCTGCTGGCGGTGGTAGGCCATCGTCAGGGCCTCGGCGTAGCGCTTGGCCTCGTCGTAGACGCCGCGCGGGCCGATCGGGTTGACGTGGCCCCAGTAGGTCTCGGGCTGCGGATGGACCTGCGGATCGCCGTAGACCTCGCTCGTCGAGGCGACGAGGAAGCGCGCGCGGTGCTGCTTGGCCAGGCCGAGCGCGTGGTGCGTGCCGTAGGAGCCGACCTTCAGGGTGTGCAGCGGCAGCCGCAGGTAGTCGATCGGGCTGGCCGGGCTGGCCAGGTGGTAGACGAAGTCCACCGGCTCGTCGACGTGGAACGGCTCGACGATGTCGAGGTGCAGATGGGTGAACTCGGGGACGCGGATGTGCTCGATGTTGCGCAGCGAGCCCGTCTCGAAGTTGTCGACGCAGATGACCCGGTGACCGCGCCGAAGGAGTTCGTCGCAGAGATGGGAGCCGAGGAAACCTGCGCCACCGGTGACCAGTGACGTGGGCATGAACCCTGGACTTTAGTGCCGTGCGGCCTTGATATGGCGCTTCTTGAGCTCCCCCGCCGGGATGTAGTCACGCTTGCTCGTGCGCTCGGCCAGCCCCGCATGCGCCAGCCGCTTCCAGACCACCGGGCAGCGCTTGCAGCGGGGGCTGTCCTTGCAGCAGCGCTTCTTGACGGTGACCGGGTCTCGCATGTCCAAGCAGCAGGTTAGAGTCGCTGCCATGCCCGCACCCCAGTTCGTGGCCAAGCTCAACGAGCAGGTCGGCCACGAGTTCGCCGCCTCACAGCAGTACGTCGCCATCGCCGTCCACTACGACGCCGAGACGCTGCCCCGCCTCGCCGCCTTCTTCTACCGCCAGGCGCTCGAGGAGCGCAACCACGCGATGATGATGGTCCAGTACCTGCTCGACGCCGACGCCGAGGTCGTGATCCCGCCGGTCGAGGCGCCCCACTCGGCGTTCGCCGACATCGTCGAGCCCGTCCAGCTGGCGCTCGACCAGGAGAAGCGGGTGGCCGAGCAGGTCGGCGAGCTCGCGCGCGTCGCCCGCGACAACAACGACTACGCGTCCGAGCAGTTCATGCAGTGGTTCATCAAGGAGCAGGTCGAGGAGATCGCCTCGATGAACGACCTGCTCAAGATCGTCGGGCGCGCCAAGGCCGACCCGCTGCGCGCCGAGGAGTTCCTCGCGCGCGAGAGCATCGGCGACGAGGGTGCGGACGCCGCCGCGCCCACCGCCGCCGGCGGCGTGCTCTAGCCGATGGACGAGCAGGTCCGCGAGCTGCTCGAGGGCCGCAACTTCGCCCACCTGGCGACGCTGCTGCCCGACGGCTCGCCGCACTCGGTGGTCATCTGGGTCACGGTCGTCGAGGGCGACCGTGCCGCGTTCTTCACCCAGCCCGGCTCGCTGAAGGCCCGCAACGTCGCGCGCGACCCGCGCGTGGCGATCTCGATCGTCGATCACGAGCGGCCCTACCGGACCGCCCGGCTGCGCGGCCGCGTCGTCGCGACCCGCGAGGGCGACGCGGCGCTCGAGGTCATGGACGCGATGTCGCAGCGCTACACGGGCGCCGACTTCCCGATGCGCTCGGGCGTCCTCTACGAGGTCGAGGTCGAGCAGGACAGCTTCACGGAGTTGCCCTTCCGGCACTGACGCGCGTAGTGTCGGCGGATGCGACGGATCGCTCTGCTGGCCTTCGTGCTGCTCGCCCTGCCGACGGCCGCCGCGCACGCCGACAACACCTGCGCGGACCTCACCTACCACGGCTATGACGCCGTCGGGATCCAGGAGCTCGGCATGGGCTGCCGCGCCGCGCACCACGTCGCCAAGCAGGTCATCCTCCACGGCAGCTCCCAGAACGCCGGCCTGCCGTGCACGCGCAGCGCGCTGCCCAAGGGCGTGACGCTGTGGACCTGCAGCGGGATCGAGCACGGCCACAAGTCGCGCGTCGAGTTCGGCGTGCGCCTGTCGGCCCACGGGCCGCCGACCCCGACCGCGCCCGTGGTGACGTGCTCGACCCTCAGCGCCTACGGCTACCGCGCCCAGAACATCCGGGAGCGGGGCCTCGGCTGCGAGTTCGCGCATCAGCTCGTGCGCAGTCTGATCCTCCACGGCAGCTCCGGGCACGCGAACATCCAGTGCACGCGCATGGACGCGACCCACGTCTACTGGAGCTGTGCGGGCCAGGTCCACGAGGACGGCGTGCGGCTGACGTTCTACCTCGTCCAGACCAGGGCTGTCGCCTTCCGAGCGCGGGCCGCTGCGGAGGTCTGCCGCCCGCTTCACTTCGGCGGCTTCACCGCCGCAGGCTTCCTCTACGTCGGCTTCAACTGCCACGACGCCCACGGCATCGCGCGGCACGTGATCAGCCACGGCACGAGCGGCTTCGCGCGCATCGCCTGCCGCCGCGACGGCACGCGCTGGGGCTGCGGCTACGAGCATCCGCCGGGCCGCTCGTTCGTCAGCTTCGACCTGCGGCGCAGCCGCGTGGTCGTCACCCACCGCTGACCGTCAGCGGCTCGCGCGCCGGCCGGCCACCCGGCTGTCGTCAGGCAGCCGCCGCGTGGCCCGCGCCCCGTCGAGGTGCTCGAGCAGCGCCTGGGCGTAGCGGCGGCTGGTCTGCAGCTCGTCGCGCAGCCGCGCCAGCGTGATCGAGCCCTCGGCCTCGATGACGGCGAGCACCCGCCGCCGCACGTCGGCGATCGCGTCGCGGTGCATGGCGAACGGCCCGACGCGCTCGGCCCGGCCGTGCGCGCGCAGTGCCGCGAACGCCGCGGCATCCACGCCGGCGACGGCCGGCCACTCGTCACGCAGCCGCGCCTCGAGCGCCAGCGCTGCCTCATCGAGCGGCGTGGGCGGTGTTTGTCGGCTGTCGGCCGACGTTTCCGGCCCAACCTCGGCGGGCTCACCACGCGCCAGTCGTTCCAGCCGCGCGAGCACTTCGCGCGACGGCCCGTGCTTCCTCGCGCCCGCCTCGAGGACCGTCCCGCCGCCGAGCGTGTCGGGCGGGGCGATCGAGCGCACGACGAGCCGATCCCCCGGCGCCGCGACGAGCGGCTGCTCGCAGCGCAGCTGATGAAAGCGCCCGCCGAGCCAGGCCACCCGCGCCGGCGTCTCGCGCGTGCCGTGGTGCACCGTCACGCGCGTCCCATGCTCGATCCGGACGTCCAGCGCACAGTCGAGGACATACGCAGCGCTCAACGGACCACCGGCGACCACGTCCCCGCGCCGCACCTCGTCGACCGCCACGCCGACGAGGTTGAGCGCCACGCGCTGCCCCGCCTCCGCAGACGTGACCCGCTCGTCATGGACCTCGACGCTGCGCACGCGCGCCGACGACCCAGCGGGCTGAACCGAGACGACGTCCCCTTCAGCCACGACCCCCGACCACAAGGTGCCCGTCACCACCGTCCCGGCCCCGCGCACGGAGAACACCCGGTCGACGTGCAGGACCACCTCCTCGCCACCGGCGCGCGGAGCAACCCCCGCCGCGACCCGGTCCAGCGCCGCCCTGACCTCCTCGACGCCCTCCCCGGTGCGCGCCGAGCACGGCACGACCTCGCAGTCGCCGAACAGCGCTCCCAGGTCCGGCGACGGAAGGCCCAGGTCGCTCTTCGTCACCGCCACCACGCCCGCGGTCACCCCGAGCCCCTGCAGCACCGCCCAGTGCTCGCGCGTCTGGGGCATGACGCCGTCGTCGGCCGCCACGACCATCAGGAACAGGTCGATGCCCGTCGCGCCGGCGACCATCGTGCGCACGAACCGCTCGTGCCCCGGCACGTCGACGACGCTCAGCCGGCGGCCGGACGGCAACACCAGCGGCGCATACCCCAGCGCGATCGAGATCCCGCGCCGCTGCTCCTCCTCCAGCCGGTCGGTGTCGACCCCGGTCAGTGCCTTGACGAGCGCCGTCTTGCCGTGGTCGATGTGCCCGGCGGTCCCCAGCGTCAGCGGGTGCGCCGCTCCTTGAGCACCGGCCCTCTCTGGTTGCCGATCACCCGCAGCACGTACGCGTCGCGTGTCGTGCTGTAGCGCAGGAACGGCTTGAAGATCTTCGTCACTACCGGGGCCACTTCGTGACGCTGACGTTGGAAACGCGGCATCGGAGCGTTCTACGACCCCACCTCCGGGATCCTGACAAGGCCGACCTCCTCGTCGGTCATGGTCCGCACGTCGAGCAGCAGCCGGCCGCCGCTGACGCGCCCGATGACCGGCGGATCGCCCTGGCGCAGCGGCTCGGCCAGCGCCGCGTCGAGCGCGACGACCGGCCCCTCGAGCTCGAGCAGCGGCAGCGCCCCGCCGCCCACCTTCGCCGTCGAGCGCACCACCTCGCCGCCCGTGGCCGCCGCCAGCGCCGCGGCCCGCTCCTCGAGCCCCTCGTCGCTCAGCATCCGCAGCACGGGGATCTCCGCGCGCGCCCACGCGGGGTCGCGGTAGAGCGCGAGCGTCGCCTCCAGCGCGGCGAGCGACAGCTTGTCGATGCGCACCGCGCGGGCGAGCGGGTGACGCCGCGCGGCGTCGACCGCGTGGCGCGTGCCGACGATGCAGCCCGCCTGCGGCCCGCCCAGCAGCTTGTCGCCGGAGAAGCACACGAGCGCGGCCCCGGCCCGCACCGAGCGGCGCACGCTCGGCTCCTCGGCCAGGGCGGCCACGTCGTCGGCGAGCACGCCGCTGCCGACGTCGTCGATGACCGGCACGCCGAGCCCGCACAGCGCCTCGATCGACACGTCCTCGACGAAGCCGACCGCGCGGAAGTTGCTCGGGTGCGCGCGCAGGATCGCCCCGGTGGCGTCGCTCAGCGCCGAGGCGAAATCGCGCAGGCGCGTGCGGTTCGTCGTGCCGACCTCGCGCAGCAGCGCGCCGGATTGCGCGACGACATCCGGGATCCGGAACGACCCGCCGATCTCGATCAGCTGCCCGCGCGACACGACGATCTCGCGCCCGTCGCCGGCCAGCGCCGCCGCCGCGAGCAGGACCGCGGCGGCGCAGTTGTTGACCACCAGCGCACCCTCCGCGCCGGTCAGGTCGCGCAGCAGCGCCTCGACGTGCTCGTGGCGCGAGCCGCGCCGGCCGTCGACGAGGTCGAGCTCGAGGTTCGAGTAGCCGGTCGCCGCCCGCAGGACGGCCGCGCGGGCGTCGTCGGCAAGTGGCGCGCGCCCGAGATTCGTGTGGACGATCACCCCCGTCGCGTTCACCACGCGGCGCAGCGAGGGCCGCAGCCGCGCGGCCGCGCGCTCGACCAGGTCGGCGTCGTCGCGCGCGCCGCCGAGAAGCTCCTCGCGGCGCTCCTGCAGCACGGCCTTGGCGACCGAGGTCGCGAGCCGGTCGACGCTGGGCAGATCCCTCAGGCGGGATGGATCCACGCGCCCTCCTCGCGCTTCCAGATCGGCACGCGTGCCTTGATCTCGTCGATGATCTCGCGTGCGCCGGTAAAGGCCGCGTCGCGGTGCGGCGCGCTCGCCGCGACGATCACGCTCGGCTCCCCCA
>JBJMLA010000062.1:0-2273 GCA_045805505.1 Solirubrobacteraceae bacterium
AGTCGGCCACGCAGCTCTGCCTCTTCGGCCGGCACGCCTAACGAATCCGAGAGGCACGCCCGCATAGCCCGTCGCAAGCTGGGTCAAGGCGCGACGTCCAGCAGGATCGCGGCAACGGCGTCGGGAGCCTCGACCATCGGGAAGTGGCCGGTGCCGAGCTCGACCGGCTCGACGCCGACGACCTCACGCGCAACCCAGCGCGACCAGGCGGGGTCGAAGAACTCGTCGTGCGCGCCGTAGACGAAGGTGACAGGCACGGCCGGGTGCGCGGTCAGCGGATACGGGTCGGTTGGCGACGCTCCGGGCCTCAGGCGCGCGGCGAGTGCATTCGCGGCGTCGCTGGTCAGGCGCGGGTAGAGCGTCGCAATCGCCTGCTGGGGCTCCCAGATGCTTGTCCCATCGGCGCGGTTGGCCGGGAACTGGAAGCCGTCGCGGGTCGAGCGCATGGGCGACGCCGTGTCGTTGAACGGCCCCACCGGAGCGGGGCACACGTAGACGAGCGCCGAGTCCGGATGCGAAGCGGCCACGAGCGGGGCGTAGCCGGCCCCGAGCGAGTGTGCGACGACGACCGGCGCCTCGGCACCGCGCAGGTCCGCGAGCGCCGGCGCGACCCGCTCGGCGTATGTAGTCGCCGGATCGTCGTACGGCAGGTCAGGCGTGTGCACCTCATGGCCCTCCGCACGCAGCATCCCGGGCAGTGGTCCCCAGCTCGAGCTGTCGTGCCACTTGCCATGGATCAGGCAGAAGGTCGCCACTAACGAGCCCGCGCGGGTTCCGAGCCGGCCCCGTCCAGCACGCCGCGCTTCTCGAGCTCGGTGCGGAACCATTCGATCGGCGCGGCGCGCTTGCCCTCGGTGGAGCCGTCGAGCTCGATGAAGCGCAGGAACAACTCGGGGTCGTCGATGCGCTTCATCATCGCGCGGAAGCCGCGCTCGTCGAGCTTGCCCTTGCGTTGCATCTTTCGCCAAAGCGCGTAAGGGCGGTCGTGCAGCTCGATCGTGGCGAGCACCCGGGCGTCGTCGGTGAAGCGCTCGGCGAAGCGGCGGGCGCGCATCGCGTGGTGGTTTTCGCCACGGCGCGGAAGGCGCTCGCGAACCTGGTACTTGAACGAGTCGTGCACAAGCGCCATGAAGCGAAGGAGCTCGCGTCGCTCTCCGGTCTCCCCGCTCTTGTCGAGTGTCTCCAGCAGGTGGGAGACGTGGGTGCCCACCTCGCCCTCTGGGTGGCTGGCGCGCGGTTCGCCCCAGGCCAAGCCTTCGAGCAGGTCGGGCTCCGCCGCGACGCGACGCTCTAGATCCGTTTCCGGCTTGAAGCCTGGGATCAGGTCGCCCGCGTCCAACTCAGGCGATGCTCTCGGCAACCCAGTCGCCGCCGTGCCGGGCAACCACCACCCGCACTACACCCTCGTCCCCGACAGCCGCCAGCTCGGCGCGGTCCTGGTCGGTGCCGGGCCGGTCGTCGACCAGCACCAGCTGCAGGTTGTCGTAGCGGAAATCGGGGCGGTCGCGCTCGAGCGCAGCCCGTGCAGCCTCTTCGAGCAGCACCGGGTCCCAGCCGCGATCCGCAGCCCGGGCGGCCTCGAGCGCGCGGTCGGCCGCGGCAATGCGTGCGGTCAACTGCGCATCACCCGCTTTCGCGCGGCGTCGCGCTCCCGCGAGCCCGCCCAGGAAGAGCAGAAGCAGCACGGCGGCCACGACGATGACGACGATCGCAAGAACGGACATCGGGCCCGAGTATGCACATAGCCTCAGCGCATGGCTCGCATACGCCCCGGTGGCACCGTGGCCAAGCGCGCTGGCGTGCGCGAGGACGATCGCGCGCCGGTCCAGGCCTGCTGAACGACGAAGAGCCGCCCTCGCGGACGGCTCTTCGTACTAATTAAACGGCGGCGACCTACTCTCCCAGGCCCTTGCGGGCCAAGTACCATCGGCGCTGAGAGGCTTAACTTCTCTGTTCGGAATGGGAAGAGGTGTTTCCCTCTCGCAATAGCCACCGAAAGGTTGCGAGACCGGCCCCCTCCGGGCCTTCAAAACCGCACAGCTGAGCCAATCTCCCCCCGAGGCCGCGACGAATCGCGGTCTCCGGAGGAGACAAGAATTGGGTTAAGAAATCCGTCAAGCCCTCGAGCAATTAGTACCGGTCGGCTGAGTGCATTACTGCACGTACACCGCCGGCCTATCAACCTGGTGGTCTTCCAGGGCTCTTACTCCCTCTAGGGGATGGGAGAACTCATCTCGAGGTGGGCTTCCCGCTTAGATGCTTTCAGCGGTTAT
>JBJMLA010000063.1:0-2787 GCA_045805505.1 Solirubrobacteraceae bacterium
CTCGGCCTGGTCTCCGTCGATGAGCTTCGCTCTCGGGTCGATCCGCGGGAGATGGGCCGGGCGCAGGTCTACCCACTGATCTGGGACGAGGACGACATCTTCGACGACTACCTCGCGCCCGCGCTCGATGATCTCCGCCAGTTCTACTATGCCGCCGCTTCGGCAGGCGAGGCCGTCATCCAGACGATCTGCTGATCGACCCGTGCCCCTCGCGCTCATCGAGTAGCCCGCCGCGAGGTACCCACGGCCTCGAGACCGAAGGTCGGCCGGCGGGCGTCTCGATACATCTTCGCTCGTGCCTCGCGACAGATCGCCTGGCGGCTCGGACTACTCGACGACCGCAGTTCCGAGCTTGGCGAGCAGGTTGCTGAGCTGAGCGCGCTGGGGCTCGGAGAGCGGGGCGAGGAAGCGTTCCTGCACCTCGCGGGCGATCTTCTCGAGGCGGGCCAGCTCCTGCTCGCCCTTGCGGGTGACGGAGACGATGTTGCGGCGGGCGTCCTGCGGGTCGCGGGCGCGGACGGCGAGGCCGCGGGAGACGAGCTGGTTGACGGTGGCGACGACGTCGGAGGGATCGATCCCGGTCCGGCGGCCGAGCTCGACCTGCGAGGCGCTGCCCTCGTCGGTGAGCGTGGCGAGGAGACGGGTCTGGTAGCCGGTGGCGCCGGCCTCGGCGTAGGCCTCGAGGCGGAGGGCCTGGGAGCGGGCGTAGGCACGCGCCAACAGACGCGTCGGCAGCTGCTCGATGCGGTTCCCGGTCATGTAGTCAAGGTAACCGCAGGTTCGTTGGGTACACCTATGAGAGTTGACCGGCCGGTGGGACCACGGACCCCGGTCGCGGTCTTCGTCGAGAATGAGCGCGCCGTCAGCCGACGCGAACACCGACAGGGACGTGGATGAACTCCGACAAGGTCTACAGCGTGCTGGTCCCGGCGATCCGCCCGCTGGTCAAGAACCGCATGGGGGCGGCGCGGCGGCGGCACTTCGAGGTCGTGCCGGTGCCCCCGGGGCGGGTGCTGTTCATCGGCGACAGCATCACCGAGGGCGGCCTCTGGCCCGACCTGCTGCCCGACCTGGCCACCTCCAACCGTGGCATCGGCGGGGAGACGACCTGCGACCTGCTCGAGCGGGTGGAGAGCGCGATCAACGACCCGGTCGCGGTGTCGCTGATGATCGGCACCAACGACCTCCACGGTCCCCGAGCGCTGCGCGACGTCGCTCAGGTCGCCGAGCGCACCGAGGAGATCATCCGCCGGATCCGGGCCAAGGCTCCCGCCGCACTGCTCCTCGTCAACAGTGTGCTGCCCCGCACCGAGCTCTTCGCCGAGCGGGTCCGGGCCCTCAACGAGAGCAACCAGGCGGCCGCCGCCCGTCACGGTGCGACGTACGTCGACCTGTGGCCCACCTTCGCCGACGAGCACGGGGCGATCAGGAAGGACTACGCGCGGGACAACCTGCACCTCACGCCCGCGGGCTACCTGGCGTGGGCCGAGGTGCTGCGACCACTGCTCGCGCAGTTCGGCGCCGCAGGGCCTGCGTGAGCTCCGCGTAGCCGGCGGGCTCCGCCCACCGGCCACCGACGGCGAGTGCCGCGAGGAAGACGACGGCCGACACGGCCAGCGCCGGGAGCGTCGGGCCGACGAGCTCGGCGACGACCCCTGCGCAGGTGGTGGCGGCGACCACGACCGTCATCGCGCGGACCGACACGATGTTCCCGGTGATCCGGGTCAGCGCGACCATCAGCACGATCGCCTGCATGAGGAAGGCGAAGCTGGTCGCGAAGGCCGCTGCCGCGAGGCCCCAGACGGGGATCAGCCACAGGTTCGTGCCGACGTTCACGACGAGCGCGACGATGCTCGCCCACAGCACGACCGGGTCGGGGCGCAGGGCGAGCAGCACCGACGCCGCCAGGTGCATGATGCCGAAGAGCAGCGGCGCCGCCGCGAGGCCGAGCAGCACGCCGTGGTCGACGTAGTCGGCGCCGAAGAGCAGCGCGACGAGGTCGTCGCCGCGGAGGGCGAAGACCACGCCGTAGGGCAGGTAGACGGCGCAGGCCACCAGCAGCCCGCGGCGTGCCCACAGCCGCACGTGCTCGGTGTCGTGCGGCCGGCTGGCGATCACCGGCGCGAAGCCTCGCGACAACGTCCAGCTGACGAAGAGGACCGACTCGAACATCCGGTAGCCGGCCCCGTAGACACCGGCGGCCCCGGTGCCGAGCAGCACCGTCACCTGGCTCGACAGCGTGCCGCCATTGCCATGGCAAAGGGCGATCTCGGCGTCCTTCACCTGGCGCGCGCCGCCCTCGCCGCGCAGCTGCGTCGCGCCCTCGATCAGGGTGAAGATGCCGTACATGCCGGGATGGACGCAGGAGAGCCCGCCGCCATTGGTGTTGACCGGCAGCGCGCCGCCGGGTGCGATGCGGCCGCCCGCGACGAAAGCGCCGCCCTCGCCCTTTCGGCAATAGCCGAGATCCTCGAGGAAGAGCAGCGTGTTGATGGTGAAGGCATCGTAGAGCTCGAGCACGTCGACGTCGCTCGGCCCGAGCCCGGCCATGGCGAAGGCGCGCGGACCCGATTGCGCCGCGCCGGTCACGGTGAGATCGGGCATCGACGAGATCTGGCGATGCGTCGTCGCGAAGCCGCCGCCGAGGAAATAGACCGGCTTGCGCGCCGAGGACTTGGCACGGTCCGCCGCCACCATGACGAGCGCGCCGGCGCCGTCGGTGACGAGGCAGCAATCGCGCACGGTGAAGGGATCGCAGACCATGCGCGCGGCACGGACCTCGGCGAC
>JBJMLA010000064.1:0-16626 GCA_045805505.1 Solirubrobacteraceae bacterium
CGCCAGCCCGTCACCCTGGGCCAGCGCGCGGTGCGCGTCGAGCAGCCGCGCCCGCAGCGCGCGGTCCTCGAAGACGACCCATTCCGCCGCCCGGGGCGCCGCCGCGTCCTGCTCGGCCCAGTCGGCCAGCAGCTCGGGCGCCACGTAGAGCACCTTGTAGGTCCAGCCCTCGGGAACCGCGGCCATCCCGGTGTGCACCGCCTCGGGCTCGAGCACGAACAGCTCGCCCTGCTGCGCGCGCTGGGGACTGTCGTCGACCTCGAAGCGCGCGGCGCCGCGCTCGACGACCGCCACCGTCCACGTCGGGTGCGAATGCGGCCGGTAGGCGTGCTCGACGAAGCTCGCGTGCAGGGCCTCGATGCCGGGCAGCGCCGCGGGGCGGAAGTAGGTGCCGTGCTCGGCCACGGCCCAACGCTATCCGGCCGCCCCTGAGGTACCGTCGCGGCCATGCCCCAGGCCGTCGTCACCGCCATCGGCCCGGACCGTCCGGGCATCGTCGCCGCCGTCACGCGCGTGCTGCTCGAGCACGGCGCCAACATCGCCGACTCGCACATGGGCCTGCTCAGCGGGCGCTTCTCGATGATGCTCGTCGTCGAGGTCCCCGACGGCCTGCGCGAGCGGCGCTTCGCCGGCGACCTCGAGGCCGCCGCCCGCGGTCTGGGCCTCGACGCCATCCACGCCGAGTACGTCGGCGACGGGGTCGAGGCCGCACCGCCGACACACGTCGTGACCGTCTACGGCGCCGACCATCCGGGCATCGTCGCGGCCGTCACCGAGGCGCTCGCGGCGGGTGGCGCAAGCGTGACCGACCTGCGGACGCGGCTGGCCGGTGAGCTCTACGTGATGACGCTGGAGGTCAGCGGCGGCGAGGGCGCCGAGGAGGCGCTGCGGGCCGTCGCCGAGGCGCAGTCGCTCGACGTCACCGTTCGCGCGATCGACGCCGACGTCCTGTAGCCGTGGCCGTCCGCGAGGTGCTGCGGATGCCGCACCCGATCCTCAAGCAGCGCTGCGCCGCGATCGACGACGACGACGCGATCGAGCGCATCGCGCGCGACCTGCTCGACACCATGGACGCGTCGCCGCGCTGCGTCGGCATCGCAGCGCCGCAGATCGGCGAGGCCGTGCGGATGTGCGCGATCGACGTCTCCGGCCATCCGAAGGCCCGTTCGTGTGCGGGGCGCGTCGTGCTCGTCGACCCGGTGGTGGTCGAGCAGGAGGGCGCGAAGCTCGGGCGCGAGGGCTGCCTGTCGGTCCCGCAGTTCACCGGCGACGTGCGACGCGCGACGCGCGTGGTGGTCCAGGACGGGCGCGGCACGCGCATGGAGGCCGACGCGTTCGAGGCGCGTTGCCTGCTCCACGAGCTCGACCACCTCGACGGGATCCTGTTCCTGGACCGCGTGGTGTCCGCGTCGGCGGTGTTCCGCCGACGCGACTACGGCTGAGCTAGGCCGCGAGCTTGCGGCAGATGTCGGCGAGGCTGCGCTTCTCGTCCTCGTCGAGCACGCTGAAGGCGGTGCGGACGCGCTCGGTGTGCTCGGGGAAGAGGCGGTCGACGACCTCGCGGCCGCGGAGGGTCAGCGTGACGCTCGCGGCGCGGCGGTCGGTGGGGAGCCGCGCGCGCGTGACGTAGCCGCGGGCCTCCAGCGTGGTGACGACCTCCGTGGCGTTGGCCTTCGACGTGCGCAGCCGCTTGCGCAGCGTCCGCAGCTCGAGCTCGCCGCCGGCGGTGGCCAGGACGATCAGCACGGAGAAGCCGGTGGCGCTGATGCCCTCCCGCTCCAGATCGCTCGACAGGCGGCGCCTGACGGAGGACTCGGCGCGCAGAAGGGACTCGAGCGCGCGGTGGGCCAGGGGATCGCCGGGGATGAGGGTCATCGCGCGGCGAAACGTAGACGGAGCCCCGGACGGCTCGGCCCCGAAAGAACCTGCAAACCCTCCCAAAGCGGCCAGGCCCCCTTGAGGGTTCTCAGACGGCTTCGGCGATCCGGCGGACCTCGGGCACGGCGGCCGGCCGCTGGAGGTCGGCCGAGAGCTCGTCGCGGGCGGCGAGCGGGCGGCCGGGCAGGCGCGGGACGGTGCTCGCGCCGGTCTCGCCGAGCGCGCCGCGGAAGTCATAGACCCGGACGTCGCCGCCGGCGCGGCGGGCCGCGTAGACGAGCCGGCCGAGGGCGTCGAGCGACGCGCGGGTGCCGGTCAGCACGACGGCGCGCGGCTCGATGGCCAGCATCGCGCGGGTGATCCGGTTGGGATCGAGGTCGAGCGTGACGCTCAGGGTGCGCAGGCCGGCGCGGCGCAGGCCGAGCTCGAGCGCCTGGGCGTAGAGCGAGTCGACGTCGGGCGCGCGGGTCGCGTCGAAGACCAGGACCGACTCGGTGCGGAACGCGGGCGGGGCGACGCGCATCTGCGCGGCCAGCCAGCCCGTGGCCCAGCGCCACGCGACGTTGTACTCGGGCGGCGGCGGCTGCGTGCCGTCGTCGAGGGCCTCGAGCGCGGGCAGCAGGACCTCGTCGACGGTGCGCTCGACGGAGCGCACGGCAAGGCTCTCCTCGATGATCCGGTCGGCCTCGGCGGCGTCGAAGCGGTTGAGCGCGGAGCGCAGGCGGCTCGGGCTGGCCGGGCCGGCGCCGCGCTCGCGGGCGATCGAGATCGCCGACGAGACGTTCTGGGTCTCCTCGAAGGCCGAGCGCAGGGCCTCGATCTCCTGAAGGTCGAACTGCCGGTGGCCTCCGTCGGTCCGGCGCGGCTGGGGGAAGCCGAACCGGCGTTCCCACGAGCGCAGGGTCGAGGGAGACACTCCGATCATGGCGGCGGCGGCATTCGTGCGTACGGCGCTCATGCCGAAGAAGATCGGCGATGAGGAGGTTTGGCGCAAGGGGTGCAGCAATGGCTGCAAATGGGCCGTTTTGCTGCGGTTGAAGGAGTTCTGGGCGGGGCGCCGACGGGCTAGCCCAGATCGAGCACGACGAGCGCGCCCGGGGTGGGCCCGCAGGGCCCGATGCGCGCGGCGAAGCGTACGCCGAACTCGTCCGCCGGGCGGACGATCGCCTCGCTGATGTCCTCGGCGCCGGCGGCGGCCTCGACGAGCAGGGCACCGAGATGGTGCGGGCCGGCGGCCTCGGCGTCGGCCGGGATCAGAAGATCGGTGATGCGCTTGTCGAGCGCATCGATCTCGCGCAGGCCCAGGAGCTTCTCCGCGCGCTTGGACAGCGCGTGGACCGCGAGCGAGCGGTCGACGACCAGGAACGCGTCGCGTGCCTTGGGCGCGAGCGCCTCGGGCGCCTCGAGCAGCAGGCCGAGCCCGCAGCTGGTGCAGACCCGCGAGCCGACCTCGGGCGCGAGCCCGCCGGGCGGCGCCTTGGCGCAGTGGCTGCAGAAGACGGTGCGCGGACCCGCCGGCGCGATGGCCGGCGAGCCGAGGACCCGGATGGCGTTGTCGGCGCTCATGAGGAGCTCCTGTCGGCGAGGCGGATGGGCTGGCTGTGGCCGTCGAGCAGGGCGAGCGCCTGGGCGGTCGCCTCCGACGGCGAGACGGGAAGCTGATGGACGGCGCTCGTGCGCGAGACCTCGGCGTCGCCGCGATGGAAGAAGGCGAGCGGCAGCGAGCCGCCGGCGGAGCGCACCGCGTAGGCGAAGCGCGCGATGTCCTCGTCGGAGGAGTGGCGGCCGGCGAGCACGACGGCGCCGGGACGCAGCGCCTGCAGCAGGTCCGCGACGCCGGTGTGGTTGGCGACCGGGACCGAGGCCACGCGGATGCCCGTGCGGCCGGTGAACAGCTCCAGCGCGCGGATCAGCGGGGCGTCGACGTCGAGGTCGCCCGCGGTGGCGTCGCCGATGAGGATCGCGCCCGGGCGGACCGGCGGCGGCGTCATGCGGTGCGCGCGGCGGATCCACTCGGTGGCCCAGCGGCTGCCGATCGCCCACGCCGCGGAGTCGGTCCCGTTGCGCCGGGCCAGCTCGGCGACCGACGGCAGCAGGACCTCCTCCACGGTGCGCTCGACCGAGCGCATGGCCAGCGCGGCCTCCATGGCGCCGTCCGCGCGCTCGAGCTCGAACGACGAGAGCGCCCCCACCAGGATGTGCGTGTCGCTGCGCAGCGACTCCCGCGCGCGTGAGACAGCAGAGGAGATCGAGAGCCCGTCGCGCAGCGCGTCGCGCAGCGCCGCGACCTCGCCGTGGACGTAGACGCGGTGCTTTCCGGCGGTCCGCTGCGGCTTCGGATAGTCGAACCGGCGCTCCCAGGCGCGCAGCGTGTTCGCGCTCACATTGAGCATCGCCGCCGCCTCTGAGGTCTTGAGGGTCCGCATATCCGTCCAGAAGAGGAACAGGTTTGAACGAGTTTGACGAGCTTTGCACAGTTTAGTGCACGTTTTAGGGCCTAAACCTGTGCACTTTGCGGCCGATGACTGAGGCATGGACAAGATCAACGCCCGTCTCCTGCCCGCCGCCATCGTCGTCACCGGTTTCATCTCGGTGTTCGGTGGCTACTTCGGCACCCGCTAAACCAGCCGCTTCTTTGCTTCCGCGGACCCGGCGCTTGCGTCGGGTCCGCGTCGTTAAGGGCAGGCGTTTGGGCCGCGGCGTGGTAACACCTGCGCGTGGAGGTCACCGGCCGCCCCCGCGCCGCCGGCGCAATCGCTCTGGCCGCCTGTCTCGGCGGCGCGGTCTGGTTCGCCCTCACCGCTGACGATCGCCTCGGCGAGGGCCTGTTCTTCGTGCTGCTGGGTTCCGCTGTCCTGGCGGCGCTGCTCACCACGCGGCTGGAGGGTACGCTCGTCGTGTCGGCGACGTTCGCTATGTCGATGCTCGCCGTGGGCTTCCTCGGCCCGGCCGCCGCCTTCGCGATCGTCGTCGTGGCCGAGCTGGTCGAGTGGGCGGTCGAGCGCTACCGGCCCGTCTCGCTGGCGATCAACGTCGCCGTAGCCGCCGTGCCCAATCTCGTCGCGGGAGCGGTGTTCCCCGACATGGCTCGCGACACGGTGGGCTTCCCCCTCGTGCTGGCGGGCTTCGCCGTCGGCTGCCTGGTCTTCAACTTCCTGGCGGTGAGCGGCCTGATCGCGGTACGCGACAGCACGCCCTTCTCGGCTCGCCCGCCGCGCGAGCTGTTGCCCGCACTCGGCCTCAACGTGGTCCTGACCGTTGCGCTGGCCGAGCTCTACGTGCAGTCAGGGCTTGCGGCGATGGCCTTCGCGGCGCTCGTCGTCGTCGCCTTCTCCTACATGGTCCGGCTCGTGCTGCAGTCGCGCGAGAGAGCCCGTGCCTACGCGGCCCTCTCCTGGGGCGTCCTGTCGGGCCTGCTGCGCACGCTCGACGAGCGCGACCCGCGCGCGGCGCGCCACGGCGCCGCGGTCGCCCGGTTCTCGCGCGACATCGCCGCTCAGCGCGAGATGAGCGAGGCCGACCAGGAGCTCGCCCACACCTCGGGCCTGCTGCACGACATCGGGCGCTTCGCGCTCAGCGATCGCGTCATGGAGCGCGGGACCACGCTGACCGACCCGGACTGGAAGACGATCCGGCGGCACCCGACGATCGGCGCCGACCTGCTGCGCGACGTCGGCCTCTACGGCCCGGTCGCCGAGATCGTGCGCGCCCACCACGAGCGCTGGGACGGCCGGGGCTACCCCGACGGGCTCGAGGGCGAGGAGATCCCCGAGATCGCCCGTATCGTGGCGGTCGCCGAGGTCTACGACACGCTGACGGCGCCCGACACCTACCGGACGCCGCTGACCAGCTTCGAGGCGCTCAACGAGCTGCGGCGCGTCGCCGGCAAGCAGCTCGACGAGAGCGTCGTCGAATCGCTCGCCGCGGTGCTCACCGGTCGCGGCACCGACTACCGCCACGCCGACGCCGCCGACTACGACGCCGAGCTCGACCTGCTGCGCCGCGTCGACGAAGCGGCCCGCGGCTAGAAGCCGCGGTCGGGCTTCTCGAAACGGGGCGTGTCCTGGGCCGGCGGCTCCTCGTCGACGAAGATGCTGTCGGCGCTGAACGTCGGCTCGTCGGCGGCCGGCTGCTCGGCCCGGCGCAGCGGCCCTCCCGACTGCAGGCCGTCGATGAACTCGTCGAGCTGCTCGATGCTGAAGCGGCGCTGGCCGCCGGGCGTCCGATAGCCGTTGAGGTAGCCGAGGTCCGACCAGCGCCGGATCGTGGAGAGGGAGACGCCGAGGTGGCGCGCGGCCTCAGAGGTGGTGAGTCCAAGACGGTGAGTTCTGGCGGTCATGTGGGAGGTGTACGGAGGTTTGGCCCCTGTTCCCCAGCCCTGATGCAGCTTTGCGCAGCTTTCGCGTCGCGAGGCGGCCACGGGGTAGGAGAATCCGCACCATGGCGACACGGCACGGCATCGATCTGTCCCTCAAGCTCTCGCGCGACGAGCAGGACGAGCGGCTGGCCCAGGGAGGCGAGCGGCTGGCCCAGCTGCGCCTGGCGCTGGGCGGCATGCTGCCCTTCGGTGACGGCGAGGCGCGCCTCGGGCCGCCGGTCTGCCTGGTCTTCGAGGGCTGGGACGCCAGCGGCAAGGGCGGGGCGATCAAGCGCCTGACCGCCGGGCTCGATCCGCGCCACGTGCGCTACGCCTCGTTCGCGGCGCCCACGCCCGACGAGAAGCGCCACCACTACCTGCACCGCTTCGGCCCGGCGCTGCCCGGCTGGGGCGGGATGTCGGTCGTCGATCGCTCCTGGTACGGCCGCGTGCTCGTCGAGCGCGTCGAGGGCTTCGCCTCGGAGGAGGAGTGGCGGCGGGCCTACGACGAGATCAACGGCTTCGAGAGCACGCTGGCGGCCGACGGCATGATCTTCGCCAAGTTCTGGCTCGAGGTCTCCGACGCCGAGCAGCTCGAGCGCTTCGAGAAGCGCCGCGACGATCCGCTGAAGGCCTACAAGCTCACCGACGAGGACTGGCGCAACCGCGACAAGCGCCCGGCCTACGAGGAAGCGGTCGACGAGATGCTGATGCTGACCGACACGGGCTGGGCGCCGTGGATCGTCGTCGAGGGCGACAGCAAGAGGTTCGCGCGGGTCAAGGTGCTCGAGCAGACCATCGAGGTCATCGAGAACGCGCTGCGCCTCAAGGGCTTCGAACCGCCGGCGCCGCTGGAGGGCTAGGCCCCCACGCGCATCCACCGGCCGCCGGCGAAGCGCAGGCCGCAGGTGATCAGCCGGACGAGCATCAGGACGTTGAGGCCGATCCAGACACCCGTGATGCCCCAGTCGAGCGACGCCACCGCGATGGGCGCGAAGACGACCAGGGCGCCGAGCATGCTCCAGGCCAGGTAGCCGGCCTCGCCGGCGCCGAGCAGGATGCCGTCGAGCGCGAAGACCGCGGCGCCGACCGGCTGCATGAGCGCCAGCAGCGGCCACAGGGTCCGGGCCCGCTCGAGCACGTCGGGGTCGTCGCTGAACGCGCGTGGCGCCAGCCCGCGCAGCGCCATCAGCACTGCGCCGAAGGCCACGCCCGCGGCGACCGAGAGCTCGAGCATCCGCCGTGCCGCGGCCCGGGCGCCGGCGGCGTCGCCCGCGCCCAGGCGCCGGCCGACGATGACCTGGCCGGCGATGGCGATCGCGTCGAGCACGAACGCGATGAAGATGAACAGCTGGTAGCCGATCTGGTGCGCGCCGAGCGAGGCCGACCCGACGCGGGCGAGGACCGCGCCGGCGAGCATGAACGCGGCGAGCAACGAACCCGTGCGGATGACCAGCGCGCCACCCATGCGCAGCAGGGGCCGGATCAGCGCGGCGTCGGGGCGGCGGCTGCGCGCGGGCGCCCGCAGCAGGAGCACGACGAACGCGGCGCCCATCGCCGACTGGGCCACGACGGTGCCCCACGCCGACCCGTCGAGGCCCCAGTCGAAGCCGTAGACGAAGACGAGCTCGAGGACGACGTTCAGCACGTTGGCCGCGACGAGGATGCGCAGCGGCGAGGCCAGGTCCGAGATCCCGCGCAGGTAGCCCTGGCCCGCGAGCGCGATCAGCGCGAACGGCAGGCCGAGCGCCCCGATGCGCAGGAAGCGCGTCGCCAGATCGCCGACGTGCCCATCCCCGCCCAGCAGCGCGATGGCGGGTCCCGCGAACGCCACGGTCGCGCCCGCGACCAGGACCCCGATGGCCAGCGCGACCCACAGCGCCTGCGCGGCCACCGCGCCCGCGCGTTCCTCCTCACCCGCGCCGTGCAGCCGCGCGACCTGCGCGGTGACGCCGTAGGCCAGGAAGTTGCACAACGAGGCCAGCGCACTGAGCAGGGCTCCGGCCAGCGCGAGCGCCGCGAGCTGCGGCGTGCCCAGGTGCCCCACGATCGCCGTGTCGGCCAGGATGTAGAGCGGTTCGGCGGCCAGCGCGCCCAGCGCGGGAACGGCCAGCCGGACGATCTCACGGTCGTAGGGGGAGCGCAGCAGGCGGCGCAGCTTAGGATCCGGTGGATGACCGTCGCCGCGGTGATCGGCCTGGCCCTCGCGGCGCTCGTCGCCGGGTGCGGCAGCGAGCCCGACCCGCTGCCGCCGGCCTGCAGCGACGGCCCCGACCGCGTGAGCGAGGCGCTGGCCAAGGCGCCGGGCGACGCGCGGCTCTATGACGGCACGCTGCTGTCGGACTGCGTCGCCAAGGCCTCCGACGACGCCGAGCTCCAGCAGGTCGGCTTCACGCTCACGCCGGTCGCCGACCGGCTCTCGGCGCGCAGCGACGAGCGGTCCGCGACGCAGCTCGGCTTCCTCGTCGGCGCGGTCCGGCGCGGCGCCAGCGAGAGCAACGGCGTGCAGTCCGAGCTGGTGCGGCGCCTGGAGAACCGCGTGCGCTACGACGACCCGGCGCTGCTGGAGGCCGCCGAGCGCGGCGCGCGGGCCGGCGAGGAGCACGGATGAGGCTGCGCCTGTGGCACGCCGCCGACGGCACGCGCGTCGCCTATCGCGAGGCGGGGACCGGGCCGGGGCTGGCGCTGCTGCACTCGCTGGGCCTCAGCCATCGCGAGCTCGAACCCGCGGTCGAGCATCTCGCGCACCGCTACCGCGTGGTGCTGCCCGACCTGCCGCTGCACGGCGACTCCGAGGACCGCCCGCGGCATCCCTACACGCTCGACTGGTACGCCGAGGTGATGGCCGGCTTCTGCCGCGAGGTCTGCGGCCCACGGCCGCTGGTCGGCGGCCACGGCTTCGGCGCCGAGGTGCTCCTCCACGCGACGCTGACCGACCGGCTGGCGCCGGAGAAGCTCATCGTGATGCCCAACCGGCTGCACCGCCCGGCCACCCGGCCGCTGGCGCGCAAGGGCTGGCGCCTGGGCGCACGCGCCGGCGCGGTCCCCGGGCTCGACCGCGTCGTCACGCACGCGGCGCACCTGGCCGTGCGGCCCGAGCAGGGGCTGCGGCTGAGCGCGCGCGCCAACCCCGCCGCCCGCGACCTCGTCCGCCACGCGTTCGCCGACGTGGGCGGCAACGCGAACCTCGCGCGCTCGTGGGCGCGGCTGGCCAAGGCGCACCCGGCCAACGCCAACCGCGAGCTCCTGGAGGGCTACCGGCGGCTCACGCTGCCCGTGCTGCTGCTGTGGGCCGACGAGGACACCTTCCATCCGCTCGACTCCGCCGAGGAGGCGCTCGGCCTGCTGCCGGACGGACAGCTGCGGGTGCTCGAGCGCACCGGCTTCCTCGTGGCCTACGACGATCCGGTCGGCGTCGCGCGCGAGATCGCCGCGTTCGCCTAGAGCAGCTTGCGGAACAGCCGGTCGAGCTGCTCGCGCTCCCGGGCGCTGAGCGGGGCGAGCATCTCCTGCTCGCGCGCGACGTGCCGCGAGACGGCCTCGTCGGCGAGCGCGAGGCCCTCGGCGGTCAGCGCGACGTCCATGCCGCGGCGATCGCCGGGGTTGGCCAGGCGAGTGACCAGTCCCAGGCGCTCGAGGCGGTCGAGCCGGTTGGTCATCGTCCCGCTCGAGACGAGCGTCGACGCCGCCAGGCGCGAGGGGGAGAGCCGGTAGGGCTCGCCGCTGCGGCGCAGCGTGAACAGGACGTCACCCTGACCGCGGTCGATCCCGTGCTCCCGGGCGTGCTCCTCGATGGCCGCGAGCCAGCGCTGGGCGACCGCCAGGACGCGGCCGACGGTGGCCATCGTCTCCAGGTCGAGGTCGGGGCGCTCGCCGCGCCACTGCCCCACGAGGTCGTCGATCCGATCGGGCTGTGTGGGCACGCGCACAGAGTACCTTGTTGACAAGTATCTTGATGTCAAGCTACTTTGTCGGCATGACCACCTACCGGCTGACCCCCAGCGAATCCGTGACCGTCGTGTCCGACCATCCCGATGCCCTGGAGGTCGAGGCCGTCTACGGACCGGGGGGCACGCCGCCGCCGGCGCACCTGCACCCGGCCCAGGACGAGCGTTTCGAGGTGCTCGAGGGCGCGCTCACCATCAGGGTCGACGGCGCGCAGCGGGTGCTCGCGGCGGGCGAGACGATCGAGGTCCCGCGGGGTGTCCCGCACCAGATGTGGAACGCGGCCGCGACGCCGGCGCGCGTGGCGTGGCGCACGAGCCCCGCGGGTCGCACCGGCACCTGGTACGCGACGCTCGACCGACTGCAGCGCGAGGGACGCGTGGGCAAGGACGGCATGCCCGGACCGCTGGCCTTCGCCGTCTACCTGACGGAGTTCCGCGACGTCTTCCGCCTGCACGCCGGGCCGCTCACGCCGGTCGTGTCGGCCGCCCTGCGGGCGCTCGCTCCGGTCGGGCGCCTGAGGGGCTACAGGCCATAGGCTGAAGGCATGAGCGCGACCGATCAGGCTGCCCAGCTTTGGGGCGGCGAGACGACGAAGGCTGTCGACAACTTCCAGATCTCCGGCGAGCGCGTGCCGCTGCCGGTGATCCACTGGCTGGGGCGCATCAAGGGCGCCGCCGCGAAGGTCAACGCCGAGCTCGAGCTGCTCGACGCCGGCATCGCCGAGCGCATCAGCGCAGCTGGTGAGGAGGTCGGCTCGGGACGCCACGACGAGCAGTTCCCGATCGACGTCTTCCAGACCGGTTCGGGCACGTCGTCGAACATGAACGCCAACGAGGTCATCGCCAACCTCGCCGGCGAGGGCGTGCACCCCAACGACCACGTCAACTTCGGCCAGTCGTCCAACGACGTCTTCCCTTCCGCGGTGCACCTCGCCGCGCTCGAGCAGGCCAGCACGACGCTGATCCCGGCGCTCGAGCAGCTCGAGGCCTCGTTCGCCGCCAAGGCCACCGAGTTCGCCGAGATCGTCAAGTCCGGCCGCACGCACCTCATGGACGCCGTGCCGGTCACGCTGGGCCAGGAGTTCGGCGGCTACGCCGCGCAGATCCGCCTCGGCGCCGCCCGCGTCCGCGACGCGCTGCCGCGCGTCGCCCAGATCCCGCTCGGCGGCACCGCCATCGGCACCGGCCTCAACACCCACCCCGATTTCGCCCCGCGCGTCCGCGCGCTGCTCTCCGAGCGCCACGGGCTGCCGATCTCGGCGGCCGAGGACCCGTTCGAGGCCCAGGCCAACCGCGACGCGCTCGTCGAGCTCTCCGGCGCGCTGAAGGTCGTCGCCGTCTCGCTGACCAAGATCGCCAACGATCTCGCGCTGATGGGCTCGGGCCCGCGCGCGGGCATCGGCGAGATCTTCCTGCCCGAGCTGCAGAAGGGCTCGTCCATCATGCCGGGCAAGGTCAACCCGGTGATCCCCGAGATGGTGCTGCAGGTGGCCGCCCAGGTCATCGGCAACGACACGGCGATCACCATCGGCGGCCTGCAGGGCAACTTCGAGCTCAACGTCCGCATCCCGCTGATCGCGCGCAACCTCCTGCAGTCGATCCACCTGCTGTCGACCGCCGGCACGTCGCTGGCCACCAAGTGCGTCGACGGCATCGAGGCCAACGAGGAGGGCTGCAAGCGCAGCGCCGAGTCGACCCTCGCCGCCGCCACCGCCCTGAACCGCTACATCGGCTACGACAAGGCCGGCGCGATCGTCAAGGAGGCCGCCGCGTCCGGCCGCCTGCTCCGCGAGGTCGCCCTCGAGCAGGGCGTCGACGAGGAGACCTACGAGAAGGCGATGGACCTGCGCAGGATGGCCGCCGGCGGGCTGGTCTAGCGGGTTGCGCGCGACGCACCCGAACCCCTAGGGTTGCGCGACCGGCGTCGTACGGACGCCGGCACCACGGATCGGGGGGTCCTCAATGAGGGGTATGACAGGCGTCGCGGCAGCGGCGGCGATCGCGTTGTTCGCGGGGGGCTGCGGGGGCGGCGACGACGAGCAGAGCGCCGTCACGACGGTCGTCGAGACCGTGACGACGACCGCGCCCGAGACGACCGACACGGTCGTGACCCAGACCACGGCGGTGCCACGTCCCGAGAGCGCCTCGACGCCCGGCGGGACGAAGCTCGAGGTCGGCGATCCGGCGGTCGTCGTCTACGACGACACCGGCAGCTCCGGCAAGAAGACGCTCGTGCAAGTCACCCCGACGGAGATCGAGAAGGGGTCGCTCGACGATTTCAAGAACATCGACCTCGACGCGGACCAGAAGGCCTCGACGCCGTACTACGTCAAGGTCACCGCCAAGAACGTCGGCGAGCACGACATCAGCGGCGCTGACCCGGCGTCCTACATCAACGGCGTCGACGACCGCGGCCAGGACCAGAACGAGATCATCTTCTTCGGGGACTTCGAGCGCTGCGCCCACGCGGACCCCAAGTCCTTCAAGCCGGGCGACGAGTACGAGACCTGCCTGACCTACCTGATCCCCGGTGGCGGCTCGATCGAGGGGTTGCGCTGGATCTTCTTCGACGAGGAGAACAGCAAGTCCAACATCGACTGGAAGTAGCTAGCGGTAGTCGGGCCAGGAGCGGAAGATGCGCCCGATGACGGCCGCGGCGGGCTTGGGCCTGCCGCGGTAGTCGAAGAGCCCCTTCTGCGCGATGCCGCGCACGAGCCGGATGCTCGGCACCTCCCGGCGGATCGATCCGCCGGCGAAGGCCGGCGTCACCGCGAAGTCACGCAGCACCCAGATCATCATCCCGGCGATGCGACGGTCCGCCTCGTAGACACGCAGGTGCTCTTGCAGCAGCCGCGTCTGGAAGTCGTAGCCGCCGGCGCTGTCGGTCGGGTTGTACGGGTTGGCCTCGGCGCCGAACTCGCTGAGCATCAGCACCTTGTCGGGGAACGCCGTGGCGAACTCGTCGACCGAGTCCTGGATGATCCGGCGCAGCCTGGCCCCGCGCGCCGCGTTGTCGTTGTACCAGCCGTCGTAGTTGGTCAGGCCGATCACGTCGAGGTGGCGGTACATCTGCAGGCCGCGGTCGGAGTCCGGGACGTAGGTGCCCCACAGGTCGACGCCGACCATGCGGCCCGGGTCGATGCGGTGGAGCTCCTGGGCGACGTGATCGACGAACGGCCGCTGGCCGTCGTTGTGCCCGCGGCCGGCGGCCTCGTTGGCCAGGGTCCAGGCGAAGATCGACGGGTGGATCTGCAGCTGGCCGATCGTCACGCGGATGCGCCGGCGGCCCTCGCGGCGCAGCTCCGGCGTCTTGAGCGAGAAGCCGCCGGGCGGGTCGTTGGGCCCGACCTCCTGATAGACGAGGATCCCCGCCGCGTCGAGGCGCTCGAGCAGCGCGGGTGACAGAGGGTGATGGGCGCGCGTGACGTTGGCGCCGACCTCCTCGAGCTCGCCGACCAACCCGTCCATGTCGGCCGCGGTCAGCGCGTTGCCCCGGCCGTAGGCGTCCTCGTGCAGCGACGCGCCGTGCAGGTGCAGCCGGTGGCCGTTGATGAAGATGTCACGGCCGCGCCAGGTGATCTGGCGCAGGCCGACGCGCCCGCTCCACTGCGCCTCGCCGGGCACGGTGAGGACGAGGTCGTGCAGCGTCGGCGTGTCGGGCGCCCACAGCTTCGGGTCGTGGATGCGCACCCGCGCCTCGACCAGCCGGGACTCGCCGGCCGGGACCGTCACGCGCGGGAAGTCGAGCGCCTGGCCCGCGAGCGTCCCGGTCAGCTCGATCGAGCGGCGCGCTGCGCGGTTGTGCAGCCGCGCGCGGACGCGGACGACCGCGTCGCCGCTCGACGCGCCCAGCGTCGTGAAGACGCCCGGTTCGGAGATGTCGCTGCGCCCGACCGGACGCACCGTGACCTCGCGGTTGATGCCGCCGAAGTTGAACCACGTCCGGTGCCAGCCCGTGGCGTTCTGGCGCTCGATGTCGGTGTAGTCGGCGCGCACGACGACGGTGTGGCGCCCGGGACCGGAGGCGGTGAAGTGCTTGGCGAACGGCTGGAACTCGCCCTCGTGGGAGAGGCCGATGCGCTCCCCGTCGATCCACACCGTGGCGCGGTGGTTGACCGACTGGAAGTCGATCGCGTAGCGCCCGGCCCGCGGCACCTCGAACGTCGATCGGTACCAGGCGATCGAGCCCTGGAAGTTCGCCTCGCCCCGGTCGCCGCTCAGCCGCTTGGGGTCGGCGTTGGGCGAGAAGGGCACGGTGACGGATCGGCCCGTCCACCGGCCCGCGCCCCAGCCGCGGGCGATGCCGACGTTCTCGCGGTCGCCGCGCAGGACCCACGCGGTCAGCGGGACGCGCCCGATCGGGCCGGCGTGGGTCAGTGGTGTCGCGGCCGGCGCCGAGGACGACGGTGCGGCGCCGAGGAGCACGAACGCCAGCACGGCGGGCAGCAGCAGCGCACCGAGCGCAATGAAGCGACGGGGCCGCATCGGCCGCGCAGATTACCGGCCCGGCTCGCGCGGCCCTACAGCTTCAGCGCGACGTACTTCGTCTGCAGGTACTCCTCGATGCCTTCCTTGCCGCCCTCGCGGCCGAAGCCGGACTGCTTGACGCCACCGAAGGGCGCGCTGGCGTTCGAGACGATGCCCTGGTTGAGGCCGACCATGCCGGTCTCGAGGCCCTCCATGACGCGGAAGGCGCGGTCCAGGCTCTGGGTGTAGACGTAGGCGACGAGGCCGTATTCGGTCTGGTTGGCCTGCGCGAGCGCCTCCTCGTCGGTCGAGAACGAGGCGATCGGGGCGACCGGGCCGAAGATCTCCTCCTCGAGCAGGCGCGCCTCCATCGGCACGTCGCCCAGGACGGTCGGCTCGTAGAAGTAGCCCGGGCCGTCGACGCGGGAGCCGCCGACGAGCACCTTCGCGCCCTTGTCCGTGGCGTCGTCGACGAGCTCGGCCACCTTCGAGCGCTGGTCGTCGTCGATCAGCGGGCCGACCTTGGTGTCGGGATCGCTGCCGCGGCCGATCTTCAGCTCGCCCATCTTCTTGGCCATGCGCTCGGCGAACTCGCCGGCGATCGACTCGTGGACGTGGAAGCGGTTGGCCGCCGTGCACGCCTCGCCGATGTTGCGCATCTTGGCGATCATCGCGCCCTCGACCGCGGCGTCGAGATCGGCGTCCTCGAAGACCACGAACGGCGCGTTGCCGCCGAGCTCCATGGAGAGCTTGAGCAGCTGATCCGACGCCTGCTGCATGAGGACCTTGCCGACCTCGGTCGAGCCGGTGAAGCTCAGCTTGCGGGCGCGGTGGTCCTTGATCAGCGGCTCCATGACGCTGCCGCTCGACTTGGCGGTGACGACGTTGAGGACGCCGCCGGGCAGGCCGACCTCCTCGAGGATCTGCGCCAGGGCGATCATCGACAGCGGCGTCTGCTTGGCGGGCTTGACGACCATCGTGCAGCCCGCGGCGATCGCCGGGCCGATCTTGCGCGTGCCCATCGCCATCGGGAAGTTCCACGGCGTGATGAAGATGCAGGGCCCGACGGGCTGGCGCATCACGATGACGCGGCCGGTGCCCTTGTCGTTGACGGCGTAGCGGCCGTCGATGCGCAGCGCCTCGCCGGCGAACCAGTTGAAGAAGTCGGCGGCGTAGGTGACCTCGGCCTTGGACTCGGCGAGCGGCTTGCCCATCTCGAGCGTCATCAGCAGCGCCAGGTCGTCGGCCCGCTCGTTGATGAGCTCGTAGGCGCGGCGCAGGATCTCGCTGCGCTCCTTGGGCGAGACCGCGGCCCACTCCGACTGCCTGTCCGACGCCGAGCCGAGCGCGGCGAAGGCGTCCTCGACAGTTGCGTCGGCGACCGTGGCGATCGCCTCGCCGGTCGACGGGTCCTCGACCTCGAGGGTCCCGCCCTCGCCGGCGTCGCGCCACTCGCCGGCGATGTACAGCTGGCCCTTGACGGTGTCGACGACGGACTGCTCGGCGGTGGTCATGTGCTCACGGTCTCCGTTCCCAGCTCTTCGCTGATGGCGACGTCGATGGAGTAGTCGATGGGCAGCACGATCAGCGACGGGACGTCGAGCGTCAGCGCGTGCCGCAGATGGGTCGAGAAGTCGCCGACCGCGTTGCAGCGCCAGGCGGGCAGCCCGAACGCGTCGGCCAGCTTGACGAAGTCGGGGTTGGTGAAGTCGACGCCGAAGTGGCGGCCGAACTTCTTGTCCTGCTTCCAGACGATCGAGCCGAACTGGTGGTTCTCCCAGACGACGTTGACGATCGGCGTCTTGAGGCGCTTGGCGGTCTCGAGCTCCTGGACGTTCATCAGGAAGCCGCCGTCGCCGCTGACCGTCACGACGTTGCGCTCGGGGTGCACGAGCTTGGCGGCGATCGCGCAGGGCAGAGCGTAGCCCATGCCGGCCAGGCCGTTGGCGATCAGCGCGGTGTTCGGCTCGTACGCCG
>JBJMLA010000065.1:0-3008 GCA_045805505.1 Solirubrobacteraceae bacterium
CGCTACCTCCGGTCGGGGCGTTCACGACCGTGAGGTCGAACGTCGCGGCGATGCCCTGGAGCGGGTCCGCGACGGACACCGTCATGTGACGCAGGGTGTTGGCGCCGGTCAACGCGTTCCCGATCGCGAGGCTGTTGCCGGCGATCATGCCGCTGCTGCTGGCCTGCGTTGTCCCCGCTGCTCCTGTCACGATCGCATCGACGTCCTGCGACGCCATGACGCCTCCAGGCGGTTGGACGACGTAGGTGACCTGGACCCCGGACCCCATCGGAAGGCAGGCGACGCCCACTGTGCCGAGCCCACCGATGGTCAGGAATCCGCCGTCGCTGTTGCCCGCGGTCAAGTCGGTCAGGTTGCCGCCCACGGCCGTCGATTGCCCGCGCGTGAACGTAGAGGGAGACGAGCCGCCAAGCGTCAGCGAGTTCGCCGCAGTTGCGGTCTTGCCGAGGTAGTTGCCGTCGGACTGCGCCTTTGTATAGAAGTTGCTCGTGTCGACGGTGCCGGTCGCGCCGGTGTCGCCCTTCGCGCCCGGGTCTCCCTTCGCGCCCGGGTCGCCCTTCGCTCCGGGGTCGCCCTTGGCGCCGGCGGGCACCTCGCCCGCCTTGAAGTCCTTGCCCAGCAGCGATCCGTCCTTGACCTGCTTCGACGTGATCGTCGACGGCTTGATCTTGGAGCCGTCGATCAGCTTCGCGACATGCGCAACTCCGGACGCGACAGCCTGACCACCCCCGGCCGCGAGGAAGAGCGCGAGAAGCGCGACCAGCATGGGCGGCGACGGGCGGCGAGTCATGCGCCATCCTCTGCGCGTTCAGGCCGAGTGTCAATGGCGACCCCGCCGTCGCTAGCCTTGCCGATCCCGTCTGGGCCCTCGGCCCAGCCCTGGAGGGGTGCCGGAGTGGTTGAACGGGGCGGTCTCGAAAACCGTTGTACGGGTATCCCCCGTACCGAGGGTTCGAATCCCTCCCCCTCCGCTGATTCCCGGCGATCGCCATGACCTTGTGAGGAGGTGGCGACATCGGAGGCGTCGGCCATTTCGGCAACGGACGCCGCCCCACGCGGGCCGTCGGTCGTGGATGATGGCCGTGTGGCCGTGAGAGTCAGCCCGCTCGAGGGATCGGCGCTGATCGCGATGGCGCTGGCCTTGGCATGGGCCGCTCCTGCGGAGGCGACTCGCGCAGCGGCACCCTCGTGGGTGGAAGGCGCCGCCGTCACCCGCACCGCCATCGCACGCGCTCGGCCAAACCGCCGGGCACATGCGGTGCAGCGCGTCTGGAGCTATACGCCGTTCAGCACCGACGACCCGGTGCTGCCGGTCCTCGGGCATGCGGATGGCGGCCGCTGGCTGCGCGTGCGACTCCCCGAGCGGCCGAACGGCGCCACGGGCTGGATCCAGGCCTCGCTCACGCGGCGCGTCCGGCTTGGCTGGCGGATCACGGTCGACCTCTCCGCGCGGGCGGCGACGATCGCGCACTCGGGACGGCGACTGCGGCGCTTCTCCGTCGTAATCGGCAAACCGTCGACCCCGACGCCGCGCGGGCATTTCTTCGTGATCGACCGGGCACGACTCGACACCTGGTGGGCCCGCGGGACGTGGGCGCTGTTCACCTCGGCCTACTCGGAGTTCTTCCAGGCGACCCGCTACGACCCGGGCGAGATCGCCTTGCACTCGCGCGGGATCCTGCCTGACCCGCCTGGGAGCGCCGCATCCCACGGCTGCCTCCGCTTCACGCAGCGCGACATCGACTGGCTCGTCAGGCACATACCGAATGGAACGCCACTCGACATCCACCGCTAGGCGGCGCTCCGACCCGCGACCGGTCAGGGCTTGCGCTGGCGGCGGTTCCAGCCGATATACCCGGGATGAGAAGCGTCGCCGCATCGTTCGCCGTCCTGCTGGTCGTCGCCGCGAGTGCGCTTGCGCAGACCCCTACCGCTCCCGCCAACGGCGAGAAGGTCACGACCTCCGACGTCGTCGTCCGCTGGACGCTCGAGCCCGGCTGGAACACGCTCTGCGTCGAGTGGTCGGCTCGCCCGGAGACGAGCTTCGCCGGCGGGCCGTTCCTGGCGCCCCTCGCGACCAAGTGCGATGTCGACGCGCGCGACGTCGCCTACCTGATCCAGGACCTCGACTTCGGGCGCTACTACTGGCACGTCGAAGGCGATCATCAGGTCTGCGACGGGCCCGACAGCGACCCCTGCCACGATGTCTCCGAGTTCGGGCCGACGTCGAACTTCGAGGTCGTCGCCCCGCCGCCGCCTCCGGCGCCGAAGACCTGCAGCCCTGCCGCCGCGGACTACGTGGGCGAGGGCATCCTCATCCCGTACGCCGAGAAGCACTACCGCCGCTACTACCACCGGATCACGTCGGGCTGGACCCGGCGCGGGCCGGTCTGCAAGGACCTCGACGGCGACGGCGTCCGCGAGATGGTCGTGCGCATGGTCTGCTGCCCGGGTGGCGCGCTCAGCCCCTGGGCGATCTTCAAGCACGACAGCAACGGCAACTGGCGGATCGCGTACGCACAGATCCGCGACACGGTCCTGGCGCTCGCGGTCCGCGGCCGGGTGGTCCGGGTCGAGATCCCGGCGCCATACACCGGCGCGTGCACACGCAACGTCCGTTACCGGCTCGTCGCGCGGCACGGGTCGCGCTTCACGAGCCGGCTGACGGCGCGCAGGCATCTTCGTCACTGCTGACGCGGCAGCACTGACACGTCCGAACCGTTCTTCGGGCGATGACCGACATCCGCGATCCCGAAGCCGCGGAGCGGCTTGCGCACGACGCCCCCGACGAGTACCTGAAGCGGCGCGAGTTCCTCGCGCGCACCGCGGCGACTGCGGGGCTGGCCGCGGGCCTCGCCACGACGCTCTCGCCGGCGACCGTCGTCGCCGAGGCGGCGCGCGCCCAGCGCCGCCAGCACCTGCCGAGCCCGCGCAACCTGCCCATCGACACCTTCGTCGTGCTGATGATGGAGAACCGCTCGTTCGACCACTACCTCGGCTGGCTGCCG
>JBJMLA010000066.1:0-27638 GCA_045805505.1 Solirubrobacteraceae bacterium
CGCCGCGCCAGTCGGCGCCGACCTTGTCGACCTCGTCGAGCATGATCACCGGGTTGATCGTCCCGGCGTCGCGCAGGGCGCGCACCAGGCGGCCCGGCATCGCGCCGACGTACGTGCGGCGATGGCCGCGGATCTCGGCCTCGTCGCGCACGCCGCCCAGCGACATGCGGACGAACTCGCGGCCCATCGCCTTGGCGATCGACTCGCCGAGCGACGTCTTGCCGGTGCCGGGAGGCCCGAGCAGCGTGAGGATCGCACCGCCCTTGCCGTCGGACTCGATCCCGCGCTCCTCGCGCAGCTTGCGCACCGCGACGTACTCGACGATGCGGTCCTTGACGTCGTCGAGGCCCGCGTGGTCGGCGTCGAGCTGCTCGCGCGTGGCGGCCGGATCGAGCTTCTCCTCGGACTCCACGCCCCACGGCACGGCGATCAGCCAGTCGAGGTAGGTGCGCAGCATCTGGCCCTCGCCCGAGCCGCCCTCGCCCATCCGCTCGAGGCGCGCGAGCTCCTTCTCGGCGTGCTCGCGCACGGCCTCGGGCATCTTGGACTCGTCGATCTTGGTGCGGTACTCGTCGACCGCGGACCCGTCGTCCTCGCCGAGCTCCTTGCGGATCGAGTTCATCTGCTGGCGCAGGAAGTACTCGCGCTGCTGCTTGTTGGCGCCGGACTCGACGTCCTCGCGGATGCGCTTGCGCACCTGCAGCTCGGCCAGCCGCTCGCGCTGGAACTCCAGCGCCTTCTCGAGCCGCGCCGTGACGTCGACGAGCTCGAGCAGCTCGACCTTCTGCTCGAAGGTCAGGTCGGGGGAGTAGCCGCTGGTGTCGGCCAGCGCGCCGGGCTCGCGGATCGAGCGCAGGAACGCGCCGATGCGCTCGTCGACGCCGCGCAGCTCGAGGATCTCGTCGACGGTCGCGCGGTACTCGCGCTCGAACTCGCGGGTGCGGCCGTCGACGGGAACGTCGTCGGGATGCTCGGTGACCTCGACGCGCAGGTCGCCGTTGACGTCGGACTCGGCCGCGCCGAGGACGCCGCGGGCGATGCCCTCGAGCTGGGCGCCGCGACCGCCGCCGGGGAGGCGGACTTTGGCCGCCACGCGGGCGATCGTGCCGACCGACGCGTAGGCGTCGTCGTGACGGGGGACCAGGAGCACGCGGTCGTCGTCACCCGTGTCGACGGGCAGCGTGACGTCCATGGTGGGGAAGACGACGGTGTCGTCGAGCGGGATGAGCAGAAGGCGTGACACTTGACGTTCCTTTACGTGGATGCAAGGATGTTGCACACGCAACAGTAGCAAAAGATCTCAGTGGACACGACTCAGGATATTCAAGACATCCAGCCCGGCGAAGGACGCCGGATCCTCCGGCTCTTCCGGCCCTACAAGAGCCGGTTGAGCCTCGTGCTGGCGCTGATCGTCTTCTCCGCGCTGCTCTCGATGGCCTCCCCGTTCCTGCTGCGAGAGGTCCTCGACAAGGCGATCCCGGAGCGCGACCAAGGGCTGCTCAGCCTGCTGGTCGGCGGCATGATCGCCATCTCGATCGTCACCGGCGCGCTCGGCGTGGCGCAGACCTTCCTGTCCAACGTCGTCGGCCAGCGGGTCATGCACGACCTGCGCACGAACGTCTACAAGCACCTGCAGCGCATGTCGCTGGCCTTCTTCACGCGGACGCGCACCGGGGAGGTGCAGTCGCGCATCGCCAACGACATCGGCGGCGTGCAGAACGTCGTGACGAGCACCGCCACGTCGATCGCCTCGAACGTGACGACCGTGGCCAGCGTGATCGTCGCGATGCTGCTGCTCGATGTCCGGCTCGCGGTCTTCAGCCTCGCGGTGCTGCCGTTCTTCGTGTGGATGACGCGGCGCGTCGGGCGCGAGCGCCAGAAGATCGCCGGCGTCCGCCAGGGCCGTCTCGCCGACATGAGCTCGCTCGTCGAGGAGTCGCTGAGCGTGTCGGGCGTCCTGCTGGGCAAGACCATGGGCCGCGGCGAGGACCTCGCGCGGCGCTTCTCCGACGAGTCGAGCGAGCTCGCCGACCTCGAGGTCCGCTCGCGGATGGCCGGTCGCTGGCGGATGGCCTCGGTGCAGATGACCTTCGCGATCATGCCCGCGCTCGTCTACTGGTTCGCCGGCCTCAGCGGCGACGTCTCGATTGGCACGGTCGTCGCCTTCACCACGCTGCAGACGCGGCTGCTGTTCCCGATCGGCTCGCTGCTGAACGTCAGCGTCGACATCCAGACGTCGCTGTCGCTGTTCCGGCGCGTGTTCGAGTACCTCGACCTGCCGGTGGAGGTCGTCGAGCGCGAGCGGCCGGTGACGCTCGACGCGCCGCGCGGGGAGGTGGTCTTCGAGGACGTGACGTTCGGCTATGACCCCGACGTGCCGCCGACCATCGACGGCGTGAGCTTCGCGGTGGCTCCGGGGACGACCACCGCGCTGGTCGGTGAGACCGGCAGCGGCAAGACCACGCTGGCCTACCTCGCCGCCCGGCTCTACGACACGACCTCGGGGCGGGTGACGATCGACGGGATCGACGTGCGTGAGCTGAGCTTCGCCTCGCTCGCCGCGACGGTCGGGGTGGTGTCCCAGGAGACCTACCTCTTCCACGCCTCGATCGGCGAGAACCTGCGCTTCGCGCGCCCCGAGGCCACCGATGACGAGCTCGTCGAGGCCGCGCGCGCCGCGCGCATCCACGACCTGATCGCGTCGCTGCCCGACGGCTACGACACGATGGTCGGCGAGCGCGGCTACCGCTTCAGCGGCGGCGAGAAGCAGCGCATCGCCATCGCGCGGACGATCCTGCGCAACCCGCCGGTATTGATCCTCGACGAGGCGACCAGCGCGCTGGACACCGAGACCGAGCGCCACGTCCAGGAGGCGCTCGACCGGCTCGCCGAGGGGCGCACGACGATCGCCATCGCCCACCGGCTGTCGACCATCCGCGAAGCCGACCAGATCGTCGTGCTCGACCGCGGGCACATCGCCGAGCGCGGCACCCACGACGAGCTCATCGGCCGCGGCGGGCGCTACGCCGCGCTGTACTCCGGCGCCGAAGCGCTCCTCTAGCCCTCGCGGCGGATCGAGCTGTACATCCAGGCGAGCCGGCGCCGGTCGACGGAGCCCGCAAGGTGCTTGGCCGGCACGTAGGAGCGGTCGGCCCGGACCCGCACCCTCACGGGACCGGATGCTGCCGCGGGACAGCGCACGGCGAAGCTTCCTTCGCCGACGGGGAGGCGCACGGGCTCCTCGCCGGTGACCTCGATGGTGAGGACCTGATCGCCCAGGGGCGCCCATTCCGGCACTGCACCCTCGACGATGACGTCACCGCGTCCGGACGCCAGTCGCACGTCGGCGATCGTCGAGACCCAGTTGTCGCCGAACACGGCAGGAGGCCAGAACCGGCCGCTCACGGACGAGCGCAGGCCCGCGAGAGGCCCGCGACTCAGCAGGACGTCGGACCGGCTGACCGGGCGGCCCGCCGCCGACGCGGCGTCGATCATCCAGCGATCGACGAGCTCGAGGCCATAGGCGGCCACGGCCCGGCGGTCGACGCCGTGGTCGCGCAGCATGTGGAGGATCTCGCGATAGCGCCGCCAGCCCCCGCTGACCGTCTTGGAGTCCGGGTGCAGGCACGCACGCGCCAGCGGAGCACCGTCGACGCGGGCGATCGGTCCGCGCCTGGCCAGCTTGAGGAAGAGATCCCAGTCGAGGGTCCAGTGCAGGTCCTCGCGGAGGCCGCCGACCTCGTCCCATCGCGCACGCGTGAAGAACGCCGCCGGCTGCATCACGTGGTTCTCGATCCGCAGGCTGTCGTGATCGAGCATCGGGGGAGGCTGGAAGACCGCGCTCTCGTCGCCGTCAGGCCCCGTGATGATGGCGCCGCCATGGACGAACGACGCCTCGGGATGGCGCAGCAGGGTCGCGACGCCGCGCCCTACCGCTCCCTCGAGGAGCGCGTCGTCGGCGTTGACCCACGTGACGATCTTGCCCCGGCTGCGGGCGATGCCGTTGTTGATTGCCTGGGCCTGCCCGCTGTCGGGCTCGCAGATCCACCGCACCGAGTCACCGAAGGAGGCGACGACGGCGGCCGTGTCGTCGCTGGAGACGCCGTCGACGACGATGTGCTCGATCGCCGGGTAGTCCTGCGCGGCGACGCTGCGCAGCGCGGTCTCGATGAAGCGGCCCTGGTTCAGGGACGGCGTGATGATCGAGACGAGCGGGCTGCGCTCGCTGATCGTTATCCGCGAAGGGCCCTCCGGTCGCGGCGCCGCGACCGGCGCGATCGCGCACTGCTCCTCCGCGCACTCGGCCACCACCACGCCGGGCCGCAGGGCCATGAGCCGCTCCTGGTCCCAGCCCAGGGCATCAGGGATCACGTGGACCTCGCCGAAGGCGAGGCCCAGCCACCAGGCGATGCCGTGTCCCGGAAGCTCGTCGGACGCGGGTTCGCCGAAGATCAGGCACACGCGAGGGTCGGGCGGCGGCGCGGCGGTCCCGGCGGCGGGCCGCGCCACCACTTCCCCGAGACCGGGGTGAAACCGCGCGCCGAGGTCACCGACGACAAAGGCCTCGTGCATCCCGAGCTCCTCCACGGTCGGAAGCTCCGGACCGCCCACGGCCTCGAGGACCGCGCAGGCCAGCTCGCGGTACCCGGCCGCGCTGGGGCGGCTGTCCGTGCGCGGGAACGCGTTCGGGCCCAGTGCACGGAGACGGTCGACCGGATAGAGCACCGCGGTCGCGGCGGGGTCGAGGAGGTGCTGGACGGGGCGCCCGCCGAGATCGAGCGGGGCGACCTGCGCCTGCGTCTCGCAGACGAGCTTGTCGGGCACGACGAGCCAGGCGAAGTGCGCCCACACCTCGGCGCTCGCCTCGGTCCTCGACGTCAGCGCCCGATGCCACGCGTCGAGCCAGTCGTCGGGAGGGCACTCTCCGCCGGCGAGCTGGCTTCGCAGTCCAGCGGCCCTCGGACCCGGCAGGAGGACACCGTGTTGCCCCACCTCGGCCGTCCGGTCCGCCGACAGCGATCCGGCCGGCGGCGCGTACGTGGCGAGCTCGGGGCTCCAGACGTTCGGGGCGGCGCCGTGACGGTTGACGCGCTCGATGAGCCGGACGGCGAACTCGTCAGACGCCAGGACGATGTCGACGAGCGCGGCGAACGACGCCGCGCTCGCGTGCACCGCGATCTCTTCGCCTCGCGCCCTGCGCCCCAGCAGGTGCTCGTAGAGCGCGCCGATCTCCTCGGCCGTGACATCGCCGCCAGGCGCTGCCGCGACCGGAGAACGGTCAGCCTCGCGGGCGTGCCACGGGTCCGTCGCTACCTGGGCGATGACCTGCCGGGCGAACAGCGCGGTGTCGGTGTCGGGTTGCGGCGACCTGACCGCGAAGCGCTCGGCCCCTTCGGAGAGCACCAACGCCGGCCCGACCGCCTTCAGGTAGGCGCTGTCCCAGCCGAACGGCACCCACGCGAAGTGCAGCTCGCGGAAGACCCGCGCCAGCCACCACGCCATGCCCTGATGCGTGCGCCCGCCCGGCAGCTGTCCGGTGAAGCTGAACGAGTCGCCGAAGATGACGCAGGTTCGCGGATCCGGCGCTGCGTCGTTCCTCACAACCAGCCGGGTGCCGAAGTGGCTCCCGGACGCCACGATCTCCCATTGTGTGTCGACCAGCGTGCGGCCCGGCAGGTCTCCGTGAACGCAGACGAGCTCCACCATCGGCGGCCGGAAGGCCGAGCCGATGTCCCCGATGATCATCTGGTGCTCGAACGGGTGGTCGTCGTGGGCCGGAGGCGCGGGCGCGCCGAAAGCCTCCGTCACCGTTGCGGCGAGCACACGGGTCCCGCGGCTCGTGAGATGGGTGTCCGTGCGCAGGAACGCGGCGTCCCCCAGAGCGCGCAGACGGTCCACGGGATAGATCAGCGGCACGCCGACCTCGTCGATCAAACGATGGACGGGTCGCCTTCCCGGGGCGGGGGCACCGACGCGGAGGTCGGCGTGCACGACGGTCTTGTCCGGGACCATGAGCCAAGCGAGCGCGACCCCCAGCTCCGCCGCCTGCCGCGACCGCAGCTCGAGGGCCTCGGTCCATCGCTGCGCCCAGTCGTCGGCCAGCTCGTAGCGGCCGAGGAACTGCTCGAGCGGCGCGTTGGTGCCGTCGTTGAGCAGCAGGAAGCCGTCTCGGCCGACCTCCACCGCGTCGTCGGGCGAGAGCGTGCCCGGCGGAGGATGGAACGGTTCGAGGCCGGCGGCCCAGATGTTGGCGTGCGCGGTCTCGGGCGGGACAAGACCCAGCGCGCGCCCGGCGAACTCCGGTGAGTCCAGCAGCGTCCGGAGCAGCTCGCCCAGCGTGGCGGGCGCGTGCAGCTCGGTCTCGGCCGCCGCGGCCTCGCGGCCGAGAAGCTTCTCGTACAGCACACGCACCTGGTCCGCCGTCACGCCTTCGGGGGGGTGGATGCCGATCAAGTCGCGAACCTAACGGTTGGCGACTGCGCTCGCCGAAGCGCTCCTCTGGCCCTCGAAGCGGTATCTAGAGGGCATGACGTCCCACCGCTGCCTCGGCTCGGCGCTCCTGAGCCTGCTCGCCTTCCTGTCCATCGCTGCCGGCGCCTCGGCGGCGCCCGGCGTCGCCACCCCGAAGGCGGCACCCGTCGATCCGAAGGCCGGCGCGCACTCCGACTTCACCGTCAGCTTCGACGTGACCGACCTCGGCGCGGTCGGCGCGGGCGGCGACGACCTCAAGAGCCTGCGGCTCGACCTGCCGCCCGGCCTCGTCGGCAACCCGACGGCGACCGGTGGCGTGTGCACGGCCGATCAGCTCGCGGCCGACGCCTGCCCGGCGACCACCAAGGTGGGAACGACGGTCACGACCGCGACGGTGCTGCTCGTCCAGCAGGACATCGCCGGCGACATCTACAACGTCACGCCGGGCGCCGGCGAGGCCGCGCGGCTCGGCATCGTGCTGCGGCCGGCCGGCGGGCTGCTCGGCAAGGTCGTGCTGCAGTCGCCGGTCACCGTCCGCGACACCGACGGTGGCCTGCGGTCGGTCGTCAACGACATCCCGGCGACCTCGAACGGGCTCGACCTGCGGATCGACCGCATGTCGCTGACCCTCCTGGGCAAGCTCGCGTCCGGCAAGTCCTTCATGACCAACCCGACCTCGTGTGGCGTCGCGCCGACGACGATCACCATCGGGACCTACGCCGGCGCGACCGCGAGCGCCACGTCCTCGTTCACGCCGACGAACTGCGACGCGCTGCCGTTCGGGCCGAAGATCAGCGCGGTCATCGGCTCGACGCGCGACGACGTGCGCTCGGGCGCCCAGCCCGCGGTCACGGTCACCGTCACCCAGGAGGACGGGGAGGCCAACGCCAAGAGCGTGGCCGTGCAGCTGCCGGCCGGGTTCGGCGCCTCGCTCACCGCGCTGGGCAACGCATGCCCGCTGGCCACCTACCAGGCCGGGGCGTGCCCGGCGACGTCCGTGATGGGGACGGCGACGGCGACGACCCCGCTGCTGGCCACACCGCTGACAGGCCCCGTGACGTTCGTCTCCGATCCTTCCGCCGGGCTGCCGCAGCTGCGCGTGGCCCTGCGCGGGGCCTTCGCGGTCAACCTCACCGGCGTGGTGACCATCGGCACCTCGGGCGGGCTCGTCAACACCTTCGACGGGATCTTCGACGTGCCGCTGAGCAAGTTCGTGCTCAGCCTGGCTGCCGGCCCGACGAGCCCCGTCAAGGTCTCGCGCGACCTGTGCCTGCCGGGCCGCAACGGCCTCGAGGGGACCTTCGTCGCGCACTCCGGCAAGACCGCCACGGCGACGACGACCGCCACGCTGCCCGGCTGCGACCAGATCCGCAGGACGTCGCTGTCGGCGCGGCTGAAGAAGAAGGGCCCGGTCCTCTCGCTCACGGCGACCAACCTCGACCGCCCGGTCCAGAGCCTCGCGTTCCGGCTGCCCAAGGGCCTGCACTTCACCAAGCGCGCGGCCAAGCGGACCCACGCGACGCTGTCGGGCTCGGGCGTGAAGGCGAAGGTCCGCATCGTCAAGGGGCTGATGACGGTGACGCTCTCGGGCGAGGGCGCCGACAAGGTTGAGCTGACGCTGCGCAAGGGCGCGCTGCGCCGCGGCAAGAAGGTCACGCGCCGGCTGCGCGTGGCCGTCGGGCTGGTCGGCGTCGCCGCCAAGAAGGCGACGGTGAAGCTGAAGTGACGCGGGAGGAGCTCCAGGAGGCCATCCGCGCCTCGTGGGGCGCCGACACGTCCGACGATCCCGCGTGGAGCGAGGAGAACCCGACGCTCGGGCAGTGCGCCGTGACGACCTACGTGATGCGCGAGTACCTGGGCGGCGAGATCCTCGTCGCCCCCGTCGTGCCCTCCGACGTCAACGACCACCACCTGTGGCTGCGGCTGCCGTCGGGTGAGGAGATCGACTTCACGTTCGATCAGTTCACCGAGGGCCAGACGCTCGGGCCGGCATGGGTGGGGGAGCCGACGCCGGACACGCTGCCGCGCTGCGAGCTGCTGCTGGCCCGCGTGCGCGAGCGGCTGGGGCGCTAGTCGCCGACGCGCAGGCCGTCGAGCGCGAACTCGACGAGCCGGCGCCAGTCGCCGGGCATGCGGGTCTGGTCGATCACGGCGCCGAGCCCGCACATCAGGCTGCCCATGTCGTCGCCGCCGAAGTCGGCGCGCAGCCGGCCCGAGGCCTTGGCCCGGTCGACCACGACGGCGGTCGAGCTGATCATCTCCTGCTTGGCGTCGGACGCGTGCGCGACGGCCTCGTCGGAGGCCACGGTCCACATGCGGCGCTTGGCGGCGTCGGCGGCCATCGACTCACAGCCGTTGCGCACCAGGGTGGCGAAGGCCAGCCACGGATCCTCGATCGCCGCGGCGTCGCGAGAGATCTGCGCGTTCTCGCGCATGCACTGGGCCATGAGCTCGCCCATCAGCACGTCCTTGGTGGGGAAGTGCCGGTAGACCGTGCCGACCCCGACGCCGGCCTTGCGCGCGACGTCCTGGATCTGGGCCTCGACGCCATGCTCGGCGACGATGGCGCGCGCGGCGGCAACGATCGCGTCGCGGTTGCGGCGGGCGTCGGCGCGGAGCGGGCGTTCGGTGGTGATGGTGGGGCTTGACAAGCGGAACTCAGATTCCGTATGGTGACCGGGCTAACCGGAATCGTAGCTCAGCTTAGAGCAGACGCAAAGGACTTCTCGCATGACCCCCGCCGACTCACCCAGGGCCAAGTGGCTCGCGCTGGCCCTCCTGGCCGCCGCCCAGTTCGTCGTCGTCCTCGACGCCTCGATCGTCAACGTCGCGCTGCCGTCGATCGGCAAGGACCTCGACTTCTCCCAGGACAACCTGTCCTGGGTCGTCAACGCCTACACCCTCTTCTTCGGCGGCTTCCTGCTGCTCGGCGGCCGACTGGCCGACCGGCTCGGGCGCCGGCGCATGTTCATCGCCGGCATGATCCTGTTCGCGCTCGCCTCGCTCGCCGGCGGCCTGGCCAACAGCGAGATCCAGCTCATCATCGCCCGGGCCATCCAGGGGCTCGGCGCCGCGCTCGTCTCGCCCGCCGCGCTGTCGATCGTCACCACGACGTTCGCCGAGGGCAAGGAGCGCAACACCGCGCTCGGCGTGTGGGGCGCGGTCGCCGGCTCGGGCGGCGCGGCGGGCGTCCTGCTCGGCGGCGTGCTGACCAAGTACGCCGGGTGGGAGTGGGTGCTGTTCGTCAACACCCCGATCGGCCTGCTCGCCGCGTTCCTCGCGCCACGCATCCTCATGGAGAGCCGCGACACGCGCGCCAAGAGCTTCGACGCGGTCGGCGCGATCTCGGTCACCGCGGGCCTGGCGCTGCTCGTCTACACGCTCGTCGACGCCAACACGTCGGGCTGGGGCTCGGGCAAGACGCTCGGGCTCGGCATCGCGGCGATCGTCCTGCTGGGCTTCTTCTACGTCTGGGAGCGCCGGGGCACCGAGCACCCGCTGGTGCCGTTCTCGATCTTCCGCTCGCGCACGCTGCGCGGATCGAACATCGCCGGCCTCCTCATCGGCGCGTCGCTGTTCTCGATGTTCTTCTTCATCTCCCTCTATCTCCAGCAGGTGCTGCACTACGACGCGCTGAAGGCCGGGTTCTCCTACCTCCCGTTGGCGCTGGTGATCATCTTCAGCGCCGGCGCGGCGTCGGCGATGGTCACCAAGATCGGCTTCAAGACGACGCTGCTGCTCGGCCTGTCGCTGATCACCGTGGGTCTCGTGTGGTTCTCGCGCGTCGACGCCGACGGCACCTACGTCGGCGACGTGCTGTTCCCGTCGATCATCGCCGCGATGGGGCTGGGCTTCAGCTTCGTGCCGGTGACCATCGGCGCGGTCATGGGCGTCAGCGACGACGACTCCGGCCTGGCCTCCGGGCTGATCAACACGTCCCAGCAGGTCGGCGGCGCGCTCGGCCTGGCGATCCTCGTGGCCGTCGCCAACGGCACCACGGGGGACAACGTCCAGGATCCCGTCGCCCTGACCGCCGGCTTCCAGGACGCGTTCCTGGTGGGCGCGGCGTTCTCCGCGCTGGGCTTCGTCGCCGCGGCCCTGCTCATCTCCGGCCGCGACAGCCGCGCGCACGCCGAGGCGGCGGGCAGCGGCGAGGCGGCGCCGGTCGCGGTGTAGGGCCGGGCGGGCGCGGGCGCGGGCGCTGGTGGCCGGCGGCGAAAGGCGTCGTGGCGTTCAGCCCGGACGCCGTCGGTGGCGCGGGCGCTGGTGGCCGGCGGCGAGGGAGGTGAGGCGCGAACGTCCCGTTTGTCCCGGCCCGTCGGGAGGGGATGGACGTTCGTCGCGGTCCCGAACTCTGACCAGACCGAACGTCCGATCCCTGTGCGTATATGCACACCTCTTGGACGTTCGGCTTGCGCGGACGACCGGAGGCGCCGGCCGCACCCTTCCCTCGTTGCCGCTGTTGTTGCGCCGCCGCCCCGCCGGTGACTCGACCGAACGTCCATTCTCTCCCGACCGGGCGGGATGGACTGGACGTTCGCCGCTGTTGTTCAGCCCACCCGCTGCTCGCCGCAGTACACGTTGACCCGCCCGCCGCGGGCGAAGCCGGCGAGCGTCATCCCGCGGTCGGCGGCGAGCTCGACGGCCAGCGAGGTCGGCGCGCCCACGCCGACGAGCACGGGGCAGCCCGCGACGGCGGCCTTCTGCACGAGCTCGAAGGACAGCCGGCCGGAGACGCACAGCACCCGGTCGTGCAGGGGGAGCAGGCCGTCGAGCAGCGCGCGGCCGACGACCTTGTCCATCGCGTTGTGGCGGCCGACGTCCTCGCGGACGCAGAGCAGGACGCCGTCGGGATCGAACAGGCCGGTGGCGTGCAGCCCGCCGGTCCGGGCGAAGCCGGGCTGGGACAGGCGCTCGGGGAGGTCGGCCAGCAGCGAGCGGTCGATGACCGGCCCGGGGGCGGCGGGCGGCGCGTGCACCGCGACTTCCTCGAGCGCGCCGCGGCCGCACACCCCGCACGAGGACGTCGTGTAGAAGCGCCGCGCCGGCAGCTCGCGCAGCAGGGGGCCGGCGACGTCGACGATGTTGGCGGCGAGGTCCTCGGTCGGGCCGGCCTCGCGAGGCTCACTGCCGATCAGGCCCTCGCCGTGCAGGAACCCGAGCGCGAGCTCCTCGTCGTGGCCGGGCGTGCGCATCGTCACCGCGAGCGCGCTGCCGGCCACGCGGATCTCCAGCGGCTCCTCGACGGCGACCTCGTCGCGGGTGCCGTCGTGGACGACGGGCGTCGAGAGGTGCGCGCTCATGCGGCCATCCTCTCGCGCTGCGGACCGACGACGTACTTCGGGTCCTTCGCGCTGGCGAAGCCGGCCTTGTAGATCGCCCAGCGCTCGGCCAGCGCGCCGAGGGCGACGGCCCCGCCGCCCGCCGCCGCCGCCACGCGGGATCGGCGCCCCGGCCCCGCCAGCATCGCGGCGCCACCCAGCGTCAGGCCGAGGGAGATCTTCGACCAGCGCTCCTCGCGCAGTGGCGCGGCGAGGTCGCCCAGGCGCCGCTCCATGACGGTCGCCGCCGCGACCTCGGCGAGCGCGCCGCCCACCGCCAGCCGCCGCGCCGGGCCGGCCTGGGCGACGGGGGTGAGGATCGAGGCGAGCCCGCCCGCGCTCGCCGCGCCGCCGCCGGCGAAGACGAACGGCAGCTCACGGCGCGCCTCGTGCCAGACCGGGATCGACGTCGCGCTCAGCAGCGCGCCCGTGTAGGTCGTCAGCGCGAGGCCGAACGCGGCGGCGCCCGGCCGCGCGACGGCCGCCACGCGCGGGAACCGTCCGAGCTCGGAGTGGGCGAACGACGCCGTGACCGCCGCGCCGGCGCCCTGCAGGATCCACGAGCCCATGCTCATCGGCGAGGTCACCTTGACCATCCGCAGCATGTTCAGGAACCGCTCGGGGCGCCCGAGGTCGGCGATCAGCAGCGGCGGGCTCAGCCCGATCCCCGCCATCGCGGCGCGCCAGGCGTTGCGGGCCAGGACCTCGTTGCCCGCCACGTGCGCGCTCCAGCCCAGCCCCGCCGACGCGCCGGCCATCCCGCCGACCCAGAAGTAGACGGGCACCTCCCACGTCCACACGGGCGCCTTGAGGATCGGCCGCCCGTAGTAGCTGCGCGGCTCGCTCACCGCCGGCCGCCGAAGACCGCGGCGAGGATCCCCGCTCCGAGCGCCAGCGCGGCTGCGCCCATCGGCCGGTAGATCGCGCCGAGCGAGCGCACCGGGTCGTGCGGGTCGGGTGGGAGGCCGTAGACCTCGGGATCGTCGAGCAGGAGGAAGAACGCCCCGCCGCCGCCGATCCCGTCGTCGTCGCCGGCCAGGTAGAGCTGGGCGTCGGTCTGCCCGCCGCCGACGAGCTGCTCGACGCGGTCCTGGGCGTGGCGGCGCAGCTCGTCGAGCGGCCCGTACTGGATCGACTTGGTGGGGCACGCCTGCGCGCACGCGGGCGTCCGGTCGTCCTTGATCCGGTCGTAGCAGAGGGTGCACTTGAAGGCCCGGCCGTCGTCGGCGCGCCGGTCGATGACGCCGAACGGGCAGGCCGGGATGCAGTAGCCGCAGCCGTTGCAGATGTCGGGCTGGATGACGACCGTGTCGAACTCCGTGCGGAAGATCGCCCCGGTCGGGCAGACCTCGAGGCACGCGGCGTGCGTGCAGTGCTTGCAGACGTCCGAGCTCATCAGCCAGCGCAGCTCGTCGCCGGCGTTCTGCTCGATGAACGCGACGTGGCGCCAGCGCTCGGAGCCCAGGTCGTAGGAGTTGTCGTAGCTCGAGCCGAGGAACCCCTGGAGGTCCATCGGCACCTCGTTCCACTCCTTGCACGCGACCTCGCACGCCTTGCAGCCGATGCACAGCGACGTGTCCGTGAAGAAGCCCATCCGCTCGCTCATGACGCGGCGCTCCTGCCCAGGTACTCCTCGACGAGCGCGCGCCGCGCCGCCCCTCGCGGCCGCCGCCCGGGGATCACGTCGCACGCGGAGGTCTTGAACTCGCTGATGTGCACGTTGCGGTCGAGCGCCAGCCCGATGAGGTCGTTGGCCGAGTCGCCGGTGACGATCCCGCGCGAGCCCCAGTGGTAGGGCACGCCGACCTGGTGGATCTCGCGGCCGCCGGCGACGACCGGCTTCATCCGCTCGGTGACCATCACGCGCGCCTCGATCGCCGCGCGCGCCGAGACGATCGTCGCCCAGCCGCCGTGTTCGAGCCCGCGCTCGGCGGCCAGCGCCGGGGAGACCTCGCAGAACAGCTCGGGCTGAAGCTCGGACAGGTGCCCGACCGTGCGCGACATGCCGCCCGCGGTGTGGTGCTCGGTCAGCCGGTAGGTGGTCAGCACGAACGGGAAGACGGTGCTGCCCGGAGCGGCGAACGGCGACTCGCGCTCCTCGTGTGTCGGGCTGGCGCGGACCCCGCCGTAGAGCGCGTTGCCGAGCGGCGACTCGACCGCCTCGTAGTGGGCCGGCAGCGGGCCGTCGAGCAGCCCGGACGACGCGTAGAGCCAGCCGAGCCCGTCGGCCTGGGTGATGAACGGGTCGCGCCCGCCGACGGCGTCCATCCCCTCGGCGTCCTCCGCCGGCACGTGGTCCGGCGGCCGGTCGTCGACGAAGTCCGGGTTGTCGCCCAGCGAGTCCCAGCGGCCGGCCTCCGCGTCCCACCAGACGTAGCGCTTGCGCTCCGACCACGGGTTGCCGTCCGGGTCGGCCGACGCGCGCGAGTAGAGCATCCGGCGGTCCATCGGCCACGCCCAGCCCCACTCCTTGGCGATCCAGTTCTGCTCGCCGCCGGGCTTGCGGCGCGCGATCTGGTTGACGCCGTCGGCGTAGCAGCCCGCATGCAGCCAGGACCCGCACGCGGTGGATCCGTCGTCGCGCAGCTCGTCGTAGCCCGAGATCATCGAGCCGTCGGAACGGCGGCCGTTGATCTCGCGCAGAACGGCGTCGGGATCGGGCTCGCCGTCGGGCTGCAGGGGGTAGTCCCACGTGAGCGCATGCACCGCGCGGTCGCGCGCCTGCACCGAGTCGGCCAGCTTCGCCCGCACGCGCGCGAAGAGCTCGTAGGCGAACCACAGGTCCGAGCGGCAGTCGCCCGGCGGCTCGACCGCCTTCTCGCGGTACTGCAGCAGCCTCTGGGTGTTCGTGAAGCAGCCGGCCTTCTCGACCTGCGAGGCCGCCGGCAGCAGGAACACCTCCGTCCCGATCTCGGCCGCGGGCACGGACTCGTCCTCGTGCCAGAACGACGCCGTCTCGATCTCGTTGGTGTCGCGCACGACGAGCCAGTCGAGCGCGCGCAGCGCCTCGCGCTGCAGCTGCCCGTGCGCCGACCCGACGACCGGGTTCTGCCCCAGCACGAAGAAGCCCTTGGTCCTGCCGTCGATCATCGAGCGGCACATGGCGTAGTGCGAGTGGTCGTCGCCGATGCGCGGCAACATCCCGAAGCCCCAGTCGGTGTCGGCCGTCGCGTGCTCGCCGAACCACGCCTTCATCATCGACACCTGATAGCGCCGGACCCAGCCCCAGACGCCGGTCTTCGGCCCGCTGTCGGCGTTCCACTCGTCGAACGTCGTGTGCTTCTCGGCGGGCATCGGCACGTAGCCCGGCAGGATGTCGTAGAGCGTCGGGATGTCGGTCGAGCCCTGGATGTTGGCGTGGCCGCGCAGCGCCATGATCCCGCCGCCCGGCCGGCCGACGTTGCCCAGCAGCAGCTGCAGGATCGCCGCGGCGCGGATGATCTGCACGCCCGTCGTGTGCTGGGTCCAGCCCACGGCGTAGCAGAGGGCGCTCGTGCGCTCGGGCCCCGAGTTCTGCACGAGCGCGTCGGCCACCGCGAGGAACCGCTCGGGCGCGACGCCGCAGACCTCCTGGACCATCTCGGGCGTGTAGCGCGAGAAGTGCCGGCGCAGCACCTGTAACACGCAGCGCGGATCCTCGAGCGTCCAGTCCTCCTGGTCCGGCCGGCCCTCGTCGTGCGCCTCGCCATGGGCGCCGTGGGCCTGTTGGCCGACCGGCGAGTCGGCATCCGACGGCGCTCCCGCGTAGCTCCACGAGCGGAAGTCGTACTCGCCCTTCTCCGGGTCCCAGCCGCTGAAGAGCCCATCGAGGTCCTCGGTGTCGCGGAAGTCCTCGTCGAGGATCATGCGTGCGTTGGTGTAGTGGCGCACGTACTCGCGGAAGTCGTGGCCGCCCTCGAGGACGTGGTTGATCAGCGCGCCGAGGAACACGATGTCGGTGCCCGAGCGCAGCGCGACGTGCAGATCCGAGACCGCGCTGGTGCGCGTGAACCGGGGGTCGACGTGGATGACCCGCGCGCCCCGCTGCTTGGCCTCCATGACCCACTGAAAGCCGACGGGGTGCTGCTCGGCCATGTTCGACCCCATGATCAGCACGCAGTCGGAGTTGGCGAGGTCCTGCAGGAACGTGGTGGCGCCGCCGCGCCCGAACGAGGTCCCCAGACCGGGGACGGTGCTGGAGTGTCATATCCGGGCCTGGTTCTCGATCGACACCGCACCGAGCGCCGTGAAGGACTTCTTCAGCAGGTAGTTCTCCTCGCTGTCGAGCGTCGCGCCGCCGAGGACCGCCACGCCGAGCGTGCGGTTGAACTCGGCCTCCCACGTCTCGGCGCGAGCGGCGACGACGCGCTCGGCGATCATGTCCATCGCGGTGTCGAGGTCGAGGTCCTGCCAGGCCGTCGCGTGCGGCGGGCGGTAGCGGACCTTGGTGACCCGCGACGGGTTGGTCACGTAGCCGAGCGATGCCGCGCCCTTGGGACACAGCCGGCCGCGCGAGATCGGCGAGTCCGGATCGCCCTCGATCTGGATGACGCGCTCGTCCTTGACGTAGACGCGCTGGCCGCAGCCCACGGCGCAGTACGGGCAGATCGAGCGCGCGACGCGGTCGGCGTCCTTGGTCCTCGGCTGCAGCGCCGCCGACCGCTTCGACCGGGCTGCCTCACCCAGCCCGAGCGGGTCGCGCAGCTGGCGCAGGAACGACGGGATCGGGAGGTCCCCGGCCACGATCTGGCATTGAACACTGTTGCGCCCAATTGTCCGACAGCGGTCCTGATCGCGCGGTCCGCAGTGTTACCTTGATTTACACCCTGTTGAACGGTTCGGCAGGCGTCCCCCGGAAGAAGTCCTCGTGCCCCACCGCCCTGACGTAGTCCCTGTCCTCGAAGCCGATCCCGAGCTCGGCGAGCGCCTGCCCGCAGAGGAGTTCGATGCTGCGCTGCGCGGGCTGATGACGCGCGTCGTCACCGTCGAAACCGGTCGCTGGCATCCCGCCGCGCAGTGGACCGAGGACGATCATCCGTCGCTCGGCCTGCTCGTCCTCGAAGGCGTCATCACCCGCCAGATCGCCGTCGCCGGCCGGCCGAGCACCGAGCTCGTCGGTGTCGGCGACCTCCTGCGCCCGTGGGATCTCGATTCCGATCTCGGGATCCCGCTGTCGGTCGACTGGCAGGTCATGCAGCGTGTGCGCTTCGCCGTGCTCGACGAGCGCTTCCTGCTCGCCGCCATGCGCTGGCCGTCGGTCATCGATGCGCTCGCCTCACGCGGCCAGCGCCGGACCCGCTGGCTGGCCTTCCAGCTGGCCATGAAGCAGATCATGCGCGTCGAAGGACGGTTGCTGGTCCTGCTGTGGGCGCTCTCGGAGCGCTGGGGCGTGGTGACGCCGCGCGGCGTGCACGTGCGCCTCAAGCTCACGCACGAGGCGCTGGGCAAGCTCGTCGGCGCGCGCCGACCGTCGGTCACGACGGCGCTGGGCGCCCTCGCCGAAGCGGGGGCGCTGGAGCGCGTCTCGGACGGCTACCGCCTCTACGGCGACGCCGACCAGGCCCTGCGCCGCGTCGTCGGCGAGCCGGACGAGGCCGCGGCCGCCGCGTAAGCCGGGGCGGCGGCTAGTGCCCGCCGCCCGCCTGCTCGAGCTTGTCCTCGCCGGCCTCGATGGCCGCTTCGTCGCGATCGCCGTTGCCGGGCGGCTGGTTGGTGACGCCCTCGGCGACGTCGTCGGGGGTCTCGGGCCGGCTGAACTCGTTGTCGGTGCTCATCCCCAGGCCGTCCCCGGACGATGGGCGGCGGAAACGTCTAGGCGGCGAGCGGAAGCAGGTCGCCGGCGACGTCGGCGGCGTGGCGCGCGCCACGCGCGGTGGGCAGCCAGGCGCCGCTGGAGTAGCGGACGAGGCGGTCGCGCTCAAGCGTGCGCAGGTGACGGCCGACGTGGCCGGTGGGCAGGCCGGTGGCGCCCGCGAGCGCGTTGAGCTTGACCGTCGTCTCGGTGCCGGAGGCGGCGAGGACGGCGAGCACGGCCTCGACCTCTTCGGGAAGCGGTGCGAGCAGCGAGGCTGCGTTGCGGTTCATGGCGATCCTTTCGGTGGCTGGGCTGTCTCGGAGAGACCCCTGGCTTTGCGGACCCGCCTCGCGGCGGGGGTGCCTTTGTCGTGGGGACGGCGCGTCCTTGCGCCTGCCCATGTCATCGGCAGTCCCCGCGATGGGGAGCAGCCGACTGGACGAACGATCTAGTCGAGCACGACCAGTTCTGCGCCGGCGACGATCTCGCCGCCGCGCAGGATGTCGGCGCGCAGGCCGCCGCGATGGGCCAGGCCGCGCATGATGCCGAGCTCGGTGCGCCGCGCCAGCGTCGTGCACGGCTCGCACAGCCGGTCGCCGCGGCACTCGACCTCGCCGATGCGAAAGCGCTTGCCGACCAGCGCGTTGAGATCGACCCCGCGGGTGACCAGGTTGCGTCCCGCCACCTCGGCGTCCAGGACGATCCCGGTGTCGGCCCGCAGCCCGTCGAGCGCTTCGGCCTCGATCAGCGTGAGGGCCTGCCCGGACTTGCCGTCCTCGTAGAAGGTGCCCTCGCCGTTGAAGTAGCGATCGCCCTCCAGGCCGAGACCCTCGAGCGCCCGTGCGCGCGGGACCTCGCGCGACCGTCCGGCCGTCTCTTCGCGGATCAGGATGCGGTCGACGGTGCCCATTGTCACGACGCTACCCCACGGCGCGTCGGGCGCGCGAATGCGGGGAAGGGGGAGAGAGATGGCAGCGCGAACTACACAGATCATGAGCGCCGCTCGCGCCAAGTCCCAGCTCACCGGCCTGCTCGACGAGCGGTCCGCCGCACTGCGGTCCCCACTCGCGGCCAACGAGACGTACATGAGCGATCTCGAGGCCGACATCGCGGCCTGCCGCGCGACCTACGTGGCCGCCGCCGTGCTGGAGCTGGCGATGCTGCAGGGCGCGGCGCGCGGGCGCAACCAGGGTTAGGCTCCGCGGCCTCATGGCCGCGTTCCGCCACACGCTCCGCGTGCGTTTCCAGGAGTGCGACCCGCAGGGCGTCGTCTACTTCGCGCGGTACCCCGAGTACTACGACATCGCGATCACCGAGCTGTTCCGCACCGCGCTCGGGTCCTATCAGTCGATGGTCGACAGCGGCACCGACATGGTGGTGGCCGAGCAGACGGTGCGCTACCGGGCGCCGGCGCGCTTCGACGAGCTCGTCGACGTCGACATCGCCATCGACCGCCTGGGCGACACGTCGATGATCAGCACCTACACGATCACCCGCGACGGGACGCTGCTGGTCGAGGGCGACTTCCGTCACGTGTTCATCGAGGTGGCCACGAAGGCCAAGAAGCCGATTCCCGGCGACATCCGCGCCGCGCTCGCCGGGTACGCCCCCGCCGATGGCGCCGCGTAGCCCCGAGTTCGTCGTCCAGCAGCACCAGGCGACGACGCTGCACTACGACTTCCGGCTCGAGGTCGACGGCGTGCTGCGGTCGTGGGCCGTGCCCAAGGGCCCGTCGATGGATCCGGCGCAGAAGCGGCTGGCCGTGGAGGTCGACGACCACTCCCGCCGGTGGGGGAGCTTCGAGGGGCGGATCGGCGGCGGCTACGGCAAGGGCGCGGTGATCATCTGGGACCGCGGGACCTTCGAGAACCTCAACGCGGGCTCGATGGCCGAGGCGCTCGAGGCCGGGCACGCGAAGTTCCGGCTCGAGGGCGAGAAGCTGCGCGGGGGCTGGCTGCTGCAGCGCACGCGCCCGGCCGCCGCCAAGCCGCAGTGGTTGCTGCTCAAGCTCGCCGACGAGGCGGCCGAGCCCGGCACCGACCTGACCGCAGCGCGGCCGGAGTCGGTGCTCAGCGGGAAGACGATCGGCGAGATCTGACGGGACCGGGGCCGGCCCAGGAGCTGGCCACGGCTAGACCGCGAGCCGATCGGCCTCGACAACGGCCCAGCCGTCATCGGTGAGGTCGTAGAGCAGCGGGCCGACGAGCGCGCCGTCGGCGTCGGCGCGATGGCCGTGGCGGCCCAGCAGCCCCTCGTGCAGGGCGGCGGCCAGGAGGTCCATCACGTCGGAGAGCCGCGCACCGGTGCCGGACATGGCGCGGAGCAGGTCGCTGACCGACAGCGGGCGGCCGCGGCGGGCGAAGGCGTGCAGCAGGATCGGGTCGACCGTCGCGGGGGCGACGGCGGGGGAGACGCGATCGAGGAGGAGGGTGGACATGCCGCTCGTTTCGGCGCGCCGCCGCTCACTTCCCGGACCGCCTCACGCAGTGCGCAGGATCGGCGGTGAAAACTTGCAGGAAGTTGCCGGAACCTACGCGACTGCCGCCACAGCCCGGGCCGGCGCCGAGGCACGACGGCACGGGTGGCAGTGCGACAGGTGGCGCTCGACGCGCCGCGCGTCGCGGACGCCGATGCTCTCGGGGTCGCGGGCGATCAGCTCCTGGACGCGCCGGCAGCGCTCGCCGCTGACCAGCTCGGAGTACTCCTCCTCGAGGCGGCGCCGGGCGCGGAACAGCGTGCTCTCGACCTGCGAGCGCGACATGCCCATCCGCTCGCCGAGCTGGTCGTAGGACAGCCCCTCGAGCTCGCGCATGACGAGGATCTGGTGGTGCGCCTCGCTGAGGCCGCCGAACGCGCCCTGGAGGTCGCTCAGGCTCTGCTTGTTCTCCATCGCGGCCTCGGGCGCGGGCGCGCTGAGCACGCCGGCCGGCTCGACGAACGCCTCGACGTGGTCGTAGCCGACCTCGGGAGCGCGGCGCGAGCGGGCGCGCAGGTGGTCGATGGCCCCGTTGCGGGCGATCCCGTAGATCCAGGCCTTGAAGACGATGGGCTGGTCGGTCTCGCGCATCCGGCGCAGCGCGGAGATGAACGCCTCCTGCGCGATCTCCTCGGCGTGCTCGCGGCAGCCGACCATGCGGGCGACGTAGGCCGTCACGCGCTGCTGATAGCGGCGGAACAGTTCCTCGAACGCCGTGTCGTCGCTACGACGCACGGCCGCGACGAGATCCGTGTCCGCGGCCTCGTCCCTGGATGCTGCGGTGTCGCGCCCTCGGTGGGCGAGCGCGATGGTCCCCATGCCAGTACCCCTGTGTCCGTTCTCCCCAGGCGCCCTCCCAGGCGCCCCTCCTGAGATGAACTGTACCGTTCAGAAGACACTTGTCAAGCGGGAGTCAGATCCATTTCCCGGGCGATCAGCTCGTAGGAGCGCCGGCGGGCCGCGTGGTCGTGGGTGATGGTCACGATCATCACCTCGTCGGCGTTGTAGTCGGCGGCGAGCTGCTCGAGCCCGGCGGCCACGACGCCCGGGCGTCCGATGATCCCGCGGCGGCCGGGCACGGGACCGGCGGTTCGCTCGCCCTCGGACTCCAGGTAGCGCAGCGCCTTCTCCGGCGTCGGCACCGGGATCAGCTGTCCGCGGCGCAGCAGCCGCAGCGTCATGCGGCTGCTGGCCGCCAGGCGCTGGGCCTCCTCGTCGGTCTCCGCGCAGATCACCCACGCCGCCACGAGCGTGTGCGGCCGCGGGGCGCGCACGCCGTCGGCGAAGCGCGACTGGTAGTCGCGGGCCAGCGACCCGCCGCCGGCGTTGATGAAGTCGGCGAACGCGTAGGGCAGGCCGAGCTCGGCCGCCCAGATGGCCGACTGCGGCGAGGAGCCCAGCAGCCACGGCTCGGGCGTGTGCGGCCGGCCGGGGAGGAACTTCGGCAGGCGCACGAAGGGGTGCTCGGGCGGCAGCGCGTCCTCGAAGTAGGCCAGCAGCTCGGCCAGCTGCTGGGGGAAGTCGTCCTCCATCGCCTTGGAGCGGTCGCGCTGCAGGGCGAAGGTGGTCAGGGGGTCGGTGCCCGACGCGCGGCCGAGCGCCAGGTCGATCCGGCCGGGGTAGAGCCCGGCGAGGATGCTGAACGCCTCGGCCACCTTGAACGGGCTGTAGTGCGGCAGCATCACGCCGCCGCTGCCGACGCGGATGCGCTCGGTCGCCCCCGCGATCGGGCCGATCAGCACCTCGGGCGCCGCGCTGGCGAGCATGGGCCCGCCGTGGTGCTCGGCGACCCAGTAGCGGTCATAGCCGAGCCGGTCGGCGAGCCGCGCGAGATCGAGCGTGTTGGCCAGCGCGTCGGCGCCGGTGGCGCCCTCGGAGACCGGCGACTGGTCGAGGACGGAGAGCGCGAGGGCCATCCGCGTCAACGGTAGGCGGCTGGACGCATGTGCGATGGCGCCCCGATCGCTCAGGAGGCGATGATCGGTGAATGCGCCGGCTCCTCGTGCCAGCCGCCGTGCTCCTGCTGGGCGCCGGCGTGCCTGCCGCGCTGGCACAGGAGCCCGTGCCCGAGCCGCCCACCGAGGAGGTTCCCGCCCCGAACCACGCGCCGGTGTGCCCCGCCGAGGCCCACATCCGCATCCCGATGCGCGCGCAGGACGACTACAGCAACATCGCGGTCGTCCACGGCAACTGCTCCGACGAGGACGGGGACGCCCTCACGTTCGCCGGTGACGAGTTCCCCCAGTACGTCTCGCTGGCACGGTCGATCTACGAGGACGTCGAGCACGTGACCCTGGTGGGCCTCGTGCCGCTGGGCGGCTGGACGGGGACCGACCTCCTGCGCTACCACGCCCGCGACGCCGACAGCGTGTCGAACACCGCTGACTTCTTCATCGAGGTCGTCGCGGGGCTCGACGAGGCGTCGGCGGCGTGGATCGGCACGCCGCAGGACGACGTGTTGGTCGGCACCGAGATCGAAGACGACATCTCGGGGCAGGGCGGCGACGACGAGCTCGAGGGTGGATCCGGCGCCGACGAGATCACCGGCGGCGGTGGCGCCGACGAGATCAGCGCCGGCCCCGGCAACGACACGATCGGCGTCCGGGACCGCCGCCGGGACGTCGTCGTCTGCGGCCGGGGACGCGACACGGTGATCGCCGACCACCGCGACGTGCTCCGCGGATGCGAGCGGGTCAAGCGCCGCAGCTAACTGACAAGATCGCGCCATGGAGCTCGAGGGCAAGGTCGCGATCGTCACCGGCGGTGCCGGCGGCATCGGCAAGGCGCTGGCGTGGCGGTTCGCCGAGGAGGGCGCGAAGGGCGTCGTCGTCGCCGACCTCGAGGGCGCGAATCCCGAGGCCGTGGCGGCCGAGATCGGCGAGCGCGCCGTGGGCTTCGCCGGCGACGTCTCCCAGGAGGACACGGTCAAGGCGCTCATCGCGCGGGCCGAGGAGGCGTTCGGCCCGGTCGACCTGTTCTGCGCGAACGCCGGGGTGGCCGTCGGCCTGGGGCTCGAGGACGACGACGCGGTCTGGGACCAGGCCTTCGGCGTCAACATCCGCTCGCACATCTACGCCGCCCGGGCGCTCGTCCCGGGCTGGATCGAGCGCGGCGACGGCTACTTCCTGACGACGGCCAGCGCCGCCGGGCTGCTCACGCAGATCGGCTCGGCGCCCTACGCGGTGACCAAGCACGCGGCGGTGGCGTTCGCCGAGTGGCTCTCGGTCACGTACGGCTCGAGCGGCATCCGCGCGAGCTGCCTGTGCCCGATGGGCGTCAACACGGCGATGCTCAACGCCGGGGTCGAGGCCGACAACAGCGTGACCGCCGGCGATGTCGTGCGTGCCGCCGGCGGGGTCGTCGAGCCCGAGCAGGTCGCCGACGACGTGGTCGCCGCCCTGCGCGAGGAGCGCTTCCTGATCCTGCCGCACCCCGAGGTGCTGACCTTCTTCCAGCGCAAGGCGACCGACTACGACCGCTGGCTGGCCGGCATGCGGCGCTTGCAGCACGCCGTGACCGGCGTCTAGGGAGCGACCTCGACGACCTGCTGCATGTCCAGCGGGTGCAGCGTGCAGTAGAGGTTGTACGTGCCGGGCCGCGTGAACTTGAGCTTCCACGTGGCGCCGTTCTTCAGCGGCTGGGAGCCGACCGCCGTCGGGCCGCTGGCCGACGTGACGTCGTGGAGGACGGGGTCGTCGAAGCGCCAGGTGATCGTCGCGCCGCGCCGCAGCATCACCTTGCGGTGGTTGGGCTGCAGGTCGCGCAGCGTCACCACCGCGTCGCCCTGGGGGTGAAACCACGCGCCGGGCAGCGTGTCGACGGCACGGGCGCGGCCGTCGGGGCCGCGGACGGCCAGCGGGATGTCGACCTTCGGGATCTCGGTCCGGTAGGGCGCGTCGCGATGGATCGTCTGGACGTCGGTCGGCAGCGGCGCGCAGTCGGGGACCTTCGACGTGGCCGGCGCGACGTAGGCGTGCATGATCCCCATGACCCGGGCGTGCGGCAGCTCGTTGTCGTAGAGGGCCCGGACGCGGTAGGTGTGGCCCTTCTGGACCGGGATCCCCGTCGCGCTCATCGGGTAGCTGGCAAAGCGCGGGCTCGGCTCGTGGATCTGGGGCAGCACCCCGTAGATCGGGTCGTCCTCGAGGCCGTACTCGGGCAGCGACTCGGCGATCGTGCGGTCGCCGCAGGCGGGGTCGGTGATGCGCATGGCCTGCGCGCCGCCGTGGACGTGGGTGCCGATGGCGACGATGCGCCCGTCGACCGGCGGCGTCCACGTCACGTCCTTCTCGAAGGTCGAGCCCGCGATGCCGCTGCCGGGGACCTGGAAGATCGGGTCGCGCAGGCAGGGCTGGACGCCGAGCCAGTACGGGGTGACCGGCGTGTCGGCCCAGCCCTTGTCGTAGCGCAGCGTGTACTCGATGAACACCTTGCGGGGGTGGTGATGGTGGTTCATCAGCATCCAGCTGGCGTGCCAGCGGTCGGCGGCGCGGACGCGGTAGCCGTAGCCCGGCGGCAGCAGCAGGCTCTGGTTCTCCTCGCCCGTGCCGTAGAAGCGCTCCTTGAACCCGTTGCCGCAGTAGTACTGGCTCTTGTCGCCGTCGGCCCGGCCGTCGTTGACGAACGCGAGGTGGTGGAGCATCACGTGCTGCTGGGGCACCTCGCGGCCCGCCGCGTCGACCACGCGGGCGTGCATGTAGGTCAGCGAGAAGTTCGTCGCCGGGTGCGGCAGGTGAAACGTGGTCTTGTACTCGGCGCCGTAGCCGCCGATCAGGATCGGGCCGATCCGGTGCGTGGCCGTGCCCGCCGAGGCCGAGGCAGGAAGCGCGACGGCGAGCAGGCAGGGGAGCAGCAGCAGACGCAACGACCGCGGGACCATGCCTACAGGCTACGGACGCCGGCCCTCGTGCCTGGGAAGCCCGTCGTCGGGGATGGGTTCCCAGGGCGCCGCCGAGGACGTCCACGCGCGCAGCGCCGGCCGGATGCCGGGATCCTGGTCGAGCACGCCCATCCGCACGCCGGCGGGCGGTCCGTCGGCCGGCCGGCTCCACAGGTGCGATCCGCAGGCGCCGCAGAACTCCTTGGTCATCCCGTCGGGCGGGGCCCAGCCGCGGACCTGCTCGGCGCCGCTGAGGATGCGGACCGATCCCGGCTCGACGATGATCTGGGCCGAGGCGCCCGCGCCGGTCCGGCGCTGGCAGCGGGTGCAGTGGCAGTACGTCGCGCCCGTGGGCGGCGCGGTGATCTCGAAGCGGACGGCGCCGCAGTTGCAGTGGCCGGTGAGGGTCATGCCCGCCACTTGATCAGACGGTCGATGCCCTCGTCCAGCACGTCGTCGCGCTTGCAGAAGGCGAAGCGCAGCAGCGCGCGGGTCTCGTGGGTGGGGGCGACGGTGAACGCCGAGAGCGGGATGGCCACGACGCCCGCCTCGTGCGGCAGGCGCAGCGAGAGCGCGGCGGCGTCGGCCTCGCCGAGCGGGCGCGTGTCGGCGTTGAGGAAGTAGGTGCCTGCGGTGGGCAGCACGGAGAAGCCGGCCTCGGTCAGGCCCGCGGCCAGCCGGTCGCGCCGCGCGCGCAGCGAGGCGCTGAGCTCCGCCGCCTCGTCGTCGAGCGTCAGCCCGGTCGCCGCGGCGACCTGCAGCGGCGTGCCGCCGGCGAACGAGAGGAACTGCTTGACGCCGCGGACCGCGCCGACGAGCCCCGCGGGACCCGTCGCCCAGCCGATCTTCCACCCCGTCACCGAGTGGGTCTTGCCGAGGCTCGAGATGGTCAGCGTGCGCGAGCCCATCCCCGGCAGCGTGGCCATCGGGACGTGGCGGCCGTCGAAGACGAGGTGCTCGTAGACCTCGTCGGTGATGACCGTCACGTCGTGCTCGACGCACGCCTGCGCGAGCAGGGTCAGCTCGCCGGCATCGAGCACGTGCCCGGTCGGGTTGTGCGGTGAGTTGAGCAGCAGCAGCCGGGTCTGCGGCCCGATCGCCTCGCTCGTGGTCACGCGCCAGTCCGGTGGCGCGAGGACGATCGGCTTCGCCACGCCGCCGGCCATGGCGACGATCGCGCCGTAGGAGTCATATGACGGGTCGAGCATCGCCACCTCGTCGCCGGGACCCACGAGCGCGAGCAGCGCCGAGGCGATGGCCTCGGTGGCGCCGAACGTGACCTGCACCTGGGTCGCGGGATCCAGCGCGATGCCGTAGTGGCGGTGCTGGTGGGCGGCGATCGCCTCGCGCAGCGCGGGCACGCCGGGCAGCGGGGCGTACTGGTTGTGGCCGGCGCGCAGGGCCGCGGCCGCCGCCTCCAGCAGCGCCGGCGGCTCGCCGTCGTCGGGAAAGCCCTGGCCGAGGTTGACCGCGCCCGTCTCCTGGGCCAGCCGGGTCATCGTCGTGAAGATCGTCTCCGTCGGTGTGGCCACGCCGGATAGTGTCGCGCCATGTCCCCACGTCACGTCGCCGCGGCCGGCCTGCTCGCCCTCGTCTGCGCCGCTCCCGCCGCCGCCAGCTCTGCACACTGCAGCGTTCCCCTCACCAACGGCTTCAGCTGGTCGTCGCTGCACGAGACCGGCATCGGCTGCGAGGCCGCTCGCACGCTGGCCCAGCACTACCAGCGCAACGGGCATCTCGAGCACTGGACCTGCTCGCACCGCGTGAGCGGCCGCTCCGTGTCCTTCAGCTGCCGCCACACCTTGCAGACCCACCAGACTGTGGCAGGGTCATGGCATGTCCACTGACCTTCTCCCCGCCCTCCGCGACCAGGACCGGTTCCTGATCCAGCAGGTGTTCAAGCCGATCGCCAACGAGTACCAGATCAGCATCCCGGCCCAGGGCTCGACCGAGCCGGGCGACCAGGTGCTCTACGTCAAGCAGAAGCGGATGAAGATCAAGGAGGACATCCGGTTTCGCGTTCCGGGTGAGGACGACGCCCACGTGTTCATGATCAAGGCCAAGAGCGTGTTCGAGTTCGCCGGCAAGTACGACGTCCTCGACGCCGCCGGCGAGAAGATCGGCGACCTCGGCAAGGACTTCAAGAAGTCGCTGCTGCGCAGCCACTGGATCGTCCGCGACGCGCAGGAGAACGTCGTCCTGCAGGCGCGCGAGTCGAGCATGGTCGTCGCCCTGATCCGCCGCTTCGCGGGCATGATCCCCTACGGCGACATCCTCACGTTCATCCCGTTCAACTTCACGCTCTACTCCGAGGACCCCGACAGCGAGGGCTCGGGCACCTACCAGCGCGTGCTCGGCAAGCTGCGTGATCGCTACGTCGTCGAGCTCGGCGCTGACGTCTCCGGCGTCGACCGCCGGCTGGTCCTCGCGCAGGCCGTGGCGCTCGACGCGCTGCAGGACCGGTAGGCGTTCCGCCGGGCCGAGAAAGCAGTGACTATCACTGCTTTCTCAGCCCACGGCGCAGTCTTCAGGCGGCCAGCCAGGGTTCGGCGCCCGCGGCGGCGCGCAGCTGCGTGTTCTCCTCGCCGGTGCGCGGCGGGTCGAACGTGCCGCCGGCCGAGCGGCAGGCCGCGGCGGCCGCCGGCGCGGCCACCGCCGGGCTGAGCGCGAAGCCGGCGACGGTGCGGCAGGCGGCGCGCCGGGTGCCGGTGCAGGGGA
>JBJMLA010000067.1:0-13086 GCA_045805505.1 Solirubrobacteraceae bacterium
CGATCAGCGACATGACGTCGCCCATGCCGAGAATGCGGCCCGCCATCCGGTCGGGATGGAAGCGCTCGAGCTCGTCGAGCTTCTCGCCGGTCGATCCGTACATGATCGGCTTGCCGGTGACGGCCCGGACCGAGAGCGCGGCGCCGCCCCTCGCATCGCCATCGAGCTTGGTGATCACGACTCCGTCGAAGTCGGCGGCCTCGGCGAAGCTCTCGGCGACGTTGACCGCGTCCTGGCCCGTCATCGCATCGACGACGAGCAGGACGTTGTGGGGCTTGACGGCCTTGCGGATGTCCTTGAGCTCGGTCATCAGCGCCTCGTCGACGTGCAGCCGGCCCGCGGTGTCGACGATCAGCACGTCCTTGCCGTCGGCCTTGGCCTGCTCGAGCGCCCAGGCGGCGATGTCGACGGGGTTGGCGTCGGTGCCCCGCTCGTAGACCGTCGCACCGACCTGGGCGCCGACGGTGACGAGCTGGTCGACGGCGGCCGGCCGGTAGACGTCGCAGGCCGCCAGCGCGACCGACGAGCCGTGCTCGTTGTTGAGCCACCGTGCGAGCTTGGCCGTGGCGGTGGTCTTGCCCGAGCCCTGCAGGCCGGCCATCAGGATGACCGTCGGTGGGCGCGGCGAGAAGACGATCGCGTTCGCCGAGCCGCCCATGAGGGCCGAGAGCTCCTCGTTGACGATCTTGACGACCTGCTGGCCGGGGTTCAGCGCGCCGACGACGTCGGAGCCCAGCGCGCGCTCCTTGACCGCCGAGGTGAACTGCTTGACGACCTTGAAGTTGACGTCGGCCTCGAGCAGCGCGAGGCGGATCTCGCGCATCGCCGCGTTGATGTCGTCCTCGGTCAGCGTGCCCCGCTGGCGGACGTCGCCGAGCGTGGCCTGGAGCTTCTCCGAGAGGGCGTCGAACATCGCTGCTCAGACTAGTCCGGGGCGCCCGCGGCCCTGCCACCACAGCGCACCGAGCACGAGCGCCGGAAGCAGGAACGCCAGCAGCCCGAGCAGGTCGGCCAGCCGGTGGGCGTCGTGCTCGCCCTGGCGCCCGGAGACCGCGAGGTCCTGCCCGGTCGTCACCGCCTGGCGCTCGATCGCGCCCGCCGTGTCCTCGCCGGTCCGCCGCAGCGAGTCTCCGAGATCGCCGCCGACCACGGGCAGCGCGCCGGCGGCGTCGGCGGCGCTGCCGAACGCGTCGCGGATCTCCCCCGCGGTGTCGCGGCCGCTCGCGCTCAGGGCGACCCCGGCCTGACCGAGCTCTGTGCCCATCTGCCCGAGGTCGCCGACGGCGTCGCGGATGCCCAGCGCCAGCAGCAGGAAGAACACCAGCAAGCCGGCGAGCAGCAGGTCGCGGCGGGTCACGCGGGAGCCCCGGCGGGGACGTCGCCCAGCAGCGGCCGGTAGTCCTCCGAGAGCGCGGCCCGCACGTAGTCCATCTCGGTACCGGGCACGAGCTCGAGCAGGCAGGCCATGACCGCGGCCGCGTCGCGTGCCGCGAGCGGGCGCTCGACGGTCTCGCGCTCGGCCACCCGGTCGATGAACTCGTCGTAGCCGAACGGCCCGCAGCCGTCGGGATCGCGGAGCGTTGCGGCGAGCTCGGGCGGCAGGTGGGCGGCGAGCTCGCGCGCCTGGCGGCTGCCGATGCGCTCGCCGAGCGTGCGCAGGACGGCCTCGGCCATGGCCCGCGCCTCGGGTTCGGTCGTGCCGCCGAGCTGGGCGATGCGGGCGAGGACGGAGCTCTCGGCCAGCGGCCGGATCGGCCGGGCGGGCCACCACGCCGCGCGGCCGAGCAGCGAGATCAGCGCCGGGATGAGCAGGGGCCGTACGACCAGCGCGTCGACCAGCACGCCGATGGTCAGCAGGATCCCCAGCTCCCGGAACGGGCGCAGCGGGATGATCACCAGCAGCGCGAACGTCGCCGCCAGGGTCAGCCCGGCGACCGTGATGGCGCGTGAGGCCTCCGGCGCGGCGACCGCGATCGCCTCGCGCAGGCGCCGGCGCCGCGCCTCGGCCCGGATGCGGCCGGCGATGAACACGTTGTAGTCCGACCCCAGTGCGACGAGCAGCACGAGGCCGACCAGCGGCACGTAGTAGGTCAGCTGCTCCTGGCCGAAGAGCAGGTTGCAGGCCAGCGAGGTCAGCCCGAGCGCGGCGAGGAAGCCGAGCGCGCCCGCCAGCAGGAGCGCCAGTGGCGCGACCAGCGCGCGCAGGAACAGCGCGAGCAGCAGCACGGTGACGATCGCCACCGCGATGGCGATGCGCCGCATGTCGACCTTGACCGCGTCGACCGTCTCGGCGGCCAGCGCGGTCTCGCCGCCGTAGCGCACCGACGCCCCGTCGATGCCGGCGTCGCGCAGCAGGCCCGGCAGATCCCGCTCGATGCCGCCGATGGCGTCGATCGCCGGCGCGGCGGTCGGGTCGCCGTCGAAGAGCACCACGAACCGGACTGCGTCGCCGCTGTCGGCGACCAGCAGCGGCGGCAGCGGCCCGACCTGCTGCTCCGGGCCGAGCACGACGCCGACGTGCTCACGCGACGCGAGCTCGTGCTGGACCGCCACGAGCGCCTCGTGCCTGTCCCCCACGCCCGGCTGCTCGACGATGATCTCGCTCGGCGCCAGGACTCCCGGGCCGAAGCCGCGCGTCGCGTCGTCGCCGGCGGTGCGGGCCTCACTGCTCGAGGGCAGCGCGCGCACGTAGGAGACGCCGAGGTCCAGCGAGAGGTCGTCGCGCGCCGCGTAGGCCAGGCCGGCGACGCACGCGACCGCGACGATGACCGACACGCCGCGCGAGGCCATGACGCGCCCCGTCAGCAACCCGGCGGTCGACCGGCCCTCGCTGCGGGCGGTCCGCCGCGCGGCCCGGATGGCGCCGAGGGAGCCCGCGAACCGCAGGCGCATCCGCTCGCGCTGGCGATCGCTGAGCCCCGGTGGCTGCGGCGACGCGATCGCACGCAGCTCGCCCGTGTCGGCCTCCACCGGCCGGGCCTCCCGGACGGCGCGCCCGAACAGCCGCGGCCCGAGGAGGCCCAGCAGCGCGGGCAGCAGCGTCAGGGCGACGGCGGTCACCACCAGCGCACAGAGCGCGAGACCGGGCCCGAAGACGCGGAAGAACTCGAGCTTGCCGGCCAGCAGCGCCGCCGAGCACGCGGCGACGATCAGTCCGGCCGCCAGCACCGTCGGGGCGACCCGGGCGGTGGCCGCCCGGGCGGCCTCCACGCGCGTCTCGCCCAGCAGCAGGCGCCGGCGCGCCTCGGCCATGAAGAACACCGAGTAGTCCGTCACGAGTCCGAGGAGCAGGACGACGAGCAGCGGCTCGATCTCCTGCGGCACGTCGGCGCCGAGCTGCTCGCCGCCCCAGGCCAGGACGCGGATCGCCACCAGGTAGGCCAGCGCGGCGGTGCCGAGGGTGACCAGCGGGGCGAGGACCGAGCGGAAGTACAGGAAGACCATCAGCAGGATCACCGCGAGCGTCGCGATCTCGACGATCGGCAGCGCGTCCTGGATGACGTCGAACTGCGCGAGCCGCGCCGGTCCCGCGCCGGTCACGCCGATGCGGCCCTCCGGGGCCAGACCGCGGGCGTAGGCCCGCGCGGCCTTCTGGCGGCCGACGAGGTTGAGGTCCGGAGACAGGAAGAGGTAGCTCAGCGCGGTGGTGCCGGCCTCGTGCCAGCGCACCCCCGGCGCGGGCACGTCGACCAGCGGGACGGCACCGAGGATCCCCTGTTCGTCGGGATGCTCGAGCGTCTGCTTGGCGTGATCGACGTGGCGGGTTATCGCCTGGTCGCTCAGCCCGCTCGGGTCGCGCTGAACCACCACGACATCGGTGGCCGCGGGCGCGCCGAAGAGCTCGGTCGCCCGCTCGGAGGCGTGCAGCGACGGCGAGTCCGCGGGGATGATGTCGTCGAGCGGCGAGGCCCCGGCGCCGCCCAGCGACGGAAGGAACAGGACCGCCGCCACCGCCCCGGCCACCCACGCGACGACGACGAGCCAGCGCAGCGCGACGATGGCCCGGCCCGCGCCGCGCGCGATGGGTCCTGTGGTCGATCCCGAGGACATGCAGCGACCAACATGCCCACAGAGGTGGCGCGCAAACGCGCAGTGGACGAATCAGGAGCGGCGGATGAGCGTGATCCCGTCGCGCACGGGCAGGATCACCTGCGCGGTCCGCGGGTCCGCGGCCACGTGCTCGTTGAAGCGCGCGAGGTGCTCGGCGGTCGAGCCGGGCTCCGGGTCCAGGACCTCGCCGCTGAACAGCGTGTTGTCGGCGGCGATCAGGGCGCGTTCGGACAGCTTGGGCAGCACCGCCTCGTAGTAGTCGACGTAGCCGCCCTTGTCGGCATCGATGAAGACGAGGTCGAACGGGCCGTCGAGCGTGGCGATGGAGTCGGCGGCCGGCCCGACGAGGATCTCGATGCGGTCGCCGTGCGGCCCGGCGTCCATGTGGCGCCGGGCGAAGGCGGCGCGCTCGGGGTCGAACTCGCACGTGATCACCCGGGCGCCCGCCGGCAGCGCGGCGGCCATGAACTGCGCCGCCGAGCCGGTGAACGTCCCGATCTCCAGGACGAGCTGCGGTTGCATCGCCCAGACCAGCGTCTCGAGGAACCGTCCCTCGACGGTGCCCGAGAGCATGCCCGGCGACTCCTGCGTCGCCCGTGTCTCCTCGTGCAGGACCGCGAGGTGGTCCGGCGCGCCCGTGGACAGGCGCTCGACGTAGGCCTCGACCTCAGGCGGGGTGATCATCGGCACGGGGCGGCGGGACCGGAGCCGGCGGCGCGGCGGGTGCGCCGGGAGCGAGCCGCTCGGCGAGGCCTCCCAGCGCCTGGGTCACCTCGCCGGGAATGACGAACACCTTGTTGGAAGCGCCCTGGGCGAGCTGCGGCAGCATCTGCAGGTACGTGTACCGCAGCAGGCCCTCGTCGGGGTTGCCCTGATGGACGGCGTCGAAGACCTGGCCGATCGCCTTGGCCTCGCCCTCGGCGCGCAGGATCGCGGCCTCCTTCTCGCCCTGGGCCCGCAGGACGGCGGCCTGCTGCTCGCCCTCCGCGGTGAGGATCGCCGACTGCTTGGTGCCCTCGGCGGTGAGGATCAGCGCGCGCTTGTCGCGCTCGGCGCGCATCTGCTTCTCCATCGCCTCCTGGATCGTGGCGGGCGGGTCGACCGACTTGAGCTCGACGCGGTTGATGCGGATGCCCCACTTGCCCGTGGCCTCGTCGAGGACGACCCGCAGCTGGGTGTTGATGTTGTCGCGCGAGGTCAGCGAGTCCTCGAGTGTCATGCCGCCGATGACGTTGCGCAGCGTGGTCACCGTGAGCTGCTCGATGGCCTGCAGCGGGTTGGCCACCTCGTAGGAGACCGCGCGCGGGTCGGTGATCGTGAAGTACAGGACCGTGTCGATCTGGACAACGAGGTTGTCCTCGGTGATCACGGGCTGCGGCTGGAAGGTCACGACCTGCTCGCGCAGGTCGATCAGCGGGCGGACCTTGTCGATGAACGGCACGACGATCGTCAGCCCCGGCTCCAGCGTGCGGTTGTAGCGGCCCAGGCGCTCGACCACCCCCGCCTTGGCCTGCGGGATGATCCGCACCGTTCGAGCAGCGACGAACAGCGCGAACAGCACCAGCACAGCAGCGACGATCAGCCCGGCCATCAGGGTTCTCCGTTCAATCGGCCACGAGCGCGATCGCGCCCCGGATCTCTACGACGTTGACGCGCGCGCCGGCGACGAGGACCTCGTCCTCGGCGTAGGTCCGCGCGCTCCAGATCTCACCTTCGAGCTTGATCGAGCCGCTGTCGCGCGTGACCTCTTCGAGCACGACCGCCTGGCGCCCGATGAGCGCGGCGGTGCCCGTGCGGATGCGCGGCGGCATCGTCCGGTGGCGCGCGGCGATCGGGCGGACGATCGTGAACGCGGCGGCCGAGAGCACGAGGAAGACGGCGGCTTCGACGACCCCGCCCGCGCCGATGATGTCGGCGGCCGCGGCGCCGAGGGCGCCGACCGAGAACGGGATGATGAACAGCGTGGTGGTGAGCGCCTCGATCGTCGCGAACGCCACGGCCGCGATGACCCACCAGACCCAGGGATCCATCAGGCGGGCCTCAGGACGACGACGGGGATCTTCCGGTTGGCCGCGGCCGCGCGGACCTCGTAGTCGGCGTAGCCGGGGTAGATGAGATTGGCCAGTGCGTAGAGCCGGTCGCGCTCCTCGCCCTCGACCTCGCGCGCCTCGTAGCGACCGCCCTGGCCCTTCGCGTGCAGCGTCACCTCGGGATGTGCCATGACGTTGTGATACCAGGCCGGGTGCTTCTCGCGGCCGAAGCTCGACGCGATGAGCACGACCTCGTCGCCCTGCGTGAAGTACAGCAGCGCGGCGCGGCGCGGCTCGCCGGACTTGCGGCCCGGAACGGTGAGGTCGACGATTGGCGCGCCGGCGAAGGTCGAGACACGGCCACCCGACGCTTTGAGCAGGAACGGGTCGATCCGCGACGAGACGTTGATGCCGAACCAGCGGCCGAAGCCCGAGCGCGCGAACTTCACCGAGGCGCGCAGCCGGCGCGACGAAGCGTGCGGATCGATCGCGGGCACTCCCACGATCGAGAACCTATCCGGTACCGAGGAGCGCGCGAGCGAAATCGTCGGCGTCGAACGGCCGCAGGTCCTCGAGCGCCTCGCCGATCCCGATCATCTTGACCGGGATCCCGAGCTCGCCGGCGATGGCCAGCGCGATGCCGCCCTTGGCGGTGCCGTCGAGCTTGGTCAACACGATCCCGTCGACCGGCACGGTCTCGGAGAAGAGCTTGGCCTGGCGCAGGCCGTTCTGGCCGGTTGTCGCGTCGACCGTCAGCAGCGTCTCGTGCGGCGCGTCGGGGATCTGCTTGCCGATGACGCGCTTGACCTTGGCCAGCTCGGCCATCAGGTCGTCCTGCGTGTGCAGCCGCCCCGCCGTGTCGATGATCACGACGTCGACGCCGAGCTCGACGCCGCGCTTGACCGCCTCGAAGGCGACCGAGCTGGGGTCGCTGTCCTGCGGGCCGCGCACGAACTCGGCGCCCGAGCGCTTCGCCCATTCCTCGAGCTGCTCGACGGCCGCGGCCCGGAAGGTGTCGGCGGCGCCGACCAGCACGCGCTTGCCGGCCTGCTCGCGCAGATGCCAGGCGAGCTTGCCGATCGTCGTGGTCTTGCCGGTCCCGTTGACGCCGGCGACCATCAGCACCGTGGGCTGCTCGAGCAGCGAGATCGTTCCTTCGGCCGGGCGCGCGATGTCGGCCATCAGCTCGATCAGCCGGCCGGTCAGCGCCTCGCCACCGACCAGATCGCCGCTCGTGGCCTCCTGCTCGAGCTGCATCACGATCTTCGCGGTGGTCGTCGCGCCGACGTCGGCCATGATCAGCGCTTCCTCGAGGCGCTCCCAGGTCTCGTCGTCGAGCTCTTCGAACAGCGTCGCCTGGACCTCGGCCGACAGCGCCTGCCGGGTCTTGGACATGTTCTCGCGCAGGCGGCGGAAGAACCCGCCGCGGCGCTCGGGCTCGTCGGCGCCCGCGGCCGGCGCCGCGGAGGCGCCGTCGGCGACGACGAACAGATCGGACCAGTCCCGGGGCATCGACCGGCGACGATAGCGGCGGCGCGGCTAGCCGCGGCGTGCGCGCTCGAGCGCCTCTACCTGCTCCTGCTTGCGCATGATGATGTGCTCGAGGCGGTGCTCGAGGGCCTCGGACTCCGCGTCGCCACCGCCGGCCTGGATGACCGCCGCTACCGCGTCGATGGCTTCGTGCTCGGCCTCCAGGAGCCAGGCGAACGCGTCGTCGGCCTTGGCGTGGAACTGCAGGTCGGCGACCCTGGTCGTCGACTCGGCGCCCAGGGCGACGATCTTCTCCACCAGCCGGCGAGCGTCGTCGAGCTCGGCGCTCGCGTAGGCGTAGAGCTGCGGCCCGAGCGCGACGTGGGCGAAGCCGGTCAGGCTGCCGGCCACGAGGCTGTAGGCCAGGCTCGAGCGGTACTGCACCCGCAGTGCATCGTTGAGCGCGCTGATCGCCCGGTCGTGATCGAGCGGTTCGTCGGGATCGGCCATGGCGGCGGGGCTACCCCACCACCATGGCGCTGACGCGCGTCAGGCGCCGACGGCGCGCTGGTAGCCGTTGTTGCCTTCGGAGGACTCGTTCACCGTGTTGCCCACGTCGGCGGTCAGCGCGATCGTGCGGCCCGCGCAGGCGCCCGCGATCGTGCCGACGACCGAGCTGTGCGCGCCCGCGGCGACGTTCTGCGCCCCGAAGGAGGACGTCACGTCCCCCACGCCGCCCGTGGCGGACACGCCGATCTGCGAGGGCGACGACATCGCCTCGCCGCGGTTGACGAGGTCGACGGTCAGCTCGCAGTTGCCGCCGACGTCGGCGTTGGTGAAGCCGTCGATTGCCAGGTCGGCAAGCGCGCCGGCCGGCGCGCCCTGCTGCGGGCCGTTCTGCTGCGGACCACCCTGCTGCGGGCCGTTCTGCTGCGGAGGCGTGCAGCCGGGCAGGCAGACCGCGATGGTCAGGCCGGTCCGGTCGGTGCCGCCGGGGCGCGACTCGTCGACGGCCTGCAGCGGGAGCCGCAGCGTCTGGCCGGCCGGATCGATCCCGTTGGCCCGCAGGCAGCCGCCGAGGTCGAACGTGAGCTTGAGCGTGTTGCTCGCCGACGGCGTCGCGTCGTTCGCGGCGTCCTGCAGCGGGAACAGCTGGTTGTAGATGCCGTCCTCGCCGCCGGCGGCCGGGCGCAGCGTCGAGGAGAGCCCCGAGTAGCGCGTCGCGCCGCAGCCGAGCTCGCGGCCGTTCAGGCTCAGTGGGACGCCGTAGCGCAGGTGGCCCATGTCGACGAAGTCGGCCTCGCCGTCGAACCCGGCGCGCTGGGGGCGCCAGAAGGTCAGCGTGATCTTGTCGCCCGACATCTGCAGCGGGTTCTGGTCCGAGCCGGTGGACGAGTCGCTCGCGGGATAGGTGATCGCGACAGGACCGGCGCCGCCGTCGTAGCTGGCCAGCGCCGGCGAGGAGACGAAGAACAGGCTCAGGGCGGTGGGCACCGTGAGGACGCCGCCGGGAGTGGTGAAGCGCACCTGGTAGAGGTCGCCCGCGTGGAGGTCCGCCGTCGTGGCGTTGGGCTTGATCTCGATCGAGTGCACGGCGCCGTGGGACTGATCGCCGTTGCGGTTGACCGGCACGTCCGGGAAGCCGTCGTGGTTGGCGTCGAGCGTGATCCACTTCTGGTTCTGCACGCCAGTCGGCGAGTTGCCACCGTCGCCCATCGTGGCGAAGCCGTCGCCGGAGCGGCAGTAGGGCAGCGCGCCGCAGTCGACGTCGACCGACGAGACCGTGGCGCCCCGCGCGTAGTGGTCGTCGAGATAGAAGTTCAGGCTCGTGTTCTCCTTGACGAGCGTGTCGACCGCGGCCGTGCTGATGCCCGCGGCGTTCGCGTTGAGCGCTCGCGACATCATCACCTCGAGGTCGGAGAACAGGCCGGCCGTGCTCGTCCTGGCGGTCTGCGGATCGACGCCGTCCATCGTGAGATTGCCGTTGTCGTCGGCGTCGAAGGTGCTGGGCACGCCGTCCTTGTCGGGATCGGCGCCCGCGCCCGTCGCACCGGCGTTCGTGGCCGCGGCCACCGCGCGCCCCTTGGCCTTCATGCGGACGAAGCCGAGCCTGCCCGCCCCGAGCGGGCCGCCGTTCTTCGCCGTGCGGACGGCGCCGCTCTTCGACACCGCCTTCCTCGGTGCCTTGACGGCCGCAAAGCCATCCTTGAGCGTGAGCCTCCCGAGCTTTCCGCCCTTGCCCGACAGGGTCACGAGCGCCTTGCGCCCGGCCTTGCCGAGGACCACCGGACCGAAGTAGCGCCCGGTCGGCGTCACGAGCTGGAGCGTGGAGCCCGCGCCCTTGAGCTTGAGCGCGAACTTCCCGTCGCCGCCGACCTTGGCGACCGCGGACTGGCCCGATGGAGCCATGGCCAGGACGGTGTAGCCCTTGCCGCCGGCGAGCGTGCCGGAGACGGTGGCCGCGGGAGCGGCGGCGGGCAGCAGGAGGACGGCCGTGAGGCCGAGCAGCGAGAGCCGGTTCATGGACCGGGTCATCGGTCCGAGCGCTGACGACTTGAGCGCGTCTAGGCGACTTGTGCGGAGTCTGCCTCGGCCACCGCGTCGGCGACCACCTCACGCGGGAGCTTGCGCGAGACAACCTTTGAAACGCCGTCGTCTCCCATCGACACGCCGTAGAGGGTGTCGGCGGCCTCCATCGTGCGCTTCTGGTGGGTCACGACGATGAACTGCGCTTCCTTGGAGTGGCGCTCGAGGAGGTTGAGGAAGCGGGTGATGTTGAGGTCGTCGAGCGCGGCCTCGACCTCGTCGAGGATGTAGAACGGGCACGGCTTCGCCAGGAACACGCTGAACAGGAAGGCCAGGGCGGTCATCGACTTCTCGCCGCCCGAGAGCAGTGTCAGGCGCTTCATCGCCTTGCCGGCGGGCGTGATCTCGATCTCCACGCCGACATCCTCGTCGGGGCCGGCGTCGCCGGTCGCCTCGGCCTCGGCCTCGGCGTCCGCAGCCTGCTCCGAGGCCTCCGCGTCCGTGAGGGCGCTCTCGCCGCCGAGCACCGGACGCGGGCCGCTGTCCTCGCGGACGAGGCGCAGGCGCCCGCGGCCTCCCGGGAAGAGCTCCTGGGAGATGCGCTCGAAGTTCGCCGCGGCGGCGGTGAACGTCTCCTCGAACGTCTCGCGGATCTGACGATCGGTGTCGCGGATCAGCGTCTTGAGCTCGCGCAGCGCGGTCTCGAGATCGGTGCGCTGCGCCTCGAGCTCCTCGACGTAGGCGATCGCCTCGTCGTACTCGGCCTTGGCCAGCGGGTTGACCGGGCCGAGCTGCTCACGCCGGCGCGCCAGCCGCTCGATGCGGTCGCGCAGCGCCTGAGCCTGCTCGGAAGCCAGCGGCTCCTCGGCCGGTGCGGCCTCCAGGCCCAGCTTCTCGGCGAGCCCGGTGAGCTCGGTGTCCGCGTCGGCGGACTGGTCGCGCGCCTGCTGGGCGCGGACCTCGGCGCCGGTCAATGCGTCGCCGCGCTCGCGCAGGGTGTTCTGGATGGCCGCTTCCTCGGCGGCGCACGCGCGCAGTCGCTCGGCCACGCCCTCGCCCGCGGCGCGGTCGTCGGCCAGGTCGGCCTCGAGCGTCTCCAGCCGGGTGGCGATCGCCTCGCCGGCCTCGGCCATGGCGACGGCCACCCGCTCGGCCAGCGGGACCAGCGCCCGGTCGGCCTCGAGCTTGCCGGTCAGGAACGTGATGCGTGCGGCGCGTTCCTCGCGCTCCCGGGCCGCCCGCTCGGCGACGCGGCGCTCGGCCGCCAGCTCGCCCTCGAGCTGCGCGCGGCGCACGGCGCCCGCGCCCTCGTGCGGGGACTTGCGGCGCTGCTCGATGACCCAGCCCGCGCGGCGCTCCTCCTCCACGGCGGCGGTCGAGGCCCGGTCGGCGTCGCGCAGGGCGCGATCGGACTCGTCGCGCGTGGCGTTGGCCGCGGCGGCGGCGACGCCGGCGGCCTCGACGGCAGCCAGCGCGGCCTGCTCGGCCTGCAGCGCCTTCTCGGCGTCTCCGATCAGCGCGTCGCGGCGGTTGCGCTCGGCCAGCACGCGCTCCTCGCCGCCGGCGGGCGCCTGGCGCAGCTCGCCCGTGGCGGCCAGCCAGACGCGGCCGTCGCGGGTCACCGCGACGCCGCAGAAGTCCGCGGGAACGCTCGCCAGGTCGTCGACGACGACGGCATCGGCGAGGAAGCGGGCAGCGACCTCGGCGGCGGGGCCGCGGACAAGCGTCACGAGCGGGATTCCGACGGTGGTGTCCTGTCCAGAGGGCGTTTCCGGCCCAGAACCCAGGACGGCTTGCACGATCGTGCGGCCGCCGTTGGCCCCCGCGCCGTCGAGCAGCGCGTGCGCGCCGGCCACGTCGTCGGCGAGCGCCGCGCTGAGGCGGTCGTGCAGCGCCGCGGCCACGGCCCGCTCGTAGCCCGGCTCGACCTCGAGCTCGTCGGCGAGCGACGAAGCGCCCTTGATCGTGCCGGCGTGGGTGCGCAGGAACTGGTTGGCGGCGGCGAGCTCGGCGCCGATCCGCGACGCCTCGCGGCGCGCGGCCTCCGCGCTCGTCTCGGCCGCGCGGACGGCGCGGCGAGCGGTCTCGGCGGCCTCGTCGGCCTCCTTGAGCGCGCCGCGCTTGGCCTCGGTCTCCTCGCGCACGGTGAGGACGCGCGCGGCGGCCTCGGTCTTCATGCGCTCCAGGCCCTCGAGCTCGCGCTCGAGCTGCTGCTCGTGCTCGGCGGCGAGCTGCTCGAGCTCGGCCTCCAGGGCCTCGATGCGCTGGTGGCCGGCCTCGTCGGGCGTGTCCTCGGCGGCCTGCGCGCGCAGGACGGTGAGCTGGTGCTCGCGCGCCTGGACCCGCTCGGCCAGCATCGAGGCGGTCTCCTGCGTGCGCTCGAGGCGCAGCCCGACCCGCTCGGCGCTCGAGCGGGCGCGGAACACGCGCTGGGCCAGCGCCTCACGCTGCTCGGTGCGGGCGGCCAGCGCCTCCTCGGCCTCCTGGCGGCGCCCGGCGACCTCGGTCAGCTTGGCCTGGGCCTCCTCGCGCGCGGCGCGAGCGGTCGTCGCGGCTTCCTCGGCGGCGGCCAGCGCCTCGCGCGACGCGCGGACGGCATCGCGAGCGAGCTCCCAGCGCGCCTCGGTGCTCTGGCGCTCCAGGCGCTCGTGCAGCTCGGCGGCCTCGGCCTGGCGCTTAAGCGGCCGCAGTCGTGAGCGTGCCTCGCGCTCGATGTCGAGCGCCCGGTCCAGGTTGTCCTGCGTGCGCTCGAGCTTGAGCTGGGCGCGGCGCCGGCGCTTACGGTGCTTGCCCAGGCCGGCGGCCTCCTCGATCAGCAGGCGGCGGTCCTTGGGCTTGGAGGTGACGATCGCCTCCACGCGGCCCTGGGACACGACGGAGTGCATCTCCTTGCCGAGCCCGGTGTCCGACAGCAGCTCGAGCACGTCGACCAGCCGGCAGCGGGCGCCGTTTAGCCGGTACTCGCCCTCGCCGCTGCGGTCGAGCTTGCGGACGATCGAGATCTCGCCGA
>JBJMLA010000068.1:0-1675 GCA_045805505.1 Solirubrobacteraceae bacterium
GGCACGCCGGCCGCCCGCGCTGGCGATCAGCGGTACCGCGGTGCGGTACGGCCCGGAATGGATCCAGAGCTCGTAGAGGCCGGCACCCTTCGCCGGCAGGCGGACCTGCAGCGTCACGCTTGCGCCGTGGCCGTGTGAGATCGCCTTGCGCAGCCCGACCCGGAACAGGCGCCATGAGTATCCGTGGCGGCGCGAGTCGACGAAGACGGTGGCGCGGGCCCCCGCGGTCACCGCCGTCAGGGGCGACTCCGCCGCCAGGTAGCGCACGGTCACGCCCGCATGCGGCGTCGTTCCCGGCGCGGGGGGATCGACGATCGGAAACCGGCCGGCGTTGCAGGCCCGATCGCTGGCGAACATGCCGACCAGGTACGTGCCCGGCGGCGCCGGGCTCCCCCGGACCAGGCCGTCCCAGACGGCAGTGCCGCGACGGCCGGGGACCTGAAAGCTCTTGACCACCTGCGGCCGCCCCGGCGTGTCGGTCCGGTATATCTCGATGAACGCGCTCCGGTAGGGGTTGCGGACGTAGTGGATGGTGACGGGCGTGCCGGGCGGTGAGATGATCGCCGGCCCGCTCGGCTGCGCAGCTCCCGCGACCTCGACGCCCGTCACGCGAGGGTGGGGCGGGACGGTGAGGATCTGGAGCGGCTTGTCGGTGAGCTCGATCGTGCGGCCCTGGCGCTGCAGTGCGATCCGCACGTAGTACGTCCCGTCGGGCGCAAAGCCGCCGCTGTCCTCACGCCCGTCCCAGCTGAAGACACCGTCGGGATATCGATGCCCCACGCGCATGTGGCGGCTGGAGGCGAGGGTCGCGACGATCTCGTCGGCTGAGTTGACGATGTACACGCCGACGTCGTCTGAGCGGTGCAGCAGGTAGAACGAGATGCGCATCCTGCGGAAGCTCACCGCTCGCCTGGTTCCGTCAGCCGCGAGAACCCGGCAGCGCCGGCCGTCGACCGGGTTGAACGACTGGGGGAAGGGGCGCGGGAAACCGGCGATGAGGGGAGTGGTGACCTTCAGGTGCTGCGTGACGAAGAAGGCGGCGACGGTGGCCAGCACGAGCGCGCCGAAGGCGGCGGCCGGCAGCTTCCTCACAGCTCCACCACACCCACGTTGGGCACGTCGTAGTCGTGGAACGCGTCGAGGCCGCGCGGGTCTCGCTGGCACAGCACGGTGCGGATCGATCCCCGGTGACAGACGATGAGAGCCGGGAGCTCACGCAGCGCCAGGATGTCGTCCAGAGCCGCGGCAACCCGGTCGGCGTGCTCCTGCAGCGACTCGCCACCTGGGAAGCGGAAGCCGGCGCCCCCGCGGCGCCACGCGGCGTACTCCTCGGGATGCTCCTGAGCGATGTCGATGAACAGCCGCCCCTCCCACAGGCCTCGGTTGCCCTCGCGCAGCCGGGCGTCGAGGCGCGGCTGCAGGCCGATCCGGCGTCCGACGATGTCGGCCGTCTCGGCGGCGCGGCTCAGATCCGAGGACCACAGGGACGAGACCTGCAGGGTGGCGACGTGCTCTGCGAGCTCGCGGGCCTGCGCGCGGCCGGCCTCGTTGAGCGGCGTGTCGCGAAACCCCTGGGCACGGATCGGCTCCAGGTTGTCGTCGGTCTGACCGTGACGAGCGAGCAGCAGGCCCCGACCGGCGAGATGCGAACCGGGCTCGTGGACGAGATCGTGCA
>JBJMLA010000069.1:0-16637 GCA_045805505.1 Solirubrobacteraceae bacterium
CCGCGACCGGCCCGAGGGCTCCTACACCGTCGAGCTGCTCGACGATCCGCCGCTGATCGGCGAGAAGGTCATGGAGGAGGCCGAGGAGGTCGCTCGTGCCGCCCGGGAGGAGCCCGACGACCGCGTCGACAACGAGGCGGCCGACGTCCTCTACCACCTGACCGTCCTGCTGCACGGCCGCGGCCGCTCGCTGCGCGACGCCGAGGAGGTGCTCCTTGACCGTCGCCGCTGAGGCCATCGAGGTCACGCCGTCACTCGACGAGGTGCGCGAGCTGGCGCGCGAGCACAACCTGATCCCGGTCCGCCACACCTTCATCGACGACACCGAGACCCCGGTCAGCGCGTTCCTGAAGCTGCGCGGGCGTAACCCGGAGTACCCGGCGTTCCTGCTCGAGTCCGCCGACCGCGGCCAGCAGGTCGGCCGCTACTCGTTCATCGGCCTGCGGCCGCGCAAGGTCGTGCGCTGGTCGCTGGGCGACGAGGGCGACCCGTACGCGATCGCCGAGGCCGAGGCGCGCGCGGTCACCCAGGCGCAGTGGCCCGACGCGCCGCCGTTCACCGGCGGCCTGGTCGGCTACTTCGGCTACGACCTCGTGCGCACGGTCGAGACCACGCTCGGCGAGCCCAACGAGGACGTCCTGGGCCTGCCCGACATGGCGCTGATGCTCTCCGACGTGCTGGTGGTCTTCGATCACCTCAAGCACACGGTCACGATCATCACCAACGTCTACGCCGACGACGATGTCGATGCCTCCTACGCCGACGCGCTCGCGACGATCGAGAAGGCCCGCGGCCTGATGCGCGGCCCGCTGCCCGACTTCGGCCTGCGGGCCAAGACGACGCGCCCGGAGTTCAGCTCGAACATGCCGCGCGAGCAGTTCGAGTCGATGGTCGCCCGCATCGTCGACTACGTCCACGCCGGCGACGCGTTCCAGGTCGTGCCGTCCCAGCGCTGGTCGGCCGACGTCGACCTCGACCCGTTCTCGATCTACCGGGGACTGCGCGTCGTCAACCCCTCGCCGTACATGTACTTCCTGGACTTCATGGACTTCCAGGTCGCCGGCGCCTCGCCAGAGCCGTTGCTGACCGTGACGGGCCGCCATGCCTCGACGCGCCCGATCGCCGGTACGCGGCCGCGCGGCGCCGACGCCGCCGAGGACCTGCGGATCGCCGACGAGCTTCTGGCCGACGAGAAGGAGCGCGCCGAGCACGTGATGCTCGTCGACCTCGGCCGCAACGACCTGGGTCGCGTCTGCGAATACGGCACGGTCGGCGTCGACCAGTTCATGAGCGTCGAGACCTACTCGCACGTCATGCACATCGTCTCGAGCGTCAGCGGCGAGCTGCGCCCGGAGGTCGGCGCCATGGACGCGCTGCGCTCGATCCTCCCGGCGGGCACGCTGTCCGGCGCGCCCAAGGTTCGCGCGATGGAGATCATCGACGAGCTCGAGCCGATCAAGCGCGGCGGCTACGGCGGCGCGATCGGCTGGCTGAGCTACACGGGCGACCTCGACACCTGCATCCACATCCGCACGGTCGTCGTCAAGGACGGCCGCGCGCACGTGCAGGCCGGTGGCGGGACGGTGGCCGACGCCAAGCCCGCCTACGAGTTCGAGGAGTCCGCCAACAAGGCGAAGGCGGTGCTGCAGGCCTTCGCGCTGGCGGCCGACCAGCCGGAGTGGCCATGAGCGCCCCGACCCGCGTCCTCGTCGTCGACAACTACGACTCGTTCACCTACAACCTCGTCCAGTACCTGGGCGAGCTGGGCGCCGAGGTCGAGGTGGTGCGCAACGACGCCGCGACGGTCGACGAGCTGCTGGCGACGAACCCCGATCGTGTGGTCGTCTCGCCGGGTCCGTGCACGCCCGCCGAGGCCGGCATCTCGGTCGAGGCCATGCGGCGCTTCCCGGAGGCCGGCATCCCGACGCTCGGCGTCTGCCTCGGGCATCAGTCGCTCGCCCAGGCCTTCGGCGGCACCGTGATCCAGCACGAGCCGGTGCACGGCAAGACCACCACGATCACCCACGACGGTAGGTCGATCTACGCCGGCCTCGAGCAGGACGTGACCGTGGGGCGCTACCACTCGCTCGTCGTCGAGGCCGAGACGCTGCCCGACTGCTTCGAGGTCGCCTCGGAGGGCGGCGGGGTCCTCATGGGCATCCGCCACAAGGAGCTTCCCGTCGAGGGCGTGCAGTTTCATCCCGAGTCCGTGCTGACCGACGCAGGCAAGACCCTGCTCGCCAACTTCCTGAGAAGTGCCGAACCCGACGCTCACTGACGCGATCGACGCGCTGGCGTCGCGCCGGTCGCTCTCCCAGGAGCAGACCGCCGCGGTGCTGCGCGAGATCATGAACGACCGCGCCACCGAGGTGGAGATCGCCGGGTTCCTGATCGGGCTGCGCACGAAGGGGGAGACCGAGGAGGAGCTCGCCGGGCTCGCCCAGACGATGCGGTCCTTCGCCACGCCGGTCAAGTGCGAGCGCACCGACCTGCTCGACACCTCGGGCACGGGCGGCGGGCGGCGGACGTTCAACGTGTCGACGACCGCGGCGCTGATCGCCGCCGGCGCCGGTTGCGCGGTGGCCAAGCACGGCAACCGCTCGGCCACCAGCCTGTCGGGCTCGGCCGACGTGCTCGAGGCGCTCGGGGCGCGGCTCGACGTCGGGCCCCAGGGCGTCGCGCGCTGCATCGACGAGGCGGGCTTCGGCTTCATGTTCGCTCCCGCACACCACAGCGCCACCCGGTTCGTCGTCCCGGTCCGCAAGGACCTCGCGGTGCGGACGATCTTCAACTTCCTCGGGCCCCTGACGAACCCCGCGGGCGCTCGCCGCCAGCTCATCGGCGTGGTGGATCCGGTGATGCTCGACGTCATGGCGGGCGCGTTGGCGCGCCTCGGCGTCGACAGGGCGTTGTTAGTGTCCAGCGCGGATGGGCTCGACGAGATGAGCACCTCGGGCGAGACACACGTCGTCGAGGTCAACGGCACCGCCATCGAGCGGTACGAGGTGACGCCGCAGGAGCTCGGCATCGAGCCTGCGTCCGCGGACGCCGTGGCCGGCGGCACGCCGCAGGACAACGCGGCCGCCACCCGCGCGATCCTCGAGGGCGAGCCCGGCCCCCGGCGCGACATCGCGGTGCTCAACGGCGGCGCGGCGATCTACGCGGCCGGGCAGGCCGCATCGCTGGCCGAGGGCGTCGAGAAGGCCGCCGAGGCGGTCGACTCCGGCGCGGCCAACGACACGCTGACCGCCTACGTCCGGCTCTCCGAGGAGCTCGGGGGCCTGCTGTGAGCGCCCTGGACCGCATCGTCGACGTGACGCGCGACGAGGTGCGCCGGCGCCGCCGCGAGGTGCCGCTCGCCGAGCTCGAGGGCCGCATGCACACCCGCGACGAGCGCCCGTTCCAGGAGGCGCTTATCCGGCCGGGAGTCTCGGTCATCGCCGAGCACAAGCGCCAGTCGCCGTCGGCCGGCGAGATCCGTCCCGGCTCGTCGGTCACCGAGATCGTCCAGGCCTACGAGCGCGGCGGCGCCGCGGCGCTGTCGATCCTCACCGACGGCCCGCACTTCGGCGGCTCGCTGGAGGACCTCGCCGAGGCCCGCGCGGCCTCCGCGCTGCCGATCCTGCGCAAGGACTTCATCGTCGACCCCTACCAGGTCGTCGAGACCGCGGCCTCGGGCGCCGACGCCCTGCTGCTCATCGTCGCCGCCCTCGAGCCCAGCGCCATCGCCGAGCTCTACGCCCAGGCGCGCGAGCTCGACCTCGACGTGCTGGTCGAGGTGCACACCGAGGACGACCTCACCTGCGCGCTGGAGATCATCGACGCCGACGTGATCGGCATCAACAACCGCGACCTGACCGACTTCAGCGTCGACGTGCAGCGCACCTACGAGCTGCTCGCCGACGTGCCGGCCGGCAAGACCGTGGTCTCGGAGTCGGGCTTTCATTCCCCCGAGCAGCTCGAGGAGCTCGAGCGCGTCGGCATCGACGCCTGCCTGGTCGGTGAGTCGCTCATGCGATCGCCGGATCCGGAAGAGGCGCTGCGCATCCTGACCGGCGCCTGAGCGATGAGTTCTCCGCGGCGTTGAGGTCCTAGCGACATGAACATCATCGTCATCGACTTCATGACCCTCGACGGCGTCGTCCAGGCGCCGGGAGGCCCCGAGGAGGACACCGACGGCGGCTTCGCCCACGGCGGCTGGTCGCATCCGTTCTTCGACCCCGAGGTGATGGGGCCGGTGATCGGCGACGTCATGGAGCGCAGCGAGGCGCTGCTGTTCGGGCGCCGCACGTGGCAGGGCATGGCGGCCGCGTGGCCGGACCGGGCGGGCGATCCGTTCGCCGACCAGATGAACGCGATCACCAAGTACGTCGCGTCGCGCACGCTGGCCCAGGACGACCTGACCTGGGCGAACTCCGAGCTGCTGCCGGCGCAGGACGCGATCGGCGCGATCCGCGAGCTGCGCGACCGCGACGGCAAGGCGCTGCAGATCTGGGGCAGCCCGACGCTCGCCGGCCAGCTCATCGAGCACGACCTCGTCGACGAGTACGTGATCCTGCTCGAGCCGATCCTCGTCGGGGGCGGCAAGCGGCTGTTCCCGCAGGACGGCGCCGCCCGCACGCTCGAGCTCGTCTCGGCCAAGACCGCCGCCACCGGCACGCTGGTCTGCACGTACCGCCCCGCCGGCGCCTAGACCACGTCCGCTCATCCGCCCGGGTTGCGTTTTGCGCCCGGGTGGACACTTGCCCCACGTGGACTTCGAAGAGCTCTACCGGGCGACCTACCCGCGCGTCCTGGCCTACGCCCGGTCGATGGCGTCGCGCGAGGACGCCGACGACGCGGTGGCCGAGGCCTACGCGATCGCCTGGCGCCGCCAGCACGACATCCCCGACAGCGCCGAGCTCGGCTGGCTGATCGGCGTCACCCGCCGCGTCCTGGCCAACGCCCGCCGCAGCCGGCGGCGGTCGGGCGCGCTGCACGCGCTGCTCGACCTCCAGCCGCGCTCGCCCGGGCCCGATCCCGCCGATCGCATCAGCGATGCCGAGCTGCGCGAGGCGCTGATGACGCTGTCCCCGCTGGACCGCGAGGCCGTCGTGCTGACGGCCTGGTTCGACCTGTCGAGCGCCGACGCGGCGCGCGCCCTGGGCATCACGCCCGCCGCCTTCCGCATGCGGGCGGCGCGGGCCCGGCGCCGCCTGGGCACCAGCCTCAACCCCCCGACCACGACCAAGGAGCGTCCGCAATGGCAGACCCAGTGATCACCGAGCTCGACCGGCGGCTGCGCGCCGCGTGCCCGCCCGCGGCGGCCGCCGACGAGCACGCCTTCGACGGCGCCCTCCTGGCCCGCGTCCGCGAGCAGCCGATCGCCGCACGCCGCAGCATGCCGAGGGCGATGGCGGCCCCCGCCGTCGCCGGCGCCACCCTCACCGCGGCAGCGGCGGTGATGCTCGCCGGGGGCTCGGGCTCCGGCGGCCCGTCCTCGGCCGCGGCCGTCACGCAGGCCCTGCACTGGCTCAACCCGCCGGCCGGGACCATCCTGCACACGCGCAGCATCGAGACGGGCGCCCACGGCACGACGACGATGGAGACCTGGCAGTCGGCTGACGATCCCGACGCGCAGCGCCGGCGCTTCACCGGCGGGCAGGACTACGAGATGGCCGGCGACGCGATCTATGACCCCGGCAGCGACACCATCTACGACCCGCCCGGGCCGGCGCAGGCCAAGCCCGACGAGCTGCGGCTGGTGGCCGACCCGATCGTCCAGAAGGTCAGGACGCTGCTCGACCGCGACGACATGACCGTCGAGGGGCGCGAGACGCACAACGGCGTCGACGCGTGGGCCATCTCGCTGACCGCCGGCTCCGATCGGGAAGCCTGGACCCTCTGGGTCTCGGCGGCCGACGGCAAGCCGCTCGAGCTGCGCGATCCCGCCGACGGCGGCCAGGTCATCCGCTGGTCGGCCTACGAGGTGCTGCCCGACGACGGCGCCGACCGGGTGCTGACCCTCGCCGGCGCCCATCCCGGGGCCCGGGTCGTCGATGACCCGCAGCAAGTCGATGCCGTGCTGGCGCGCCTGTTCCCGGACAAGGGGCGCGCGCAGAAGGACGGGGAGCGGTAGTCCGGCCGGCCGATCCGCTCTCCTCCTGACGGGGGAGAGCGGATCATCCTGTGGGCCGATGCGCAACCGGCAAGGCGCGCTTACGGTCGTCCCATGTCCACGCATGCGACGTTCCCCCAGCTCGCCGGCCGCACGGTCCGCGAGAGCGCCTACCTCGTCCTCGACCTCGGTGTCGGGGTCGTCGCCTTCGCCGTGATGATCTCGGCGCTGGTCAGCGGCGTCTCGCTGGCCGTCACGCTCGTCGGGATCCCGATCCTCGCCGCGTCGGTGCTGCTCGCCCGGCACGCCGCGGGCTTCGAGCGCTACCGCGCCCAGGTCCTGCTCGGCGTCTCGCTGGCCGCACCGCCGGCCCTCGCCCCGGAGCCGACGTTCGTGCGCCGGGTGCTCGCCGCGCTGCGCGACCGTCCCGCGCGCCGGGCCAGCGTCTACTTCCTGGCGATGTTGCCCGTGGGCACCGTGACGTTCAGCGCGGTCGTGGCGTGGTGGTCGACGGTGGGCTTCCTCGTCACCCTCCCGGCCTGGTCCTGGTCGCTCGACGACCGCTGGTGGTCGGGCGCCCCCGAGGTCGCCGCCGCCACCGTCATCGGCTTCGTGCTGCTCGCGGCGACGCCGTTCGTCATCCACGCCATCACGCGCCTGGACCGCGCCGCCCTGCGCCTCATCGACCACCGCCAGCGAGGCGAGCGTCTTTAGATTCGGGGTCAGACCCCGTTCTTTAAGAAGATTCATCCTCGCTTCAGATTGGCCAAAGCCGGCGGTCGCACACTGCTCGGCATGAACGTCAAGCAAGTCGCACCCGTGGCGCTCGCCGCCGCGGCCTTCGGCGGCGCCGGCGGCGCCGCCGTGGTCGCGGTCACCGGCGACGACGGGGGCAAGACCACCACGGTCGTCCAGCAGGCCCCGGTCGCCGCGGCCAACACGGCCAGCAGCAACTCCGACGCCCTGACCGCCCGCGACATCTACAAGCGCGACGCGCCCGGCGTCGTCTACGTGCGGTCCGAGGTCGTCCAGCAGACCCAGTCGCCGTTCAGCCTGCTGCCCACCGAGCAGCGCGGCGAGGCGACCGGCTCGGGCTTCGTCGTCGACGACAACGGCGACATCCTCACCAACGCCCACGTCGTCGAGGGCGCGGTGAAGGTCAGCGTCCAGTTCTCGGACTCCAAGTCGGTGACCGCGAAGGTCGTCGGCCGCGACGCGTCCACCGACCTCGCGCTGCTGAAGGTCGACCCCGACGGACTCGACCTCCAGCCGCTCGAGCTGGGCTCGGCCAAGGACATCCAGGTCGGCGACCCGACGATCGCCATCGGCAACCCGTTCGGCCTCGACCGCACGCTGACCACGGGCGTGGTCTCGGCGCTGCAGCGCAAGATCTCGGCGCCCAACGGCTTTGCCATCCGCGACGTCATCCAGACCGACGCCGCGATCAACCCGGGCAACTCGGGCGGCCCGCTGCTCGACGCGACCGGCCGCGTGATCGGCATCAACTCCCAGATCGCCACGGGCGGCAGCGGCAGCGAGGGCAACGTCGGCATCGGCTTCGCGGTCCCGATCGACACCGCCAAGGACATCCTGTCGGACCTCAAGGCCGGCAAGACGATCGAGCGCGCGCAGCTCGGGGTGACCACCGCGACCGTCGACGACTCGCTCAAGGGCCTCAACCTCCCGGTCGACTCGGGGGTCCTGGTCCAGGACGTCCAGAACGGCAGCCCCGCGGACAAGGCGGGCCTGCACGGCGGCAACATCACGGCGCAAGTCAACGGCGCCGACCTCCAGATCGGCGGCGACATCATCACCAAGGTCGACGGCAAGGCCGTCGCGACCGCCGACGACCTCGCCACCGAGATCCAGAGCCGCGAGCCCGGCGACAAGGTGAGCATCACCTACCTGCGCGACGGCAAGGAGCGCACCGCCGCCGTCGAGCTCGGCAAGCTCCCGGCAAAGGCCTCCCAGGGCTGACGACGGGGAACGAAGCGCCGGCCACCCCCGGGGTACGCTCAGGGGGTGGCCACGCGCATCAAGCACTGCGGCATCACCAGCATCGAGGACGCCGAGCTCGCCATCGAGCACGGCGCCTGGGCGCTGGGGATGATCTTCTGGCCGGAGTCGCCGCGGGCCTGCGCCCCGGACGTCGCTCGCCAGATCAGCAGCCGCCTGCGCCGCCGTGTGGAGATCGCCGGCGTGTTCGTCAACTCCTCGCTCGACGAGATCACCGCGCTGGCGGAGATGACGCCGCTGAGCCTCGTCCAGCTTCACGGCGACGAGGGCCCGAGCTTCTGCACCGAGGTCGCCCGTCGCACGGGCGCGAAGGTCATCAAGGCCGAGCGCATCCGCAGCAAGGCCGATCTGCAGGCGCTGACCGCCTTTCGCAGCGTCGACTTCCACCTCGTCGACGCGCACGTCGAGGGCATGCGCGGCGGGACGGGCCAGACCGTCGACCGGCGGATCCTCATCGACCGCCTCAGCGAGGTCCCGCTGATCCTCAGCGGCGGCCTGACCGCCGAGAACGTGGGGGAGGGCGTGGCCGAGCTGCACCCGTTCGCCGTGGACGTCGCCTCCGGCACCGAGGCCTCGCCGGGCGTCAAGGATCCCGAGAAGCTACGCGCCTTCGCCGAGGCCGTCGCCGCCGCCGATCCGACGCCCGAGCCCGAGCCCGAGCCCGAGCCGGACGCCGAGTCCGCCCCCGAGGCGCCGGCCGAGGTCTCCTCGTGAACCGCGTGGAGGCGGGCGTCGAGCACCGCTACGGCCCCTACGGCGGCCAGTACGTCCCCGAGACCCTGATGCCCGCGCTCGCCGAGCTCGAGCGGATCTGGTGCGTGGCGCGCGACGACGAGGGCTACAAGAACGAGCTCGGCCGCCTGTCGCGCGACTACATCGGCCGGCCCTCACCGCTCTACCTCGCCGAGCGGCTCTCGGAGGTCGCCGGCCGCGAGGTCTGGCTCAAGCGCGAGGACCTCAACCACACCGGCTCGCACAAGATCAACAACGCCATCGGCCAGGCCCTGCTGGCCAAGCGGATCGGCAAGCCGCGCGTCATCGCCGAGACCGGCGCCGGCCAGCACGGTGTCGCATCGGCCACCGCCTGCGCGCTGCTCGACCTCGACTGCGTCGTCTACATGGGCGCCGAGGACGTCCGGCGCCAGCAGCCCAACGTCCAGCGCATGCAGATGCTCGGCGCCGAGGTCATCCCGGTCGAGGCCGGGGCCCGGACGCTCAAGGAGGCCGTCAGCGCGGCGATCCGCGACTGGGTCACCAACGTCGAGACCTCGCACTACGTCCTGGGCTCGGCCGTCGGGCCGGCGCCGTATCCGGCGATCGTCCGCGAGCTCCAGCGCGTCATCGGCGACGAGGCCCGCGAGCAGATCCTCGAGCGGCGCAACCGCCTGCCCGACCGCGTCCTGGCCTGCGTGGGCGGCGGCTCCAACGCGATCGGCACCTTCGCCGGCTTCTACGACGACCCGAGCGTGCAGCTCGTCGGCGTCGAGGCGGGAGGAGACGGCATCGAGACCCCGCGCCACGGCGCGGCGCTGACCGTCGGCGGCGCGCCCGGCGTGTTGCACGGGGCGCTCTCGGCGATCATGCAGGACGCCCACGGCCAGATCCTCGAGGCCCACTCGATCTCGGCGGGGCTCGACTACCCCGGGGCCGGGCCCGAGCACGCCTACCTGCGCGACACCGGCCGCGCCTCCTACGTCGCGGTCAACGACGCCGAGGCGCTCGCGGCCTTCAAGGAGGTCGCGCGGCTCGAGGGCATCGTCCCGGCGCTCGAGACCGCCCACGCGTTCCACCACATCCTGCACGTGCCCAGCGACTCGACGCTCGACCTGCTCTGCCTGTCGGGGCGCGGCGACAAGGACCTCGCCGAGGTCCTCGCGCTGTCACCGCTGTGAGCAACGCCGGCCACGACCGCATCGCCGAGGCCTTCGCCTCCAGCGGCAAGCGCGCCGCGTTCATGCCCTACCTGATGGGCGGGTTCCCGAGCCCGGCCGCCGCCGACGACGTCGCGAAGGCCTACGTGGCCGGCGGCGCCGACCTGGTCGAGCTGGGCATCCCGTTCTCCGATCCGCTGGCCGACGGTCCCGTCGTCCACGAGGCCGGGACCCAGGCGCTGGCCGCCGGCGCCACGACCGAGGCCGTCCTCGACCTGGGCGCCGAGATGGCCCGTCACGTGCCCGTCGTGGTCATGACCTACGTCAACCTCGTCCTGATCCGCGGCGTCGAGGTCTTCGCCGCCGAGCTGGCCGACCGCGGGATCAGCGGCCTGATCATCCCGGACGTGCCGTTCGAGGAGGCGCCGGCGCTGCTCGAGGCCTGTGACGCCGCGGGCGTCGCGCTCGTCCCGCTGGTCGCCCCGACGACGCCCGACGAGCGGCTCAGGGCGATCGGCGGCCGCGCCCGCGGCTTCATCTACACCGTGTCGGTCGCCGGGACGACCGGCGAGCGCAGCGGCGGCGAGTACACCGCGCTGGTGGAGCGCACCAAGGCGAGCACCGACGTCCCGGTGGCCGTGGGCTTCGGCATCGGCACCCCCGATCAGGCCGTCCAGGTCGCCGACGCCGGCGCCGACGGCGTGATCGTCGGCAGCCGGCTGGTCCGGGCGGCGGGCGACGGCGAGGACGTCGAGGCGCTCGTCAGGGGCTTCACCGAAGCCCTGCGCGCCTGACGGTCGGGCGGGCCGGTAGGATCGGAGGCCGCATGGGATTCGTCTTCACCGTCACCGTCGGCCTGCTGATCTGGATCGTCCTCTGGGCGCTGGGCAGCAAAAGCATCGACGCGTTCATGATCACGATCGTCGTCGTCCTGCTCGGCGCCACCGCTCGCATGCTGGTGCCGTTCCTGCCCGGCCGAAACCGCTAGGCGGCCGGCGGACCCGATGCGGCGCGCGCTGGCGGTGGGCCTCGCGGCCATGGCGCCGGTCGCCGCGCTCGGCTGCGGAGGCGGCAAGGCGTCCAGCACCCGGATCACCTCCGACACGCTGACGATCTACACGGGCCTGCCGCTGCGGGGCATCCGCGAGGCCGAAGGGCGCGCCGTGCTGCGGGGAGAGAAGCTGGCGCTCGACGAGGTCGGCGGCCGCGTCGGCAACCTCGACATCGGGCTGATCGCCCTCGACGACACCAAGAGCTCGACGGGCCGCTGGGATCCGCGCCAGGTCGCGGCCAACGCCCGCGAGGCGGCCGAGAACCCCTCGACGATCGCCTACCTGGGCGACCTGGACTCCGGCGCGAGCGCCATCTCGGTGCCGATCGTCAACGAGATCGGGATCCTCCAGATCAGCCCGCTGAGCGGCTACAGCGGCCTGACCCAGCCCACCGACAAGGGCGAGCCCGACAAGTACTACCCCTCCGGCGAGCGGACGTTCGCGCGGCTCGTGCCGTCCGGCGCCCAGGAGGCCCAGGCGCTCGCCCAGCTGATCGACGACGCCGGCTTCGCCCGCGTGGCGGTCGCCTACGACGGGTTCCAGGAGGGCCTGGGCCACGGCACCGAGCTCGATCGCGCGCTGCAGGCCGCGGAGATCACCGTCGTCGACGAGGTCCGGGTCGAGCCCGGCCAGGACCCGCCCGACGTGGCCGGCGCGGCGCGCGACCTCGCTCGCATCGCGGCTCCGGCCGTGGTCTACGCCGGCGCGTCCGTGGCCGACGCCGCCGCGCTGCTGCGCGCGGTGCACGACCGGACGCCCGCGCGCGCCCTGTTCGCCACCAGCGGCGTGTCGGGCCCGCGGCTGGCCGCCGCGCTGCCTGACGCCACCGACCTGCACATGCTCAGTCCCATGCTGCCGCTCGCCAAGCGCTCCGCCGGAGCCCAGCGCATGGCGGGCCGCTATCGCGAGCTGTTCGGCTCGGCGCCCCCGCCGGCCGCGCTGTACGGCTACGAGGCGATGCGCGGCGTGCTCGACGCGATCCGGCGCGCCGGAGACGACGGGAACGACCGGCGCGCGGTCATCGGCAGCTACCTGGGTGCGACCGTGCGCGAGTCCGTGCTCGGCCCATATTCCGTGGGGGCCGATGGGGACGCCGAGGGCCTCCCGATCGGCGCCTACGGCGTACGTGCAGGGCGTTTTCGCCTCGAGCGCGTCATCACGCCGGCGGGTTAGCGCCGTATTAGCGAACCCCTTCGTTGTTGCTTTCCGCGTCGAACCGCGTATAGGGTGCCGCCGTCCCAACCGCTCCAATTTGGAGGATGTATCTCTGTGAGGTCACGTCTTATTGCAGTATTCGGGTGCGCCGCACTGGCACTCGGAGTCGCCGCTTGCGGTGACGACAACAACAGCAGCGACTCGGGCGACACCGGCGGAACCAGCAGCGGGCAGTCCGCTGGCGGCTCGGTCGACGTCTACTCGAGCCTCCCGCTCCAGGGCGCCTCGAAGGATCAGACCGGCGCCATGGTCCAGGGCATCAAGCTGGCCCTCGAGGAGGCCGGTGGCAAGGCTGGAAACATCACGGTCAACTACGAGTCGCTCGACGACTCGACCGCTCAGGCCGGCAACTGGGATCCGGGCCAGGTCGCCCAGAACGCCCGGAAGGTCGCCCAGGACGACAAGGCCGTGTTCTACATCGGGGAGTTCAACTCGGGCGCTTCGGCGATCTCGATCCCGATCCTCAACCAGGCCGGCATCCCGCAGGTCTCGCCGGCCAACACCTACGTCGGTCTGACGACCGACGAGCCGGGCTCAGAGAAGGGCGAGCCCGCCAAGTACTACCCGACGGGCAAGCGGACGTACGCTCGCATCGTCCCGCGTGACACGATCCAGGCCGCTGCACTGCTCACTCTCATGAAGCAGGACGGCTGCACCAAGGTCGCGCTCGCGAACGACAAGGACACCTACGGCCTCGGTCTGGCTCGACTCGTCGAGATCCAGGCGAAGGACGTCGGCGTCGAGCTGACGGAGGACGTCGGCATCGACAAGACGGCATCGAACTTCCGGTCGGTTGCTGCGGACTTCAAGTCCCAGGGCGCCGACTGCTTCCTGTTCGGTGGCGTCACCGCCAACGGCGCGGTGCAGCTGTACAAGGATGTCGGGGCCGCGATGCCCGACGCCAAGCTGTACGGCCCCGACGGCGTGTGCGAGTCCGGCTTCACGAACCCGGCCAAGAAGGGCATCCCGGCTGAGCTCGGGAAGCGCTTCAAGTGCTCGGTCGCGACGCTGGATCTGACGTCCTACCCGGGCGGCCAGGAGTTCATCGACGCGTTCAAGGCCAAGTACGGCAACGCCAACCCCGACCCGTACGCCATCTATGGCTACGAGGGCATGAAGCTCGCCCTCGACACCATCGAGGCGGCCGGCGACGGCGGCACCGACAAGGCCAAGGTCCTCGAGACCCTGTTCGCGACCAAGGACCGTGACTCGGCCCTGGGCACGTACTCGTTCGATGAGAACGGCGATACGACCCTGACCGACTACGGCGTCTACAAGGTGGGCGACGACGGCAACCCGACGTTCGACACCGCAGTCAAGTCGGAGGGGTAGCACTACCCGAAAGATTCATCGGATCGCGGGGTGGGCCATGTGCCCGCCCCGCGCCTCCGGTGCTCTGAACCACAGCTATGGAAGCGAACACAGGCGCTACCTCCGACGCCCCCGCCGCCCTCTCCCAGTCGGCCGGCGACCGCGTACGGATCTTCTTCAACAAGTACGGCCTGATCCTGGTCCTGCTGTTCCTCCCCGTCTGGTACGGGATCCAGGACCTCAAGGACGACGGGAACCTCGCCCACCTGGGCAACAACCTCTTCGCAGGGTTGTCGAACGGCTCGATCATCGCGTTGATCGCCATCGGCTACACCCTGGTCTACGGGATCATCGAGCTGATCAACTTCGCCCACGGCGACGTGTTCATGATCGGCTCGTTCACCGCCCAGCAGGTCTGGGGCGGGATCCTCGGCGTGACGCTGGTGACCAGCACGTTCGGGATCGTCGGCGGCATCCTCGTCGCGCTGATCGCGACGATGCTGCTGTGCGGCGTGCTCAATGTCCTGATCGAGAAGGTCGCCTACAAGCCGCTGCGCAGCGCGCCGAAGCTGGCGCCGCTGATCACCGCCGTCGGCATGTCCTTCGTCCTGCAGAACGTGGGTCTGCTGTGGCTCGGCGGCTCGCCGCGCTCGGTCGACGACCTCGTCCACGCCCAGCAGAACGTCGCGACGATCCTCGGCATCAACATCGAGCGGGCCGACCTGCTGGCCTTCGCCGTGACGATCCCGCTGGTCATCGCGATGGTCACCTTCATCACCACGACCCGCCTCGGCAAGGCCATGCGCGCCACCGCGCAGGACCCCGAGGCCGCGCGGCTGATGGGCATCAACGTCGACACGACGATCTCGGCGACGTTCTTCATCGGCGGCCTGATGGCCGGCGCCGCCGGCCTGATCTACGCGCTCTACCAGACGACGATCTGGTACTTCCAGGGCTTCAACAACGGCCTGCTGGCGTTCACCGCCGCGGTCATGGGCGGCATCGGCAACCTCAAGGGCGCCGTCGCCGGAGGTCTGATCATCGGCTGCATCCAGCAGATATCCGACAACCGGACCGATCTGCCGCTGATCGGCGTCGGCGGCCCGTCGTGGACGCCTGCCGTCGTGTTCGTCTACCTGATCCTGATCATGGTGTTCCGCCCGCAAGGGTTGTTCGGCGAGGAAACGCGGGAGGCGGGCTGATGAGCGACCTCAAGGCACGCCTGCCCTCCTGGTCGGGCAAGGTGTTCGGCATCGCCGTCCTCGCGGCGGCGATCCTGTTCCCGTTCACGCAGAACGAGGCCGGGTCGTGGATGAACACCGCGGTCATCGCCATGGCCTACATGGTCATGGCGCTCGGCCTGAACACCGTCGTCGGCTTCGCCGGCCTGCTCGACCTCGGCTACGTCGCGTTCTTCGCGCTCGGCGCCTACTCGGCCGGCTGGTTCAGCTCGGGGTTCTACGTCAACGCCGACATCCACGTCGGCGTCAGCGGCTTCCTCAACCAGCTGCCGGGCATCCACTTCAACTGGCTGATCGTCGTGGTCCTGGCCGCGATCATCTGCGCGGTCGCGGGCGTGATCATCGGCCTGCCGACGCTGCGCCTGCGCGGCGACTACATCGCCATCGTCACGCTGGCCTTCGGCGAGATCATCCGCGTCATCGCCATCAACGGCGACGAGCTCCACCTGCCCGGATCGGGCTCGGAATGGCCGCTGACCGCCGGACGCCAGGGCATCACCCCCGTCGACCAGCTCCAGCTGCCGGGGCTCGACCCGTTCAACCAGCTCAACCTGCGCCCGTGGTACTGGACGGCGCTGGGCATGATGCTGGTCATCCTGTTCATCACCTCGCGCCTGCGCGACTCGCGCCTCGGGCGCGCATGGGTGGCCATCCGCGAGGACGAGGTCGCCGCCTCCTCCATGGGTGTGCCGCTGGTCAAGACCAAGCTGCTGGCCTACGCCGCCGGTGCCGCGATGGGCGGCATGTCCGGCTCGTTCCTCGGCGCCTACTTCAACACGGTCAACGCCGACCAGTTCCAGTTCGGTTTCTCGATCCTCATCCTGGCGATGGTGATCCTCGGCGGCCTCGGCTCGATCTGGGGAGCGATGGCCGGCGCCACGGCGCTGACCGTCATCCAGTACCAGGTCATCCAGGCCGACGCGTTCAAGGACATCCCGGGCGATCTCGGCTTCGACTTCAGCCTCCCCGACATCCAGTACCTGCTCTACGGCTTCCTTCTCGTGCTCATGATGATCCTCAGACCGCAGGGCCTGATCCCCGAGCGACGGCGCAAGCTCGAGCTCACCGAGGGCGTGGGCGTCGACGACGCACAGCTGGGGACGCACGGGGTATGAGCGCCATGGACAACGAGAACATCCTCGAGGCCGAGCGCGTCTCGAAGATCTTCGGCGGGCTCGTGGCCGTCAACGACGTCACGTTCTCCATCCCCCGCAAGAGCATCGTCTCGATCATCGGCCCCAACGGCGCCGGCAAGACGACGTTCTTCAACATGCTCACCGGCCTGTACACGCCGAGCACGGGCAAGATCGAGTTCGAGGGCCGCGACACCACGCGCACCCGCCCGGACAAGATCACCAACCACGGCATCGCCCGGACGTTCCAGAACATCCGCCTGTGGGCGACGATGTCGCCGGTCGAGAACGTCATGGTCGGCCAGCATGCGCGCATGAAGGCGGGCCTCGTCGGCGCCGTCATCCGCACGCCGCGGGTGCGCCGCGAGGAGCGCGACGTCCGCAAGAAGGCCGAGGAGATGCTGCTGTTCAGCGGCGTCAAGCGCGACCGCTTCGACGACCTGGCCATCAACCTGTCCTACGGCGACCAGCGCCGCGTGGAGATCGCCCGCGCCCTGGCCTCGGACCCGAAGCTGCTGCTGCTCGACGAGCCCACGGCCGGGATGAACCCCGCCGAGTCCGCCAACCTCACCGAGTTCATGCACAAGCTGCGCGACGAGCGCGGGCTGACCATCTTGCTGATCGAGCACGACATGAAGGTCGTCATGGGCGTGTCGGAGCGCGTGACCGTGCTCGACCACGGCGAGAAGATCGCCGAGGGC
>JBJMLA010000070.1:0-1866 GCA_045805505.1 Solirubrobacteraceae bacterium
CCTGATCGTGCGTGAGGCTACGAACATCTCCGCCCACGACATCGTGGCGGCGATGGAGGAGCTCGGCGAGACGTGACCGCGTTCGCGCTGCGCGGGCTGCTCGGCCGCAAGCTGCGGACCGCATTGACGGCCATCGCCATCGTCCTCGGCGTCGCGACAGTCAGCGGGACGTACGTGCTGACCGACTCGATCAACAACGCCTTCCACTCGATCTTCTTCGAGACGCGTGCCGGCTCGGACGCCGTGATCAGCGGGAAGGCCGCGTTCGACGTCAGCAGCGACACCGGCACGAGTGCGCCTTCGCTCGACGAGTCGCTGCTCGAGAAGGTCCGCGCGCTGCCCGAGGTCGCCGAGGCGGAGGGCCAAGTCAACGGCCAGGCGCACCTGATCGGCAACGACGGCAAGGCGATCGTCTACGGCGGAGCGCCGAACCTCGGCTTCAGCATCGCGAACGGGACGTCGCGCTTCAATCCGCTTCAGCTCGTCTCCGGCAACTGGCCGAAGGCGAACGAAGTCGTCGTCGACAAGTCGACCGCATCGAAGGAGCACCTCCAGCTCGGCCAGGTCATCGGCGTGCAGGCGCAAGGGCCGGTGCGACGCTTGCGCGTCTCGGGCACCGTCAAGTTCGGGTCGGTCTCGACGATCGGCGGCGCGACGCTCGCAGGCTTCGACCTACCGACCGCGCAGCAGCTGTTCGAGAAGTCCGGCAAGCTCGACGAGATCGCGCTCGCAGCTTCGCAGGGAGTCTCCGATCCGAAACTGATCAGCTCGGTCCAGTCGATCCTGCCGGCGGACGCCCAGGTTCGCACGGCGACCGCACAGTCACACGAGGACGCCAAGGACACGAACTCGTTCGTGTCGTTCCTGCAGAAGTTCTTGCTGGGCTTCGGCGGCGTGGCGCTGTTCGTCGGCAGCTTTGTCATTGCCAACTCGCTGTCGATCACGATTGCGCAGCGGACGCGCGAATTCGCGACGCTGCGGACGCTCGGCGCGTCGCGTGGCCAGGTGCTGCGCTCGGTGATGCTCGAGGCGCTCGTGATGGGCACGCTCGCGTCGCTGGTGGGGCTCTTCGCCGGTCTCGCGCTCGCCAAGGGTCTCTTCTCGCTCTTCGACGCTGTCGGGTTCACGCTGCCGAACAACGGGCTCACGCTCGAGACGCGGACGATCGTGGTCGCGCTGATCGTCGGCATCGTCGTGACGCTGCTCGCTAGCCTGAGGCCCGCGCTCCGCGCGACGCGGGTGCCGCCGATCGCGGCCGTGCGCGAGGGCGCAACGCTGCCGGAATCGCGCTGGGCGCGCTACCGGCTGCCGGCGGCGCTCGTGCTGACCGCACTCGGCTTCGCGGCGCTGCTCGCCGGCCTGTTCGTCCCGGGCCTGGCGACGGGTCAGATCCTGCTGTTGATGCTCGGCGGCGCGCTGATCGTGTTCTTCGGCATCGCACTGCTGTCGGTGCGCTTGATCGGGCCGCTCGCCTGGACGCTCGGCTGGCCGGCGACGAAGATGGGCGCGGCCGCCGGCGCGCTCGCACGCGACAACTCCCGGCGCAATCCGCAGCGGACCGCCTCGACGGCGTCTGCGCTGATGATCGGCCTCGCGCTGGTGACACTCGTGTCGATGCTCGCCGCGGGCATCGTCTCCAGCTTCCGCGGCTCCGTGAAGGACATCTGGCGGAGCGCGGATTACGCCATCACGGCTCAGAACAACTTCGACCCGATCCCGATCGCCGCGTCTGAGGCCGTCAAGAAGACACCCGGCGTCACGGAGGTCAGTGACGTGCGCGCAGGCGAGGCGCTCGCCTACGGGAACAAGATCGGCATCACCGCCGTGAACCCCGCCGCGGCGCACGTCTTCAACCTCAATTGGACG
>JBJMLA010000071.1:0-1646 GCA_045805505.1 Solirubrobacteraceae bacterium
GGACGGCAACTACGGCCTGGTGGCCGGTCTCGACGTCTGTGGCGACGAGGCCCGTGGAGTCGATAAAGAGCGCACCGTCGAAGCCGAGCGTGACGATCCGGCCGGCGTCGATGCGCGCGTCCGCCACCGTAAGCGTCTTGTAGTGCTCGAGGTCGAAGGCCTTGTCGGCGCCGGCGACGACGCGGTTGCCGAAGAAGCGCTCGGCCTGCGGCGCGTCGGTCTCGAGCAGCTCGGCCGCCTCGGCCTCGATCGCGTCGAGGTCGATCCAGCTGCAGCCGGTGTAGACGGCGCGATGGATCTTCCTGCGGTCCTGCTTGTTCGCGTAGTTGAGGCCCGCCGGCGCCTCGGGATGGATGCGGAAGATGTCGGGTCGCTCGGACTCGGCGGTGCGCTGAGCGACGGATCCTTCGTTCGGGTCCCAGGCGTTCGTCGTCTCTTCGGCGCGGCCGCCCATGCCGGCGAGGCCGCGGCGCTGAGTCTCGGCGACCTTGATCATGCCGTTGGTCTTGGTCCAGATCCCAGTCTCGTCCTGTGGGACGAACGTGACGCGCTGCCCGAGGCGGGACTGCGCGTTGGAGGTGACGATGTCGATGCGCCCCTTGTTCGGGAGGCGGATGAACTCCTCGCCAGTCTTGGGGATCAGGTCGCTCAGCGGGCCGTCGTCGATCATCGGCCGCAGCGCGTCGTAGATGTTGTCGGTCTGGTCCTCGGAGTACGCGGTGATCTGTATCAGCGGCGTCGGCCAGGGCATGCCCATCGCCTCGCCCGGCTCGTACTCGTAGATCCAGCCGCAGCTGCAACGGTGATCGCGGCAGTCCCAGACCTCGCCGCCCTTCGCCCAGCCGGCGAACAGCGCGGGCCCGACGCCCTCGACACACACGTGCGCGGAGGTGTAGGGCGCCTTGCCCGCCTTCTGCGGGAGCACGATCTGCCCGCGGCGGAAGTGGAACGCGGTGGCCAGCTGGCCGACCTTCGCTTTCGGGTTCAGCCGGTAGAAGTTGAGCAGCGACCAGAGCTGCCAGTCGACGAACTCGAACGGGTCGCCCTTGTCGAAGCCGTCGGGAACGATGCAGTGGGCCTGCGCCCAGTCGGCGGCGACGAGCAGCGTCGGGAAGTCGACGACGAGCTCAGCTGCGTCCACCGGCCACGACCTTCAGCCGGCCCTTCGCCGAAGGTGCGCGTGTCGCGCGGCCGCCGGCGGGCTTCGCCTCCTCAGGTTCGATGCGCCACCGGTTGCGCTGCAGCCCGGGCAGCGAGATCCCGAGCGCCTCCTGCTGCTGGCGCACGAGCGTCCGCATCGTGACCTGCGCGCCCTGCTGCTCGGCGTCGACGAGCGAACGGACGTAGAGCGCGACCTCGAGCTCCTGGCCGTTGCGCTCCCACTCGATCGCCTGCGGCCGCTTCCACTCGCGATTCCAGATCGCGCGCTCGCGCGCCGAGGCTTTCGACAGCGGCCACGCTGGGGCGCGACCTTTCCGTCCGGACGCCGGCAACGTGAGCCAGGTGTCGCCATCGCGATCGCGACGCAGCGCGTTTGGATCCGGCGCGGGCCCTGACCTGCTTCTAGCGCCTCCCTTGGCCATTCGGCCTCCTCCTATGGGCCCTTCGGCCCTGATGTTCTGAACCTGACAGACCTCGTGAGGGCC